>NZ_BAABHV010000009.1:0-673198 GCF_039542285.1 Erythrobacter westpacificensis
TTTCGCCAATGCTGCCTAATCCCCCAACTGGGTGACGCCGCGCGGCCGTGCCCCATGTTTGCAACAGAGCCCTTCGGAGGATACTTGCGCAACACCAGCACTCGATCAATTGGCTAACCTTCGGATGCGCACCGGTCCGGCTTCACGATCCTCGCCGCACCAATGCTGGGATCAGCCCGCTCCGAACCAGATCCACAGCGGAATGACCGCCGCAATGGCCAGGCAAACGATCCCGCGCGTCACCGAAGGGCTTTCCATGCCACCGACCCCTGCTCCACCTTTCCGCTTCCCCGTCACCATCGGCGTTACAAGGTTCTCCCGCTTCACGAAGACATAAAAGAGGATGGCAGCTACGTGCAGGCCGATCAGGCCGAGGAGCACGTTGAAACCGATCTCGTGCCAGTCCGTCATCCAGCCTGCCGTCATCGCACCCACCATGTGATTGAGTGGCCCCGTCGCTCCGTCGTATGGATCGCCGGAGAACAGGCCGAGACCGACTTGCGCCAGCATCACGAGAAGCAGCGCCAGGGCGCTCCAGCCGCCGGCGGGATTATGGCCGATGCCTTCCGCCTCCTCGCGCCTGTTGCCTGTCAGGTAGGATAGCACGGCCCCTGGCCCTGCGACGAAGGAGCCGAAACGGGCCGTCGTGCTACCGACAAATCCCCACAGGATGCGGAAAAGCAGCAGAGCCATTAGCACCATGCCGAGGCGCATGTGCCAGGTCATCTCGCCGTTCTCGGCCGTCCACCACATGGCAGGGATGATCAGGACGATCGCCCAGTGAAACAGCCGTATCCAGCCATCCCACACCTTCACGGCGTCACTCGTCATCGAGGCGGAAGGTGTCGTGGCAATTCTTGCAGGCGGCGCCAAGTTCCGGAACACCCTCTGCGACTGCGGCGGAATCACCGGCGTTGGCCGTCGCGAGGAAAGCCTCGCTGGCCGATACCAGCCTCTCGTGCGCCGCGGCAAACTCTTCGGAACGCTCCCAGATGGTTGCCAGCGCCTCGCTGTCGAAACCATCGTCCATGCCGGTGCCTGCGGGGAAATGGCCCTCGATCTTCATCGCGTTGGCGTTGATGATCTCGGCGTTGGCGGAGATAACGGCCATGTCCGGAGCATCGTTTTCCAGTTCGCCGCGGATCACGCGGAAGGCATCACCGATTTGCTCGAAATTGTCCTGCCGTTCACCGATCACGGCGGGTTCGGGTGAATCGCTGGACGCCGCTTCGTCATTCGAGCCGCAAGCGGTCAGCGCGATCAGAGCGGCCGCCGCCAGTCCGGTGTTGCGAATTGCCATCGATGTAATCTCCCCGGTTGTTCCTGAAACGGAGCATCAGACTAGGCAAAGAATTACGAATGCCAAGGCTCGATTTGAGGCGATAGCGTGTTGACTTGGCCTACGCTCATTCGCCAACAGGCGTTGGATACGGGAGAACAAAGTCAATGAGCATTCTGGATGGCCGCGTTGCGGTAGTGACTGGCGCGAGTTCTGGCATTGGCGAGGCCTGCGCGGTCGAATTCGTGAACAAGGGCGCGAAAGTGGTGCTTGCCGCCCGCCGACAGGACCGGCTCGATGCGCTGGTGGAAAAGCTGGAGGCGCTCGGCGGACAGGCGCTGGCCGTCGTTACCGACGTCACCAACGAAGCGGATATCGAGCAGCTGTTCACCAAAGCGGTGGAGCGGTTCGGCACGGTCGACGTGCTGATCAACAACGCCGGGATTGCCGAGAACACTCCAGTGCACGAATCCTCACTCGAACACTGGCACAAGGTGATCGACACCAACCTCACCAGTGCCTTCCTGGGGGCCAAGCACGCCTGGCCGATCTTCCTGAAAGGCGGCCACGGTCGCATCGTGAATGTCGGCTCGATCTCTGCGAAGGTGCCGCGCAGCGAATGCCCCAGCTATACCGCCAGCAAGTTCGGCCTGCAGGGGCTGACCCATGCGCTGGCGGTCGACGGGCGCGATCACAACATCGCCGTATCGATCTTCCATCCCGGCATCGTGGCGACCGAGATCATGCCGGGCTCTGTGAAACTGCCCGATAACTTCGCAGCCACGCCGGAGGAGATCGCCGAGGTGATCGTCCACATGTGCGACCTGCCCGACCACCTGAACTTCTACGAAGCGCTGGTGGTGCAGAACAAGTTGCCCTTCCTCGGACGCGGATAGTGGGCGCAGCGCGCGACTGCTGGAATATCGAGGACCTGCGCCAGCAAGCGCGCAGGCGTCTGCCGCGCGGCGTGTGGGAATACCTGGAGCGCGGCGTCGAGGACGAGACCGGCATGACGCGCAATCGCGAGGCGTTCGAGCGGATCAGCTTCCGCCCGCGCGTGCTGCGCCAGGTAGACCGGATCGACCTTTCCACCAGTCTGCTGGGTGCTGAAAGCGCCCTGCCCTTCGCCATCGCGCCAACCGGTGCCGCCGGCATGATGTGGTATCGCGGCGATCTCGCCCTTGCCAAGGCAGCGGCGAAAGCGGGCATCCCGTTCTGCATTTCCAGCGCCAGTACGATGGACGTGGAGGAATTCGCGGGCATGGAGGGCACGCGTTGGTTCCAGCTTTACATGTGGGAGAACCGCGAGCTTTCCTTCGACGTCGTGCGCCGTGCGCACGAGGCCGGATGCGAGGCCCTGTTCGTCACGCTCGATCTGCCCGTCCCCCCAAATCGCGAATACCTGTGGCGCAACGGTTTCGGCATGCCTTTCCAGCTGAATCGCAGGAACGTGCCCGATATCCTTGCGCACCCGCGCTGGTTTGCAGGCGTCATCGGACGCTACATGCTGGATGGCGGACTGCCGCAGCAAGCCAACCTGCCTCGCGAAATGAAACATTCGGTCGCACGCGGTGCAAAGCCCGGCGCCTTGTTCAAGCAGGACAACCTCGACTGGAACGATGTGAAGATGCTGCGCGACATGTGGCCGGGCAAGCTCGTGCTGAAAGGTGTCCTGCACCCCGAAGATGCCTACCTGGCGCAGGAAGCGGGGGCAGACGCGGTGGTCGTTTCCAACCACGGCGCGCGGGCGCTCGACCATTCGATTGCTGCCATCGATGCCCTGCCCGACATCGTTGACGCAGTGGGAGGCAGGATGAGCGTATTGCTCGACAGCGGCATTCGCCGTGGCAGCGACGTGGTGAAAGCACTGGCTCTGGGCGCGGACGGCGCAATGGTCGGACGCGCTACGCTCTACGGCATGGCCGCAGCAGGAGAGCCAGGCGCAACTCGCGCGATCGCGCTGCTGGGAGACGAAGCCTCGCGCACCATGGCCATGCTGGGGCTCACCTCCGTGGAACAAATCGATAGCAGCGCCCTTGCCTGATTGCTGCTAGGCACCGACGCCATGAAATATGTACTTGCCGTGCTCCTCGTGCTGTTGCCCGCCGCTGTCGGCGCGCAATCGAGCGAGGAACTTGCCGCACAGGACCTGCGCCTCGCCCGCATTGCCGACGCCATGCTGGTGGGCAATTCCAGGCTGTGCCGCCAAACGATGCCGGTAACGGGGATGATCCTCCACAGCGCGGACCAATATGGCGATGGGGCACAGGCGCTTTTCGCGAACGGTCCGCTGGCAATCGCCCAGGTCGTACCGGACTCCGTCGCAGACCAGGCCGATCTTCGCGCCGGAGACTCGATCGCCGCGATCAACGGCACACCGGTTGCTCACCTCAACCCGCAAGGGGAGGACCATTTGCGCGAGCTCGCTTTCTTCCTGCTGGCCGACACCGCGGTAAGCGAACCGGTCGCCCTCACGGTGGTTCGCGGAGAGGAAGTCCTGATGATCAATTTCAGCGCGCCGCGCGGGTGCCGTTCGCTGGTGGAGATACTCGTGGCCGATGGTCCCAACGCCCGGTCCGATGGCCGCGTGATCCAGTTGCAGTATGATTTTGCCACCAGTTTGTCGGACGAACAGATGGCCGTCGTTCTCGCGCATGAACTGGCGCATACCGTGCTGGAACACCGCCGGCGCAAGGAAGCGCTGGGGATCGATAACGGCAGCATCCTGCGCCATGTCGGGCGTAACCAGCAGGTCAACCGGCGCGCCGAGGTGGAAGCGGATCGCATGTCTGCTCACCTGCTTGCCAATGCCGGTTACGATCCGATGATCGTTCCCCAGTTCTGGCAAACGCCGGAAGGCATCCGTGCGGGGGGCGGAGCGATGCCGAGCTTCGTCTATCCCTCCCAAGCCGCGCGCGCGCAGATCGTCGAGCGGGAAATTGCGATGTTCCTGCCTTCACGCCGCGGGCCCAGCTGGCCAGGCCACCTGCTTGAACTGCGCGACCGGAGCCTGGCAGCCGACTAGTCGCCGCGCCCGGAGCGCTGCGGCGCAGCACTTATATCAATGTAATTGCGATCAAAATAGGTGAGCGGTGTAGCGTCCTGCCGGTGCTTCGCCGCCAGCAATTCCCCGATGAAGATCGTGTGTGTGCCGAACACGTGACGGTGCACCGTACGGCAGACGAGACTCGATTGCGCGGAGGTGAGCACCGGGGTTCCATGATGGTCCTCCCACTCGCCAACCGCGAAGCGATCGGCATGCGGGATCATGAAATGTTCGGCCACGTCCCGGTTGCCCAGGCCCAGCACGTTCACGCAGAAGCGCTCCGCGCGTTCCAGCGGATCATGGAGAGAAGCGGTACGGTTGACGCAAACCAGCAGCGAAGGCGGTTCGAAACTTAGGGAACTGACCGCGGTCGCAAGAATTCCGTAGCGATCTCCGTTGTCTATCGTCGTTACGGCATAGACCGTGGCGGCAACGTGACGCATCGCTTCACGGAAGGCGTCAACCAGGTCGGCTTCGCTTTGTCCTGCATCGCTCATGTTCGCTCTTTGCGGCTTGGCGAGTCGCGGCGCAAGGGGCAATTTGCCGAGGCAATGTGATACACCTCCATTGCCATCACATCATAGTGTGATACACGCCAAGCATGAGCGACATCATCATAGCCCGAGTCCGCGAGATCATCGCGGAAGGAAAAATGACCCGCGCCGGCCTCGCCCGCGCCGCCGGTCTGCACGCCAACACCTTGCGCGATTGCAACGAGGACGGCTGGAACCCCACCAGCGAGACCCTCGGCAAGCTCGACCGCTTCCTGACAGAGAACGACGATTCCCCGGTCCTCGTCGGCATCGAGGAAATCATCGAGGAAGCGCGCAACGGGCGGATGTACATTCTGGTGGATGACGAGGACCGCGAGAACGAAGGCGACCTCATCATCCCGGCGCAGATGGCGACACCTGATGCGATCAACTTCATGGCCACGCATGGCCGCGGCCTCATCTGTCTCTCCCTCACCCGCCGCCGCGGAGAGGAACTGGGCCTGCAGATGATGAGCAACCGCAACCGCGAGAGCCAGCAGACCGCTTTCACCGTCGCCATCGAGGCGCGCGAGGGCGTCACCACCGGCATCAGCGCGGCAGACCGGGCCCGCACGGTCTCGGTCGCCATCGATTCGTCCAAGGGGCCTGACGATATCGTCACGCCCGGCCACGTCTTCCCGCTGATAGCGCGCGAGGGCGGCGTGCTGGTTCGCGCCGGACATACCGAAGCCGCCGTCGACATTTCCCGCCTCGCCGGCCTCAACCCCAGCGGCGTGATCTGCGAGATCATGAACGAGGACGGCTCGATGGCGCGGCTGGAAGACCTGATCCGCTTCGGTCGCAAGCACGGCATGAAGATCGGCACCATCCGCGACCTGATCGCCTATCGCCGCAAGCACGACCACATCGTCGAGAAGCGCGAGGAAGAGCGCTTCACCAGCCAATGGGGCGGCGACTGGCGCGCGATCAGCTTCTACAACACGGCCACCCGCGGAGAGACGCTGGCGCTGGTTAAGGGACACATCGACAGCGAGAAGCCCACACTGGTGCGGATGCACGCCCTGTCGATTTTCGACGACGTATTCGCCCGCGATTCGCAGCGTAGCGGCCTTCTGGAAGGCGCCATGCGGATCATCGCGGAGGAAGGCTCCGGCGTGGTCGTGCTGATAAACCGGCCAAACCCGGACTATGCCTCCCGCGCGGTACGCAGGCTGGCGGGCAAGGTCTCGCGCGAAGAACCACCCGTTGCGGAGGAACAGCGCGACTACGGGGTGGGCGCGCAGATCCTCACCGAACTGGGCGTAAGCGACATGGTACTGCTGACCAACACCAGCCATTCGCTGGTCGGACTGGACGGATACGGCCTCTCCATCGTAGGCGAGCGTCCGATCGATACCGAGGAGAACGATTGATGGCCCGCTTTCTGATCGTGGAAGCCCGCTTCTACGGCCACCTGAACGACATGCTGATCGACGGCGCAAAGACCGCGCTGAAGGATGCGGGGCATGACGCCGACGTCATCACCGTTCCCGGCGCTCTGGAAGTGCCCGGCGCAATCGCCATGGCCGCCGAGAGCGGCCAGTACGACGGCTTCGTCGCGATCGGCGTGGTGATCCGGGGAGAGACCTATCACTTCGAAATCGTCGCCGGGGAAAGCGCCCGTGCGCTGATGGCACTGACGATGGACGGTATCGCCATCGGCAACGGCATCCTCACCACCGAGAACGAGGAGCAGGCCCTGGTCCGTGCCGACCCTGCACAGAAAAACAAGGGCGGCGAAGCGGCTCAGGCCGCGATCCGCCTGCTGGAACTGCGGGAGGAATTCGCATGAAGTCGCATGATTTCATCGCCGGCCTGCCGCTGGTCCTTGGTGGCAACGTGTTTGGCTGGACCGCCGATGGCGACGAAGGTTTCGCCGTGCTCGATGCCTTTTACGAGGCCGGCGGGCGGATGATCGACACCGCCGATGTCTACTCGGCGTGGATTGACGGACACGAAGGCGGCGAATCCGAAGCCTACCTCGGCAAGTGGCTCGCCTCGCGCGGGGTGCGCAAAGAAATGCGTATTCACACGAAAACCGGCATGCTGAGCAAGAAGAAGCCCAGCAATCCCGGCTCCATGGGCGATCCGGAACTCTACAAGCCAGAGGAGGTTCTGGCCCATCTCGACGCTTCGCTGGACCGGCTTCAGACCGATTACGTCGATCTCTACTACGCGCACCGCGATTACGAAGAGCTGGAGGTCGGCGAGATCGTCGATGCGTTCAACGGCGCGGTCGACACCGGCAAGGTGCGCGCTCTGGGTGCGTCAAATTTCAACGCCGACCGGCTCGGAAAAGCGCTGGACCATGCCGACGCTGCGGGCAAGGTGCCCTTCTCCGCATTGCAGAATGAATACAATCTGGTGGCGCGAGATTCCTACGGACCTGACCTGCAGGCAATGTGCACCTCGCGCGGCATTGCGATGTTGCCCTTCTTCGGACTTGCTGCGGGCTACCTTACCGGCAAGTACCGCAAGCCCGAGGACTTCGAGGCGAACCAGCGCGGATATCGCACGAAGGACTATGCCGAAAGCGGTCCGCCCGTTCTTGCCGTGATGGACGATATTTCCGCTGACACCGGGGCCAGCCTACCGGCCATCGCTCTTGCCTGGCTTGTCCGCCAGCCCGGTATTCCCGCCCCCATCGCGAGCGCCCGCAATGTCGATCAGCTCGAGACGCTGCTTGAATTCACCAAGCTTGAGCTTTCCGACGAGCAGGTTTCCCGATTAACGAACGCCCTTTAATTGCCAGGATCGATCACACTGTGGTGTGACAAGAAAGGGGCGGCAAGGGTCCGATCTCGGACAGCACGGTGTCGGCCTGGGGCCCGCGCGTGCATTGTGCAGTTTGGCCGGAACCGGATCGCGATTTGCGCGCTCAATCGCGCATGGATGGACCACTTGAATGGATTGCCGCAATCGGCACGATGATCGCGGCATCACTCATTGCTTTCGACCTCGGCAGGCGCGCAACGGCCTGGGGCTTCGTACTTTTCTGCGTCGTCTCGATCACGTGGATCGTGTCAGGGCTGACCGGCGGATCGATGCCGATCGCGGCGATGAATTTCGTGCTGTTGCTGATCAATGCCTGGGGCGTGTGGCAATACTGGTTTCACCCGAAGAACAGCGAGAATTAGACAGCTGAAGGATGCGTCGCCGACAAACGCTCAGCGACGCATCCTGATGAGCTGTTATCCCAGTTTGCCGAAGCAGCCTCGCCCGGCGTACTTCGCGCTGTCACCCAGCTCTTCCTCGATGCGGATCAACTGGTTGTACTTCGCCAGCCGGTCCGAACGGGCGAGCGAGCCGGTTTTGATCTGACCGCAGTTGGTGGCAACGGCGAGATCGGCAATCGTCGCGTCCTCCGTCTCGCCCGAACGGTGGCTCATCACCGAGGTGAAGCCCGCGCGGTGCGCCATGTCCACCGCGGTCAACGTTTCGGTGAGCGTGCCGATCTGGTTGACCTTCACCAGGAGGGAATTGGCCATGCCCTGTTCGATGCCCATTTTCAGGCGTTCCGGATTGGTCACGAACAGATCGTCACCCACCAGTTGCACCTTGTCGCCGATCATCTGGGTCAGCGCCTTCCAGCCTTCGAAGTCGTCCTCGGCCATGCCGTCCTCGATCGACTTGATCGGATAGTCCTCGCACAGCTTAGCGAGGTAGGCGGCCATCTCGTCGCTTGTCAGCGAAAGCTTCTCGCCCGAAATCTCGTACTTGCCGTCGCGGAAGAACTCGGTGGAGGCGCAGTCCAGCGCCAACACCACATCTTCGCCCGGCGTGAAGCCCGCCTTCTCGATGCTGGTCATGATGAAGTCCAGCGCGTCGCGGGTGCTGGCAAGGTTTGGCGCAAAGCCGCCTTCGTCGCCTACCGACGTTGCCAGGCCCTTTTCCGACAGGCCCTTCTTCAGGGTGTGGAAGATCTGGCTGCCCCAGCGAACGGCCTCGGCAATCGAATCGGCGCCCACCGGCATCACCATGAATTCCTGCACGTCGATCGGGTTGTCGGCGTGCTCGCCCCCGTTCACGATATTCATCATCGGCACCGGCAGCACATGGGACGAAACCCCGCCGACATAGGCCCACAGCGGCAGGCCGCGCGCATTCGCCGCCGCCTTGGCGACGGCCATGCTGACGCCGAGGATGGCATTCGCGCCCAGCTTGCCCTTGTTGGCCGTTCCGTCGAGATCGATCAGGGCCATGTCGATATCGCGCTGGTTCTCCGCATCGGGGCCGAGAACGAGGAGTTCGGAAATGGGGCCGTTCACCGCCTGCACGGCCTTTTTCACGCCCTTGCCGAAGTAACGGTCCTTGTCGCCATCGCGCAGTTCCACAGCTTCGTGCGCGCCGGTTGAGGCACCCGAGGGAACGGCGGCGCGGCCGAAGCTGCCGTCTTCAAGCAGGATGTCCACTTCCACCGTGGGATTGCCCCTGGAATCGAGAATTTCGCGGGCGTGGATATCGATGATAGCGGTCATGGAAACGGACTCCTGGAAACGTGGTCGGACGCCTCCTATCGCCCGGAACTTTGCACTGCAACACGCGTTGAGCTATTGAACCGGGGTGTCTTAGCCCCATAATACAACGAGGGACACCAACCGAGTGATCTCAGGAAGGGAAACGACAATGGCAGCCAAGAAACCCGCAACCACGACGAAGACCCCTGCCGCAGAACCCGAAACGGTAGCGACCACTTCCAATACCACCTCCCCCAACACCGCCGAAGCCAAGTCGCGCTTCAATGCCGCGCTGGACGAAGCGAAGGCCGGTGCCGCCGCGCTGGGCGACGAAGCCAAGGCGCGCGTCGGTGCCTATCGCGAGAAAGCGAAGTCCGGCGGCCAGGAATGGTCGACCGAGGCCAAGTCCACCGCAGGCAATCTCGCCAACGAAGGCAAGCACAGGGCCAGCGAAGCAATGACCGGCCTTTCGCGCGTGATCGACGAGAACGCAGCCTCGCTCGACGAGAAGCTTGGTCCGAAATACGGCGACTATGCCCGCTCGGCATCGAAATCCCTGCAGGACAACGCCCGCAAGCTGGATGAAAAGAGTCTGGACGAGCTGGCCGAGGATTCGCGTGAAGCGATCCGCAAGAGCCCGGCAGCTGCCGTCGGCCTTGCAGCACTGGTCGGCTTCCTCTTCGCGCGCCTGTTCCGCTAAGTTTCGGTGCAAGTCAGGGACGAGAATAGCGGCGTAGACCCGCTGCACGCCAGCGACGCTGCGCCAGGCGCACATTACCCGCAGGATGATCCGGCACTTGCCGAAGATCATGCTGCGGGTACGCGCTCACTTGCCGACGACCTCGAGGCACTGGTCGAGGATGCTCGCATCTATCTCGATGCGGAATTGTCCTACCAGAAAACCCGCGCCGGCTTCGTCGCCGACAGGCTGAAGAAGACCATCGCCTTCGGTGCAGTAGCGGCGTTTCTCGCCGTACTGGCATTGATCGGGCTGACCGTGGGGCTGATCATTGCCTTGACCCCCATCATCACAGCCTGGGGCGCGACTGCCGTGGTGGTTCTCGGCATCCTGCTCATCGCCTACCTGCTGGTGCGAAAGGCGGGGCAGGCCTGGAATTCGATGATGGGCGCGATGAAGGAACAACAGGACGCAGCGAACAATGGCTGACATCGAACAGCAGCTTCATGAAGATCGTGCCTTGCGCAATGCGGCCAAGCGTCTGGTCAAGGCCGATCTCGGTTTCGTCAAGGGCGACATGGCCGAAAAGGGCATCGGCGGCCGCATTGCGGGCCGCGCAAAGGATGGCGCAGCCGATATCGCCGAGAATACCGCCGACTATGCCGGTGAGCATCGCCTGCAGGTCGGCACCGGCTTTTTCATTGCCGCAGCAGCCTTCGCCGGATGGATTTTCCGCGACCGGCTGGCAGATGCCGTCTACAACCTGTTCCATGAAAAAGGTCCGCTGGAAGAGGCGGCTGAGAAGGCGGAACAATTGGCCGAAGACGCCCGTTCATTATTCGAATAGATAACACTTTACCCGGAGACACCCGATGAACGATCCGAAACGCGCCGAAATCAAGGCCCGCATCGCTGCCGCACAGGCGCGCGAAGAGGCCAAGCGAGAACAGTCGACTACGCAGAAGGTTGCCGACAAGGCCTCCGAAGCGGGTGACGCATTCACAAGCTTCGTCAAGGAGCATCCGATCGCCGCCACCGCTGGTGGGCTGGCGCTCGGCATCCTCGTCGCGGGCATGTTCAAGGGCCCGCGCCGCGCAGCGGTGCGTGGAGGCACCAAGGCCGTCGGCCTTGCCGCCATCGGCGCCGAGATCGCTTCTGCCTTCGCCAGCGAACTGCTGGACGATGCAAAGGACGTAGGCCGTTCGGGCGCACGCCGCGCCGAAGACGTGGGAGATGCCATCGGAGACCGTGCGCGATCGATCCGTCGTAACGCCAATTACCAGGCCGATCGTGCAGGCGACGCCGCCCGCATTGCAAGCCGCGAAACCGGCAAGCGTATCGCGAGGGCTTTCGGTAAGCGCTGATCACCGCTTTCACGGACAGGAACGGTTACGAGTCCCCTTGCGCTCTGGTGCTGATCGCCTAGAGCCGAGGGGACTTTTTCATTTCACTCGCAACCGAAAGGCCTCTCGCATGTCCGAAGAGCACGAACAGCAGCTTCTCCACATGGTCATCGGCGGCCGCGTGGTCGATCCGCGCGGCGCGGAATTCCAGGATCTGAAGGATATTCACGTCGTCGGATTCTTCCCGGACTACGATAGTGCGGAAGAAGCCTGGCGCGGCTGGGCACAGCGAACTGTGGACGATGCCGAGATGAAGTACGTGATCGTCCACCTGCACAAGCTGCTGGAGCCGGACCTGCCCGGCAAGTGATCGCGCGCCCAACCGAGAAACAAAAAAGCCCCGCGTCATGCGGGGCTTTTCGTAGCTGGCGATGTCTCGCAGCTTACTTGAATTCGATCTTGTCGATCAGGTAGAACTTCTCGCCGCTCGGGACGGTCACTTCCACCTCGTCGCCCACGCTCTTGCCAATCAGGGCACGCGCCAGCGGGCTTTCGTAGGAGACGCGACCGCGCTTTGCATCGCTCTCCGCCTGGCCCACGATCTGGTACGTCAGCGGCTTGTCGTCCTCGTCCAGCACGGTGACGGTGGCACCGAACACCACCTTGTCGCCCGAAAGCGTGGCGGGATCGATGATCTGCGCCCGGCTGGTCTTGTCCTCCAGCTCGGCAATCTGCGCTTCCACCTGGCCCTGCCGCTCCTTGGCGGCGTGGTATTCGGCATTCTCCGAAAGGTCGCCGTGGGCACGCGCTTCCTCGATCGCATCGACGATCCTGGGGCGCTCCTCACGCAATGCCTTCAGGTCCGCGGTCAGCTTTTCGTAGCCTTCCGCCAGCATCGGCACTTTCTGCATTGTCTTCCCTGCTTTCTGGTCTTGCCGTTTGGCCGCTCCCGTCAAAACGGCCCTGCCCCGCCCTGCCGGGCGGCTGCGAAGGCCGGAATTGGGGAGAAATGAGTGTCTAGTCGCTACCCATAATAGTCCTGCAGCGAACGCACTTCAAGTTCGTCTGCATTTACGGATACGATGGCATTGGCGGCGGCAGCCGATGCAGCGGCGGTGGTGTAGTAGGGAACCTTCATTTCCAGTGCCGATGCGCGGATGGACTGGCTGTCTTTGTGGCTCTGCCAGCCCTCGGTGGTGTTGAACACAAGCGCCACTTCGCCATCGCTGATCTTGTCGACGATGTGCGGGCGGCCCTGCGCCACCTTGTTCACCTGCTCCACCGGAAGACCCTGCTCCTTCAGGTAGTCCGCCGTGCCGCCTGTCGCGACCACGTCGAAGCCGAAGTCCACCAGTTGCTTCACCGGGCCGACGATGGCCGCCTTGTCGCTGTCCTTCACGGACACGAACAGCGTGCCCGCCTTGGGCAGCTTGCTGCCTTCGGCGATCTGCGACTTGGTGTAGGCGGTGGGGAAATCGCGGTCGATGCCCATCACTTCGCCTGTGGACTTCATTTCCGGGGTCAACACGGGGTCTGAACCGGGGAAGCGGGCGAAGGGGAAGACGGCTTCCTTCACGGCCACGTAGTCGAGGTCGCGCTTGATCTTGGGCAGGTCGGCAAGCATTTCGCCCGCCATCACGCGCGCGGCGATCTTGGCGATCTGCGAACCGCTGGCCTTGGCGACGAAGGGCACGGTGCGGCTGGCACGCGGGTTCACCTCGATGAGGTAGACCTCGCCATCCTTCACCGCGAACTGCACGTTCATCAGGCCGCGAACCTTCAGCGCGCGGGCCAGCGCGTCGGCCTGGCGCTCCATCTCGTCGATGATGTCCTGCGGCAGGCTGTAGGGCGGCAGCGAGCAGGCGCTATCGCCGGAGTGCACGCCCGCTTCCTCGATGTGCTGCATGACGCCCGCGATCACCACATCCTCGCCATCGCACAGCGCATCGACATCGCATTCGATGGCATCGCGCAGGTACTGGTCCACCAGCACGGGGCTGTCGCCCGATACTTCCACGGCGGTGTTGATGTAGTTGATAAGCTGCGCGTCGCTGTCCACTATTTCCATCGCGCGCCCGCCCAGCACGTAGCTGGGGCGCAGCAGCACGGGGTATCCGATGCGGTGCGCCACGGCGAGCGCCTCCTGCTCCGAGTAGGCAATGCCGTTCTCGGGCTGCTTCAGCTTCAGCTTGTTGACCAGCTTGGCGAAGCGTTCGCGGTCCTCGGCAAGGTCAATCGCATCCGGACTTGTTCCGAGAATGGGGATGCCCGCCTGCTCCAGCGGTCCGGCCAGCTTCAGCGGGGTCTGTCCGCCGAATTGCACGATCACGCCTTTCAGCGTCCCCTTGGAGTGCTCGACGCGAAGGATTTCCAGCACGTCCTCAGCCGTCAACGGCTCGAAATAGAGGCGGTCGGAGGTGTCGTAGTCGGTCGAAACCGTCTCCGGGTTGCAGTTGACCATGATCGTCTCGTAGCCGGCTTCCGAAAGCGCGAAACAGGCGTGGACGCAGCAGTAGTCGAACTCGATGCCCTGCCCGATGCGGTTCGGGCCGCCGCCCAGGATCACGATCTTCTCGCGGTCGCTCGGCCAGGCCTCGTTTTCCGGCTCACCGAAGCTGGGGGCCTCGTAAGTCGAGTACATGTAGGGCGTGATCGCCTCGAACTCGGCGGCGCAGCTGTCGATGCGCTTGTAGACCGGCAGCACGCCCAGCTTCTGGCGCAGCTTGCGCACTTCGTCCTCGCTGGTGGCGCCCGCCATGGCGCGCAGGGCATCGTGCAGCAGGCCGGAACGCTTGGCCTGCGTCTCGCCGAGGCCGCCCGCAACGCCCACGGATCGCACGGCGAGCGTCGCCAACCGCTTGTCGGAAAAGCCCATGGCTTTCAGGCGGCGCAGTTCGGCAGCGTTGTTGGGCAGGCCCTCTGCGCCGATCATCTTCTCTTCGTAGATGATCTCCTCGATATGCCGCAGGAACCACGGATCGTAGAAGGTGATCTCCTGCACCTCCTCCACCGTGAAGCCTTCACGGAAGGCCTGTGCGATGTTGAGAATGCGGTCCGGCGTCGCCTTGGACAGCGCGGCGGTGATGATGTCGCGGCTCTTGCCTTCCAGCTCGGGCACGCGGTTGAACCCGTCCAGCCCGGTCTCGAGGCCGCGCAGCGCCTTCTGCATCGATTCCTTGATGTTGCGCCCGATGGCCATGACTTCGCCGACAGACTTCATCGCGGTGGACAGCAGCGGCTCTGCGCCCTTGAACTTCTCGAAGGTGAAGCGCGGGATCTTGGTGACGACGTAGTCGATGGTGGGCTCGAAACTGGCGGGCGTTGCACCGGTGATCTCGTTCGTCACTTCGTCCAGCGTGTAGCCAACGGCCAGCTTCGCGGCGACGCGGGCGATGGGGAAGCCGGTGGCCTTGGATGCCAGCGCGGAGGAGCGCGAGACGCGCGGGTTCATCTCGATCACGATCAGGCGGCCATCCTTGGGATTGACCGCGAACTGCACGTTGGAACCGCCCGTCTCAACGCCGATCTCGCGCAGCACCTCGATGCTGGCGGTGCGCATGATCTGGTATTCCTTGTCCGTCAGCGTCAGCGCCGGGGCGACGGTGATGGAATCGCCGGTGTGGACGCCCATCGGGTCCACGTTCTCGATGGCGCAGATGATGATGGCGTTGTCGTGCTTGTCGCGCACGACCTCCATCTCGTATTCCTTCCAGCCGAGCAGGCTTTCCTCGATCAACACCTCGTTCGTGGGGCTGGCGTCGAGGCCGTTCTTCACGATCCGCTCGAACTCTGCCTTGTTGTAGGCCACGCCGCCGCCGGTGCCGCCAAGGGTGAAGCTGGGGCGGATGATGGAGGGCAAACCGGTGCGCTCCAGCACCTCGTAGGCTTCGGCCATGGTGTGCGCCACGCCGCTGCGCGCGCTCTCAAGGCCGATCTTGTCCATCGCCTCGCGGAAGCGCTGGCGGTTCTCGGCCTTGTCGATGGCATCGGCCTTTGCGCCGATCATCTCCACGCCGTGCTCCTTGAGGACGCCCATCTCCTCCAGCTTCAGCGCGCAGTTCAAGGCCGTCTGCCCGCCCATCGTGGGCAGCACCGCGTCGGGCTTTTCCTTGGCGATGATCTTGGCGACGATTTCCGGCGTGATCGGCTCGACATAGGTCGCATCGGCAAATTCCGGGTCGGTCATGATGGTGGCCGGGTTGGAATTGACCAGGATGACGCGGTAGCCGTCTTCCTTCAGCGCCTTGATCGCCTGGGTGCCGGAATAGTCGAACTCGCAGGCCTGCCCGATGATGATCGGACCGGCGCCAATAACGAGAATGGAGGAGATGTCAGTGCGTTTGGGCATTAGTCAGTGGCGTCCATGGTCTGGTTATCTGATTCTTCCCCGGTTTCGGCTTCCTCATTGCTCAGCGGAAAGATGCCCGCTTCAACGAGGATTCCGTCCGTGGCGAGATAAGCATCGTCAAAGCGGTAGAAGAAGCGTGACTCAAGATCGTCTGCGACCTCACACCCTTCGACGCTCCGATCAAAGAAGTTCTCGACGACCCGGCGAACTTCATCCAGCCGCTCCGATGCCGTCGCGCCGTCTGCCATTATAGCACTCGTGCTATGAAGCTCGATCGGTCGCTCGGTATCGCAGGATGCAACCACCGTCTCCATCAACAGGGGTGAAGCGTAGATCGAAGGTTCTTTCGCGACATAGATCGCAACAAACATGCCATCGATGTCTCGAACCATAGCACCATGATAATCAGGGTGTGAGCCAACGAACCATTCGTCAGTTTGAGCGGTTAGAGCGGTTGGGGTCGCGGAAAGCGCGAGAATCGCAAATGTTATCAGCAGCCGCCTCATCACCCCAACATCCCCACGAACTTCTCGAACAGGTAGAAGCTGTCCTGCGGCCCCGGCGAGGCTTCCGGGTGGTACTGCACTCCGAAGGCCTTCTTGCCGCTGATCGCGATGCCGCAGTTGGAGCCGTCGAACAGCGACACGTGCGTCTGCTCGACGCCCGCAGGCAGGGTGTCGCCATCCACTGCGAAGCCGTGGTTCATCGAGGTGATCTCAACGAGGTCGCGGGTTTCGCCCCAGCTTTCGCCCACGCGCTGCACCGGGTGGTTCGCGCCGCGGTGGCCCTGGTGCATCTTCACCGTCTTCGCGCCCGCTGCCAGCGCCAGCATCTGGTGGCCGAGGCAGATGCCGAACAGCGGCATGTCCGCCTCCAGCAGCGCCTTGATCACCGGCACCGCATATTCGCCCGTCGCCGCCGGGTCGCCGGGGCCGTTGGAGAGGAACACGCCGTCGGGCTTCAGTGCCAGGATATCCTCCAGCGAGGTTTTCGCCGGAACCACCGTGACCCGCGCGCCCGCTTTCACGAGGTTGCGAAAGATGTTGTCCTTGCTGCCGTAGTCGATGGCGACGACGTGGGGTTTTCCCTCGCGCTCCGCCGTGCCGTAGCCGTGGCCCAGCCGCCAGTAGCCGCCTTCCCAGTCCTCCTGGTGCTCGCGGCTGACGCGCTGGGCAAGGTCCATGCCCTCCAGCCCCGGCCATTCCTGCGCGCGTTGCAGCAGCGCGTCGATATCGAAATTACCCTTGGGGTCGTGCGCGATCACCGCGTTGGGCGCGCCCGACAGGCGGATGCGGCGGGTCAGCGCGCGCGTATCGACCCCCGCAAGGCCGATCTTGCCCATCTTCGCCATCCATTCGACGAACTCCCCTTCGGAGCGGAAGTTGGACTGGCGCGTCACTTCCTCGCGCACGATGCAGCCGAGCGCGCCCTCGACGCGGCTTTCGAAGTCTTCCTCGTTCGTGCCGACGTTGCCGATGTGGGGGAAGGTGAAGGTGACGATCTGGGCCGCGTAGCTCGGGTCCGTCATCACTTCCTGGTAGCCCGTCATCGCGGTGTTGAAGCAGACTTCCCCCACCGCGCTGCCGGTGGCGCCGAAGCCCTTGCCCCAGACAATGGTGCCGTCGGCAAGAACAAGAACACCCGTTGCTCCCTTGGGCGCAGACGAAGAGGCGAGAAAGGCCATGGGTGGCTCCCGTGAATCAGTGGACCGACAATGTGTGCTAAGTCCCAGCCGCTAGAGACCAGTCCGCCACCCGTCAAGCGTGAGGCTTGGCTTTATTTTTCCCGGCCCTACATGGGGCCTCGAAACTTCAATCCCTTGGACAAGAGAGCACCATGATCCGCGACACCATCAAGGCCGAAACCGTCACCGCCATGAAGGCGAAGGACAAGGAACGCACCGCCGCGCTGCGCCTGATCTCCGCCAAGATCAAGGACCGCGATATCGAGCAGCGCACCAAGGGCGACGTTGCCGACGACGATGCGCTGGTGATCGACGTGCTTCAGAAGATGGCGAAGCAGCGCCGCGAATCGATCCAGATGTACGAGGACGGCGGCCGCACCGAACTCGCCGAGCAGGAAAAGGGCGAGCTGGCCGTGATCGAGGAATTTCTGCCGCAGCAGATGAGCGAGGCCGAAACAAAGGCCGCGATCGAGCAGATCAAGGCGGACACCGGGGCCGAGGGCATGAAGGACATGGGCAAGGTGATGGGCGAACTGAAAGCCCGCCACGGCACGCAGCTCGACATGGGCCGGGCTAGCGGCTGGGTGAAGGAATCGCTGAGCTAGGGAACTATCCCCAGCCCCCTCGCAGCGAATCACCTGCGCGGTTAGGATGCGGCCATGGCGCTCTCTCCCCAATGGCTGGATGAACTCAAAAGCAGGATCACGCTGTCCACGCTTATCCAGCGGACGGTGAAGCTGCAGCGCGCCGGGCGGGAGTGGAAGGCGTGCTGCCCGTTCCATTCGGAAAACACGCCCAGCTTCTACGTCAACGACCAGAAGGGCTTCTACCACTGCTTCGGCTGTCAGCAGCACGGCGGCGCGATCGACTGGATGATGGAGCAGCACGGCCTCCCGTTCATAGATGCGGTGAAGGAGCTTGCCTCCGAAGCCGGGATGGAAGTGCCCGCTCCCGATCCACGCGCGGCGCAGCGAGCCGAGCAGCGCGCCACCCTGCACGACGTTATGGCGGCGGCGCAGGAATGGTTCGTGGCGCAACTTGCCAGCCCTGCGGGGCAGCAGGCGCGCGCCTACCTCGAACGGCGCGGGCTGAGCGAACACACGATCCGCCGTTTCGGCTTCGGCTGGGCGCCGGATGACAAGCAGGCGATCAAGAAGGCGCTTGAGAAATTCGACGAGCGGCTGCTGATCGAGGCGGGGCTGCTGATCGAGGTCGAGGACAAGGTCCCCTACTCGCGCTTTCGCGGCCGCGTGATGCTGCCCATCCAGGATGCGCGCGAGCGGGCGATCGCGTTTGGCGGGCGTATTCTGCAAGACCGCGAGGGCGTTGCGAAGTATCTCAACAGCCCGGACACGCCGCTCTTCGACAAGGGCCGCACGCTCTACAACCTGCACCGCGCCGCAACTGCCTCTCGCAAGACCGACCGCGTGATCGTGGCCGAGGGTTACATGGATGTGATCGCGCTGGCCGCCGCCGGGATTGAGGATGCTGTCGCCCCGATGGGCACCGCGCTGACCGAACAGCAGATCGAACTGCTCTGGCGCATGGCGGACAAACCGGTGCTGTGTTTCGACGGCGACAAGGCCGGCACCCGCGCCGCCATGCGCGCGGCGGAACGCGCCCTGCCCCTGCTGCGCCCCGGCCATTCGCTGCGCGTGGTGCAACTGCCCACCGGCCTCGACCCGGATGACCTCATCAAGCGCGACGGGCGCAAGGGCATGGACAAGCTGCTGGAGGAGCCCAAGTCGCTGCTGGACCTGATCTGGGAGCACGAGCGCGACGCATCCACCCTCACCTCTCCGGAAGACAAGGCCGGGCTGAAAGCGCGCCTGATCGAGCACACCGAGGCCATCCAGCATCCCGATATACGCTCGCTCTACCGCCGGGAATTGCTGGAGCGATACGGTGCCTTCGCCTACCCTCCCCGAGAGTTTCAGAGAGGCAGTTTCCGGAGCAATCGCCCGTTCGATCGCAACGCTCCGCAGCGCACCCCGCCCGACGTCGCGCAACGCCTGCGCAAGGCCACGACGGGAGCCTTTCGCGACATGCTAACTGCCGCCGTCCTCAACGGGCTGGCGCGACACCCGGGCGAAATCCACCGCCACGCCGATGCCCTGCTGGGTCTGTCCAGGGGTGATGCGAAATTGGCGCAGGCGGTGAATTTTCTTCTCGATCACGCCCAAGAGCTTGAAGCGAGCGCAAATTCGCCCATATCTGGCCAAGACAACCTGCCGCCTGCACCGGATAACACCAGATTCTCCTTCCTGATGGAAGGCCACGATCCGGACGAGGCGCGAGAGGATCTGGCCGAAGCCGTTGCCCTGCTGGTCGAAAGGCCCGCACTCGAAGCGGCTATTGCAGAGGCCACGCGTCACTTCGATACAGACCCCGAAGGCGCGTTTGCGGAGCAGCAACGCTTGCGCAAACGAAAGCTGGAAATCGATTCGCGACTCGGGCAAATGGCAAGAAAACGCGCCGCTTCGGAGGCGCTGGACAAAGACGATGTAGCCGCCAGCGAAACTACGGCGGCCGAACAGGAAACGGATTGACAACCCCTATGGCGTCCAAGGCCAAGAACAAGCAGAACGACGATGCTCCGCTGATCGACCTCAACGAGGCATCGATCAAGAAGATGATCGCGAAAGCGAAGCGCAAGGGCTACATCACCTACGATGAGCTGAACGAGGCGCTGCCTTCGGGCGAGATGAGTTCTGACCAGATCGAGGATATCCAGTCCGCTCTTTCGGACATGGGTGTCCAGATCGTCGAGAATGCCGAGGAAGCCGAGGACGAGGACGACGACGGTCCCGAGGAAATCGCGCCGACGGGTTCTGAATCGCAGGCCTCCGACAACAACAAGCAGAACGTGCCGGAAAAGAAGAAGTCCACCGCCGGCGAAGGCCGCACGGACGACCCGGTGCGCATGTACCTGCGCGAAATGGGCGCGGTCGAACTGCTCAGCCGCGAGGGCGAGATCGCCATCGCCAAGCGTATCGAGGCAGGCCGCGACACCATGATCATGGGCCTGTGCGAAAGCCCGATCACCTTCCACGCAATCATCACGTGGTCCGAAGCGCTCAATTCCGAGGAAATGCAGCTGCGCGAGATCCTCGATCTCGACGCCATGCTGTCCAAGGAACCCCCCGTAGACAAGATGGAAGAGGGCGAGGACGACGACGACGGCGAGATTTCCGAGGAAACCGCCGGCCCCACCATCCGCGATGACGACGACGACGATGATGACGACGACGCGGAAGGCGAAGACGGCGAGGAAGGCGAAGGCCGCAAGCGCGACGACGATGACGAGGAAGACAACACCATGTCCCTCGCCCAGATGGAAGCCGCGCTGAAGCCCGACGCGCTGGAGCGGTTCGCCCGCATCACCGACCTGTTCAAGAAGTTCGAGAAGCTGCAGGCGGAACGTGTCGAGGTGCTGGGTCGCGGGGAAGATTTCCCCAAGGCCAAGGAAAACAAGTACGAGAGCTTGCGCGAAGAGCTGACCGCCGAAGTCGAGTCCGTGCAGTTCCACGCGACCAAGATCGAATACCTGGTCGACAACCTCTACGCCTTCAACCGCCGCCTGACGGCGCTGGGCGGCCAGATGCTGCGCCTTGCCGAACGTCACAAGGTGAAGCGCATCGACTTCCTCAACAGCTATGTCGGCAACGAGCTGGACGAAAATTGGCTGCTGGAACGCGCGAAGAAGGACAAGAAGTGGGCCGCCTTCGCCGAGAAGGAAGCCGAAGCGGTGGAACGCATTCGCGCCGAAATCGCCGACATCGCCAGCCAGACGGGCATGAGTCTCGACGAATTCCGCCGCATCGTGAACATGGTGCAGAAGGGCGAACGCGAGGCGCGCATCGCCAAGAAGGAAATGGTCGAGGCGAACCTGCGCCTGGTGATCTCGATCGCCAAGAAATACACCAACCGCGGCCTGCAGTTTCTCGACCTGATCCAGGAAGGCAACATCGGCCTGATGAAGGCGGTCGACAAGTTCGAATACCGCCGCGGCTACAAGTTCAGCACCTATGCCACGTGGTGGATCAGGCAAGCGATCACCCGCTCGATCGCGGACCAGGCACGCACGATCCGCATCCCCGTTCACATGATCGAGACGATCAACAAGCTGGTGCGCACCAGCCGCCAGTTCCTGCACGAGCAGGGACGCGAACCCACGCCGGAGGAAATGGCGGAGCGCCTTTCCATGCCGCTGGAGAAGGTGCGCAAGGTGATGAAGATCGCCAAGGAGCCGATCTCTCTCGAAACGCCCATCGGCGACGAGGAAGACTCGCACCTGGGCGATTTCATCCAGGATCCGAACGCCGTCATCCCGGTGGACGCTGCGATCCAGTCGAACCTCAAGGAAACCGTCACCCGCGTGCTCGCCTCGCTTACGCCTCGCGAGGAACGCGTGCTGCGCATGCGCTTCGGCATCGGCATGAACACCGATCACACGCTTGAAGAAGTCGGGCAGCAGTTCTCGGTGACCCGCGAACGTATCCGCCAGATCGAGGCCAAGGCGCTGAGGAAGCTCAAGCACCCGAGCCGCAGCCGCAAGATGCGCTCGTTCCTCGATCAGTAAGAGGTTCTCGTCATGAAATTTCCATCCACGCTTGCGCTCGCCGCGGCAATTGCGCTTGCCGTGCCTACTGCGGCCCACGCCCAGGATGCTTCGGCGACCGCAACGAAAACGGTGGAAATTCAGTTAGCGCAAGAAATCATCGAGAATGGATTCCCACCCGAAACGCGGATGGGGATGTTCGACGATGTGATCGACCAGCTCCTCGGCCAGATGCGCGCATCCCTGCCGAACATTCAGGACGATCCACGCAGGGCTGCCGTTTTCGACCGTCACGCAGAGCGTGTGCGCGCTACCAGCATGGAAGTGCTTTCGGACCATATCGACGCGATCATGGACAGCTTGGTTGTCGCCTATGCTGACCAGTTCAACGAGGCCGAGCTTCGTGGATTGCACGAATTCATCATGACGCCGGAAGGTCATGGCTTCCTGGCACGGACCGCTGAAGTCAACGGACATCCGGCTTTCGCCGCAGCCAATCAGGCCTACATGCAAGACTACTTTTCCCGCATGCCGCAACTCATCGAGCAGTTGCAAGCAGACATCGCGAAAATCGGCAGCGACTAGAAGGGGCGCGCCATGCCCCGCCTGATCCTTTTCAACAAGCCCATGTACGTGCTGTCGCAATTTACCGACCGCGGCAGCCCGACGACGCGCGCCACATTGTCGGACTTCATCGACGTGCCGGGCGTCTATCCCGCTGGCAGGCTGGACCGCGACAGCGAGGGGCTTCTCTTGCTGACCGACGACGGCAAGCTGCAGGCACGCATTGCCGATCCGAAATTCAAGCTGCCCAAGACCTATCTCGTGCAGGTGGAAGGCGAACCTGACGAAACCGCGCTCAAGAAACTGCGTAAGGGTGTTGAACTCAAAGACGGCCTCACCCGCCCTGCCCTCACCGAGATCATCTCAGACCCACACCTGTGGCCGCGCGATCCGCCGGTCCGGTTCCGCAAGACCGTGCCCGACACGTGGCTGCGCCTGACTATCGCCGAGGGGCGCAATCGGCAGGTGCGCCGCATGACCGCCGCCGTGGGCCACCCCACCCTCCGGTTGGTGCGCTGGTCAATCGGTGACTGGAGCCTCGACGGGCTGGAACCGGGGAAATGGTGCAATGCAGCAATCAGGTGATGGACGCACAACCAAACTCCTGACATAAAAGCGCCCGAGGAGAGGAGTGCAGGTTCAGTAATCAGGAGCGCTCTTTTCGTGCCAGAAACCCGCCCAAAGGTCATCGCTGTCGTCAGCCAGAAAGGCGGCTCGGGCAAGACCACGCTCGCCCTACATCTTGCCACCATCGCCGTGCAGAAGAAGATGCCGTCGTGCGTGATCGACACCGATCCGCAGGCCACGGCCGCCGCCTGGGGTGACTGGCGCGGCGACTTCCTGCCCGCCGTCGTCACCAGTCCGCCAGCGCGGCTTGCCCGCACCATCGAGAATGCCGGACGCGAAGGGCTGGACCTGGTGGTAATCGACACTCCGCCCCATGCCGAGGCCGCCATGCGCGAGGCGGTGAAGGCGGCAGACCTCGTCCTCATTCCCACGCGCCCGCGCGCTTTCGATCTCCATGCGCTGGAGGGTATTGCCGACATGGTGACATTCACCGGCAAACCGGCTTTCGTCGTATTCAACGGTGTACCGGCCCGGGCAACCAGAATGGTTGCAGAGGCACAGGAAGCGGCGGAAAAGCTCGGGTTGCAGGCCTGCCCCGTAACATTTGGAGAGCGCGCAGACTTCCACCACTCCTCCTCGAAAGGCGAAGTCGCCAGCGAGATCGATGCGGGCGGCAAGGCCGCGCAGGAAGTCGACGCGCTATGGAAGTGGGTCAGGAAAGTCGTGTGATCGTTATGACCCACCCGCAGCTTGTTGGCGGTAACGGGAACTAGGTTCGCTGCGGAACGCTGAAGATACCGGATTGAGGGAAAAATCAGCGTGAGCGTAATCGTTGCCTATTGATTTCGAGGCATTGTTGGGCCTGTCGCCCAACCCTTATGTCATCATGGATACGGATCTTCACCTCGTCTGGATGAACGAGGCGTACCTGCGCGCCACCATGCGTCAGCGCGAAGACATCATCGGGCGCAAGATGTTCGATGCCTTTCCCAGCGATCCCGACACCGAGAGTTTCCGGCAATTGAACAGGTCTCTGCGGCGCGTGCTGGGCACCGGCGAAGTCGATGAGATTGCGCTGATCCGATACGATATTGCCCGCCCCGACGGCGGCCTCGACGTGCGCTTCTGGAGCGCGACTCACACGCCGCTATTGGGCGATGACGGCAAGGTGGAGTACATTCTCAAGCATACCGTCGACGTGACCGAACTGCACAAGCTGCGGCAGCTGCGCGACGAAATGGGTGTCGTGCGGCGGGCCGACGCCGTAGAGGCGCGCAACCGCGACTTGCAGGAAGAATCGCGCCGTATGACGGAGCTGTTCGAACAGGCGCCCGGCTTCGTCGCCGTCCTCGAGGGTCCGGAACATCGCTTCCGCATGACCAACGAAGCCTATCGCGAGCTCGTGGGGCGAAGCGATATCCTCGGCCTGCCCGTTCGCGAGGCCTTGCCCGAGATCGTGGACCAGGGCTTCGTCGATATCCTGAATACCGTACGCGCCACGGGCGAACCCTATGTCGGTCGCAGGGAGCAGGTCTTGCTGGAGAGCGAGAAGGGCGAAGGGGCCTCGAAGCGGTTCCTCAACTTCATCTTTCAGCCGATCTTCGACGGGGACCAGGGTGTCTCCGGCATCATGGTGCAGGGCTACGATATCACCGAGGAAATCGAGTTCGAAGAGCGCCAGCGCCTGCTTATCAACGAGCTGAACCACCGGGTGAAGAACACCCTTGCGATCGTGCAAGGACTGGCCGGCCAGTCGTTTGGCACTGTCGAGGGGTCCGAAGAAGCGAAAGCCATTTTCAACGGCCGTCTGCAGGCGCTTGCAGCCGCACACAACCTGCTGACGCAAACGAGCTGGGGCTCCGCCTCGCTGCACGATATCGTCACCGGATCGGCGGAGGCGACGGCCGGCGACCTGATCCAGCGCTTCGATATCAGTGGCCCGCCCCTTACCCTGCCCCCGCAGACTTCGGTATCGCTGGCGATGATCGTGCACGAGCTTTGCACCAACGCCATAAAGTACGGGGCGCTTTCGTCCGACAGCGGTTCGGTTTCAGTCCATTGGGACGTAGACGACAGCAAGAGAGAGCCTACCCTGCGCCTGGTCTGGAGCGAGAGCGGCGGGCCGCCGGTCGAGGAACCCTCCCGGCGCGGGTTCGGCACGCGACTGATATCCCGCGGGCTTTCGGCCGATCAGGGTGAAGTGGAGATGGAATTCCGCCCCGAGGGCCTGGTTTGCACCATCACCGCCAGACTCGTGGAGGAAGCGATATGACGATCGCCGGGCGCAAGTTCCTGCTAGTAGAAGACGAGCCTGTAATCGGCTTCGCTCTGGAGGACATGATGATCGCCGAAGGCGCCGAAACCAGGTTTGCGTCCTCGCTCGACGAGGGACTGTCCCTGGCGGAAGCGAACACGTTCGATGCTGCCGTGCTGGATGTGAACCTGCACGGCCGCAACAGCTATCCGCTCGCGCGCCGCCTGCTGGAGGATGGCGTCGATGTCGTCTTTGCCACCGGTTACGGCGTGGAGCCGCTGCCCGCCGATCTGGCGCGCGTCGAAACGGTAGCCAAACCTTATTCCGTCGAATCGATCAAAGCCGCATTCGCGCGGATGCAGCAAGCGGGCACCTAGTCCGGCTCGGCCACCCAAACCGCGCCCTTGATGTAGCGGATCAGCCCCGCGTCATTCAGCAGGTAGTGGATGTAGAATTCCACCGGCACTGTCACGCCGACGGGAACCGGCGTCATTCCCGAATACCCGCGCCGGTCCAGTTCGTCCTGCGAAAGTTCCTTCAGCCCGGTGAAGTGGATGACGACATTGGCGACGAACCCCTGCCGGCCGGGGAAAAACTCCCGGAACTCAACCTCTTCGCGGCAGAATTCGTGAAAGAACCTGTAGAAATCGCGGAAAGCCGGCTTACCGCTTACGGCGAACCCGGCATTCTCCAGCACGAAATCGTCGGCGAAAAAAGTTTCCAGCGTGCCGTAGTCCCGTGCGTTGAAGGCTTCGACATAGCGGTGATAATCGGTTTCGTTCATTGGGAGGACGCTACAGCCTCGCTTGTCGGGGAGAAAGCCTTTCTGCGGGCCTTTTCGGGTGGCGAAATTGACCGCTGCCGACTATGTGGGCGCCCATGAAGATTGCCATCGCTTCCGATCACGCCGCGCTCGACCTGAAGGCCGACTTGCGCGAATGGCTCATCGAACTGGGTCACGAAGTCGCCGACCTCGGGCCGGACACCGCCGATTCGGTCGACTATCCGGATTTCGGCTACCTGCTTGCGGGCGTCGTCGCGGAAGGCACGGTGGATCGAGGGATCGCGCTGTGCGGGTCGGGCATCGGCATCTCGATGGCAGTCAACCGCAACGCAGCCGTGCGCTGTGCGCTGGTGTCGGAACCTGTCTCAGCCCGGCTCTGCCGCGAGCACAACGATGCCAATGTCATTGCCATGGGTGCCCGTCTGATCGGGCCGGATATGGCGAAAGCCTGTATTGAGGCATTCCTGCAATCGGAGTTTGAAGGCGGTCGGCACCAGCGCCGCGTCGACAAGCTGTCCAATCCGTCCTGAAAGATCTGACATGACCACCGCAACCCAAACCGCCCCTTCCGCCACCTGGCTCGACCGCTTCTGGAGCGACGACCTTGAGGCCGCCGATCCCGATGTCGCCGCGATCATCGGGCGCGAACTTGGCCGCCAGCGCGACGGGATCGAACTGATCGCGAGCGAGAACATCGCCAGCCCCGCCGTGCTGGAGGCTTGCGGCAGCGTATTCACCAACAAGTATGCGGAAGGCTATCCCGGCAAGCGCTACTACGGCGGCTGCGAGTTCGCCGACGAGGTGGAAACCCTTGCCATCGAGCGCGCGAAGCAGCTGTTCGGTTGCAACTTCGCCAACGTGCAGCCCAATTCGGGCAGCCAGATGAACCAGGCGGTGTTCCTCGCCCTGCTCCAGCCCGGCGATACCTTCATGGGGCTGGACCTTGCCAGCGGCGGACACCTGACCCACGGATCGCCCGTCAACATGAGCGGCAAGTGGTTCAACGTGGTCCCCTACGGCGTGCGCCGCGAGGACTGCCGCATCGACATGGAAGAGGTTCGCCGCCTCGCCCACGAACACAAGCCCAAGCTGATCATCTCGGGCGGCACGGCCTACCCGCGCACCTGGGACTTTGCCGAGTTCCGCAAGATCGCCGACGAGGTTGGCGCATACCTGCTGGCCGATATCTCGCACTTCTCCGGCCTTGTCGTGGGCGGCCAGCATCCTTCGCCGTTTCCGCACGCGCACGTCGTCACCAGTACGACGCACAAGAGCCTTCGCGGTCCGCGCTCGGGCATCATCCTGTGGAACGACGAGGAACTGACCAAGCCGATCAACATGGCGGTCTTCCCCGGCATGCAGGGCGGCCCGCTGATGCACACCATCGCCGGCAAGGCCGTGGCCTTCGGCGAAGCGCTGCGCCCCGAATTCCGCCTCTACGCGCAGGCCGTGGCTGAGAACGCGAAGGCGCTGGCATCCAGCCTTTCCGAAGCGGGTATCACCATCGTTTCCGGCGGTACGGACAACCATCTCATGCTGGCCGATCTCACGCCGAAGGACGTGACCGGCAAGGCAGCCGAAAAGGGCCTCGACCGCGCCCTGATGACCTGCAACAAGAACGCCATTCCCTTCGAACCGCGCTCACCCTTCGTTACCAGCGGCGTGCGGCTCGGCACGCCCGCCGGCACGACGCGCGGTTTCGGTCCGGCAGAATTCCGCAAGGTCGGCGCGCTGATGGCCGAGGTGATCGACGGCATGGCCCGCAACGGCGATGAAGGCGATGCGCAGGTCGAGGAACGGGTGCGCCGCGAAGTGGGCGACCTGTGCGCGGCATTCCCCGTCTATCCCGGCAGGTAAGTTCCGAAAGGCAACCCATGACCGACCCTGAAAAGCCCATCGACAACCGTATCCTTGCCGACGCCGTCGACGAGGTGAAGGCCATGGGTAAGGAAGGATTGGCTCACCCGTCTTCCAAGCCCGTGCTGACTGGTGCCGCCGTCGGCGCGGTGGCGGGCGGATTGCTGCCGGTCGTCACCTGGCCGGTGGGCCTGATCGCGGGTGCGGGATACATGATCTACAAGCGGATTCGACCCTAGACCATGCGCTGCCCGTTTTGTGCGAACGAAGACAGCCAGGTCAAGGATTCGCGCCCTACCGAAGACAACACGGCCATCCGTCGCCGTCGCCAGTGCGAAGGCTGTGGCGCGCGCTTTACCACGTTCGAGCGGGTGCAACTGCGCGACGTAACCGTGCTGAAATCCACCGGCGAAGGCACCCCGCCCCGGCGCGAGAGCTTCGACAGGTCCAAGATCGAACAGTCGGTCGCCCTCGCATGCCGCAAGCGCGGGATCGAGCAGGAGCGTATCGACCAACTCGTGTCCGGCATCCAGCGGCAGGTCGAGACGGCGGGCGACAGCGAGATCCCCTCGGCCCGCATCGGAGAAATGGTGATGGAGGGTCTGCGCCAGTTGGACTCGGTCGCCTACATTCGGTTCGCATCGGTCTATCGCGATTTCTCCGAGGCGCGCGATTTCGAGGAATTTGCCAGCACCATTCAGCAGGCAGGCGGCGGCAACGACTGAGTTGGCAGCGCGCTCTCGGCAAGAGAGCACATTTGCTGTAACGGTCGCCACTTAGGAGATTACCATGCGCGTTCACTTCGCTATCGCCGCTGCCGCTCTTGGCCTGTTCGCCATCCCCGCCTCCGCACAGGAAGAAGCTGTTCAGGAACGCCAGGAAGATGAAACGGCCGAACCCGCTGCTGTCGATTCCGAACTCCTCGTCGAACGGGATCGCGAGGAAGAGGTCGATCCGGACGAGGTCGTCTGCCGTCGTACGCAGCCGCAGACAGGCAGCCGCCTGCGCGGCCGGCGCACGTGCAAGACCAACAAGGAATGGGAAATGGACCGGATCGAGGCCGAGCAGTTCATGAATGAGCAGACCCGTTACCAGATGGGTGCAGGCGTCCGCGAAGGCAGCCTGAGCGACTGACGACCTTGGCTGACAATTCCCCGGTCATCGTTCTCGTCCGTCCGCAGCTTGGCGAGAACATCGGCAAGGCTGCGCGGGCGATGCTCAATTTCGGGCTGACCGAGATGCGGCTGGTGAGCCCGCGCGACGGCTGGCCGAACCCTTCGGCCGGTCCGGCGGCGGCGGGTGCCGATATCGTGCTGGAAAAGGCGCAGGTTTTCGAAACCACGGCGGAAGCGGTGGCCGATTGCGCGCACGTCTATGCCACTACCGTGCGCAAGCGCGGCGTCACCAAGCCGGTGCAGACGCCTGAAGAAGCCGCGCGCGACATTCCGCGGCAAGCCGGGCGCAGCGCAATCCTGTTCGGGCCCGAGCGTTCGGGTCTCGAGACCGAGGACGTGGCGCTTGCCCGCACGATCATTACCGCACCGATCAACCCGGAATTCGGCTCACTCAATCTCGCCCAGGCCGTGATTCTTGTGGCTTACGAACTTTCGAAGCACGCCGACCTGGTGATGCCGACGCAGGAGGACCTCCTGCCCCCGGCACCGCAGGATGAGCTCGACGGACTGATCGCGCATCTGGAGCGAATGCTCGAGCCCAAGGGCTATTTCCTTCCGGAAACCCGCGCCGACGCGACCCGCCGAACGCTGAGAGGCGTGCTGACGAAGCCGGGCTGGAACCATCTGGAAGTGCGCACCCTGCGCGGTGTATTGTCCTCGCTGGAGCGCAAACCGCGCGAAGATTGATTGCTCAACTTCCCTACTGACATTGCTGGCAAGGCTTGGTAGCGTGCGTAAAGCTTTGGGGGAGAAAGCAGCATGAAATTCAGCATTTACCCGGCAGTCGCGGCACTGGTGATCGGTGGACCCATCTTGGCGCAGGATGGGCAGCCGCAAGATGCAACCGCCACGCAGTCGGCGGCCTCGCAGCCGGCAGAAGACGAGCGCAGCGAGGAAGAGAAAGAGCGCGGACAGGAGGTCGTCTGCCGGACCGAACGCGTCACCGGATCGCTGACCCGCCGAACCCGCACGTGCATGACCCGCGACGAGTGGGCCGCGGTGGAGGCCCGGACGCGTGACGACATGATCCGGTCGGGCCGCAACGCCTCGGGCGGGGTCGAATGCCGCCAGGACGCGTTCGGCGGCTGCTGAGCCTTGCTGCCCACTTGACTTCCACGCCTGCGCAGCTAAATGCGCGCCTTCGCTGAAATTGGCTCCGCACCCCGGTGAAGCGGTGGCCGCGCCTGACGATTGGTCAGGCGGTGCGATGCCGGGTTGAATGGCTGCCGATGGGGCAGTCCAGCAAATGAAGGAAGTGACTCATGTCGAAGCGCACGCGCGCCAAGCACAAACTCGACCGCCGGATGGGCGAAAACATCTGGGGTCGTCCCAATTCTCCGGTTAACAAGCGTTCCTACGGCCCCGGCCAGCACGGCCAGCGCCGCAAGGGCAAGATGTCGGACTTCGGTCTGCAGCTGCGCGCCAAGCAGAAGCTGAAGGGCTATTACGGCGACGTCACCGAAAAGCAGTTCCGCGCCACCTACAAGGACGCCACCCGCATGAAGGGTGACACCGGCCAGAACCTGATCGGCCTGCTCGAGCGTCGTCTCGACATGATCGTCTATCGCGCCAAGTTCGCGCCGACGATCTTCGCTGCTCGCCAGATCGTTTCGCACGGCCACATCAAGGTGAACGGCGTGAAGTGCAACATCGCCTCGCGTCGCTGCGACGTGGGCGACGTGATCTCGCTGGGTGACAAGGCCAAGGAAATGGCCCTGATCATCGAAGCGCAGAGCCTGCCCGAGCGTGAAATTCCCGATTACGTTGCCCAGGAAGGCAACGACTCGGTCACCTTCAGCCGCGTTCCCACGCTGGATGAAGTGCCCTACCCGGTGCAGATGGAACCGAACCTGGTCGTCGAGTTCTACTCGCGCTAATCCGAACCGGATTACGCATCCGGTTACGCAGAAAGGGCGGTCCTTCGGGGCCGCCCTTTTTTGTTTCGGTTCAACGTCTTGGCCGGAACCGGTTGCGCTCTCGCGAATTCAGTCGAAGCCATGACACAGTATCGCTTCATCACCCCCAAACGCCGCGGCAAGTGGTACGATACGCTTGCCATGGCGCAAACCCATGCGCAGCGTTTGGGTGCCGGCTTCCTCGACCAGGCCGGACAGTTCGTCGCCTATCGCGGCACTATCCTGCAGATGCGCAGCAAGGCCTGGCCCGGAGACTGAGGAAAGCCGGCCGGAACCTAGTCCGCCAGGTTCTCTTCCAGGAAAGTATCGATGGTGCGGAGCATGTTGGCGCGTGCCCAGCCATCGCGGATACTGTGGTCGCGCTCGTCGTACTCCACCAGTTGCACCGGCTTGCCCGCGCTGCGGAGGCGCTGCTCCATCAGTCGAGACTGCTCGACCCAGGTGTTCAGGTCGTAGGTGCCGTGGAACATCAGGACGGGCGCCTGGAACTGCGCGGCGTAGCGCGTGGGGCTGCCCTCTTGCCGGTGTGGTCCGTCACCCATGAATTCGTCCCACGCACGGTAGTTGGAGTAGTAGCGGCGGCCTTCCACCAGCGCGTCGAGGTCCGTGACCGGGGCGATAGCGACGATCGCCTGGAACAGTTCGGAATCAAGCACCTGCGATTGCAGCACGGCATAGCCGCCGTAGGACCAGCCGATGCCTGCCAGCTTCTTCGGGTCGGCAATGCCTTCGCTCACCAGCCAACGGCCGGCGTCGTTCACATCGCCGATGGCGATTTCCCAGTCGCGGAAGCCGTTGCGCTGCATCCAGTTCAGGCCATAGCCCGCAGAACCGCGATAGTTCGGCTGCAGGACGGCATAGCCACGCGCGGCAAAGAACTACACCAGCCAGTCGAAACCCCACACGTCGCGCGAACTCGGGCCGCCGTGGGGCAATACGATGGCAGGCAGGTTCGTCCCGTCCGATCCGACCGGCAAAGTCAGGTAAGCGGGGATCTGCGTGCCATCCGCTGCCGGATAGGTGACGGAGCGCATTTCGGCCAAGGTCCGGCCACTGAGCGAGCTGTGCGCCGGCATAATCTCCGTCAGGGCCATGGTGTCGCGATCCAGCAGGTAGAACATGCCCGGATCGACGTCGCTGGACGTCTTGATGATCAACTTGCGCTCATCCGCTGTCGCGTCGACAAAATTGATGGAAGGATTCCCAGGCAGCGCCTGCGAGAGTTGCCCGGCCAGCGTGCCCAGCTCCTCGTCGGTGTAGTTCACATACCGCTTGTCCGTAGCATAGCTGGTGCCGACAACGCGGCGCTGGCGACCGATGCGGACGATACGATCGACGTCCACGCCCTCTTCCACGTGAACGGGTTGAACGGTGCCGCTGCCATCCAGTGCGAGCGAATAGACGCCTTCGTATCCGTCGCGAACCATGTATCCGTAGGCGACATTGCTCGCGCTATCGATCGAGTAGGGTTCGAAACCATCGACAAATCCCGCAAACCTGTCGGAACGCGACATTTCCTGCCAGCGGTTGCTGCCCGGCTCCCGGTAATAGAAGATGCGCTGGCTTCCGCCCTCGGTGCCCGCGCTGTTCTGTGCGCGCGCGATCTTAAGGCGAATGTTGCCGTTCTCGTCAGCAATGTAGCTGATGGCGTTGGGATCGGGCGCTTCCGCGCGGGTGCGGCGCCCGGTCTCGATATCGATCAATTCGACGCCAAGTCCCTCGTCATCGCTGGCGATCCGCGAACCGGTGGTGATTTCCTCCACCCAATCGCGCGAGAGGAGTATCTTGTTTTCTTCCCCCTCCACGTCGAGCGCCACGATGGACCCGCCATGATAATTGAATGAGGTGGACCGCGAGGAGATGGGAGCCGTCAGCGGTCGAAAATCGGTGCCGTCGGCTTTCATCGAGAAAATGCGGGTGAACGAAATGAGCACATTGTTGTCGGTCGGGCTGACGACATAGGCGCGGCACACCAGGCGTTCGTCCGTCGGCCATTCGCAGCGCGTGAGATCGGCACCGGCTTGTGCATATCGGGTGATCGGGCTTCCCGCCCCTTCGCCGGTGGCCAGATCAACCACGTAGACCAGTTCTGACCCGTCCGGGTTCGGGGAAATGTAGGCGATCTTCTCGCCTGACGGCGCAATGGAGATGTCGAGCACGTCCGGACGCACGCCGAAGGCCGAGGCTACCTCTTCGATGCTTTCCTGCGCTGCCGCCTCGACTGTCGGAAGGGCAAATGAGGCCAGAGCCGCGCCCGCGGCAAGAATAGTCTTCGATGTCATGAAAGCGTCCCCGAGTGTTATTGAGGGGTCAGCTTATCAATCACTTAGCGCGTTGCAAGGTAGTCTCGCCGGAAACTGTCCGCAAAATGAGCGAAATCCCCGTTTGCGATGGCATCGCGCATGGCCTGCATCAATTGCTGATAGAACGAGAGGTTGTGCTCGGTGACGAGCATGGCACCCAGCATCTCGCCCGACTTCTGCAGGTGGTGCAGGTAGGCGCGTGAATATTTCGCGCAGGTGGGACAGGTGCAGCGTTCGTCCAGCGGGCCGCTATCCTCTGCATGACGGACGTTGCGCAGGTTGAGCGGGCCGTTCCAGGTGAAAGCCTGTCCGTTGCGGCCCGAGCGGGTGGGCAGCACGCAGTCGAACATGTCTACCCCGCGCTCCACCGCGCCGACGAGATCGTCGGGCTTGCCCACGCCCATAAGGTAACGCGGGGCGTCCTCGGGCAACTGCCCGGGCGCATAGTCGAGCACGCCGAACATGGCTTCCTGCCCTTCCCCCACGGCTAGGCCGCCGATGGCATAGCCGTCGAAGCCGATCTTCCGCAGCGCCTGGGCCGAACGCGCGCGGAGGTTCTCGTCAAGCGCGCCCTGCTGGATACCGAACAGCGCGCTGCTCTCCGCATGTTTGCCCCCCGCGTCGAAAGCATCGCGACTGCGCTTTGCCCAGCGCATCGAAAGCTCCATGCTCGCTTCGATCTCTTCCATCGGGCGGTCGGCACGCGGGCATTCGTCGAAGCACATCACGATATCGCTGCCGAGCAGGCGCTGGATTTCCATCGAGCGTTCGGGGCTGAGCATGTGTTTCGAGCCATCGATGTGGCTGCGGAATTCTACGCCCTCCTCGGTCAGCTTGCGAAGCTCGGACAGGCTCATCACTTGGTATCCGCCGCTGTCCGTCAGGATCGGGCGGTCCCAGCGCATGAACTGGTGCAGTCCGCCAAGCCTCGCCACCCGCTCGGCGCCCGGGCGCAGCATCAGGTGATAGGTGTTGCCGAGGATGATGTCCGCCCCGGTGGCGCGCACGTCCTCGGGCTTCATCGCTTTCACCGTCGCGGCGGTGCCCACCGGCATGAAGGCAGGCGTGCGGATGGTGCCGCGCCGCATGACGATTGCGCCGGTGCGCGCCTTGCCGTCCGTTGCGTGGACGGTGAAAGCGAAGCGCGGGCGCTCAGAAGCCATAAACAAGCGTGAAGCGGGACAGCGTATCGGTCTTCACCGCGCCTGCGGGCGGGTTGCTGTCGTATTCGATCGTCCAGGAAAGACGAGCGCTCAACGCGTCGGTCAGCCCGGCTTCAAGTCCCGTGGTGGCGGAGATGCTGGTGTTGGCACTATCCACGATCACCAGCGCCTCTCCGCCGGTTTCCACCGTGGAACTGGCGTCCTGCGTGAACTTGAGGTTGTCGGAGATATCCCAGGCGAAATCGGCGCCGAACAGACCCGCCAGGCGACTCGCGCTGGTGCCATCGGTGAACTGGGTGATGCGATAGGCCGGGCCTGCCTTGACCGAGAGCTCCATGTTCTCCTCGTCGATCACCTTGTAGCCAATGCCGCCGGACAGCGCATAGCGCGAGGAATAGCCTTGTCGCCGGTCACGCTCGTACTGGGCAAGACCATAGGCAAACAGGCGCTCGCTGATCTGGTATCGCGGCTCGTAACGGGCCAGGAACTGTTCGCGCGAAGTTGCCCCGTTCAGGCGGCGATAGTCCGCCGTCAGGCGCAGGCGGTGCTCCCAGTCGATGCCCTCGCGCTCGAGCGCCAGCGCTGCCGTGACGCCGAACTCATCGGTGTTGCCGCTGGACTGGAAAGCGCCGATCTGCCCTTCCCCGCTCCAGTTGTCGAACAGCCCCGCCTGGCGAAGCTCGGCCTCTTCCTGCGCGGCTTGCGCAGCGGCGATTTCCGCCTGGTCGGCCTGGTATTGGGTCCAGATCGCGTCGATTTCGCCTGCATCGCCGGGGAAGGCAGCACGGGCCGTGGCCACCACGGCCTCGACCCGTTCGGCATCGCCGCTGGCAATAGCGGCATCGATCATCGTGCGCGCGGCTTCGGGAAGCTCCGCCGCAGCAGGGGCGGAGAAAAGCAGGACTGGAAGGGCAAGAAGAGGCAGTTTCGTCATGACTGCACCCCGCTAGCGCGTCATTCGCGCAATCGCCACCCTGTCTTGAAAATCCACGCGATGATGGCGACGCAAACCAGCAGGAAGCCCAGCGTCGCGGCCAGCGAAATGGCTATCGGGAAGTCCGACTGGCCAAGGAAGGTCCAGCGAAGGCCATTCACCAGATAGACGACCGGGTTGATCATCGCGACCGAGCGCCACGGTTCACCCAGCATGTCCAGCGAATAGAACGTGCCGCCAAGGAAAGTGAGCGGCATGATGATGAGCAGCGGCACGATCTGCAGCTTCTCGAACCCGTCCGCCCACAGGCCGATGATGAAACCGAGAAGGGAAAACGTCGCTGCTACCAGCAGGATGTAGAAGAACGCATAGACCGGGTGCTGCAACTGGTAATCCACGATCAGCGCCGCCGTGCCGAGGATCACTACGGCAAGAATCAGGGATTTCACCGCTGCCGCGCCCACGAAGCCGATCAGCGTTTCGGCCACACCCACCGGCGCAGACAGCAGCTCGTAGATCGCGCCGGTGAACTTGGGCATGTAGATGCCGAAGCTGGCGTTGCTCGTGCTTTCGGTCAGCAAGGTCAGCATCAGCAGGCCGGGGACGATGAAGCTGGCGTAGTCCGTGCCGCCCGGCAGCTCCATGCGGCTGCCGATCGCCGCGCCGAAGACCACCAGGTAGAGCGACGTTGTGATGACGGGCGAGGCAATGGAGCCGAACGCCGTTCGGAACATGCGCATCAGTTCGTTCTTGAAAATCGCGAAAGCACCGCGAGCATTGAATGTCATGCCGTCACCTCCCGCTCATTCAGCAGGTCGACGAAAATGTCCTCCAGCGTGCTTTCGCGGGTTTCCATTCCAGTGAAGACGAGGCCTTCACGCGTCATGGTGTGTGCGATTTCCGCCACGTCGCGCTTGCCTTGTCCGGTGCCATCGCCACCGCGGTATACCAGGCAGGCACCGCCCTGTTCGAGGTGCAGCGCGAAGCCGGAAAGCGAGGCTGGGACTTCAGCCAGCGGCTTATCGAAGGTGAAATGCGCCTCCGTGCGGCCGAGCTTGGCCATGATAGCGTCCTTCTCGTCCACCAGCAGGATGCGCCCCTTGTTGATGACGCCCACCCGGTCGGCCATTTCCTCGGCCTCCTCGATATAATGCGTGGTGAGGATGATCGTGGTCCCGCGCTCGCGCAACGCGTCGATCTGGCGCCACATGTCGCGCCGCAATTCCACGTCCACACCGGCGGTCGGTTCATCGAGGAAGAGCAGTTGCGGATCGTGCGCCAGTGCCTTGGCGATCATCACACGGCGCTTCATCCCACCCGACAACTCGCGAATGGCGGCATCGCGCTTGTCCCACAGGCTGAGGCTGCGCAGCACTTCCTCGATCCGCTTCTCGTCGGGCGCGCAGCCGAACATGCCGCGCGAGTAGCGCACCTGCCGGATGACCTTGTCGAACATGTCGAAGCTGAGTTCCTGCGGCACCAGCCCGATATCGCGGCGCACCTGCTTCCAGTGCTTCGCCAGGTCCATGCCGAATGCCGTGATCGTGCCGCCGGTGGGACGTACCATGCCGCATACGGAGCCGATCAGCGTCGTCTTGCCCGCGCCGTTTGGCCCCAGCAGCGCAAAAATCTCGCCCCGTTTGATAGTGAGATCGACGCCGTCAAGCGCCTTCACGCCGCCCTTGTAGGTTTTCTCAAGGCCACGAATGTCGAGAATCGGTTCGGACATGAAAGCCCTTGTGGGGCGGGAGCCGGGAATTGCAAGCTGGCCCTATGGGATCAACAGGCTGGAATCGCCGTAGCTGTAGAACCGGTACCCTTCCGCGATGGCGTGGGCATAGACTTCCTGCATCCGCTCGGTGCCCATCAGGGCGGAGACGAGCATCATCAGCGTTGATTTGGGCAGGTGGAAATTGGTCATCAGGCCGTCCACTGCCCGGAACTTGTAACCGGGCGTGATGAAGATCGACGTATCGCCGGAAAACGGGCGGATCATGCCGTCTTCTCCGGTCGCGCTTTCCAGCAGTCTGAGACTGGTGGTGCCTACTGCGATCACCCGGCCACCGTCCGCGCGCACAGCATTGAGGCGGTCGGCAGTCTCGGCCGAGATCGTACCGAACTCGGCGTGCATACGGTGGTCGTCCGTGTCTTCCGCCTTCACCGGCAGGAACGTGCCCGCCCCCACGTGCAGGGTAAGCGTCTCACGGCCGATCCCCGCCTCGTCCAGTGCGGCGATCAGGCGGTCAGTGAAATGCAGCGCGGCCGTGGGGGCGGCAACAGCGCCATCCTCGCGCGCGAACATCGTCTGGTAATCCTCGCGGTCCTGCGCGTCCGTCTCTCGCTTGCCCGCGATATAGGGCGGCAGCGGCATTCGCCCGGCCCGCTCCAGCAAGATCTCGACAGGCTCCTCGCCTTCGAAGGCCAGGGTGAAGCTGCCGTCTTCGTGACGATCTTCCGCCACGGCGAACACGTCTGCCCCGAACTCGATGCGATCGCCGGGCTTCAGGCGCTTGGCATTGCGGATGAAGGCCTGCCAGCGACGCAAGTCCAAGCGCTTGTGCAGCGTCGCGCCGATGCGCGCCTCCCCGCGCCGCCCCTCGAGCTGGGCAGGGATGACGCGGGTATCGTTGAACACCAGAACATCGCCTGCCCGCAGCAACTTCGGCAGGTCGAGCACCCCGCAATCGGCAATTGGCTCGTCACCATTCACGACCAGCATGCGCGCGGCATCGCGCGGCCGCGCCGGGCGCAGCGCGATCAATTCCTGCGGCAGGTCGAAATCGAAGAGATCAACGCGCATCAGCTAACCACCGATCACCCTGAGCCTGTCGAAGGGCCCGCATGGGCGAGCTGGCTTACTCGTTGCCGGCGGCGTTGAGCATGTCGAGCGTGATGCGCTCTTCGCGCTGCGGCGTCTGGGAGGGCATCACCTGCGGCACGTTGTCTGCCGCAATGCTCGCCTGCAGGATGCGCGTGGGATTGCTGGGCGGCTCGCCCCGCTGGATGGCGTCGACGGCAGCCATGTTGTTAATCACGCGGCCGAAATTGGTGTAGCGGCGATCCAGCGCGAAACGCGGGTAGAAAACGATGAAGAACTGGCTGTTCGCGCTGTCCTCTGAATCGGCACGGGCCATTGAAACGGTGCCGCGCACGTGCGGCAGCATGTTGAACTCTTCCTCCAGGTCGGGAAGCGTGGAGCCGCCCTGCCCGGTGCCGGTCGGGTCGCCGGTCTGCGCCATGAACCCGTCGATGACGCGGTGGAACGGCACGCCGTTGTAGAACCCGTCACGCGCCAGCGTCTTGATCCGCTCCACGTGGTTGGGCGCCCATTCCGGCACCAGCCGGATCGCCACGCGCTCCCCAGTCGACAGGTCGAGCAGGAGGATGTTCTCGCGGTCTTCCTGCATGTCGAAATTGACGCGGATCGGGAGCTGCCGGGTTTGCTCGTTGGTGGACTCGACGTTCTCCACGGCCGGGGTGAGCGACATGTCCTGCGCGGCGGCAGGAGCGGCGGAGAAGGTGAAAGCGGCAGCGATGGCCGTCAGCGCGAAGTGGCGGATCATGGTCCCGTCCGAAAGTGAAAGGTGAATTGGGATGCAGCCCTATCGGCTGGGGGCTGACAGTTCAATGAACATAATGGATGCGCGATTCCTACAGCTCGCCGCGCCGACCGATTTCCTGCACACGCTTTTCCACGTGCTGCTTGATGGCCGGGCTGACGAAAGGCGCAATATCGCCGCCGTAAAGGGCGATTTCCTTCACCAGTTTGCTGGCGATGGGTTGCAGCGAGATGTCGGCCATCAGGAAGACAGTTTCGATGGAGTCGTCGAGTTGCTGGTTCATGCCCGCCATCTGGTACTCGTACTCGAAATCGGCGACGGCGCGCAGCCCGCGCACGATCAGGCTGGCCCCAACATGGCTGGCGAATTTCATCAGCAACGCGTCGAAACCGCGTATCTCGACATTCTTCAGGCCGAGCCGCTTGATCTCACTTTTCATCATGTCCATCCGCTCTTCAGGCGTGAACATCGGGTTCTTGCTGGGATTGGTGGTGACGCCGATCACCAGCCGATCCACCAGCTTGGCCCCGCGCCGGATGATATCGGCGTGGCCTAGCGTACATGGGTCGAAGGTGCCGGGATAAAGGCCGATGCGTTCTGTCATCACCGATCCCGCTCGACGATAAACCGCGCCAATGCCCGCAGCAGGTCAGCCTCTTTGCCGTGCCCCGAAAGGTGCCCGATGGCCTGTTCCGACAGCGCCCTAGCCTGCGCCCGTGCACCTTCCACGCCCATCAGCGATACGAACGTAGCCTTGCCCTGCCCCGCGTCCTTGCGCAGCGCCTTGCCGGCCTTTTCCTCGTCGCCTTCCTCGTCCAGCAGGTCGTCCGCGATCTGGAAAGCAAGGCCGATGTCGCGAGCGTAATTGCGCAAGTGGCCGCGCGCGTCTTCCGGTACTTTCGCCAGGATCGCGCCCATTTCGACGGCAGCGCCTAGCAGCGCGCCGGTCTTGAGTTGCTGCAAGCGGGTGACGCCGTGCAGGTCGAACTGTTCCTTCTCGGCAGCCATGTCCATCACCTGCCCGCCAGCCATGCCGTTGTGGCCGCTGGCGCTGGCGAGCGCGTGGACAAGCTCTGCCCGGATGAAAGGATCGGTGCTGACCAGCGTGCCGCCAAGGATCTCGAAGGCCAGCGCGTGCAGCGAATCGCCCGCAAGCACCGCTGTCGCCTCGTCATACTGCCTGTGCAGCGTGGGCTTGCCGTGGCGCAGGTCGTCATCGTCCATGCACGGAAGGTCGTCGTGGATCAGCGAATAGACGTGGATCGCCTCGATCGCGCAGCCTGCGCGCACGGCGGCATCGCGGCTGGCGCCGTACATTTCCGCCACCGTCACCAGCAGCATCGGGCGCACCCGCTTGCCGCCGTCGATCATGGCGTAGCGCATGGCCTCGACCAACGGGGCGCGGGCATCGTCGGGAACGGGAAGCAACTGGTCGAAGCAGGCATCCACCTCGCGCTGCACGCGCTGGAGCCCCCTGCCGAGAACGTCGTCCGCCATTACCAGCCCCATCGCCGTCACCCTGCGTCGAAGGGCGCGGTGCCCGTGGGTTTGCCATCGGGACCGGCGACGATCTTCTCGATCCGCTCCTGCGCTGCGTCCAGCCGCGCCTGGCAATGGCGGCGCAAAGCCTCGCCGCGTTCATAAAGCGCAATACTCTCGTCCAACGGCACTTCGCCGCCTTCCAGCCTGCGCACCACGTCCTCGAGGCTGCGGAGCGCCTCTTCAAAGCTCATCGCCGAAATGTCGGGACCACTGTCTGCCATGCAGGGACCATTGACGGTGGCAGGGCGCAGGGTCAAGCTGCGCGAGGAGCAGGAGAGCCGTAATGAAGTGGATTATCGCCTATATCGCCGCTGCATTGGCTTTCGGCGCGCTGGATGCGGTTTACCTGCGCTGGGCGGCGGACAATCTCTATCGTCCGGTGATCGGCTCCATCTTGGCGGAAGAGTTCCGCATGGGCGCGGCGATTGCCTTCTACCTTATATACATAGCGGGAATGCTGTGGTTCGCGGTGAAGCCGGGGATAGAGGCGGGCAGCGTGGGCACTGCCTTGCTCAACGGCGCGCTGCTGGGCGGGCTGTGCTACGCCACGTTCGATCTCACCAGCCAGGCCGTGCTGAAAGTGTGGTCCACCCACCTTTCGCTGATCGACATTACGTGGGGCGCCTTCGCCACAGCCGTTGCCGCAAGCGTGGCGACGTGGGCCGCGCTGCGGTTCGCGAGCTGATCCCCACACGCTAATCTGGGTAAAATTGGCGATCAGGGGACTGGCGAAGCGTCGACGCCGGGGCTAAGGCGCTCGCCATGTCAGAGATCACCGCAGAAGTCGTCGCCCAGCACGGGCTGTCCGAGGAAGAATACGAGCGCGTCCTGCACGCTCTTGGCCGCGAGCCCAACCTTGTGGAACTGGGCATCTTTTCGGTCATGTGGAGCGAGCACTGCTCCTACAAGTCCAGCCGCCTACACCTGAAGAAGCTGCCGACCGAGGCGCCCTGGGTGATCTGCGGCCCCGGCGAAAACGCGGGCGTGATCGACATCGGCGACGGACAGGCCGCCATCTTCAAGATGGAGAGCCACAATCACCCCTCCTACATCGAGCCCTACCAGGGCGCGGCGACGGGCGTCGGCGGAATCCTGCGCGACGTGTTCACCATGGGTGCCCGGCCGGTGGCCAACGCCAACGCGCTGCGTTTCGGCCGTCCCGACCACCCCAAGATGAAGCACTTGGTGCAGGGCGTCGTTGCGGGTATCGGCGGCTACGGCAACTGCGTGGGGGTGCCCACCGTGGCTGGCGAGACGAACTTCCACCCGGCCTACGACGGCAACATCCTCGTGAACGCCATGACCGTTGGCGTCGCCGATGCCGATAAGATCTTCTACTCCGCCGCAACGGGCGTCGGTAATCCCATCGTCTATGTCGGCTCCAAGACCGGGCGCGACGGCATTCACGGTGCCACCATGGCCAGCGCCGACTTCGGCGAGGATGCCGAGGAAAAGCGCCCCACCGTGCAGGTGGGCGATCCCTTCACCGAGAAGCTGCTGATCGAGGCGTGCCTCGAACTGATGGCGACCGACGCCATCGTCGCCATTCAGGACATGGGCGCTGCGGGCCTCACCTCCTCCAGCGTGGAAATGGCCACCAACGGCAAGGCGGGCATCCGGCTCGACATGAACAAGGTGCCCTGCCGCGAGGAAGGCATGACGCCTTACGAGATGATGCTGAGCGAGAGCCAGGAGCGGATGCTCATGGTGCTGAAGCCCGGCAAGGAAGAAATGGCCGCCGCCATCTTCGAGAAGTGGGAGCTAGATTTCGCCGTGATCGGCGAAGTGACCGACACCCGCCACATGGTGCTGGAATTCGACGGCGAAGTCGTCTGCGACATCCCGCTCGGCCCGCTGGCTGCCGACGCACCGGAGTACGACCGCCCCTATCTCTCGAAAGAGGAATACGCGAACTGGGCCGGTATCGAGCCGATGGTAGCACGTCCCGACAGCGGCAATCCGGGCAAGGACCTGCTCGAACTGCTGGCCTCCCCCAACCTCGCCTCCAAGGCCTGGATTTCGGAACAGTACGACAGCCAGGTGGGCGCGGATACATTGCAGACCGGCGGCGACGCTGGCGTTGTGCGTGTGCACGGCACCAAGAAGGCGCTGGCGATCAGCACCGACTGTACGCCGCGTTATGTCCATGCCAACCCTTACGAGGGGGGAAAGCAGGCAATTGCCGAGGCCTATCGCAACCTGTGCGCCGTGGGCGCGCGTCCACTGGCGGTCACCAACTGCCTCAACTTCGCCAATCCGCAGCGCCCCGAGATCATGGCCCAGTTCGTCCATGCGCTGGACGGCATGGGCGAGGCCTGCCGGGAGCTCGATTTCCCGATCGTGTCGGGCAACGTCTCTCTCTACAACGAGAGCAAGGCGACCGGCGGCGGGTCGGCGATCCTTCCGACACCCGCCATCGGCGGTGTGGGTATCATCGACGATTACGACACGATGATGACCATGGGCTTCAAGGCCGAGGGTGAGACGATCTACCTCATCGGCTCGGAAGCCTGGGCCACGCCCGATCCCGAACGCTCGCACCTCGGCAAGTCGCTGTGGCTCAGCGTGGTGCATGGCCGCGACGAGGGTCGCGCCCCGCCTGTCGACCTGACGCTGGAAAAGGCTGCTGGTAAGATCGTGCGCCAGTTGATCGCCGAGGGTCTGGTGAGCGCAGTGCACGACGTATCCGACGGTGGCATTGCCGTAGCGCTGGCCGAAATGGCCATGGCCGGCGGCATCGGCGCCGACGTCGAGCAGAACGAGCAATACACCGCTGCGCAGTGGTGGTTCGGCGAGGACCAGGGCCGCTACGTCGTCACGGTTCCCGATCCGCAGGCACTGAACGAGGCGCTGGCGAAGGGCACCGAGGACGAGGACCAGGCTCGCGTGGGATTCCGCCGCCTCGGCACGACCGGCGGCGACAGCCTGCTCGGCGTTTCGCTGGATGACATGCGCACCGCGCACCGCAGCTTCTTCAAGGAATGGATGGAGGGCTGATGCCCTCTCACCTACCCGGCGGCTATTCCGATACGCCTCTCGCCAAGAAGCTGAACCTGCGTGACGGGCAGCGGGTGTGGTTCAGCGGAATGCCGGACAGCGTCGAGCAGGAGATCGCCGAATACGCGCTCGACCTGACCTTCGTTGCGGAGCCTGAGGAAGGCGTGGATGCCGCGCATGTCTTCGTGACCGAGCCCGGGGCACTGGTGGGCGTCTTATCAAGACTGCGCGGAGCCTTGGCCACGGACGGCCAGGTCTGGGTGAGCTGGCCCAAGAAGGGGGCGGGCATGGAAGGTACGATCAACGAGCATGATGTGCGCGCTACCGGCCTGGAACTCGGTTTCGTCGACACCAAGAAATGCGCGATGGACGAAGTGTGGTCGGGCCTGAAACTCGTGATCCGCAAGGAATTGCGATGAGCGACACGCACCAGCCTTTTCCACCCCTGCCCGACCTATCGGATGAAGAACGGGTGGCCCGCGCCCGCGTTGCGTTCGAAAAGTTGAGAACCCGTCACTCCTGTCGCGCTTTCACGGACGCACCGGTGCCGCGCGAAGTGATAGAATACGCGATTCGTGCCGCCGGCACGGCGCCCAGTGGCGCCAATCACCAGCCGTGGCACTTCGCCGTCATCGGTTCGGCGGAAAACAAGCGCGCCATCCGCGAGGCAGCGGAAGCCGAAGAGCGTCGTTTCTACGGCGATGACGGTGACAAGCCCAAGGCGAGCGAGGAGTGGCTGGAGGCCCTCGCCCCCATCGGCACCGATGCGAGCAAGCCGTTCCTCGAAACCGCACCGTGGCTGATCGTCTGCTTCGCGCAGCGCACCGGCGGGATCGAGGAAGACGGGCAGACGCAGAACTATTACGTCAACGAAAGCGTCGGCATTGCCTGCGGGATGTTGATTGCCACGCTGCACGAAGCGGGACTCGCCACGCTGACGCACACGCCATCACCCATGGGCTTCCTGCGCGACCTGTGTGGTCGCCCGTCGAATGAAAAGCCGCTGATGATCGTCGTTGTGGGCCATGCAGCCGAGGACGCGATTGTTCCCGAGCACGCGCTGAAGAAAAAGCCGCTTGAGCAGATTTCAAGCTGGCTCTAGGCCACCCACTCCTCTTCGCGGATTTCCAGCAGTTTGAGCAGCGTCGTCAGGTCGCCGCGATCCACCCAGCCATTCGCCGCCGCGCGTGCCTTTGGCTTGGCACGATAAGCGATGCCGTAGGTGGAGGCTTCCAGCATCGGGATGTCGTTCGCGCCGTCTCCGGCAGCCATGCTCTGCGCTTCCTCGCCCAGCTTGCCCATTTCTTCAAGCAGGACCGATTTCTTCACTGAACTGTCGGTGATTCCGCCAACCAGTCCACCGGTCAGCTTGCCGCCGACCACTTCGAGACGGTTGCCGACCACGCGATCAAAACCAAGCTGGGTCGCGATTACATCTGCAAAATGGTGGAAGCCGCCCGTCACCAGCACGGTGCGGCAGCTTTTCGCGCGCAAAGTCTCGACCAGTATGCGCGCGCCTTCATTCGGGCGGATGCGATCATCCAGACATTGGTAGATCGCGTCTTCGTCCAGCCCTTCCAGCAGGGCCACGCGTTCGCGCAGGGCGCTTTCGAAATCGAGTTCGCCCTGCATGGCGCGCTCGGTAATGTCGGCGACCTGCGCTTTCAGGTCAGCGAAATCGGCAAGCTCGTCGATGCATTCCTGTCCGATCATGGTGGAGTCCATGTCGGAGATGAAGAGTTCAGGCACGCGGAAGAAGTCGCGCGCGATGATCGCATCGCTGGGGGCGATATGCGTGTCGATCGCCTCGCGCAGGGTTTCCAGGTCGTCGCCCGGCGTTTCGATCTGCAGAACCTCTCCGCAGAAATCGAGCATCGCGGCATGGGCTACGGACACGGACGTGCCAGCGAGCGCGGCCGTCATCGCGTCGAGGCGACTTTCCAGTGTGGCGGGGTCTGCTATCAGCCGGGCAATGAGCAAGTTGGCATCTCCAGTATCGAAACCGGTGGCGCTCATTGCAGGGCCAACCGCCAGCGGCAAGAGCGATCTGGCGGTGGACCTCGCCCTGGCTCTGGAAAACGCGGGCCGCTCGGCACTCGTCATCAACGCCGACAGCGCGCAGGTCTATGCCGATCTGAAGGTGCTGAGCGCGCGGCCAGGCGAAAACGACATGCGCGGCGTGCCGCACCGCCTGTTTGGCGCTTGGGACGGCGCACAGCCCTGCTCCGCCGCCGACTGGTCAGATGCCGCCAAACGCGAGATCGAGAATGCACACCTTGCCGGAATGGTGCCGATCCTCGTCGGCGGCACGGGCCTTTACCTACGAACCTTGCTGGAAGGGATCGCACCCATTCCAGCCATCGACAAGACCATCCGGACTGAAGTCCGGTCTCTGGATGCCTCGGCTCTCTATCAGGCCGTGCAGGCAGAAGACCCCGCAGCGGCGGATAGACTCCACGCTGGTGATACCCAGCGTCTTGCCCGCGCCCTCGAGGTCGTCCGATCCACCGGCAAGCCCTTGCACGCGTGGCAAGAGAAGAAGGTCGGCGGCATTGGCCGCGCCATAACCCTTGCCCCGCTAGTGCTGCTGCCGGATCGCGAGTGGCTCTACGAGCGGTGCGACAGGCGCTTTGCCCTGATGATGGAGAATGGCGCAGTCGAGGAAGTCAAGCGCCTGCTCACCCGAGGCCTGCCCAAAGACCTTCCGGTGATGCGCGCGATCGGCGTGCCCCAGATCGCCGCCTTCCTTCGCGGCGAGCTGTCACGGAATGAGGCGATCGCGCTCGGCCAGCAGGTCACGCGAAATTATGCGAAGCGCCAGTACACCTGGCTGCGCCACCAGCCTCCGGAAGATTGGACTCGCTTGTCGCCCGAAAGTGTCGATTTGAGAACCCAATTTGAAATATTGTTTTCCAGATAGCGGTTGACAAGACAGAATATTCCCAATAGTGACGCTCTCGGTGAGTAGGAGAGGATGACCCGGCGCAAGCGATTGTGCCGGGTCAATCTTTTCCGGCGAGCCGGGATCGCGTGGATCATGCAAGGAGAGTAACGTGTCGGATGAACGCAGCGGCGCTGCGATACTGGTCGAAAGCCTGGTGCGGCAGGGTGTCGAATTCGTGTTCGGCTATCCCGGTGGCGCCGTGCTCCCCATTTACGACGAACTGTTCTCGGACCAGCGTATCCGCCACATCCTCGTACGGCACGAGGCCGGCGCGGCGCACGCGGCGGAAGGCTATGCCCGTTCCACCGGCAAGCCCGGCGTGGTCCTCGTCACCTCCGGCCCCGGCGCAACAAATGCCATCACCGGCATTGCCGATGCCTTCCTCGATTCGATCCCGCTGGTCGTGATCACCGGGCAGGTGCCCACCAATCTGATCGGTACCGATGCCTTCCAGGAAGCCGATACCGTCGGCCTGACGCGGCACTGCACGAAGCATAACTACCTGGTCAGGGACCCTGCAGATCTTGCCGCCACGATCGAGGAGGCGTTCGAAATCGCTTCCAGCGGGCGCCCAGGCCCTGTCGTTATCGACGTTCCCAAGAACGTGCAGATTGCTACGGCTGCGATGCCTGCAGGCGCGACGGAACGGAAAAAGCGCTACCAGCCGCGCACCGTCGGCTCGGCAGAGGAAATCGCCGAGGCGGTGGAGCTTATCGCAAATGCTGAGCGTCCCGTGCTCTATACGGGCGGCGGCGTGATCAATTCCGGCCCGGCTGCATCCGAGGCGCTGCGCAGGTTCCAGAAATTGACCGGCGCGCCGCTCACCAGCACGCTGATGGGCCTTGGCGCCTTCCCCGCCGATCATCCCGACTGGCTTGGGATGCTGGGCATGCACGGCACCTACGAAGCCAACATGGCGATGAACCAGTGCGACGTGATGATTTGCGTGGGCGCTCGTTTTGACGACCGCGTGACGGGCCGCCTCGATGCCTTCTCGCCGGATTCGAAGAAGATCCACATCGATATCGACCGGGCCAGCATCAACAAGGTGGTGCCGGTCGACCTCGGCATCGTCGGCGATTGCGGCACCGTGCTGGAACAGATGATCGAGTGCTGGGGCAGCCGCAAGGCGAAGGACCTTGGCGAATGGAAGGCCCGCGTCACCGGCTGGAAAGCGCGGGACAGTCTCGCCTATCCGGAAAAGGGTGAAGCGCTGATGCCGCAGAAGGCGGTCGAGACGCTGTTCGCCATGACCAGGGACCGCGACCCCATCATCACCACCGAAGTGGGCCAGCACCAGATGTGGGCGGCTCAGTACTTCGGTTTCATGGGGCCGAACAAGTGGCTGACCAGCGGCGGTCTCGGCACGATGGGCTATGGCCTGCCCGCTGCGATCGGTGCGCAGTTGGGCAATCCGGGCAGCCTCGTGATCGACATTGCCGGTGAAGCCTCGATCCAGATGAACATCCAGGAACTGGGCACTGCCAGCCAGTTCCGCCTTCCGGTGAAAGTTTTCATCCTCAACAACGAATACATGGGCATGGTTCGCCAGTGGCAGGAACTCACCTACGAAAGCCGCTATTCGAACAGCTATTCCGATAGCCTGCCCGATTTCGTGAAACTGGCCGAGAGCTACGGCTGGAAGGGCATCCGCATCACGGGCGAGCACGAATTGGAAGACGGCATACGTGCCATGCTGGACCATGACGGGCCGGTGATCGTGGATTGCCACGTATCGAAGGAAGCCAACTGCTTCCCGATGATTCCATCGGGCGCGGCGCATACCGAAATGCTGCTCTATGGCGATCAGCACGGCGGCACCATGGCCGACGAAGCCAAGGCCCTGGTGTAAGGAAACACGCGAAATGAAGATCGAACATCGCGCAGCCGAGCGCCACGTGCTGACCGTGGTGGTGGACAACGAACCGGGCATTCTCGCCAAGATCACCGGCCTGTTCACCGCCCGCGGCTACAACATCGACAGCCTGACCGTGGCGGATATTTCCGAGGACCATGCCATCAGTCGCATCACCATCGTCACCGGCGGCCCGCCTCAGGTCATCGATCAGATCATGGCACAGCTGGAGCGGCTGGTGCCCGTCCACCGCGTGACAGATCTCACCGATGAAGGCCCGCACGTGGAGCGCGAACTGGCACTGGTGAAGGTAAAGGGCACGGGCGAGCACCGCGTGGAAGCCCTGCGCATCGCCGACGTTTTCCGCGCCAGCGTGGTCGACACCACGACCGAGAGCTTCGTTTTCGAGCTGACCGGCGCAAAGGACAAGATCGACAGTTTCATCGCGCTCATGCGCGGTCTTGGCCTCGTCGAGGTCGGCCGCTCCGGCATCGTCGGCATGATGCGCGGCAGCGAGGGGGCGTAAGGGCCACCCATTCCAATCATTCACCGGGAGGCCTATGCCACCCGCCATTAGAACACTCGAGAATATAACAGGACGAACCATGAAAGTTTATTACGACGCCGACGCCGATCTCAACCTGATCACCGACAAGAAGATCGTGGTTCTCGGCTATGGCAGCCAGGGCCATGCCCACGCCCAGAACCTGCGCGACTCCGGCGTGAAGGACGTCGCCATCGCCCTGCGCGAAGGCTCCGCCACCGCGAAGAAGGCCGAGGCCGCCGGTTTCGAGGTGCTTTCGAACAAGCAGGCTGCCGAGCAGGCCGACATTCTCATGATCCTCGCGCCGGACGAGCACCAGGCCGCGATCTGGGAGAACGATCTCAAGGGCAACATGAAGCCGGGCGCTGCCCTCGCTTTCGCCCACGGGCTCAACGTCCACTTCGGCCTGATCGAAGCCCCCGAGGATATCGACGTCATCATGATCGCGCCCAAGGGCCCCGGCCACACGGTGCGCAGCGAATACCAGCGCGGCGGCGGCGTCCCCTGCCTGATCGCGATCCACCAGGATGCCAGCGGCAACGCGCACGACCTCGCCCTCGCCTATGCCAGCGGCGTCGGTGGCGGCCGTTCGGGCATCATCGAGACGAACTTCCGCGAGGAATGCGAGACCGACCTGTTCGGCGAACAGGCCGTGCTGTGCGGCGGTATCACCCACCTGATCCAGGCCGGGTTCGAGACCCTGACCGAAGCCGGTTACGCGCCCGAAATGGCCTATTTCGAGTGCCTGCACGAAACCAAGCTGATCGTCGACCTGCTGTATGAAGGCGGCATCGCCAACATGCGTTATTCGATCAGCAACACCGCCGAATACGGCGACATCACCACCGGCCCGCGCATCATCACCGAGGAAACCAAGGCCGAGATGAAGCGCGTGCTGGACGATATCCAGTCGGGCCGTTTCGTGAAGAATTTCGTTCTCGACAACCGCGCCGGTCAGCCGGAGCTGAAGGCCGCCCGCAAACGCGCTGAAGCCCACCCGATCGAGCAGACCGGTTCGCAACTGCGCGCCATGATGCCTTGGATCAGCGCCAACAAGCTGGTGGACAAGGAAAAGAACTAAGGCGTCAGCCTGTGACCGAGCACCGCATCTTCTCGATGACGTTCGCGAGTATCTACCCGCTCTACGTCAGCAAGGTCGAGAAGAAGGGGCGCTCGAAGGACGAACTCGACACGGTCCTGCGGTGGCTCACCGGCTATTCGCAGGACCGGCTCGAGCATCAGATCGAAGTGCAGGTCGACTGTCGCACCTTCATCGAGGAAGCACCGCTCAATCCCGACAGGGCGCTGATAACCGGTGTCGTATGCGGCGTTCGCGTGGAGAACGTGGAAGACCCACTGATGCGGGAGCTGCGTTACATGGACAAGCTGGTCGACGAACTTGCGCGGGGCAAGAAGCTGGATTCAATCCTGCGGCAACCAAAACCGTCAGAGGATGGACTTTAGGCACGTAAAGGCAAACCCCGGTAGACATTGTCAAACAGGCTCGCCATCTTGCGCGGCACCCCCTTACCCATTCACCGGGAGATATTTCTGATGCGTAAGACAATTCTGGCCCTTGCAGGCGCAGCAGCCATTTCGACTTTCGCGATCAGCGGCGCCAACGCTGATAACCACGAAGGCGGCGAGATAGATACCAGCGCCATCACCTCCGGCACCTATTCCGCAGACCCGGCCCACACCCTGGTCGTCTGGGGCCTCGATCACCTCGGCTTTAACGATTACTTCGGCATTTTCGGTGACATCACCGGCACGCTGGAACTCGATACGGCAGACCTTTCCAGTTCCAGCGTCGACGTTTCCATTCCGATCGCTGACGTGACCGTGGCCAGCGCCGGCCTGAAGGATCACCTGCTGCGCGCCGGTACGGACGGCGCAGATCCCGATTTCTTCGGCCCCAACCCCGAACCCGCCCGCTTCGTTTCCACCTCGGTCACGCCGACCGGCGACACCTCGGCGGACATCACCGGGAACCTGACGTTCAACGGCGTCACCAGGGAAGTCACGCTGGATGCCGAGCTCGCCGGCATGGGCACCAATGCGATGAACCAGAAGGAAACCGTGGGCTTCCACGCAGAGACGACCATCATGCGGTCCGAATGGAATCTCGGCTGGGGCATCCCCTTCGGTCTTGGTGACGAGGTCGAGCTGGAAATCACGGCAGCGTTCGAAAAGAACTGATTGCAATTGAAAGTATATCCGGGGCCGCAGGACCGACATTTCCGTTCTGCGGCCCCAATTGTGTCTGGACCTGTTAACCAATCGTCCTTAAGATTGGTCCTCATGACGCAGGCCTACAGCCTATCCCTGCTTCGACTTACTCGCCCTTAGGCGTGCCATTTCCCGTGCCTGATGTGCCGGGACCACTCCTAAGGGCTAATCCACCACAGGTTGATTAATTCGCACCGGTCGCTACCCGCGCGGTGCAAAGTCGAAGAAAGCTGTTTTCACAATGCCCATGTTGTCCGATCCCTCGGCCAAGTACCGTCCGTTTCCGCAGGTTCCCTTGCAGGATCGGCAATGGCCCAGCCGCACGATCACCGCCCCGCCCCGCTGGCTCTCCACGGACCTGCGCGATGGCAACCAGTCGATCATCGATCCGATGGACCGCGCCAAGAAAACGCGCTTCTTCGACCTGCTGGTGGAAGTGGGCGTAAAGGAAATCGAAGTCGGCTTTCCCGCTGCCGGCCAGACCGAGTTCGACTTCATCAGCTGGCTCGTGCAGTCGGACAAGGTTCCGGAAGACGTGGTGGTGCAGGTGCTCACCCAGTCGCGCGAAGACCTGATCAAGCGCAGCTTCGAAAGCCTCGAGGGCGCACACTCGGCGATCGTTCATCTCTACAACGCGGTCAGCCCCGCCTGGCGCGACATCGTCTTCCGCATGAGCAAGGACGAAGTTAAGCAGATTGCCGTCAAGGGCGCGCAGTTGCTGGTGGATGAAGCGGCGAAACGACCGAACACGAAGTGGCAGTTCGAATATTCGCCCGAGACGTTCTCGACCGCCGAACTCGATTTCAGCCTCGAGGTTTGCGAGGCCGTGATGGACGTCGTCGGCCCGACGAAGGACTGGCCGATCATCCTCAACCTGCCTGCCACCGTGGAAGCGGCGACGCCCAATATCTACGCCGACCAGATCGAGTATTTCTGCCGCAACCTGCCCAATCGCGACGCGGCCGTCATCAGCCTGCACACGCACAACGATCGCGGCACCGGCGTCGCGGCAGCGGAGCTTGGCATGATGGCGGGCGCGGACCGGGTGGAAGGCTGCCTGTTCGGCAATGGCGAGCGTACCGGCAACTGCTGTCTCGTGACCGTCGCGCTCAACATGTACACGCAAGGCGTCGATCCCGGCCTCGATTTCTCGGACATCGACAAGGTGATCGAGACGGTGGAATACTGCAATGAACTGCCCGTGCACCAGCGCCATCCCTACGGCGGCGAACTGGTCTTCACGGCTTTCTCCGGTAGCCACCAGGATGCCATCAAGAAGGGCTTCGAAGCGCACGAGCGGCAGAATGACGAGCAGTGGCGCGTCCCCTACCTGCCCATCGACCCGGCAGACCTGGGGCGCGATTACGAGGCCGTGATCCGCGTCAACTCGCAATCCGGCAAGGGCGGTTTCGCCTGGGTTTTGCAGCAGACGCAGGGGTTGAAACTCCCAAAGAAGCTCCAAGCCGATTTTTCTAAGCACGTGCAGTACATGGCGGACAACACGGGCCGCGAGATCAACGCGGCGGACATCTGGGATTGCTTCAAGCAGACCTATTACCTGAAGGTCGACAAGCGAAAGTTCCGCCTGATCGATTACGAGGAAGCCCGCGCCGCCGATGGAGACCGAGTGTTCAGCGGCACAATCGAAGTGGATGGCGAGGAGCAGCGCGTTTCCGGTCGCGGCAAGGGACTGATTTCCTCGGTCCTCGCTACCATTCGTGAAACCTACGGCCTGGATTTCGAAGTCTGCGACTATTCGGAACATGCCATGGGCACGGGCGTCGATGCTCGGGCCGCGGCCTACATCGAGTGGACCCTGCCCGACGGCCGCAGCGGCTGGGGCGTGGGTATTGACGAAGATGTGGCCACGGCCAGCGTGCGCGCGATCCTGTCGGCCGCCAACGGCGCCGCGCACGGTCCTGGCACCCCGAGGTTCTGACGCAATCTAGAAACCGGTTGCCGGCCAGAGCTGGTCCACCAGGGCATCGAGTTCACTGAAATCCTTTTGGTTCGCGATGGGGTCCTTGCTGCACAGGGTCAGCCGGCCGCGGGCGGTGTCGAGCAATCGGCGCCGCAAGGCCCGTTGCAGCAGAGCGAGACGAAAGATCGCATCGCGACGGGCAACGAGTGGGCAGCGCCCTACCCTCTGCGCCCATTCCTGTTCGATCTGCCCTACTCTCTCCGCAACCATCGCATTGTACTGGCGATGCGGGCCGCGATGGAGCGGCATGCCGGCGCGCAGTGCCGCTGCCTCGCTGGCGGGCAACAACAGGCCATTGCAGCGAAAATCGTCGAATCCCACCTGCCCCCTGCCAAGGTGATCGAGCATCTGCGCGAGGCCAGCCGTGGCCAGCAACTGCTGCGGCAACAGGTGATGGCGTTGCATTTCGGGCTGATAACCGGGCTTGCCCCTCACGTTTACCGAGCGGAACGAGAGCTTCGGTCGTCGCACGACGACGCGCGTCACCTCTGCCCGCCGGGCAAGGTGGTTTAGTGCGACCCTCTCCACACCTCGACAATGCCGAGGTTATCCACAGGTTCAAGTCGTAATGTTTCGCCTGATGGCCCGGTGAACGCCAAACTTTCGGTTATCCGGCCATTTTCAACCAGCCAGTCGATCAGGCGCAACGCGATTTTCGCCCCCTCGCCCGTGTCGCTTGCCACTTCAGGTCGCAGGTAAAGCTCCTGCCCGGTGAACAGCGACAGCCCCTCGCTCGTGAGGCCGCCGTTACCGTCGCTGGCCAGCGCTGTAAGACCGAGGGCGGGGAAAGCGCCTCCCTCAATCCAGCGCATCACGCTGCGCCGGAAATACCCAGCTTCGATGGCTGAGCGCGCGGGATGCCACACAACCGCTTGCACGCCCTCCAGCGCGGCAAGGCTCGCCGCGATCATCGCCAGCGTTCGCACGACGGGGAACATCGTTCCGCCCGCGGAAAGGTGGGGCCCGGGACGAATAAGTATTGCCTGCCGCTCCGCCGCATTGAAATCCTGCGAGACGGCATAGGAATGGGCAAGCTCGGGAACTTCGCTGCCCACTTGCGGGGCAAGGCCGGTGCAATCGAATGTCAGGCCGTTGGCCAGCAATTCCAGCCAGCCCTCCTCCTGTCCGCCCTCGCCAGCGGGATCGAAGCTGATCGAGAACTGTCCATCGGTGTCGGCCAGGCGGCGCACGTCAGCGGCGCGCGGACGTGCTCCGGGCGCAAATAGCAGCGAGACTGCCGAATCGGTCTTGTCCTGATCAAGGCGTTCGGCGCTTGCTATCGTCTTTACCCCACTGGTCCTGCTGGCATTTTTTACGGCAAAAGCTTTTCAGGTCGAGTCCCGGCAAGGCAACGTCCCGGAATTGCTCACTAATCTCAGAACGCAGATATCGCCGTGAATGATATTGCTGTCGAGTTCGATAGCCTCCAGATTGGAGAGGACTGCCAAACAGGCTAGATCGGCGCAATGGCCACACGATCTGCGATTCTCGGTGTCGAACGCTCCCTTTCCGGCAAGAGCTGGCAATGGCGCGGCGGCAATATGCAGGTGGATGGCGATGTCCATGCGCTAGGCAATGACATCACCACACAGTTGCTGCTTTCCCGCGGGGTCTCTCCTGATGACCTCGACCGGCATCGCCAGCCTTCGCTGCGTGATTTCCTGCCTGATCCCTCCCAGTTCAGCGATATGGAGCGTGCGGCCGAACGCATTGCCGACGCCGTTATCTCGCAAGAGACCGTGACGATATACGGCGATTATGACGTAGATGGTGCTACCAGCTCCGCGTTGATGATCCGGCTGCTGCGCATGCTGGGGCACGATGCGCGGCACTACATCCCCGACCGTCTCCTTGAAGGCTACGGCCCGAGTGGCGAGGCGCTGCTGAAGATCGGACAGGACGGCTCCAGCCTGATCGTCACGGTGGACTGCGGTGCCATGGCGCACGAGGCGCTGGGCATGGCGCATGAGGCCGGGATCGACGTGATCGTGGTGGATCACCACAAGTGCTCGCCCGACCTTCCGCGGACCTACGCGCTGGTCAATCCGAACCGCCTCGACGAGAACGACCTCGCGGCCTCGCACGGGCACCTTGCCGCGGTGGGCGTCGCCTTTCTCCTGGCCGTTGCCGTCGTGCGTACGCTGCGCGAACGCGACTATTTCAAGGATCGTCCTGAACCGAACCTGATGGCGCTGCTGGACCTGGTGGCCCTGGGCACCGTGGCAGACGTTGCCGCCATTCGCGGGCTCAACCGCGCATTCGTCGCCCAGGGCCTGAAAGTGATGGGCAAGCGCGCCAACACCGGCATGGCTGCTCTGATCGATGCTAGCCGCCTGAAAGCCGCGCCCAAGTGCAGCGATTGCGGCTTTGCCCTGGGCCCTCGCATCAATGCCGGGGGGCGCGTGGGTGAGGCGACGCTCGGCGTGCGCCTTCTCACCACGGAGGACCCCGACGAAGCGCGCGAGATCGCCGCGCAGCTCTCGCAACTGAACGAGGAGCGCCGCGCTATCGAGGCGGCGGTGCAGGAAGAGGCGGAGGCCCAGCTTGCCGCGCAGCCCAACCGCGCCGTGATCTGCGTCGCGGGGAAGGGGTGGCACCCCGGTGTGATTGGCATCGTCGCGGGACGGATCAAGGAAAAGACCGGCAAGCCCAGCCTTGCCATCGCGCTGGATGCGGAAAGCGGCCAGGGCAAGGGCTCGGGCCGCTCGATCCCCGGAGTGGACCTTGGCGCTGCGATCATCGCCGCGCGCCAGGCGGGTCTGCTAGTGGCCGGCGGCGGCCATGCCATGGCCGCAGGATTGACCGTCGAAGCCGAACAACTTGAAGCCTTCTCCGAATGGCTGGACGAGAAACTGGCTGACAAGGTCGCCAGGGCCAGCGCAGAACAGACGATGCTGCTCGACATATCCATCGCGCCGGGCGGGCTGACACCGGACCTGGTGGAGACCCTCGAAGGCGCAGGCCCCTACGGCGTTGGCTGGCCAGGGCCTCGCGTGGCCGTGGGGCCGGTGCACATCGTCAAGGCCGACGTGGTGGGCAACGATCACCTGCGCATCATTGCCGCCGGGCAAGACGGACGCAGCTTCAAGGCCATCGCATTCCAGGCCGCGAACAGCGAAATGGGGCAGTCGATCCTGCACGGCGCGAGGGGTCGGAGGCTATGGCTGGCGGGCCGGGCGAAGATCGACGACTGGGGTGCCCGGCCGGCGGCGGAACTGCACCTGGAAGACGCCGCCTGGGCCGACTGAGGCGGGCGTTCGCGAGATTGTTGAAAGTGGGGCTTGACCACGCGCGCCCATCCCCCTAATTGCGCCGCTCCATCGCACGTGGCCCCTTCGTCTAGCGGTTAGGACGCGGCCCTTTCACGGCTGAAACACGGGTTCGATTCCCGTAGGGGTCACCAGCGATGGAATGCTATCCCGACATTTCGCGCCGCTAAACTGGCCGAAGCATCGGCTTGGCCCCTTCGTCTAGCGGTTAGGACGCGGCCCTTTCACGGCTGAAACACGGGTTCGATTCCCGTAGGGGTCACCACCACAACGCTGCCTTGCACCGTGGCGTGGATCATTTCACCTTAGCGGTGGAAACTGTCACAAAACTCCCCCATTAGGCCTGCCATGCAGGCGTCACGCATACCCGTTGCCGCGATCATGCTGGCCGTCGTTTGCGGCGGCGTGCTGATATTTTCGGGTGCCGGTATAGGGGTTTCGCTGGCCTTTGTCGGTGTGTGGATCCTTTCGTTCTGGCTGGTGAACCCGCCCCCGCCAGAGGCGCGCGAATCCGCACAGGAATCGCTCAACATCACCCGTTCGGGAATGCGTGACCTGATCGAGCATTCCGGCCTGCCTCTGCTACTGGTCGACCGCAACCGCATCGTCATCGCCAATGCCCATGCGCGCGAGGCGATCGGCAAGCATATCCTCGGACAGGATGCGCGCGTTGCCCTGCGACACCCGGCCGCGGTTGACCTGCTTTCCAGGCCGGAAGGCGGGAGTATCACCGTGCAGGGTCTCACCGGGCCGCGCAGCAACTGGCAGATGACACGCCAGAAAATCGACGAGCGTTATTCGCTGATCGAGCTGATCAACCGGACATCGGAAGCCGATGTCAGCCGCGCGCACACCGATTTCGTCGCCAATGCCAGCCACGAGCTGCGCACACCGCTTGCCTCCATCATCGGTTACATGGAAACGCTGGAGGACGAAGGCGAGGACATCGATCCAAAGCAGGCCAGCAAGTTCTACTCCACCGTATTGCGTGAGGCACGGCGCCTGCAAACGCTGGTCGATGACCTGATGTCGCTGAGCCGGGTCGAAGCCGAGAAGCACGATACGCCACGCGAACCGCTCGCCCTCGCCCCGCTGGTCCAGCAGGCCTCGCGCGACGGCGCGGGGCATGAGCGATTCGATCGCGTGCAGTTCGACATCGCGGATGCCAGCCTGCAAGTGCGCGGCGACCATCGCCAGCTCGAACAGCTCGTGCGCAACCTCGTCGACAATGCCCTGAAATACGGCGGCGAAAGCGAGCCGGTGGAAGTTGTCCTGAGACGCGGAGAGCGCGACATGGCGGTGCTGACCGTGCGCGATCATGGCGAGGGCATCGGCCCCGAACACCTGCCCCACCTCACGCGCCGCTTCTATCGCACCGATCCCGGGCGTAGCCGTGCACAGGGCGGTACAGGGCTTGGCCTTGCGATTTGCAAGCACATCGTCGAACGCCACCGCGGCAGGCTGGATATCGAGTCCAGGTTGGGTGATGGCACCACAGTGACAGTGCGCCTCCCGCTCGTTCTCGAAGAGCAGTAAGCTTCCCCGCGAGGCGGCCACGCTTCGGCGAATCGCATTTATCGACAGCTTTTCCCCAAGGCGAAGGGGCCTTTGTGCCCTTTGTAACAAAGGCGTCACAATGCAGTCATAGCGGGCACACAACTTCGCAACAAAAGTGAAACCAGATTGACATGAAAAAGCTTGTCGCAGTCGCCCTGCTCGCCGGGACCGCACTGACTCCGGGTACTGCCCTTGCGCAGGAAACCTCGCTGGAACAGCAGGTTGCCGCTCTCGCCGCAGAGGTTGCCCGGCTGAATCAGCGCGTGGCAGAACTCGAAGCGGAGCAGGCGCAGACCGAAGCGCAGCAGGCCGAATCGGTTGCCCAACAGGCCGCAATGGCAGCGCAAGTCGCCGCGATCGAGGAAACCGCCGCCGCGCGCCCTGCCCCCAGCGTGACTTCCGGTGCGCCGGTCGAGATCAGCTGGGCAGGAGCGCCCGAGATCGAGGGTGAAGGCGGCTGGTCGTTCAAGCCGCGCGGCCGACTCAACATCGATGCAGGCAGCTTCAACGCGCCCGATTCGACTGGCCGCGAGGACGGCTTCAACAGCGAGATCCGCCGTGCGCGTCTTGGCGTGGAAGGCGATATTCCAGGCGGTTTCGGCTACAAGTTCGAGATCGACGTTGCCGGCAACGAGGTCGAAGTTACCGACGCCATCCTGACTTACGAAGACGGCCCGCTGACGGTGAATGTCGGCCAGCACAACACTTTCCAGTCGCTGGAAGAACTCACCAGCAGCCGCTGGTCCTCCTTCATCGAACGCGCGGCTTTCACCGATGCCTTCGGGTTCGAGCGTCGCCTCGGCGTTTCGGTCGAACTGGAACCAAGCGACACCGTGCTGATCCAGGGCGGCCTGTTCTCCGACAATATCGGCGACCTGCCGGGCAAGGCGATGAGCGCCGATGGCCGCGTCGTCTTCATGCCGGAATTCGGCGAAAACCAGCTGCACCTCGGCGCAAGCGTCCACTACACCGACGTGCCCGAAGGCGACACTGTGCGTTACCGCCAGCGCCCGCTGGTTCACTTCACCGGCGAACGCTTCATCAACACCGGCAACATGCCCGCCGCCAGCGAGTTCGGTGCCGGCGTCGAAACGGCGTTCATTTCCGGTCCGTTCCACGCCGTTGCCGAAGGCTTCTGGCAGAGCAGCAACCTGGTTTCCGGTATGGAAGACGCCAATTTCTTCGGCGGATATGCCGAGGCGGGGCTTTTCCTGACGAGCGGCGACAGCCGCGGCTATCGGGGCGGCACGTTCAACCGCACCCGCCCCGCCAATCCGGTGGACGAAGGCGGCATGGGTGCATTCCAGCTGAACCTGCGCTACGATTTCCTTGACCTGACCGACACCGGTGCTGGCATCGTCGGCGGAACGCAGAACGGCTACATGGCGAGCCTCGTGTGGGTGCCTACCGACTACACCCGGTTCCTGATCAACTATGGTCGCCTCGACTATAACGATGCCGTGCACGCGGCAGCCGGGGGCGACCGTGATTACTCCGTCGATGTGCTTGGGATGCGGGCGCAGATCGACTTCTAGAACACCATCCGCAAAGCCTGGCGACGAATATGTCGTTCGGTCACGAACCGAACGCCGGTTTGTCGCAAAGTCGTCATACGTTAGACCTAGCGGTCTGCCATCTGAACCGAAACGAGGATAATCATGACACTCAATCTCCGTACAGCCGCATCGGCTCTCGCCCTGTTGGCACTCGCTGCATGTAACAACGCAGGCGGTGGCGAAGCACGCGACTCCGTGCACGCCGTTGGCTCTTCCACCGTCTATCCCTTCGCCACCCGCGTGGCAGAGGCCTTCACCCGCAACACCGGCAATCCCTCCCCGCTGATCGAATCGACCGGCACCGGCGGCGGCATGGGCCTGTTCTGCGCCGGCGTCGGCGCATCCACGCCCGACATCGTCAATGCCTCGCGCCGCATGAAGCCCGGCGAGTTCGAGACCTGCCAGGCCAATGGTGTGGAAAACATCACCGAGATCCAGGTCGGCATGGATGGCATCGCTTTCGCTTCCGCCAACGGCGGGATCGATTTCGACCTGACGCCTGAGATCGTCTACCGCGCGGTTGCCGCCAATCCTTATGGGGAAGAGCAGACCGCCGAGATGTGGAGCGACATCGATCCTTCGCTGCCGAACAAGCCCATCCTCGTCTACGGCCCGCCCGCCACCTCGGGCACGCGCGATGCGCTGGTCGAACTGGTGCTGGTCCCGGGCTGCGAAGCCGGTGCGGGCATGGCCGAGCTGGAAGAGCAGGACGAAGAGCGCTTCGAGGCGATCTGCACAGAAGTACGCACCGACGGCGCCTATGTGGAGCAGGGCGAACAGGACAACCTGATCGTGCAGAAGATCGAAGGCAATGCAGATGCCATTGGCGTGTTCGGCTTCTCCTACCTTGAGGAAAACCTCGACCGTATCCACGGCCTGACCGTGAACGGCGTGGAGCCGACCTACGAGAATATCGCCAGCTTCAACTATGTCGGCGCGCGTCCGCTGTTCATCTACGTGAAGAACGCCCACCTCGATGCCATTCCCGGGCTTCGCGAATTCATCGCAACCTGGGTCGAGTCCTGGGGAGAGGGCGGTCCGCTGGCCGAGGTTGGGCTTGTGCCGAACCCTGAAGACGTTATGGCACGCCAGAACACCGCCGCGACCGAGTTTACCCCGCTCGCCGCATCTGACCTTCAGTAGGACTTTAACCTAGACCCATGTCGGCCAGTACCCTGATCCTATTAGTCCTTGGACTGGGGCTGGCCGGCTGGCTGGTCGCCCGTTCGCGCGCCGCGATGTTCCGGCGCGCCAATGGGGGCAAGCGCATTGCCTCCCTGCCCAATTACCACGCGTGGTATGCCGCGCTGTGGATCGTTGTCCCTACCCTGCTGTTCGCGCTGATCTGGGCGCAGATCGCGGATAACCTGGTCATCCAGCACGTTCTGGCGAGCCCGGCGGCTGCGGACTTGCCTGCATTTGGTATGCAGCGCGAGACGATGCTCGCCGAAGCCCGCGCCGTAGCCACCGGTGCCGCGCCCGGCGTCTTCAATCCGGAAGCAGCGGCCCTGGTCGAGCCTTTCGACGAAGCGCTCACCCGCTACAACATCATCGGCCTGGTCGTGACGATCCTGATCGCACTGGCCGGGGGCGCGTGGGCGTTCCTGCGCCTCAAGCCCGATTTTCGCGCCCACACCCGTGTCGAGCGCGCCGTACTCGGCGTGCTGCTGCTTGCCTCGCTGGTCGCAATTCTCACCACGCTCGGCATCGTTGCCAGCCTGGTGTTCGAAACCGTGCGCTTCTTCGGCATGGTCAATCCGATCGATTTCCTGACCGGCGTCAACTGGTCTCCCAACCCGATGACCGACGGTTCGAACCCCGATCCGGAGCGCTACGGCGCTGTGCCGCTGTTCTGGGGCACCTTCTTCATCGGCGTGGTTATCGCCATGATCGTCGCCATTCCGCTCGGCATGATGAGCGCGATCTACCTCAACCAATATGCCGCACCGCGCGTGCGCACATGGCTGAAACCCGCGCTGGAAGTGCTCGCGGGTGTGCCGACCGTCGTCTACGGCTATTTCGCCGCGCTCACCATTGCTCCTGCCATTCGCGACATCGCCATGTCGCTGGGGGTGCAGAACCCGTCCAGCGAAAGCGCACTGGCTGCGGGTCTGGTGATGGGCGTGATGATCATTCCGTTCGTTTCCTCCATGGCTGACGACTCCATCGCCGCCGTACCGCAGGCGATGAAGGACGGCTCCCTCGCCATGGGTGCAACCCAGAACGAGACGATCAAGCGCGTGCTGGTGCCTGCCGCCCTGCCCGGCATCGTTGCGGGCATCATGCTGGCGATCAGCCGCGCCATCGGCGAAACCATGATCGTGGTGATGGCTGCCAGCGCCACCGCGCGCCTTTCCGCCAACCCGCTGGAAGCCATGACCACGGTGACGTACCAGATCGTGGCCAATCTGACGGGTGAAGCGAGCCTCGATTCGGCCTCTACCCTTGCCGCTTTCGCGCTGGGTTTCGTGCTGTTCCTGGTGACGCTGGTTCTCAACATCATCGCGCTGCGCATCGTTAAGAGGTTCCGCGAAGCTTATGAATGACGTGGCCCACAACGTCCGCCCGACGCGCACGGCCGCTTTCGAAGCGCGCCTCAAGAAACGCTATGCGGCGGAGAAGCGCTTCAAGGCGATTGGCCTTGGCGCGATCGTCTTCTCGATCGCCGTGCTGGTCTTCCTGCTGGTTACCATGGCGATGAACGGCATCGGCGGGTTCCAGCGCACGGAACTGCGCGTGCCGGTGGACTTCACCAATGCGCCCGTCACGATCCCCGCCAACGCGGAAGATGAACGTGCGGTCGTCCAGTCGCTCGAACGGCAGGGCATGCGCGACATCATTATCTTCAGCGCGGAGCAGGCGCTGGGCGAAGAAGGCGCGGCACATGTGAACAGCGAATCCTGGCGCCTGGTCGCGCAGGAAATCGCGGCCGACCCCAGCCTTGCGCGCGGACAACAGGAGTTCTGGCTCCCGACCGACGAGTCGCTGGCCAGCGCCTATGCAGGCGACGGTAGCGCAGACCTCCAGCCTCTCGCACGCCGACTCGCCGAAGAAGGCCATCTTGCCGACAATTTCGACGCGGGCTTCCTGTCGCGTTCGGATGCCACCGACCCGCAGCTGGTGGGTATCTGGGGCGCACTCAAGGGCTCGATCCTGACGATGATCGTCACCCTTCTGCTGGCTTTTCCCATCGGCGTCCTGGCAGCACTCTATCTCGAGGAATACGCGCCCAAGAACCGCTGGACCGACCTGATCGAGGTGTCGATCAACAACCTGGCCGCAGTACCGTCGATCATCTTCGGCCTCCTGGGTCTCGCGGTGTTCCTGTGGATGTTCCCAAGCTATCGCTCCGCCCCGCTGATCGGCGGCATGACGCTGGCGCTGATGACGATGCCGGTGATCGTGATCGCCGGGCGCAACGCCATCAAGGCCGTGCCGCCCTCGATTCGCGACGGTGCGCTCGCCATCGGGGCCTCGCCGGTGCAGGTGGTGTTTCATCACGTGCTGCCGCTCGCCCTGCCCGGCATCCTGACAGGCACGATTATCGGCATGGCTCGTGCACTGGGCGAAACCGCACCGCTGCTGCTGATCGGCATGCGCGCTTTCGTTGCCAGCCCGCCCGAGGGCTTTACCGACAATGCCACGGTCCTGCCGATGCAGATTTTCCTGTGGTCCGACGAGATCGACCGCGGTTTCGTGGAACGCACCAGCGCGGCGATCATCGTGCTATTGATATTCCTCCTGCTGATGAATGGCCTGGCCATTTACCTGCGTAATCGATTCGAGAAGAAGTGGTGATGGCCGACATAGCTGACAGCCCCCTCGCAAATCAGGCGAACAAGTCGCTTGAGCACGAGAACGTCGAGACTGGCGAACCGAAGATGCGCGCCCGCGATGTGGACGTATACTACGGGCAGAAGAAGGCCATCGATAGCGTCGATATCGACGTCTACACCGAGTTCGTGACCGCCTTCATCGGCCCGTCCGGCTGCGGCAAGTCCACGTTCCTGCGCGCGCTCAACCGCATGAACGACACCATCCCCTCGGCCCGCGTTACCGGCAAGATCGAGCTGGACGGCGAGGATATCTACGCGAGCGGGATGGATGTGGTGCAGCTTCGCGCCCGCGTCGGCATGGTTTTCCAGAAGCCGAACCCGTTTCCCAAGTCGATCTACGACAACATCGCCTACGGTCCCAAGATCCATGGCCTCGCCGATGCGAAGCCCGATCTCGACAACATCGTGGAGAAGAGTCTGCGCCGCGCGGGCCTCTGGGACGAGGTCAAGGACCGGCTCAGCGATTCGGGCACGGCGCTTTCCGGCGGACAGCAGCAGCGCCTGTGCATCGCGCGCGCCATCGCGGTCGATCCCGAAGTTATCCTGATGGACGAGCCGTGTTCGGCGCTGGATCCCATCGCCACCGCCAAGATCGAGGAATTGATCGACGAATTGCGCGGTCGTTATGGTATCGTGATCGTCACCCACTCGATGCAGCAGGCCGCGCGCGTTTCGCAGCGAACGGCCTTTTTCCACCTCGGGAACCTGGTGGAATATGGACACACGTCGGACATTTTCACTAACCCTGCGGAACAACGCACGCAGGACTACATCACGGGACGGTACGGCTGATGGTCGAGCATACAGTAAAGGCATTCGATGAAGACATCACTCGCCTGCGCGGCCTGATCGCGGAGATGGGCGGGCTTGCCGAGGTCGCCATCCAGCAGGCGCTCCAGGCGCTCGTAAACGGCGATGAAGCGCTCGCCGCCGAAGTGGTGGAGCGCGATGCCAAGCTCGACGCGCTGGAAACCGAAGTGGACGCCATGGCCGTGCGCGTGCTCGCCTTGCGCGCACCGATGGCGGACGACCTTCGCGAGATCGTGGCCGCACTCAAGATCGGCGGCGTGGTGGAACGCATCGGCGACTATGCGAAGAACATCGCCAAGCGCGTGGGCCGTATCGAGGGGCGCACCAAGTTCGAACCGCTCACCCTGCTGCCTGCCATGGGCGAAGTGGCGGCCGAAATGGTCCACGACGTTCTCACCGCCTACGCCGCACGCGATCCAGTTATGGCGCGCGAGGTTATCCAGCGCGACGACAAGGTCGATGCCTTCTACGACAGCATTTTCCGCAACCTGGTCAGCCACATGGTGGAGAACCCGGCCACCATCAGCAGCGCGGCGCAATTGCTGTTCATTGCCCGTAATCTGGAGCGGATCGGGGACCATGCGACGAACGTGGCCGAGATGGTGCATTACTCCGCCACCGGTTCCTATCCGGACGATATCGAGCGGTAATTGCACGATCACGGCGCTTATCGGCGTGCGTGCAACAAATCTGACACAGAATTGAAATATCAGGCCCCTGACGGCATTACATCCAATGCCGCGATCCAGGGGGTCCGATAAAAAATGTCCGCGCCGAAACTGTTGCTTGTCGAAGACGATACTGCGCTTGCCGAACTGCTCGAATACCGTTTCGAGAGCGAGGGTTACGATGTTCGCGTCACGGCCGATGGCGACGATGCCTTGATCATGGCAGCAGAGGATACGCCGGACCTGGTGATCCTCGACTGGATGATCGAAGGCACCACCGGCATCGAGGTGTGCCGCCGCCTGCGCCGCGACAAGGCCACCGCGCATGTCCCAATTATCATGCTGACAGCGCGCGAAGCGGAAGACGACAGAGTCCGAGGCCTGGAAACCGGCGCCGACGATTACCTGACGAAGCCGTTCTCGCCGCGTGAATTGCTGGCACGCGTGTCCGCCGTGCTGCGGCGCGTACGCCCTGCCCTTGCCGGAGAAACGATCGAGGCCGGCGACCTGAAGCTTGACCCCGTTGCACACAGGGTAGAGCGACGCGGCAAGGCCCTGCAGATCGGGCCGACCGAATACCGTCTTATCAAGTTCTTCATGGAGCATCCGCGCCGCGTTTTTTCTCGCGGCCAATTGCTGGATGCGGTCTGGGGCACCGGCAGCGAGATCGAAGAGCGCACTGTGGACGTCCACATCCGGCGCCTGCGCAAGGCTATCTCGCTGGAAAACACGCGCGATCCGATTCGCACCGTACGCTCGGCGGGCTATGCGCTGGAGCCAGTATAGGGGTTCGGCTGAGGGCTTTTACGGAAGTATCTCTATATTGCATTGCAGCGCCGCTTCGGATATCAGGTTCGTGATGGAAGTGGTTGTTTTCGAACGACCTCATGTGCCCCGTTTGCAACGCTTCGTCGCAAATTAGGCTCAATCCGGAACGAAAGGCGCTGATGCGGCTTCACAATAACGAGTTACCCGAGTAAGGCATACTCAAGTAAAGTGCCTCCGATTTAGGAGGGAAAAGAATGAAAAAGATTATTGCAAGCACAATCGCCGCTGGCCTTATCGCCGGTACGACCCTTACCGCAGCTGCAGCGCCGACGGTGCGTGATGCTGCTGCCGTCACCCACGACGAAGAGTTCGGTGAAGAAGGTGGCGCTGGCACGGTCCTCGTTGTTGCCCTCGCTGCGGCTGCAGCCGTTGGCATCGTTCTTCTGATCGAAGACAACGAAGACGAAGACGTGCCGGTCAGCGCCTGATCAGCGTCGCACTGAATACGAAGAACCCTCGCTTCGGCGGGGGTTTTTTGTTGTCTGCAGCAAACGTCGCGCAGACCCATCAGCGGCAGGCACCCATCGCAGGGTTGCGTCCCTGGTCCAGATGGAAATGGTCTGCATGGGCGGCGTTGTAATTGGGTGAGAGGACGGTGCCGAAGCTGTCGCAGGCAGCATCGCGCACCGCCGCCAGGAAGCGGCCTTCGGCGCCGCCGTTATCCCAGTCCTCCAGCACACTGACAGTTCGTCCATCGGAAAGGCGGAAGCCAGCAATGTCGATTGCATTACCGGTTGCATGCTCGCTCCACGCCGCATCGGCATCCCCATACATCCGGCGACAGCTGTAAGTACCCAGTTGCTCGACACGCTCGACGCTGCTGCCGAGAATATCCTTGGCAAGCGCCTGCACATCCTTTTCCAGCCACAGCACCATCCCAGCGGCGACCGGGCACGTCACCTCCGGAAAACGCGGAGCAAATGGCATCGTATCTAGCGTCAGTCGGTCGTCACGGCGGCATTCCCCCTCGCCCGCCGCGGACAAGGTAGAAAAGGCAACCTCGCTACGATCCAGCACAGTCCTGCAACCCTCCCGGTCGCCGCGCAGACCTGAGAGCTTTGTCTGCGTTGCCCAGCCACGGTCGTCGCGCAGGTCCAGCGGGGCCCACGGGTTGTGCTGCGGATTCTCGGCCAGAAAGACGCGCGCGCCCAGCAGCAGCGCCAGCAGGATCAGCGCAATGGCCAGTTTCCGGTCATCGGTAGGAGGCCGGGGCCATTTGCGTTTGCGCGTCATCCTCAATGAAAGTCGCGGGACTTGGGAATGATCCGCACATTTCGCGGATGGCTTCTGGTATTGGGCAACTGGTCGATAAGATCGCGCGGGCGAATCGCCTGGTTGGCCGGGTCGTCAGAGCCGCTGCGCAAGTCGTCCCGCGGGTTGAGCCGTCCCTGTAGCGGGCTGTTCACATGGTCCGCACGAGCGACGGGCGCGTTGAGCAGGTCGTCCGACAGGCGATGCAATTCCTGTGTCGCATCGGTCATGTGATGGGCGATGACGTGAATCACCTCGTCGTCGTATTCCACCCTCCCGCGCACTTCCATCAGCCGCGATCCCATCACCACGGTGCGCTGCTTTTCCTTCAGGTCAGGCCATACCACGAGATTGATGACACCCGTCTCGTCCTCCAGCGTGATGAAGCACACGCCTTTCGCGCTGCCGGGGCGCTGGCGAATCAGCACCACACCAGCAACATTCACCATCGAACGGAACTTGCGCGCTCGCAGGTCGCAAGCGCGCACGAAGCCGCGCTCTGCCAGGCTGGCGCGCAGGAACGACATGGGATGCGCCTTCAGGCTGAGCCGCGTGGTCTGGTAATCGGCCACCACCTCTTCGCTCAGCGGCATCTTCGGCAGGATCGCCCGGCCCTGCTCGGCACCCTCGTCGCGCTCATCGGCATGGGCGAACAACGGCAGGTCCGAGCCGCCGACAAGGCTGCGCGCATCCCACAGCGCCTGCCTGCGCGACATGTCCAGCGAGCCGAATGCATCGGCGCTGGCGAGGCGCTCGATATGGCCTACAGGGATGCGCGCCCGGTCTCGCAGTTCGGCAACATCGGCATAGAGACCGCCCTCTGCGCGCGCGGTGACAAGCGCTGCCGCCACGTGTTCGGGCAGGCCATCGACCTGCCTCAGGCCCAGGCGGAGCGCGATGTGCCGATCCAGGCGGCCGCCCTTCGCATCGTCCGCCTTGCCGATCACCTCCAGCGTACAGTCCCATTCGCTGCGGTTCACATCCACCGGCAGCACTTGCACGCCGTGCTCCCTCGCATCGCGCACGATCTGGGCGGGCGCGTAGAAGCCCATCGGCTGGGAGTTGAGCAGGCCGCAGGCGAAAGCGGCCGGGAAATGGCATTTCAGCCAGCTGGAAACATAGACGAGGTGCGCGAAACTGGCGGCATGGCTTTCGGGAAAGCCGTATTCGCCAAAGCCGCGGATCTGGTTGAAGCAGCGCTGGGCGAAGTCGCGGTCGTAACCGCGCGTCACCATGCGCTCCACCATCATGTCCTGAAGCTCATCCACCATGCCCCGGCTGCGGAAAGTGGCCATGGCCTTGCGCAGGCGGTTCGCCTCGGCGCTGGAGAACTTGGCCGCATCGAGCGCGATCTTCATCGCCTGTTCCTGGAAGATCGGCACGCCCAGCGTCCGCTCCAGGATGCTGGATAGCTCGTCAGGCGGGCCATGCTGGGGTGACGGTGCGGGGATCTGCACCTGTTCGGCACCCCGGCGGCGCTTGAGGTACGGATGCACCATGTCGCCCTGGATCGGGCCGGGCCGCACAATGGCAACCTGGATTACCAGGTCGTAGAACTCGCGCGGGCGCAGGCGCGGCAGCATGTTCATCTGCGCCCGGCTTTCGACCTGGAACACGCCGAGCGAATCCCCCTTGCGCAGCATCTCGTAGGTTTCCGGGTCCTCGCGCGGCACACTGGCCAGAGACAGCGCCCGGTCATGATGATCCTCCAACAGGTCGAGGCACTTCTTGATGCAGGTGAGCATCCCCAGCGCCAGCACGTCGACCTTCAGGATGCCGAGCGCCTCGATATCGTCCTTGTCCCACTCGATGAAACTGCGATCGGGCATGGCACCATTGCCGATGGGTACGGTTTCGGTGAGAGGGCCGTCGGTCAGGATGAAACCGCCCACGTGCTGCGACAAATGCCGTGGCATGCCAACCATTTGCTCGGTGAGCTTCAAAACCCGGCGTAAGTGCGGATCGTTGATGTCCATGCCGGTCTCGGCGGCGTGCTTCTCGCTCACCTCCTTGCCCCACCCGCCCCACACGGTACGCGCCAGAGCGCTGGTGACATCCGCGGACAGGCCCATGGCCTTGCCCACTTCGCGGATGGCCATGCGCGGGCGATAGTGGATGACGGTGGCAGTAAGGCCGGCACGGTGGCGCCCATACTTCTCGTAGATGTGCTGGATCACCTCCTCGCGCCGCTCATGCTCGAAATCGACGTCGATATCGGGCGGCTCCTTGCGCTCTTCGGAGATGAAACGGTCGAACAAAAGCTGGTGCTTGGCCGGATCGACGGAGGTGATCTCGAGGCAGTAGCACACCGCCGAGTTCGCCGCGCTGCCGCGCCCTTGGCACAGGATCGGTGGATCGACCGAGCGGGCGAAATCGACGATATCCTTGATGGTGAGGAAGTAGCGGGCAAGGTCCAACTTGCCGATCAGCGCCAGTTCTCGCTCAAGCGTCTTCTTAACCGTGTCTGGCAAACCACTGGGATAGCGACGTTTTGCGCCTTTCCAGGTCTCGCTTTCCAGATGAGCCTGCGGGTTCATGCCGTCGGGATAAATCTCCTCCGGATATTCGTATTTCAGTTCATCGAGGCTGAATTCACAGGCATCGGCCACCTCGCGCGCAGCACTGATGGCATGGGGCCAGCGCGCGAACAGCATCTGCATCTGCTCCGGGCTTTTCAGGTGCCGTTCGGCATTGGCGTGCAGCAGATGCCCGGCCCGCGCCACGGTGGTCTTGTGGCGGATGGCCGTCATCACGTCCTGCAACGGGCGGCGCTCTGGCGCGTGGTAGTGCACGTCGTTGGTTGCCAGCAGCGACAGGCCATTGGCGCGGGCCAGAGCATCGAGCCGGTCGATCCGGGCAATATCGTCACCGATGTAGAGGTAGCTGGCCGCAAGGTGGCGCAGCGTAGACAATCCGGCGACAAGGTGCGGCAGGATGTCGGACAGGGTGCCCGTCACTGCGCCCTCGCGCAGCGTGCCGTCCAGCGCCACGACATTGCTGGCCCAGCCCGGCACGGTGAAGCTCTCCTCGAAAGTGCGCGGGGGAACGAGGACCAGTTGTACGTCCTCGGCATGGCGGGCGAGCATCTGCAAACTGATCTCGCACACGCCCTTGTCCTGCCACCCACCGTCCAGCGTCGCCATGCGACCTGCGGATATCAGCGTGGTGAGCCGCCCGTAGGCAGCGCGGTTTCTAGGATAGGCGAGGAAGGCAAGACCCTCGACGGTTTCGATGCGGCACCCGATCACCGGCCGCATCTTCAGCGTTTTCGCTTCCGTGTGCACGCGCACGACGCCGGCCATCGAATTGGCATCGGCGATCCCGATGGCATCGTAGCCGAGGCTGCGCGCAGTCAGCACTAGGTCCACTGCATCGGACGCACCGCGCAGGAATGTGAAGCAACTGACGAGACCGAGTTCGACGAAGGCCGCGTACGGCGGTGCGTCTACCTGATCGGGGTCGAGCTCGATCGTGCGCTTGGGGAGGAGATCGCTGTCGGGCACGTCACGCTATCACTGCGCCAGTTCCGCGAGCCGCTCCTTCACCGCCGCCAGATCGGCCGCGAACAGACGTTCCTGCTCCGCCTTGGCCTCACCATCGAGGCGCAGGAGGTATGACGGGTGTGCCGTCACCCACAGCTCGCTGCCATCGTCGAGCGCAATGGGCTCGCCGCGCACTTTCGAAATGCTCACCGTCTTGCCCAGCATCGCGCGCGCTGCACTGGCACCAAGGGCCAGCACCACCTTGGGCTTCACGATGGCGCGCTCGGCCTCGTGCCACCAGCGGCACACGTCAATCTCCTTCGCGGTGGGCGACTGGTGCAGACGGCGCTTGCCGCGCTGGACATATTTGAAATGCTTCACCGCATTGGTGACATAGGCCTCGCGCCGCTCGATCCCGGCCTGCTCCAGCCCGGCATCAAGCACTTGCCCCGCCGGGCCGACGAAGGGCTTTCCGGTCTGGTCTTCCTGATCGCCGGGCTGCTCGCCCACGATCATCAGAGCGGCATCGTCCGGCCCCTCCCCCATCACCGCCTGGTTGTCGAGATTGCCGATGGGGCATTTGCGGCAAGCGTGGATGGCCTTGTCGATCGCTTCCAGCGTCTCGGGCCGGTCCTCAAACTCGAGTGCGCCTGCATCCACCATTTCGCTCTCCCGCTTCTGCGCGCCTGCCACCAGCTCCGGAATCAGGGCGGCTTCGGGCATGTTCTTCCAGTACTTGCGGGGCATTTCCTTCAGCATGGCCCCGATCTTCAAACGCGCGGGGTTGAAGATGGATGCGTAATACTTGCGCCACAGGTCCTCCGCCGGATCGCCCTGCGGTGCGTCGGACTTCTGCGCAGGTCCGCTTTCGCGCAGCGTCTCACCATCCCAGTGGATGCAGCCCTTCGGCGTCAGGATGGACCAGTGCATGTTGGCAAAGCGGCGCACGAAGAAGCCCGCCTCGCGCCGCACGATGTGATGATCGGGCTCGAACCAGGCGACGTAATGCTCGTTCCCCTCCTCGTCCTCCACCATGCGGAAGCGGACGAAGGCATGCATCTTGTGTGCATCGCGGCGCACGGCCTTGTCCATGTCCTCCAGCCGGCGCACCTGGCTATCGGCCTTGTCCTCCATCAGCCGCGGGTTGGACTGCAAACGCCACAGCATCGCATAAAGAAGGGAAAATCGTTCTGGGTCAGAATGATGAGCGACATTCCTGGCAATCGAAAGGAACCGCTTGCTGGCGCGAATGATGCGCTTGTCGTCCTCGGGCACAGGCAGCCGCTTGTCGCCGTGACTGAACAGCGAGCCATTACCGCCCGGCTCCACCCAAGCGACACGGTCGGGCGGCACATCGCACTGGATCAACTGCCGCGCCCGCTCCCGCCAGAAGGCGAAGTCGTCCGGCTCGGGCAGGTGCACCACGTAATAGGTGCCGAGCTTTACGTGCTGGAGCGCAGTCATGCCGCGAACAGTTCCAGTTGCTCCTGCCTGGGCGCAAGCAGGCTGCGCAAATCCGCCCGGTCTGTCAGCAGCGTGGGCCGCCAGTCGGCGGTGCAGATGAACGGACGCACTTTCGCCACGGACACCGTCAGCTTCGCCACATCGTCCAGCCGCAAGGTGCGATGACGGCGCGAGGCGAGGATCTGCCCCACGGCCCGCGTACCCAGCCCCGGCACACGCAGCAGGTCTTCGCGGCTCGCGCGATTTACGTCCACCGGGAAACGACCGCGAAATTTCAGCGCCCAGGCCAGCTTGGGATCGATGTCGAGCGGCAGATTCCCGTCCGCCTCGGTCGCCTGCATCACTTCCTGTGGAGCAAAGCCATAGAAGCGCATCAGCCAGTCCGACTGGTAAAGCCGGTGCTCACGCATCAGAGGCGGGCGCTTCAGGGGAAGCACTGCGCTGGCATCGGGAATGGGTGAGAAGGCGCTGTAATAGACGCGGCGCAGCTTGAAATTGCCGTAGAGGCGGCTGGCCTTGCCCACGATATCGCTGTCGGTCGCGGCATCGGCACCCACGATCATCTGTGTCGACTGGCCACCCGGAGCGAAACGCGGCGCGTGCCTGAACCGCTTGCGCTCGTCCTTCGACTGGCGGATCGCCATCTTCATGCCACCCATTGCACCTTCGATCTGGCGCGAATTCTTGTCCGGCGCGAGGCGCGTCAGCCCGGTGTCGGTGGGCAGTTCGACGTTTATGGAAACGCGGTCTGCATAGAGGCCCGCCTGGTGCGCGAGTTCCGGGTCCGCTTCGGGAATGGTCTTGAGGTGGATGTAGCCGCGAAAATCGTGCTCCTCGCGCAGGATACGTGCGGTTTCCACCAGCAGTTCCATCGTGTGGTTGGAGCTCTTGATGATACCGGAAGAGAGAAACAGCCCCTCGATATAGTTGCGGCGGTAGAAGGTGAGCGTCAGGTCCGCCACTTCGCGCGGAGTGAACTTCGCGCGGCGCACGTTCGAACTCTTGCGATTGATGCAGTAGTGGCAATCGAAGATGCAGTGGTTGGTCAGCAGGATCTTCAGCAGCGAAATGCACCGACCATCGGGCGCGTAGGCGTGGCAGATGCCCATGCCTTCTGTCGAACCGACACCCTTGCCGCCCGTGGAGTTGCGCTTCGCCGTTCCCGACGACGCGCAGGAGGCATCGTATTTCGCTGCATCGGCAAGGATTTCCAGCTTCTGGATGGTTTCGAGCGCGGCCATTTGTTCCTTATATGTTCTTGTGCGCGATTCGCCAAGCCATTGCCGCTAACTCGCGATAACTCCGCGGTGAATTGTCCAAGGACGCGACCCGGAGAAAAGTGGAATTAACCACGCATCTTGGGGCGGGTTTAACCAACCTTGCCGCACGCAGGGCGTTCATGAGAAAAAGGGGCAAGCCATGAAACTGTTCGCGCGCACGAAACCCGTGTCCGCTCCCGAGCGACGCAGCGGGCCGCGAACGCGCGTGGATTGCCTTGCCACGATGTTGATGCCCAGCGGCAACCGCAGCGGACGTCTGTTCGACATCTCCACCACAGGTGCTCGCCTGACGACACAGGATCCACCGGCCAAGGGCGTTTCCGCGATCCTCGACTGGAGCCTGCACGAAGCCTACTGCCACGTGATCTGGACGAAGCCGGGAATGTGCGGCGTGGAATTCGACCGCCCCCTGCCCCAGCGCGTGCTCGATGAACTGATCGAGGAAGCGGGCACAGGTCCGCGCCTGGTTCACCGGGCTACCGATGACGACAGAAACGGAGGCATTCCCCGCCCGCCCACGCGCTTCGTCGGCTAGGACAGAGTCAATCTTCAGTCTGGACGCGCTGCAATTGGCGTGACACAACTTTCCCGATTGCCTCCGCAAGAGAGGTATGCCTTGGGAGAGGCCGATTGAAGCGAATGCCATTCAGCGCGGCGATTGCCGATGCGCCGCTGCGCCCGTTCCAGATCGTGGTTGCCGCGTTCGGCCTCGCCTTCCTGGTGATCGACGGGATAGACCTGCAATCGCTGGCGCTGGTGACGCCGCTGATCCTCGACGAATGGCAGATCGACCGCGCGTTGTTCGGCCCCGCGCTTGCCGCGTCGCTGTTCGGCATGGGTTTCGGATCCATTCTGGGCGGCCTTCTGGGGGACAGGATCGGGCGGTTGAACACGCTGTTCATCGCCTCACTCATCTTCGGCTCCACAACCATCGCGGCCGCCTACACGAACACCGTATGGGAAATGAGCGCAGTGCGCGCCATCGGCGGGCTGGGTTTCGGCGCCGCCTATCCCAACGCCCTCGCGCTGGTGAGCGACTGGGTTTCCGACCGCCATCGACCGCACGCCATCGCATTGCTCTCGGTTGGCATCCCGGTCGGCATCACGGTGGCAGCCGAACTGCTTCCACTCCTGCTACCGGACCACGGCTGGCGCGGGGCGTTCGTCATATTCGGCGTGGGATCACTCGTTTTTGGCGCGCTTATGCGATTGGTACTGCGTGAGCCGCCTGCCTTTTACCTTGCCAAGGGCAATACCGATGCAGCGCAGAAAAGCGCCGCGCGCGTGATCGACAGCGACATCGAACTCGCGCCCGAACCCGAGGATGCGGATTTCGCCGAGACGGGCGAGCGCATCGGCATTTTCCACCAGCGCAACACGCGGCTCAACATCGCCATGTTCGTCAGCTTCTCCGCCGCGACGACCCTCGTCTACGGACTGCTGAACTGGACGACCGAACTGCTCACCTCTGCCGGCTTCACGCTGGAGGAGGCGCTGCGAGCGACATCGTGGCAAGGCATTCTCTCGATGATCGGCGGCATATCTGCGGGCTTCACCGTGCGCACTTTCGGCTCGCGCGCAATGATCCTTGGCGGAGCCATGCTGATTACCGGTACTATCGTCGCACTGGCGTTCATGGTGGAGGGGCTGGAAGGGCCGCCCTCGCCATCGCAGATCAACGTCATCGTCGTTCTCGAAGGACTTGCAGTCGGCCTCGTCTCCATGATGATCTCGCTGTTCTACGTCGTCATGGCCTATGGCTACCCCTCGGCCTGCCGTTCCGGTGGGATAGGCTTCGTCATCACCTCCGGCCGCGTGTTTTCCATCGCAATGGTCTTTGCAGGAGGCTGGCTGCTGAACCTGGGGGGCGACAGCTTCGTGATCTATTTCGCCACGCTGATCGCGATCGCACTGCTGGTGTTCCCCGCCGCATTCATCATCGACAACCACATCCCGCCCGCCCGCAAGAAGGAGTCCTAACCATGGTCGTTATCGCAGGTCGCCGTATCAGCCCGCAAAACCTTGGCGGCGAATACGAGCGCATAACCGTCACACCCTACGCAGGCGCGCTGGGCGCCGTCATCGGCGGGGTCGACATCGCGCAGGAACAGGATGATGCCACCATCGCCGAAATCCGCCGCGCGCTGATCGAGCACCAGGTGATCTTCTTCCGCGAGCAGGATTTCTCGCCCGAGCAGCACCTCGCCTTCGCCAAGCGGTTCGGTACGCTGAACCAGCACGACCAGGTGAAGGGAATGGACGAGTACCCGGACATCATCGAAGTGCGACAGGAACCCACCGACACGCGCAATTTCGGCGGGGCGTGGCATGGCGACGTGACCTACCTGCCTGAACCGCCACTCGGTTCCATCCTTTACGCCAAGGAGGTGCCGCCCGTTGGCGGAGACACGCTATGGTCGAACCTCTACCTTGCTTACGAAGACCTATCTCCAGGCTACCGCGCGATGATCGATCCGCTCACCGTGATCCACACGCCCGCGCTGATCTACGGCACCAAGTCGATGGACTGGAGCAAGGACAGTTCGATGAAATCATCGCCCACGGAAGCCGCGCATTACGAGGTCGAGCACCCGCTAGTGCGAACCCATCCCGAAAGCGGTCGCAAGCTGTTCTACGTCAGCGGCGCCTACACCCCGCGCTTTAAGGACCAGACCGAGGAGGAAAGCGGCCCGATCATCGACTACCTGATGTACCAGGCGACCCGCGAGCCCTTCACGTGTCGCTGGCGCTGGCAGGCAGGCGACGTCGCCTTCTGGGACAACCGTGCATGCCTGCATTACGCGCTGAACGATTACCACGGTCACAGGCGGATCATGCACCGCGTGACCATCAACGGGGAGCGACCCGCCCGATAGCATCGGCGCGATTCGTCTCGGCTTAACCCCTTTGCCCTAAGGGTAATCCCCTATGCCGCGACATGCGGCGAAGCCGTGGGGGTTATTGTATGCAAAGCCGGACTGTTCCGAGCGCAACTGGCGAGTTGGCTCCTGCTTCCTCGGCCTTGCAGACCACGGTCCAGGCGGACGAACGCTTCTACATGCTCGACCTCCTGCGCGGCTTCGCTGCAATTGCCGTCGTACTTTATCATGGCGACCGCCTCGTCCCGGCAGGCTATTTCGCGGTGGACTTGTTCTTTATCCTAAGCGGGTTTGTCCTCGCTCATGCCTATCGCGGCCGATTGCGGAGCAGAGAGGAGATCGTCTCTTTTCTCGTGAAACGCGCAATACGCCTTTATCCGGTCATGTTTCTGGGTGCGCTGGTCGGTCTGGCCATCAATGGCGGGTCGTTGAAAACACTTCTGCTGATACCGGAGACGAACGGGATACTTTACCCTGCGAACCTGCCTCTCTGGTCGCTTCTCTTCGAAGCCATTGCAAGCGTGGCATTCGGCCTGTTTCACCTCTTCGGGAAACCGATGCTGGCCGCATTCTTTCTCGTGGGATTGGCCATCTTCGCGTTCGGGGTGCTGAAGGCAGGCACGGCCGATCTGGGGTTCTTCAGCGGCGCTTTCGGTGCCGGGCTCGGGCGCACGGCCTTCGGTTTCAGCGCCGGAATCGTAATCTATTACCTTTGCCGCGGACGCCACCCGATCAGCCCTTATCTTGCAGTGTGGTGTTGCCTCACGATCGTTGCGGTAACGTTGTTGCAGCCCGGCAGCCCGCTGGTCGAACTGCTGGTCGTCACGGTGGTGCTTCCCCTGGCGATCTTCGTGCTGGCGCACTTGCAGCCGGCGTCGAATGGCCTGGCTGTCTGGCTCGGCAATCTTTCCTATCCGCTGTATGCAATCCACCATCCGATCATCAAACTGGCCGAAGATTCCGCAGTCGCGGTCGTCGCAACCTGCATCGCGCTCGTGCTTGTCTCTGCGGCGATCTACAGGTGGTACGACGTGCCGGTGCGTCAGTGGCTTGAGAAGCGTTGGGCAGAGACTGCTTAGACGCCACTTTCTTGGGTCCGGCATTGAATGTCGCCCCGGCTGGATGTTCAGCCAAACAACCCCTGTAGATACCAGTCCGGCATTCCTCCGCGTCCGTCGGTCGGCAGGCCGTTGCGGTAGATCCAGTAGCGCCGGCCCGCCTCGTCTTCCACACGATAGTAATCGCGCAGGCGAGTGGAGCCGCGCTCGCGCCACCATTCGGGCGCGATGCGTTCGGGGCCTTCCACGCGGGCCACTTCGCATACCTGCCCACGCCAACTGAAGCGGCGGGGATAGCCCTCGGGCGCGGCATAGAGGACGGAAATGCGCTCAGGGCTTTCCAGCAGCTTCAGGGGCCGGGTGTGGAAGGCGAGTTGGTGCTGTTCGGCAGGTTCGGGCTCCAGCGGCGGCTGCCATCCTTGCGCGCGTTCGGGAATATGGCTGGCGCGCGGCACCGGGCGCTGCACGGCTTGCGTGCCAAGGCGCGTGGTGAGGCGATCCATGCAGGCCGCCAGCGAAGTGCCGTGCTGCTCTGCTGCCGCTTCCAGGTCCGACTGGTCCAGCCCCAGCGGCTGCGACCACGAGGCCCGCAGGCGCAGCATTTCGATACCGAACCCTGCATCGATATCGTCCAGCCTGTCGGCAAACAGGCGGACCATGTGATCGGGATCGCGAGTGGCGGCGGCCATTTCCAGCTCGCGCACCAGCACTTCACCGTCCACCCGCCACAGACCCAGTTGCAGGCGGCGTGCGCCCTCGCCCTTCGCTTCCAGCGTGCGCGCCATGTCCTGCGCCAGATCGCTCACCACGGTATCGAGCAACTGGCGGTGGCGGATCGGCTCCAGCAGGCGGCGCTGCACCATCGGCGCGGTGACGGGGACGACGGGCAGTAGTGGCTCCGGCACCCGGTCCAGGAGTTGGTCCATGCGGACGAGCGGGTTGGCAGAGGGCGACTTGCGGTTGCGGAACCGGCGCTGGATGGCATCCCTTCCGCTGCCTTTCCGATCACGCCCCTCCTCGATACCGGCAAGGTCGCCCAGCCGTTTCAGGCCAAGGCGTTTGAGGACGAGCAGCACGTCGTTGTCGAGGCGCAGCGCGGCCACCGGCAGGTCGGCAAGGCGGGTCTGCAAATCTTCCTCGGGACCAAGGATCGCGCCGGATGCGGCGAAATGCGCCAGCGCCCAGGCCGCCCCCGCGGTGGGCGCGATGGCAGCGCGGATGGTGAGACCACGGGCGCTGCAACGGGCCTCCACGTCGGCCAGCAGACGCCGCTCCCCGCCGAACAGGTGAGCAACGGCGGTCACGTCCACCAGCACGCCGTCAGGCGCGTCCATCGCGCTCCACGGGCCCCAGCGCATGGCCCACAGGGCAAGGCGTTCCAGGAAGGCAAGGTCCCCCACCGGATCGCTGGGGCGCACTTCTATCGACGGGCACAGGGTGCGGGCATCGGCCAGCATCATGCCTTTCGCCGCGCCCGCAGCGCATGCGGCGGGGTTCACGGCATCGATGCGCGGACCGTGGGCGGTTTCGGTTATCAGCGCCAGCGGGGCGGCATCCGGCCCTTCCTCGCGCCGACAGTTTTCAGAGTGCCGCCAGCGATCGAGCGCCAGGTCCGCGCACCAGATCGCCATGATCCGGCGCGGTGGTTTCCGGGGCTCTTTCCGCGGCGAGGCGTTCTGGCTCATCGCGCAGTATCCATTCTCCGGGAGGGTGGGCACGGGCGCGGAACAGCTGCGCATGCCAGGCCGGGCGACCGGGTGCAGCCACGTTCCAGCGCGGCGGGGATGACGGCGCGCTCGCCATGCGCCAGCGCATCCGGGCAGAACTGAGATCGGCCTCGGCATCGAGGCGGACGAGCAGCAGCGGAATGCCGTGTTTCTGCGCCGTCAGGGTCAGGCGGCGCGAGGCGGTGAAATCCAGCGCCCGCGGATTGCCCGCCACTTCCCCCACCACCACGGCAAGATCACGGCAGCGCAGCCCCTCCTCCATGGCGAACAGGGCGTCCTCCGGCGTCTTGGCGGCAACATGGATCAGACGGTGACGCAGGGCTTCGGGCAGGCCCGCGCGATAGGGACGCCCACCCAGCTTGATAGCGCGGGCATCCTGCACCCACAGCACGCTGCGCTCTTCCAGCGAGGAACCCTCGCCCGCCCGCAAGGCCTGCTGCACAAAGGCAAGCGCCGCCCCTGCCCCGACGCCTTGCGTGGCGGGGGCGAATATCTCGCTGTGCAGAGGCAAGGCCGCGTCGGGCTGCCAGCGGGGATTGCGGGCAGCGCGGGTGGCCAGCTCAGCCGCTTTTGGCAGTGTGCTGGTGTCCATGACGAATCGACTCCTATGTTCTTATTATGTTCCACTATGGGCCTTCGGGCAAGGTCGGAACCACACCCCCGCCCATATCGTTGATCGGGCAAAGGAGACTCTCATGACCTCGACACACGACCTCAAACAGAAGTTCTGGAAATCGCTGGCCGACAGCCCGTTCATCTTCCTCGAACTGGATGCCGATCCGAAAACCGCCGTGCCAATGACGGCGCAGCTGGACAAGGATGCCAACTCCGCGATCTGGTTCTTCACCACCAAGGATCACACCTTTGCCAAGGGTGGCCCCGCCACGGCGACCTTCGCCGGCAAGGGGCATGACATGTTCGCCCGCTTCAGCGGTACGCTACGCGAGGAAACCAGCAAGGAACGCCTGGAAAAGCAATGGAGCAATGTGGTTGAAGCATGGTTCCCCGACGGCAAGGATGATCCCAACTTACTGATGCTGCGCATGGACCTGGGCGAAGCGGAGATCTGGAACAGCGACCTTGGCTTCGTAGATAACGCCAAGATGCTCTTCGGCTTTGACGTGCGCGAAGATGCCCGCGAAGAGCATACCGAAACCGTCCTGTAAGAGCTTTCTACCAAGCAAGCAAAGGGCCGCTGCTCATATCGGAGCAGCGGCCCTTTTGCGTTGCTGGCGCCCGGTCAGTCGAACAGACCGGGGAAGATACCCACCACCAAAATGCCGACCAGCGCGATCGGGCAAAGGAAGCGCACCAGGAACAGCCAGAACAGGTGCAGCGCACCACCCAGACCGTTCTCCATGTCGATCAGCTTGCGATCGGCCACCCACCCCACGAAGATCGCCGTAAGAATGGCCCCGATGGGCATGAAGAACTTTGCCGTCAGCCCGTCAAGCACGTCGAAGAAGCCCTGCCCTTCGAAAACGGGGATGAAGCCCAGCGGATGCCAGTCCGACAGCACGTTGAACGACAATGCCGCCAGTGCGCCGAGTGTCATGGCGCCAGCGGCCACGATGATCGCACTCAGGGGGCGCACGATGCGGAAGCGGTCGATCATCCACGCGGTCGGCACTTCCAGCAGCGCCACCGAGCTGGTGAGCGCTGCAAAACCGACCATGACGAAGAACAGCAGGCCGACGACGGAGCCGAACGGCATTTCCTGAAAGGCATGCGGCAGGGTCTGGAACATCAGGCCCGGTCCGGCACCCACGGCAAGGCCGGCCGCGAACACGATGGGAAAGAGGCAAAGACCCGCCAGCAGCGCCACCAGGGTATCGGCGCTCGCGATGATCGCAGAGGTGCCCGCAAGGTTCACATTGCGACCGACATAGCCGCCGTAGGTAATCATGCCAGCCACGCCCAGCGACAGCGAGAAGAACGCCTGCCCCAGCGCCGCCAACATGACGGGGCCGGTCAGCTTTTCGGGCTCGAACGTGAAAAGGTAGTCCAGCGTCTGCGTGAAGGCACCGCCAAACGCACCGTAAATGGTGATCGCCACCAGCAGGATGAAGAACGCTGGCATCATGTAGTTGGCGACGATCTCGATACCGCCGCTGACACCGCGAGCCACGAAATACAGCGTCACGGCAAGAAACACGAAGTTCATGCCGACCATCATCGGACCGTTCGCGAAAAGATCGGGAAGCAGCGCCTCGACTGCTTCGGCCGACTGCCCTTCGAATGCCCCGCCTGCGATCCCCGATGTAAAGATGTCGCCGATGAAAACGCCGATGTAATAGAGGACCCATCCCCCCACGACGCAGTAGAAGCTGAGGATCAGGAACGCTGCGAGCACGCCCATGCCTGCGAGGATATCCCAGCGCGGACTGGCGCGCGACGCGCTGGCAACGCGGCGCACGCTTTCCGGCGCGGCCGATTGCCCGTGACGCCCGATCAAGGTTTCCGACAGGAGGATGGGCAGGCCGATCAGCAGGACGCAGGCGATATAGAACAATACGAAAGCGCCGCCACCATTGGCCCCGGCCTCTGCCGGAAAGCGCCAGAGATTGCCGAGCCCCACGGCGGAGCCGACCGCCGCAAGGATAAACGCGCTTCGTGACGACCAGTGATCCCTGGTGGCGCCCGACTGCGAAAGTGCCATAAAATCTCGTCCTCTCGACCCGAATTGGTAGCGTCATGCAACTATTTTGCGCCCGCGTCGAGGGGGCACTCTTCTCACCACGCTCGACGCCGCGCATTGCAATTGCCAGGCTCGGCGCGCTATCGCGCCTTCACGTCACATCCCTTCGGCATAAATTAGGCCATCCCATGTCCACGACTTTCCAACTCGACACGTCCACCAGCCGCGCCAACCCCACCCCGCAACCGATGCGAAGGCTCACGGTGCCCAAAATCCGCGAACGCAAGGTCGATGGCGTGACCACGGAACCGCTGGTCATGCTGACGGCTTACACCGCGCGGCAGGCGCAGTTGCTCGATCCGCATTGCGACCTGCTACTGGTGGGCGATTCATTGGGTCAGGTGATTTACGGCCTGCCCTCCACCATTCCCGTCACCATGGAGATGATGGCCAACCATGCCGCTGCCGTGGTGCGCGGCAGCTATCATTCGGTCGTCGTGGTGGACATGCCGTTCGGCTCCTACGAAGCCTCTCCCGAAGATGCCTTCGACAGCGCAGCGCGCCTTTTAAAAGAGAGCGGCGCGGCGGCGGTGAAGCTGGAAGGCGGCGAAGCGATGGCCGAGACGGTCGAGTTCCTTGTCAATCGCGGCATCCCGGTGATGGGTCATGTCGGCCTCACCCCGCAGGCGGTTAACGTGCTGGGCGGGTACGCCGCGCGCGGGCGCAGCGATGCCGAAGCCGACAAGATCGTCGGCGATGCCAAGGCGCTGGAGGCCGCCGGGGCCTTTGCGATCGTCGTGGAAGGCGTTGTCGAACCAATCGCGATCGCCGTGACCGAGGCGGTTTCGTGCCCTACCATCGGCATCGGGGCATCCGCCAGATGCGACGGCCAGGTGCTCGTGGTGGACGACATGCTGGGCATGTTCGAGCGCGTGCCGCGCTTCGTGAAAAAGTACGAGAATCTGGCAGAGACCATTTCGGAAACGGCCGCCAGGTACGCCAGCGAAGTGCGCGATCGCAGCTTCCCCGGCCCGGACCAGCTTTACCAGCCGAAATAGACTCCGGACCTTTCACGCCCTAGGGGCGTTGCCTGCCCAATCTCTCTTGCAACGGACCACCACTCGCATGGCGACCCTGCTGCGCTACTACAAGTTCTCGCTCGTCTTTACCGCAGCCTGCTTCGCGCTCGGCCTGTGGTACGGCATTTCCAGCACCGGCACCGTCTCGGGCGTGCTGGAGATCATGTGGATCATCTTCATCCTCTCGATACTCGAAATCTCGCTGAGTTTCGACAACGCGGTGGTGAATGCGTCCATTCTCAAGGAGATGGATGAGAAATGGCAGCAACGCTTCCTCGTCTGGGGTATCGCGATTGCGGTGTTCGGCACCCGTATCGTCTTCCCGCTTGCCATCGTGGCAATCGCGGCGGGGATAGGGCCGATGGAGGCGATAGACCTCTCGCTGAATGATCCCGAGCGATACGAACAGATCGTGTCGGGAGCGCATATTGGTATCGCCGGTTTCGGCGGCGCCTTCCTTGCCATGGTCGGCCTCAAGTTCTTCTTCGATGCGGACAAGGAAGTGCACTGGATCGCGGTGGTCGAGCGCAACCTTTCCAAGGTGGCCGTTTTGCCCGCTATCGAGATCGGGGTTCTCCTTCTCGTGCTGTGGGTGATCTCGCTGCAACTGCCGGATGCCGAAGCGCTTACCTTCCTGACGGCGGGCGTCCTTGGCCTCGTCACCTACATCGCGGTCGACGCGCTGGGGGAATACCTCAACTTGCGCGAGGAGACGCGCAAGAACGCATCGGGCGAGGTTATGCGCTCGGGTCTTGGCGGCTTTCTCTACCTCGAAGTGCTCGATGCGTCGTTCAGTTTCGACGGGGTGATTGGGGCATTCGCGCTTTCCAACAACATGATCATCATCGCGCTCGGCCTCTCCATTGGTGCCATGTTCGTGCGCTCGATGACTATCCACCTGGTGCGCAAGGGCACGCTTTCGGAATACCGTTTCCTGGAGCATGGCGCTTTCTGGGCGATCATCGTGCTGGGCGCGATCATGCTGACCTCGGCAGTGCTGCACATCCCCGAGACAATCACCGGCCTTATTGGCGGTGGTCTGATCGGCATCTCCTTCTGGTGGTCCCTGCGCCATAATCGGCGCGAGGCCGAAGGCGTGAAGGATGCGCTTACGCCCGGCTGAGCCTCGCCGCGATCGGAGCTGAAATGATCATCTGCACGAGATGGTAGGCCAGCACCGGCAGCAACACGAGACCTGCGGTCGCTGGCGGGAACAGCACACTGGCCAGCGGCGCGCCCAGTGCGATGCTCTTTTGCGCCCCTGCGAACAGAAAGGCGATGCGGTCTCCTCTCGCCAGCCCAAGCGCGCCGCCGGTTAACCACGAACCGGCAAATCCCAGCAGCAGGAAAGCACCGATCAGGAGCGCCAGCCAAACCCAGGCCGACAGGCTTACCAAGGTCCACAGTCCCTGCTCCACTGCGGCAGAAAAGGCGACATAAACGGCAATCGCGATTGCGCTGCGATCCGCCCAGCTTAGCAGGATCCTGTTCTCGGCCACGACGTGTCCAAGACGCTTTTGCAGCATCTGTCCGATGGCAAAAGGCAGCAGCAGGATCAGGCCGATCCGCTGAAGCCCCGCTAGGTCTATCCCGACATCGCCGCCCGCCGCCAGGGCCAGCAGTGGCGCGGTTACAAACACGCCAAGGATATTGATGACGGCCGCCGCCACAACCGAGGCAGCAACGTTCCCTCCCGCGATCGAACAGTAGGCCGTGGCCGATTGAACGGTGGAAGGAAGAAGGCCGAGGAACAGCAGGCCGAGGGCAACGGTCGACGGCAAGACCCCCTCGCCAAGCCGCGAGAGGCCCAGGCCCGCCAGTCCCATGACGCCGAACACCCAGACGATCAGCGGCAGCAGGAAACGCGCGTTGCGCATGCCGTGAAGCACCTGATCACGTGGCAGGCGCAGGCCGTTCAGCAGGAACAGGAAGAAGATGGCCGCGTCCGACACCACGCGGACCACCGCCCGCCCCTCCCCCGTCACCGGCAAGACAGTAGCCAGCGCAATGGCGAGCAGCAGCAGCCTTACCAGCGGATCGAACAGGGTTTTCAGGCGCGCAATCATTGCCGCGCGCTGTGCCGACGGAGGGTCAGGTCTGCAAGTCGTATTGCTTGATCAGGTCATACAGCGTCGGTCGGCTGATTCCGAGAAGCTTGGCGGTGCTGGAAATGTTTCCCTCGCTGCGAGCCAGTGCGTGACGGATCATCTTGCGATCGGACTTTTCGCGCGCACTCTTCAGGTTCAGCGCCTGCGCGTCCTCTTCCTCGGTGTCGCCAAGGTCGAGATCCTCCGCCTTCACGAGCTTGCCATCGGCCATGATGACCGCGCGCTTCACGCGGTTTTCCAGTTCGCGCACGTTTCCGGGCCAGTTCCACCCGTCGATTGCCGCCAGTGCATCGGGCGCGAAACCCGTGACGGCAGGGTTCATTTCCTCTGCAAACCGTTTGAGGAAGACCTTTGCGAGTAAGGTCGCATCGCCGGGACGCTCTGCCAGAGCGGGGATCTTCACCACCACTTCTGCCAGCCTGTAGAACAGGTCTTCGCGGAAGCGGCCATCGGCGATCATGCTTTCGAGGTTCTGGTGCGTGGCGCAGACGATGCGCGTGTCTACCGCGATGGACTTGCGCCCACCGATGCGTTCGATCGTGCGTTCCTGCAGGAAGCGCAGCAGTTTTACCTGTAATGGCAGCGGGATATCGCCCACCTCATCGAGGAACAGCGTGCCGCCATCGGCCAGCTCGATTTTGCCCTCGGTAGTTTTCACAGCGCCGGTGAAGGCGCCCTTCTCGTGCCCGAAAAGCTCGCTCTCCAGCAGGTTTTCCGGGATCGCCGCGCAATTGATGGCAATGAAACTGCCGCTCTTGCGCTCGCTCGCCTCGTGAACGCCGCGGGCGAGCAATTCCTTGCCCGTGCCACTGGCGCCCAGCAGCATGACCGAAACGTTGGTATTCGCCACGCGTTCGATCGTGCGCGCAACTTTCACCATTTCGGGTGCCGAGGTGATCAGGCCGCCGAGCACGGTATTCCCCTCCCCCGACTTCGCGGCAAGGCGGCGGTTCTCTTCCTCAATACGATGCAGGTTGAGGGCCCGCCGGACGATCAGGCCGAGCTGGTCGATGTCGACCGGTTTCTGGTAGAAATCGTACGCTCCGCGCTCGATCGCATTCAGCGCGCTCTCACGGGCTCCGTGGCCCGATGCGACGATGACCTTGGTGTCCGGCTTCAATGCCATGATGGCATCCAGCACGGCAAAGCCCTCGCTCGTGCCGTCGGGATCGGGCGGGAGGCCAAGGTCGAGCGTCACCACCGGCGGTGCCTCGGCCCTGAGCGCCGCAATGGCACTATCGCGATCGCCTGCGATTATCACTTCGAAATCCTCGTAGGCCCATTTCAACTGGGCCTGCAGTCCGGGATCGTCCTCGACGATGAGGATCTTGGGTTTGTGATCTGCCATCATGCAACCTCGCTGGCTTGTTCCTTTGCATTCATTGTTCGGATCATGTCTGCCGTCTCGCTGAGCGGCAGCCGGATCATGAAGCGCGTGCCAAGCCCCTCGCGCGATTCGACATCGAGCTGGCCGCCCATTGCGCGCACCAATTCGCGCGCTTCGAATGCGCCGATGCCAAAGCCGCCGGGCTTGGATGAATGGAAGGGTTTGAAAAGCCTGGTGCGGATGAAATCCGGGCTCATACCCGCACCTGAATCGACGACCTCGACAATCGCACTGCCCCCCTCGCTCCGCAGATTGAGCAAGACCGGCGATTTCTCGTCACTCGCCTCGATTGCGTTCTGCACCAGGTGAACCAAGGCCTGCTCCAGGCTTTCAGCATCGGCCTTCACCCTGCACGGCGCGCGCTGCGGCAAGACGATGTGATGCTTACCCCTGTACTGCGCCTCGATGCGTTCCAGCAGCGAATCGAGTGCCACTTCCTCGCGGTCCTTCGCACCGTGGCCACCATAGCGCCCGAGCCTTGCGAGCAGCGCCTGCAACTTGTCGGTCGAATTCCGCAAGGTGAGAATCATGTCCGCGCGAAACTCGGGTTTGTCGGCGTGTTTCTCCGCGTTGCCGGCCAGAAGGGAAAGCTGGCTCGCAAGGTTCTTTATGTCGTGCATGACGAAGGCGATGCGCCGGTTGAACTCGTCGAACTGTTGCGCTTCTCCCAGGGCGTTCTGGCTGTTGCGCTCAGCAAGATAGCTGGCCAGCTGTCGTCCCACGACGCGCAGCAGGTCGAAGTCTTCCCAATCCAGCCGCCGGGCCACGGCGGGGCGCGCCAGCACGACGACGCCGACCAGACGCTCGTAGTGAAGCAGCGGTACGAGTGCCCAGCCGAGCTCGTCTTCCAGGAGCCACCTTGGCGTCGCGACTTCGGGCACCGCGACTTCTTCGCCGGCGCGCACGTCATCCAGATCAACGATGAACTGGTTGTCGGACAGGAAGCGCGCACCAAGCGCATCGATGGCAAGCGCAGGCACTTCGATATCGCGCCATTGCCAGCGCGCTTCCAGCGCCAGGCCGCCCTCTTCGCGGGGTGTGAGCAGCAATCCTGCCGGGCTATCGGTGATATCCGCCACGGCCTGCACGATACGCTCCGGCAGCGGGGCGGCCTGAGGACCGGCACGGCCTATGGTATCGGTGAAACGCAGCCACTCGGCCCGATAATCGTAGCGGTGCTGGAACAGGTTCTTGGACACCGTCACCCGCAGCCAGCCGCGCAGCTTCTTCGAAGGCAGGACTGTCAATGCAAGCACGCTGGCTAGGAGGACGAACCCAGTTTGCAGAATTCGATCATAATCGCTGCCGATATAGGTCAGCCCCTGGGCGATCACGACCATCACCCCGAGGTAAGCCCCGATCAGCAGCAGCGAGAACGACTGGAACGTGAAGCTGCGCGAAGGGCGGAACTGCAATTCTCCCTTGCTGCGCAGGGTACCCATCGCGAGAAGGGCTACCACGACGGCCAGCGCCACGCTGCGCAGTTCCACCAGCATGACGGGCAGTCCATCGCCGAGGTAGGCGATCGTGTAGAAGTTCAGGTCGTAGAGCCAGATGACCGCGAGAGCCGAGGCCGGCCAGCGCAATCCTTGCCGTGCCGGCGCCGAGGCACTGGCATAAAGGTTATGAACGAGAACAAGCGCTCCGATGCAGAACAGCAACCTGAAGGTTATCCCGAATTGCAGGAGCAGGACCGAGGCTTCTGCGAAGCCGGAAAGCCGCGCGCTGGCAAACAACAGGGCGACCTGCAGCAGTTCGACCAATCCGAGCGAAAGCACCATCGGTCGCACCGGGCCCAGCCGCTTGTCACGGTCTCCATGTCCGAAAAGCCTGTAGAGCATCCACAGCCAGGCAAGGTTGCCTGCGACGCCGAGGAAGGCCGTCGCGACGTTGGCGTAGCCTAGCCCGACCACGGAGAAGGCCCAAAGCGCTGCAATGAACAGCGCTGCGGCGCAGGCGTTGATTGCCGGCCCGTGCGCCCGCTGGCTGGTGGCCAGCCACATCGCCAACGCCACGGCGCTGCATGCGACGAGCAGGAACGCCAGGTTGCTGGCAAGGTCCCAGAACGACATCGTCACCGGGCACCATCCGGCCACAGGACTACGCGCAACGTCTGCAACATGATGAGCAGGTCGAGAAAAGGCGTGTAGTTCTTTGCATAGTAAAGATCGTATTCGAGCTTGTGGCGCGCGTCCTCGATGCTGGCACCATAGGGATAATTGATCTGCGCCCAGCCGGTGATGCCGGGTTTCACCATATGCCGCTCCGCGTAGTAAGGCAGCTTGTCCTCCAGATCGTTGACGAAGACGGGGACTTCGGGGCGCGGCCCGACAAAACTCATCCGCCCGGTGAGAACCGTCCAGACCTGCGGCAATTCATCGATCCGCACCTTGCGGATGAACGCACCGACGCGGGTTATGCGGCTGTCGTTCTTTTCCGCCCATTTCGCACCGTCCTTCTCCGCATCGGATCGCATCGAGCGCAGTTTCACGATCTCGAAGGTCTGTCCGTAAAGCCCGACGCGCTTCTGCCGGAAGAAGGCAGGCCCCTTGCTGTCGAGCTTCACGATCAGGGCGAACAAGGCGATGACAGGGAAAGCCAGCAGTAAGAGCAGGCCGCTGGCAAGAATATCAAACGCGCGTTTGGCGAAGGAGGAAATTGCTCGCCCCGAAGAGAATCCGTCCGAAAAGATGAGCCAACTGGGGTTGAGCGTATCGAGATCGACGCGGCCGGTTTCCCGCTCAAGGAAGGTCGAAAATTCGTTTACATGCACTCCGGCTGTTTTCACACGGAGCAGGTCCTTCAGCGGGAGGGAATTGCGCCTTTCCTCCAGCGCCAGCACAACCTCGGTCACGTCCAGCCCGGAGACATGGGCCGACAGGTCTGAGATTGTCGAGCGCTTTACAGCCTCGGGCACCTGTTCGCTCGGCTGGGTCATGCTGATGAAGCCAACTATCGTAAAACCGCATCCTTCTTTTTCTGACAGCGCCTTGAGACGCTGTGCACGAGGACCGGTTCCGAGCACGAGGACACGGCGACGAAATGCAGAGGTGCCAAGCAGGTTGCCCAGGATGACGCGGTTCAGAACCAGCATGAAAGTTGCCAGCACCATCGCGTACAGCAGGGTGGAGCGCCAGTAGGTGTGCCCGGGCAGAAGAAAATCGAGCAGCGCCAATGCCAGGATGGCAAGGGTGACTGCCACCAGCAGCCGAGCGCAGGCGAAGCGCAACGATCGTAGCGATTCCGGTCCGTAAACCCCCACCGCAATCATGGCGGCAAGCGTCGTCGTCGCGAAAGCAATGAGCGCGCCCAGACGCGAGAACGGAGTTCCGGCGTCGGTTCCGATCTGCCCCGACCTCAGCACCCAGCCAAGGTCTGCTGCCAGCAAGAGCAGCAACAGGTCCGCCAAGCCGAGCAGGAGGACGGCGTGGGGGATATAGTGTTTGAACAGGCGAACCATCGCTGCACCAACCAATTGCCGGAGGAATTTCCGGTTCATGGCCTCGGTTAACGGCGAGGTATGAAATGTCGGTAAACTTTACAGTCCCACCCTGCGAGCGCTGTAAAGCTATTTCGAAAAGTCCTCCGCCGCATCCTGCGCGGCGTTGCCCGTATCCTGCACGGCGTCACCTACGATTGTCGCAGCATGGGCCACGGCGTTGTCCCTGGCGATTTCGGCGTCGCTCAACTGGGAAAAGACAATTAATGCAACGACTGGTAGCGATAACTGGCAAGTCCTGTCGCTACATTCCGTAGGACAGCGCCAGCAGGATACTCAGGGTCGTCACCATTATCAGCACAAGCGGAACGCCCGTGCGCAGATAATCCGCGAACGAGTAGTTGCCTTCAGCCATGATCAACATGTTCGTCTGGTAGGCGATGGGCGTTGCGTAGCAGAGATTGCATCCGAACAGGACTGCCAGGATCAGCGGCTCCTGCGGCAGGCCTAGCTGTGTCGCAATGTTGAAAGCGATCGGTGTACCCACCGTGGCGGCAGTGGCGTTGGAAGCGAAGTTCGTGAGCAACGTCACGAACAGCATGATCGCCGCCAGCACGCCCGCGGGGGGCAAATGCTGCAGGCCCACCGCCATCAGTTCACCCAGCCATGCCGCGGCTCCGCTGTCCAGAATGATGCGACCGATGGCGATCGAGGCGGCGACGAGAACGATCACCTTGCCCGAAAGCGCCCTTCCCACCCGGTCGAACTTCACGCAGCCGGTCACGAACATCAGGATCGCACCCGCCAGCGCCGAAATGGCGATGGGCATCTTGAGAAGGTAGAAACCGTCGCTGCCGATCCACGGAATGCCGACGGACGCCAGCGCCACGGCGCCGAACATGATTACGGCGGCGAGCGTTGCCTTGGACCGGCGCGGCACGACTTTGGCACCTTCGAGCTGCAACAGGCTGTCACCCGATGCGAACGCAGCCAGACCGTCAGGAAGGCCGGTTACGAGCAGGACATCGCCTTCTGCGAAGCGGATTTCGGCGGAGCCCGGCGACTGTGTACCGATCAGGCGTTCCGGCCGGTGGATGCCCAGCACGGCCACGCCATAGTGATCGGCGATGCCGGAGCTGCTTAGCGTGCGGTTGAGAATGCGACTGTCAGCCGTCACCACCATCTCGACGACCTGGATATCCTCGCCCTGTGTGCGCGAGCGGCGGGAAATACGATCCACCACCCAGTTCGGTGCGACTTCGCCGCGCAACACGCGCATGGCGTCTTCCAGGCCGCGGTGCGTACCGGAAATCAGCAGCCGCTGTCCGACTTCGAACGTACCGTCCGGACGCTCCTCGAAACGGAAATCATCGGGCAGGCGATCAACGATCTCGTCGAAATGCTTGCCCGCCAGATCGCTGGTGGGGGTGACGCGCAGGCGGGTGTAGAACCGCCGCTCGAATTGTTGCTGATCCACGGAATTGTCGGGCAGCAAGCGGGGCATGACCAGCCAGAGATAGGGGAACGCCACCAGCGCGGCCATCAGCACGATCGGCGTGTAATGGAACACCGACATTTGCGGCATACCAAGGTCGCGGGCGATCCCAACGACCAGCAGGTTCGTGGAGGTGCCGATCGTCGTGGCCATGCCCCCGATCAAGACAGCGGCGTTGAGGGGGATCAGCGTCTTGGAAGCCGGCATGGCGCCCCGCTGGGCTAGGGCGACAAATATCGGCAGCAACAGGACCAGGACCGGCGTATCGTTGACGATCATCGACAGAAAGAGCGCCAGTAGCAAGGAGACCAGCAGGCCAAGCTGGAGGTTCACCTTCCAGACGCGTTCCAGCGCCCGCGCTGCTGGCTCCAGCGCTCCCGTGACGACCAGCCCCCGCCCCATGATCATGAGCGCACAGATCGTAATGAGCGCGTAGTGACCGAACCCGCCGAAAGCCAGAACGAGACCGTCGGTCGGCTGCGTATGCGGCAGGGGATAGAAATACAGCCCCACGGCAATGATCGCGATCGTCAGGAGGCTGATGATCTCGGTGGAAACGCGTCCCCGCGCGAAGGCGATGAACACGCCCACTGTCAGCACCATTGCGGCGATGGCATGGAAGGATGGGACTTCGATCACGGTCGTCCAGACAATTCCCAAAGCCCGGGCGCAAGATCAAGCAAATTCGCGGGAAACTGCGATGTCAGAGGATCAATGCCTGTCTGGTACCTCTGGCCGGACTCGAACCGGCACTTCCGAAGAAACTCGATTTTGAGTCGAGCGCGTCTACCAATTCCGCCACAGAGGCGTACCGGACAGTTGGGGCCGCTTAGCCTTACTTGCGCGCGGCGGCAATTGCTTATCCGCGCTACCGCTTCGCTACTTGAGCGCGGCGGCGATCTGCTTGTGCAAGCGCGAATGCATCTGGTCGTTACCGGCAATCACCTGCTTGTCGCAGATCGGCTGCGAACGGCCGCGATAGTCGGAAACGAAGCCGCCCGCCTCGCGCACCAGAAGGCACCCGGCCGCAGTATCCCACGGCGAAAGGTCGCTTTCCCAGAAGCCGTCGTAACGACCGGCGGCGACCCATGCGAGGTCAAGCGCGGCGGAACCGAAGCGGCGAATCCCGGCGACCTTGGGGCCGACGGCACCAAAAATTCGAGCCCACTCGGCAAAATCGCCATGCGCCTGGTAGGGCGTGCCCGTGGCGATAAGCGCTTCATCAAGGTGACGGCGGCCCGACACGCGCAGGCGACCATCGTGCAGCCATGCGCCACGCGATTTCTCGGCCCAGAATGTCTCGTCGGTGATCGGCTGGTACACCATCCCGGCAACCACGTCGCCCCAGTCATCGCTGCCCAGCTTGCGTTCCTGCACCGCGATGCTGATCGCGAAATGGGGAATGCCGTGGAGGAAGTTGCTGGTGCCATCGAGCGGATCGATGATGAAACGTGGCTGGCCCTCGTCACCCTCGATCTCGCCGCCTTCTTCCAGCAGGAAGCCCCAGCCCGGGCGAGCTGCCTTGAGTTCGTCCCACAGGATGCGCTCTGCCGCCTGGTCTGCCTTGGACACGAAATCCGACGGCCCCTTGCGGCTGACCTGCAAATGCTCGACTTCACCGAAATCGCGACGGAGCCTGCCACCCGCCTTGCGGGCAGCCTTTTCCATCACGCGAATAAGACCTGAAATTGCAGCCATGGGACTTTAGCCAGCCTTCCCGACGTAGCTCTGCTCGTACACGTCCACCACGATGCGCGTGCCGCTTTCGATATGCGGCGGCACCATGATGCGAACGCCATTGTCGAGCACGGCAGGCTTGTAACTGGAAGATGCGGTCTGCCCCTTCACCACGGCGTCGGCCTCGACGATCTCGGCCTCGATCTGGCTGGGCAGCTGCACGCTGATCGGGCGCTCTTCCCACAGTTCCAGCGATACCTGCATGCCGTCCTGCAGGAACGGGCGCGCATCGCCCAGAAGGTCGCTCGGCAGGTTGATCTGCTCGTAAGTGTCAGTGTCCATGAATACCAGCATATCACCGTCTTCATAGAGGAACTGGTAGTCCTTGGTATCAAGGCGAACCTTTTCCACCGTGTCGGCGCTGCGGAAACGGACGTTGGTCTTGCGGCCATCGATCAGGTTCTTCATCTCGACCTGCATGTAGGCGCCGCCCTTGCCCGGCTGGGTGTGCTGGATCTTGGCAACTTTCCAGATGCCGCCTTCATATTCGATGATGTTGCCGGGACGAATGTCCACGCCGCTGATTTTCATGATCACTAGCCTTGCGTTTTTCAGGAGTTGGCGCGCCCACTACCTGAGGGTGGGCGCGGCGGCAAGCGCAGACAGAAAGCCGGCTTAGATGTTCATGACGCGCTCAGCCTGCGGTGCTATGGGCGCGGGCATGAACAGGCTTTTCCTCGTCGCGGCCCTCCCCGCCCTTGCCCTCGCCATGCCTGCTGCGGGCCAGGGCCAGCCCGATACCATCGAGCGCGGCACCTACGTGTGCGAATTGCCGGGCGATGCAGCGGGCGCTGTGGGCATCGAGCAGCCGCAGGAAAGTTTTTCCATACGCAGCGCGTCGCGCTACTCTTCCGTCCAGGGTGGCGGAACCTACCTGCGCCGCGGCGACCGGCTGACTATGACCAGCGGCCCGCGTAACGGCGATAGCTACCAGATCGTCTCGCGTGGATTCCTGCGAAAGATTGTCAACGGACAGCCCAGTCGCCTGCGCTGCGTGCGTCAGGGAGAATAGCTGCGCGGCTCAGCGCTGCTGGCGCACGAGCATCGGGTACGGATTGACCGATGTCGCCGGTTCCCACCACTCGGCATCTGGCGTGGTACGCATGACCTCGAAATGAAGGTGCGGCGCATCAGGCTCCGCATTGCCGGTGGAGCCGACCGTGCCCAGTCGTTGTCCCCTGCGCACCTTCTGTCCTTCGTTCAGACCCGGCGCATACTCGGCAAGATGGGCATAGTAGTAGATCGTTTCCCGATCTTCGGAGCGCACATAGATCGTGTTACCACCCGCATCGGAGCGGAACAGGCGCTCGATCGTGCCGGGAGCCGATGCCCGGACCGATGTGCCTGCGGGCGCGGGGATGTCCAGCGCTTCGTGCAGGCGCGTGCCACCGCTTCGTTCGTCGGTAAAGGTGTCGACAAGATCAGTCGCCGCCACGTTTATCACGGGAATCATCAGCGTCGCTGTCTCTTCCTCCGGCGGGACCGAGGCCTCGTTGCGATCCTCCTGCGGGATGATTGCCTCATCACTCGGTGCAGGATTGGGCTCTGGCGTCGGACTTTGCTTGGCCGCGATCTCCCGCTCCATTTCCGCCGTTTCCGCCCGGTCCAGCACGAATGCGCCTGCAACGATCCACCCCGCCGAAACCAGTGTGGCGGTGACAGCTGCGACCTGCAATTTCTCGACGAACGGTGATGCCATAAGTGCCGATTATATCCTAAGCTGCTCGTGGTGCCAAAGTCGCTGTAATCGGCGGCTATTCGCCAAATAGCCAGAAGCGATGCATGAAATAGATCTCGCGCAGCAGGAACGGTGCCTGCGTCGAAAGCGACTGATAACGCGACGTCGGCGTTGCACTCGCCTCGGCATCGAGGCCTAGGGCTTCCGCCATTTCCATGGCCCGCCGCATGTGCAGCGGGTCGGACACGATCAGGGCGGTCTCGGCACCGGCATCACGCATCACCAGCTGGGCCTCGACCAAATTGTGCATGGTCGTGACGGATTCATTTTCCGTGAGGATGTCTTCCCCCGGCACTCCGGCGGCAAGCGCCATCCTGAGTCCAGCCTCGCTCTCAGCAATAACTTCACGCTCTGCTCGCGCGCCGGTAAAAAGCAGCTTCTGGACGCGCCCGTCTTTGTAGAGCGCTATGCCGTGAGCAATTCTTTCCCGGAAAACCGGCGAAGGCTCTTCGCCATTGACCGCGGCACCGAGAACGATGGCCACGTCTGCGCGAGCATCGGGCACCTCTTCGGGGCCGACGGCAATCCAGTAGCCGATCGCCCCGACCCAGCCGATCAGCGCCGGAACGATCGCGCGCCACAGATTAAAGCGCGGCTTCAAGCCATCGCCTTCCTGAATGCTTCAATCGCGACCACCTCGTCTCCGCCCCATACGGCGTGGGAGACGGCCAGGAAATCGGCACCTGCCTCCACTAGGGGGGCGCAATTGCCGGGCGTGATCCCGCCAATCGCCACGCAAGGAATTTCGAACAGGCTGCTCCACCATTGCAACAGATCCGGCTCTGGCCGATGGTCGCTCGCCTTGGTTTCGCTGGGGAAGAAAGCCCCGAATGCGACGTAGTCCGCCCCGGCCTCGCCCGCTTCCATCGCGAGGTGGCGGCTGGAGTGACAAGTGACACCGATCTGCATTTCGCGGCCCAGTTCCTCGCGAGCTTCGCGCACGTCCCCGTCCGCCTGGCCGAGGTGAACGCCATCCGCCTTCAGCCGCTTGGCCAGGGGGACGCTATCGTTGACGATGAAGCCCACTTCACGCGCCGCGCAAATTTCCTGCAATGGCGCGGCAAGGCGCGCCGCTTCGTGCTGGTCCACATCCTTCACGCGGAACTGGAAGGCTGTCGCCAGCCCCTTACCGGCGGCGAGGGCGCGGTCGAGCCGGTCGGCGAAATCGCCTCCCACTTCGAGCGGGGATATCAGGTAGAGCTGGCAGGAAGGCTGATCGGTCATGGAAGTCTTGGTATCCTCAGGAAGGTCGTTCGTCGATATTCACATTCCAGGCATGGTGGAGGGGTTTATGTGGCAGCAATGAAACCATTCTCGCCCCTTCGATTCGCCGCCGCCGTTCTGATCGGCTCGACAATCTCGGCCTGCGCCACCGTGCCTAATGCCCCGATCGTTTCCAACGGACCGGCCGCCAGCGCGGGAACCGCCGTGCCGCTCGGCAAACCCGTCGTGGCAGGCAATCTCGTGGCAACTCCGATGGAGGTCCACGAGGATAGCCGCTGCCCCGCCAACGCCCGCTGCGTGTGGGCCGGCCGGGTCATCGTCCTCACCCGCATCGACGGAGCGGGCTGGCGGGAGACCGCTTACCTGACGCTGGGCGAACCATACGCAACCCACGGCACCCGCCTGACCCTGACCAGCGCGTCGCCTGCCGCGATGACGGGTGAAGCGATAGCGCCATCGGACTACCGCTTCACCTACTCAGACAGCGAATAGATCAGGCGACCGAGGCCGCGCAGATCGAATCGATGGCCTTGCCCAATGTGGCGTCGAATTCCTCGTCGCTCTGCTGCGCGCGCAGGTCCTGCAGCATGGCGCGGCTGAAGCTGGCGATCATTCCGTCGTTCTTTGCCAGTTCGGCGCAGGCTTCCTCCGTCGAGTAGCCGCCCGACAGGGCCACCACGGCCAGCACCTTGGGATGGTCCACCAGTTCCTTGTAGAGATTGGCCTTCACCGGGATCGAAAGCTTCAGCATCACCTGGCGATCATCGGCCAGCGTCTCGAGGTTCTTCAGGATTTCCGCCTTGAGAATGTCCTCACCCTCGGCGCGGTCCGCTGCCTTGATGTCGTATTCCGGTTCGAGGATCGGCATGAGCCCTGCATCGATCACCCGGTTGCCGACTTCGAACTGCTGCGCGACGATGGCGGCGATCCCGGCAGGGTTCGCGGACTTGATGACGGAGCGTTCCTTGGTGCCGAACATGCCTTTCGCCACCGACTTTTCCAGCAGTGCATCCAGCTTCGTGAGAGGCTTCATCAGTTGAACCCCGTTCTCTTCGTCGGCCAGGCCCTGGTCGATCTTGATGAAGGGCACCACGCCGCGATCCTTCAGCGCATCGGCGGTCGGCTTGCCATCCACTTCTCCGTCCATCGTCTTCTCGAACAGGATCGCGCCTATCACCTTGCCGCTGGCAAAGCTTGGCGAGGTAATGACACGGGAGCGCATGTCGTGGATCTTCGCGAACATCTCGTCCTCGCCGTTCCACTCGTCCTCGCTGACGCCGTAGCCAGCCAGCGCCTTGGGGGTGGAGCCGCCGGACTGGTCCAGCGCGGCGATGAAGCCCTGGCCGGCGGCGATCTTGTCGGTCATTTCCTTGGTGTTCATGCGGAAGCTCCTCAGTTCCGGATTGGATTTGAGGCGGCTCTATGCGGGCTGGAAGGGCATGGCAAGTTGATGAAATACATCCGTGGGCGAGTACTCGTGGGGCGCCGCCCCAAGCACGGCGCGCGCCTTGTAGGAAAGTGCCATTTCGAGGAACAGGCCCGCTCGCCAGCCTTTGCCCACCCATAGGCAAGCGAAAGGCACGACATGGCATTGGGCGAGAAACAGCAGCAAATCTGCGACACTTGCGAGACCGATTTCTCGGACCTCAGGGCGGTGATCTTCAACGCCACGCTGAAACCGCCCGAACAGGCATCGCACACTGACACCCTGTCCGATGTGGTGGCCGAAATCTTCGCCACCCAATCAGTCTCGGTAAAGCGGCATCGCCTGTCGCAGTACAGGCTGGCGCCGGGCGTCTACCCCGACATGACAGAACACGGCTGGGAGCATGACGACTGGCCCAGGCTCTCCCCCGACGTGTTCGAAGCCGATATCGTGATCCTCGGCACGCCGATCTGGCTGGGCGAGAAATCCTCGCTGGCGCAGGCCTTCATCGAGAAGCTCTACGCCCATTCCGGCCAGACGAACGACGACGGGCAATACGCCTTCTACGGCAAGGTCGGCGGCTGCGTGGTGACAGGCAACGAGGACGGCATCAAGCACGTCGCTGCAGGCGTGCTCTATTCCATGAGCCACGTGGGCCTGACCATTCCCCCGCAGGCCGACTGCGGCTGGATCGGCGAAGCAGGCCCCGGCCCTTCTTACGGTGACGAGCTGGACGACGGCAGCCGCGCCGGTTTCGACAACGAGTTCACCCAGAAGAACACCACTTTCATGGCGTTCAACCTGCTGCACGCAGCGCGCATGCTGAAGGACAACGGCGGCTATCCCGCTTGTGGAAACGTGGCCGATGACTGGGGCGAGGGGCAAAAGCCCGGCTGGCCCAATCCCGAATATCGCTGAGGAAAATCAGGCAGACAGCGCGGCGACGCCGGGCAGTTCCTTGCCTTCCATCCATTCGAGAAACGCGCCGCCAGCGGTCGAGACGTAGGTCACGTCGTCCGTCACCCCGGCATGGGCCAGCGCGGCGACGGTATCGCCCCCGCCCGCGACCGATGTGAGCGAACCGTCCTGCGTCAACGCGGCCGCCGTCTTGGCAAGCGCCACGGTCGCCTCGTCGAACGGCGGCGTCTCGAACGCGCCGAGCGGGCCATTCCATACCAGCGTAGCGCAGGTCTTCAGCACATCGCCCAACGCTTCCGTCGCCTGCGGGCCAATGTCGAGGATCATCTCGTCTGCGGCCACTTCATGGACGTTGCAGGTGCGCAGGGACGGCGGATTGGCGGCAAATTCCTTCGCCACGACGACATCGTAAGGCAGGTGGATCGTGCAGCCCGCCCCGTCCGCTGCATCCATGATGGCGCGGGCGGTGTCGGTCAGGTCGTGCTCGCACAGGCTCTTGCCCACGTCCACGCCATTGGCGGCGAGAAAGGTATTGGCCATGCCCCCGCCGATGATGAGGTGCTGCACCCGGCGGGAAAGGTTTTCGAGCACGGCCAGCTTGGTGGAAACTTTCGCCCCGCCGACAACAGCGGCAACGGGCGGCGTGGGGTTGCCGAGCGCCGCGTCGAGCGCTTCGAGTTCCTTCTGCATAGCGCGGCCCGCGTACGACGGCAGCAGGTGCGCCAGCCCCTCTGTGGTCGCATGAGCGCGGTGCGCGGCGGAGAAGGCATCGTTGACGAAGAAATCGCCATTGGCCGCGATGGCCTTGGCAAAATCGGCATCGTTGGCTTCCTCGCCCGGCCAGAAGCGGGTGTTTTCCAGCAGGCCGATATCGCCTGCCGACAGGATGCCGACCGACTGTTCGACCACCGGCCCTTCGACTTCGGGAATGAACATCACTTCCTTGTCGATCACCCGCTCCAGTTCGCCGACGATCTCGCTCATCGAAAGCGTCGAATGGCGTTCGCCCTTGGGGCGGCCATAGTGCGCCAGCAGCAGCACCTTGGCCCCGCGATCGCTCAGTTCGAGGATCGTGGGCGCCACGGCGCGGGCACGGGTGAGATCGGTGGCGCGACCATCCTTCATCGGCAGGTTCAGGTCCACGCGCACCAGGGCACGCTGGCCGGAAAGATCGTCTGGAAGGTCATCAAGGGTTTTGAACGTCACTATTCGCTCCCATTCCCCCCTCCCGCCTGCGGGAGGGGAGCGAGACTTGGCAGCTTGCTGCCTAGTCGCAGCGGGGTGGGCCTTGCAGGCCCATGCCCACCCCCAACCCCTCCCGCACGCGGGAGGGGAGAATGTCGCTTACAAAAACTTCGCCATCACACCGGCGGTGTCGATCATGCGGTTGGAGAAGCCCCACTCGTTGTCGTACCAGCTCACCACGCGGGCCAGCTTGCCTTCCATGACGGACGTCTCGAGGCTGTCGATGGTGGAGCTTGCCGGATAGTGGTTGAAGTCGCTGCTGACGAGCGGCTTGTCGGTGTAGTCGAGCACGCCTTTCATCTTGCCTTCGGCGGCAGCCTTCAGCGCCTCGTTCAGTTCCTCGGCAGAAGTGTCACGACCCGGCGTGAAGACCAGGTCCACCAGGCTGACGTTCGGCGTCGGCACGCGGACGGACGAGCCATCCAGCTTGCCGGCGAGTTCCGGCAGCACCAGGCCCACTGCGCGGGCAGCACCCGTAGTGGTGGGGATCATGTTCTGCGCGCCGCCACGGGCGCGGCGCATGTCACCGTGCATCTGGTCCAGCATTCGCTGATCGTTGGTGTAGGAGTGGATCGTCGTCATGAAACCGCGCTCGATACCCACGGTCTCGTGCAGCACCTTGGCCATCGGGGAGAGGCAGTTGGTGGTGCAGCTGGCGTTGGAGACGATCACGTCGTCGGCGGTCAGTACTTCGTGGTTCACGCCGTAAACGACGGTGGCCGACACGTTCTTTGCCGGTGCGGAAATCAGCACGCGCTTGGCACCTGCATCGAGGTGCGGCTTGGCAGCCTCGTGGCTCTGGAAGAAGCCCGTGCATTCCAGCACGATGTCCACGCCCATGTCCTTGTGCGGCAGGTTGCCCGGATCGCGTTCGCTGGTCACGGCGATGGTCTTGCCGTTCACCACCAGGTTGTTGCCGTCCACTTCCACGGTGCCGGGGAAACGGCCGTGCGTGCTGTCGAAACCGAACAGCAGGGCATTGGCGTTGGTATCCGCCAGGTCGTTGATCGCAACGAGTTCGAGATCGTGGTCGTCACGCTCCAGGATAGCGCGCGCGACAAGCCGCCCGATGCGCCCGAAACCGTTGATCGAAACCTTCGTGGCCATTGTCAAAAACTCCTGCTTAGTCGTTCAATTTGCTGATGATTTGCGGCACGATCTGATCGGCGGTGAGGCCGAATTTCTTGAACAGGTCGCTTGCCGGTGCCGATGCGCCGAAACGGTCGATGCCAAAGTTCAGGCCGTTTGCCATGGTATAGCGTTCCCACCCGAAAGTGGTGCCCGCCTCGATGCTGACGCGCAGGATCTCCCCCGGCCCGACGTTGGGAAGGATATCTTCCCTGTAGGCCGCGTCCTGCTCGTCGAACAGTTCGGTGCAGACCATCGAGACGACATCCGCGCCCACGCTCTGCTTTTCCAGTTGCTCCGCACATTCCAGCGCCAGCGAAACCTCGGAACCCGTCGCGATCAGGATGACGCGACGCTTGTTGCCCGCGCGCTTCAGGCGATAGCCGCCCTTGGAGCACATGTCCGTTTCTTCCGGCGAATTGCGAACCTGCGGCAGGCCCTGGCGGCTGAGCGCGATGACCGAGGGGCGGTCCTTCTGGGCGATCGCGATCTGCCAGCACTCGGCTGTTTCCACCCGGTCCGCCGGACGCATCACCAGCACGTTGGGCATGGCGCGCAAGCTCTGCAGGTGCTCGATCGGCTGGTGCGTCGGGCCGTCCTCGCCAAGGCCGATGGAATCGTGCGTCATCACGTAGACGACGCGCGCTTCCTGCAGGGCGGAGAGGCGGATCGCGCCGCGCGCATAGTCGGTGAAGATCAGGAAGGTGCCGCCGTAGGGGATGATCCCGCCGTGCAGCGCCATGCCGTTCATCGCCGCCGACATGCCGAATTCACGGATGCCGTAATAGACGTAGCGGCCCGAGTAGTCGTCCGCCGTGAACGCGGTAATGCCGCCCGCCTTGGTGTTGTTGGAGCCGGTGAGGTCGGCGCTGCCGCCGACCATTTCCGGCACCAGTTGGTTGAGCACTTCCAGCGCGTTCTCGCTGGCCTTGCGGGTAGCAACTTTCTCGGCGCTTTCCAGCCACTTGGCGAAAGCTCTTGCCGCCTTGTCTCCGCTCGGCAGGTCGCCCGCCATGCGGCGCGTGAACTCGGCCTTCTGCTTGCTGGCGTCGAGACGCTCCTGCCACTCGGCGCGGGCCGTGGCACCGCGGGTGCCGGTGGCGAGCCAGTTGGCGCGAATGTCTTCCGGCACCTCGAACGGACCATGCTCCCAGCCCAGTTCCTTGCGCGCGGCGGCAATCTCGTCCTCGCCCAGCGGCGCGCCGTGGGTGGCGCTGGTGCCCTGCTTGTTGGGCGCGCCCTTGCCGATGATCGTGGTGCAGCGAACCAGCGAGGGCTTGCCGGTCTCGGCCACGGCCTCGTCGATCGCCTTGCTGATGGAAGCGGGGTCGTGTCCGTCGCACTCCGCCACGTGCCAGCCGGTGGCGCGGTAACGGGCGGGAATGTCCTCGGAGGAAGAGAGCGAGACCTTGCCGTCGATGGTAATGTCGTTGTCGTCCCACAGCACGATCAGGCGGCCCAGCTTCAGGTGCCCGGCAATGCCGATGGCTTCGTGGTTGATGCCTTCCATCAGGCACCCGTCGCCCGCGACCACCCATGTGCGGTGATCGACCAGCTCGTCACCGAACTGCGAATTGAGGTGCCGCTCGGCCATGGCCATGCCCACGGCCATTGCCAGGCCCTGTCCCAGCGGACCGGTGGTGGCCTCCACGCCCGGCAGCAGGAAGTTTTCAGGGTGCCCCGCGCAAGGGCTGCCCAGCTGGCGGAAGTTCCTGATGTCGTCCAGCGTCGGCTGCTCGTAGCCGCTGAGGTGCAACAACGAGTAGATCAGCATCGAGCCGTGGCCGGCGGAAAGCACGAAACGGTCGCGGTCGGCCCAGTCGGGCGCCTTGGGATCGAACTTCAGGTAATCGTTCCACAGCACGGTGGCGACATCGGCCATGCCCATCGGCATGCCGGGGTGGCCGGAATTGGCCGCCTGCACCGCATCCATCGAAAGGGCGCGTATGGCATTGGCCATGTTGGTGAAACGGGCAGTGTCGTCGCTCATGCTCTGTAGCCTCCAGGAAGGGCTGTGCCCTTGTGCGGGCATCGATTCGGTTGGGGGCTGTGTGATGGTGGCAGGCCCCAAGGTCAAGCAAGAGCCCCTTGTTATGGGACAAGCGTCAATTCACCCGCCGAGAGTTATTCACAGCTTGCCGCTGCAACCCTTTGCCGATGCGCGGTTTCGGAGTAACTCGGCAGCCATGGAAGGCGATCGCATCGCACGGGCGCTGGCCCGCATCGAAGCGGCCTCGGCACGGATCGAGGCGGCGGCGGGCGGCTGCGCGGCGTCCGATCCGCACCTGCAGGCCCGCTACGACCGACTGCGGCGCGAGGCGGAAAGCGCGCTGGAAGAAGTTGATGCGCTGATCGAAAGCTTCTCCCCATGAGCACCAGCAACGTGACGCTCGAGATTGCTGGTCGGCGCTATACCGTCGCCTGCGCGCCGGGCGAGGAACGGCATATCGAGAGTCTGGGCCGCTCCATCGGCGAGAAACTGGCCCAGCTCGACATCCTGCGCGGCCAGTCTGCCGAGCGCGTACTGCTTTATGCCTCGCTGCTGCTGGCGGACGAACTGCACGAGGCGCAAAAAGCGTCCGCGCCGACCCCCGCCGACGATGAACAGGCCGAAACGCTGGAAAAAATGGCCGATCGGCTGGAAGCTCTCGCGCAGCGTCTTGAGAGTGGTGTTGCCAGCGCCTAGATAGGTCTCGGCGGGACTGCCCGGCACGAGCCGCTTGAGATATCCCTGAGGCTATAAGCAATCCAAGGGAGCTGTCCCTACCGGGGTCACGGGTTCGTCCTGGCGGCCCTGGATATACGGCGCCCACCTGACGTGAAGGCGTCAGAGGATTTCCCGGAAAACGACCCATGGTGGTTCCGCCACATGATATGTGCCCTACCGCTTCGCTACTTGAGGGCGGTGGACTGTCGCACTAGCTAGACATCCGTGACCCATATATCCGAACAGAAAGCCGCCATCCGCAAGGCTCTGCGCAAGGCCCGGCGCGAACACGCCGCCAGCCTTCCGAAAGAGGTAAGCGCGCTGGTGTTCCGCGCCCCGCCCGCACCCTTGCGCGAACTCGTGCCCGAAGGCGCGACCATCGGTCTCTACCGCGCCGACACCGGAGAAGCGCCCTCCGGCGGATACGCCCGGCACTTCATGGAAGCGGGCCACGAAATCGCCCTGCCCCGCATCGGCAAGCTCGAAGACCCGATGCAGTTCCACCTCCACACCGATCCCTACGGCGAATCCGATCTCGTCGAAGGGCCCATGGGCCTGATGCAACCCGCACCGGACGCGCCGGTGGTAGAGCCGGAAGTCCTGTTCATGCCGCTGGTCGGCTTTACCGAGCGCGGAGAGCGTATCGGCCAGGGCGGCGGCTTCTACGACCGCTGGCTGGCCGACCACCCGAACACCCTTGCCATCGGCATGGCGTGGGACGTGCAGCGCGTGGACGAACTGCCGATAGAGGACCATGACATGCCGCTGACCGCCATCGTCACCCCCACCCGCATTTACGGACCGTTCTGATGCGCACCGAACCCACCTGGCGCATACCCGTCGGCATACTCGGCCTGATTGCCGGGCTGATTCTCTACGGCTTCATCATCGCCCGCTATGCGCCGGGTATCATCGGCGACTGGCCCACTTGGGCGCAGACGCTGGTCTACCTCGTCCTCGGGATCATCTGGCTGAAGCCGCTGCGGAACTTCCTGATCTGGATGGAAACCGGCCACTGGGGCGTGCCGAGGCAGGACTAGCATTCGGAACCCCGGTTGCGTGTCGGCGGTTCGGGCTTCATGCCAGAACTGCCTGAAGCCGAAGCCAACCGCCGCCGTATCGAAAGCCAGTGCCTGAACCGCACCATCGAAGAAGCAGCGCTCGGCGATAACGTCACCTACATCGAACTTCCCGGCGACAACGAGCGCGGTCGCCTTGTCGGCAGGCAGTTCACCGAGACACGCCGTCACGGCAAGCTGATCTTCGCAGGATCGCGGAGCGGACCGTGGATCTGCGTCCACCTCGGCATGACTGGCAAGCTGCTGCCCTTCGACGCGCCGGACGATCCGCCCGACCACACCAAATTCCTGATTCGCTTCGAGGGCGACCGGAGGCTGGCGTTCCGATGCCCGCGCAAGCTTGGCTGGGTGCGGGTTATCGATTCGCCTGACGAGGAAATCGAACGCATCGGATTCGGCCCGGACGCGCTGCAAATTTCCGAAGACGGCTTCGCGGAAGTTATCGGCGGCACGAATGGCACGATCAAGGGCGCGCTGATGGCGCAGAAGAAGCTGGCAGGCATCGGCAACCTGTGGTCCGACGAGATCCTGTTCCAGGTAGGCGTGCATCCCGAAACCACGGCCAGCGACCTGACAGACGGCCAGTTGTCGGAGATGTTCAAGGTGATGCGCGATGTGCTGACCGGCGTATGCGAAGCCGGCGCCGACTATTCGCAGCTTCCGCGCACCTGGCTGATTGCGGATCGCCAGGACGGGGCGGACTGCCCGCGCTGCGGCGGCAGCATCGTCAAAAGCAAGGTTGCCGGTCGCAGTGCGTTTCACTGCGACAGCCATCAGGCCAGGGCATAAAAAGGAAAAGGTCCCAAGTGGCGCGAGTGACGGGACTTGAACCCGCGACCCTCGGCGTGACAGGCCGATACTCTAACCAACTGAGCTACACCCGCGCATTTAAGCGGCTAGCGCCTCTTGGGAGCCGCGCATCTAGTGGAGGGTTCCAACCCTGTCAACACACCAGAAGCGGCTTTTTGAAACATATTTGAAATCGATCGATCAGGCCGCCAGAATCCGCGCCGGAGCCTCGATCAGTTTCTTCAATTCCTGCACGAAAGCGGCGGCATCGTAGCCGTCCACCACGCGGTGATCGCAGCTGATGGAAATGTTCATCAGCTTGCGTTTCTCGATGCGCTCCTGCCCGTCCGGTCCGGTCACGAACATGGGCCGCTCGACAATGCGATTGGGGCCGATGATGGCGACTTCCGGACGGTTGATGACGGGCGTCGTGGCGACCCCGCCCAGCGGCCCCAGCGATGTGACGGTGAGCGTGGAGCCGGACAGCTCATCCGACTTCGCACTGCCGTCACGCGCGGCTTCAGCCAGCCGCACGATCTCGTTCGCCAGCTGGTACAGGTTCCTGCCCTGCGCATCGCGAATCACCGGCACCATAAGGCCATTGTCGGTCATGGTGGCCATGCCCAGATGCACCGCGCCGTGACGGGTGACGACCTTCGTCTCGTCATCGTAACGGGCGTTGATCATGGGGAAATCGGGCAGCGCCTTGCAGATCGCCGTGATCAGCAGCGGCAGCATGGTGAGCTTGGGGCGGTCTCCGCGATTCTCGTTCAGCTGTGCGCGCGTGCGCTCCAGTTCGGTCACGTCGCACTCTTCCACATAGGTGAAGTGCGGGATGTTGCGCTTGGCCGCGGCCATGTTCTCGGCAATCCGCTTGCGCAGGCCGATCACCTTGATCTGCTCGTCCGAACGCGCTGGCGCGGCGCCGGAGAAACCGCCGGTATAAGAAATGTACGCGTCGAGATCGGCGTGACGGATGCGGCCATCCTCGTGCGGCTTCACCTGCGACAGGTCGATGCCGAGGTCCTTCGCGCGCTTGCGCACGACGGGGCTGGCGAGGACTTTTGCATCCGAAGATGCGGGCTCGGGCGCGGGCGTCGGCGTCGGGAGGGGTTTCTCCTCCCTCGCGGCTGCCGCCGCATCTTCCTGGTCGGAAGGATCGGGATTCTCCACCTCGATCCGCTCCTCGACTTCGTCCGCTTTCGGCGCAGGCGCGGTATCTTCCGCAGCTTCGGCTGCCGCTTCGTTTTCCTCGAGCACGTCCTCGGGCACTTCGCCCTCGACCTCGATCACCACCAGCATCCCGCCGATAGCCACCGTGTCGCCGACTTCGCCCGCGACTTCGAGGATCTTGCCCGCAACCGGGCTTTCCATCTCGACCGTCGCCTTGTCGGTCATCATGTCGGCCAGCTGGCCGTCTTCCTCGATGGTGTCACCAACCTTGACGTGCCAGGCCACGATCTCGGCCTCGGCAATGCCTTCGCCGATGTCGGGCAGGTTGAAGGTAAACTTGGCCATGGCCTCAGGCCTCCAGCAATTTGTCGATGGCCTCGCCGATGCGGACAGGACCGGGGAAATAGGCCCATTCGAGGCTGTGGGGATAGGGTGTGTCGAAGCCGGTCACGCGCTCGATCGGGGCTTCGAGGTGGTAGAAGCAGCGCTCCTGCACCATTGCGGACAGTTCGGAGCCGAAGCCGCTCGTGCGCGTCGCCTCGTGCACGATCAGGCACTTGCCGGTTTTCTTCACCGATGCCTCGATGGCCTCGATATCGAGCGGCACGAGCGTGCGCAGGTCGAGCACTTCGGCATCGACGCCTTTCTCGCGCGCGACGCTTTCCACCACGTGCACCATGGTGCCGTAGGCAAGGATCGTCAGCGCCTCGCCCTCGCGCACGGTGCGCGCCTTGCCGAGCGGGATCTTGTAGTAGTCCGTCGGCACCTGCGCCGCGTCGAACCCTTTCCAGCTTTTTGCGGGCTTGTCGTAATATCCGTCGAACGGGCCGTTGTAGATGCGCTTGGGCTCGAAGAAGATGACCGGGTCATTGTCCTCGATGCAGCTGATCAGCAGGCCCTTCGCGTCGTAGGGCGTGGACGGGATCACCGTCTTCAGGCCGCTGACGTGGGTGAAGATGCTCTCGGGCGATTGCGAGTGCGTCTGGCCGCCGAAGATACCGCCGCCGAACGGGCTGCGCACCGTCATCGGCGCGATGAACTCGGCAGCGGAGCGGTAGCGCAGGCGCGCGGCCTCGCTGATGAGCTGGTCGAGACCGGGGTAGATGTAATCCGCGAACTGGATTTCCGGCACGGGACGCAGGCCATAGGCCCCCATCCCCACGGCAACGCCGATGATGCCGCATTCGGAAATCGGCGTATCGAACACGCGGGTCTTGCCGTATTTCTCCTGCAGGCCGGCGGTGCAGCGGAACACGCCGCCGAAATAGCCGATATCCTCGCCCAAGAGGGTGACGTTGTCGTCCCGCTCCAGCATGATGTCGAGCGCGGAATTGATCGCCTCGATCATGTTCATTTCGCGTACTTCGCCGCTGTCCGTATCGGCGGCGGGAGCGGTCTCGGTGGTCATGTCGTTCATTCCGCCGGGTCTCCCGGAAACTTGATCTGCCGCTCGCGAATCGCCTGCTCGGCCTGTTCCTCCAGGTGCCAGGGCAGTTCCTCGAAAACGTCCTCGAACATGGTGTGGAACGGGTGGTGCAGGCCGTGGCCGAGGATGCCGTTCTTTTCGGCTTCCTTCATCGCGGTGCGAACCTTCGTATCCAGTTCAGCGTCCATTTCTTCCTGCTGCTCGTCACTCCACTCGCCCAGTTCGATCAGGTGCCGCGCGAGACGCATCACGGGATCGCCCAGCGGCCACTCGTCGCGCTCCTCGGCGCTGCGATAGGCGCTGGGGTCGTCGGACGTGGAGTGCCCTTCCGCGCGGTAGGTGAAGTGTTCGATCAGCGTCGGCCCGGCGTTGGCGCGGGCACGGTCCGCAGCCCAGCGTTCGGCGGCGAACACGGCCAGCGGATCGTTGCCGTCCACCCTGAGGCCCGCCATGCCGTAGCCGATGGCGCGCGCGGCAAAGGTGGCACGCTCTGCCCCGGCGAACCCGGAGAACGAGGAAATCGCCCACTGGTTGTTGATGACGTTGAAGATGACCGGCGCGTTGTAGACCGTGGCGAAGGTCAGCGCGGAATGGAAATCGCCCTCCGCCGTGCTCCCCTCCCCCACCCAGGTTGCGGCGATGCGCGAATCGCCCTTGCTGGCGCTCGCCATGGCGAACCCCGTCGCCTGCGGCAGCTGCGTGGCAAGGTTGCCGGAGATCGAGAAGAAGTTCAGCCGCTTCGAGCAGTACATGATCGGCAGCTGACGACCTTTCAGCTTGTCCGCCTTGTTCGAGTAGATCTGGTTGATCATCTCGGTGAGTTCATAACCGCGCGCGATCAGGCAGCCCTGCTGGCGATAGCTGGGGAAGATCATGTCGTCCCCGTCCAGCGCATGCGTGGCGCACACGCTCGTCGCCTCTTCGCCCGTACATTTCATGTAGAAGCTGGTCTTGCCCTGCCGCTGGGCGCGGTACATCCGGTTGTCGAACGCCCGCACCAGAGCCATTTCGCGCAGCATCTGGCGCAGCGTTTCGGCATCGAGACGCGGGTCCCATGGGCCATGCGCCTTATTGTCGTCGCCCAGAACGCGGATCAGGTCGTCGCAAAGCGGATAGGTTTCCTTCGGCTCGCAGGCCTCGTCCGGGCGCGGCTGCTTTCCCGGCTCGGGAATGTCGAGGTGGCTGTAATCGACCTTGTCACCGGGGCGGTATTTCGGCTCCGGCACGTGCAGGGCGAGTTTCGGGCGGTTGGTGCCCTTCTCGTCGTGCTTATCGGCCATCGCCTGCTCTCCCAGTTCGCATCAGATTATTCCCGTAAGGCGAAATTATATTAGTTACATCTGTAACGGTCAATCCGCCCTAGCACAGGAATTCTCAGACAGCCACAGGCGCGCGCAGGACTCCTTGCGGTTCGTAATCAACCACCTCGAAATCGTCGAAACGGTAGTCGAAAATTGTCGGCGGCACCCTTTTGAGAACAAGTTTCGGCGCGCCCGCCGGTTCCCGTTCCAGCTGCGCCTCCACCAGGTCGGTGTGGTTGAGGTAGAGATGCGTATCGCCGCCGCTCCACACCAGCTCTCCCGGCAGCAGGTCCGTCTGCGCTGCCATCATTCTCGTCAGCAGAGCGGCGCCGAACAGGTTGAACGGCAGCCCCAGCGCCACGTCGCAGCTGCGCTGGTACAACATGCAATTGAGACGCGCTTCGTCTCCCTCTCCCGCAACATGGAACTGGTAGGTCTTGTGACACGGAGGCAGAGCCATGCGGTCCAGCTCGGCCACGTTCCAGCCCTCGATGATGTGGCGGCGGCTGCCGGGACTGGTCTTCAAACTCTGCACCACCTGCGCCACCTGATTGATGCCCGGCCCCTTCTGATACTTGCCGTCAGGCCCGTATTCATAGGTGGGCCAGTCGACCCATTGCTTGCCGTAGACCGGGCCGAGATCGCCCCAGTTCTTCGCGAAAGCCTCGTCCGCGACGATACGCGCCTCGAACTCTTCCTGGCTGATATCCTCACCGCTTGCCTGACGGTATTTCTTCAGCGGCCAGTCGCTCCAGATCGTCACGCCTTCCTGCAGCAGCGGCCGGATATTGGTGCTGCCGGTCAGGAACCACAGCATCTCCTTCGCCGCTGCTTTCCAGTAGACGCGCTTGGTGGTGAGCAGCGGCACACGGTCTCCGCCAAGGTCGAACCGCAGCATCGTGCCGAAGACGGAGCGCGTGCCCACGCCCGTGCGGTCCATGCGCTCGTCGCCATGCTCCCAGATATGACGCATCAGGTCGAGGTACTGCCATTCGGGGTGGCGGGTGTCGGACTTGTTCATGGAAGGCACCGCTACCACCGCGACTCCGCTCACGCCAAGCGCGTGCAGCCCGATATTCGCGATCCTTTTCCAACTTCGCTCACGGCAGGCTTGCCAGCGCGAAACTGTGTCCCTATAGGGCCGCCTCTGCCTCGCGGGGGTTCGCCTCCGCAACGCACCGGTCGGGGAGTAGCTCAGCCTGGTAGAGCACTGTCTTCGGGAGGCAGGGGCCGGAGGTTCGAATCCTCTCTCCCCGACCATTTTGCAAAAATTTCTCATGCGGAGTCTGGGCATCGCCCCTCGCCGCCCCTTGTAATCGAACCGCAACATCGCCATTGGGGCAGCGCTGCTGGTTACAAACGGAAATCGATGAATTTCACCCATCCCTTTTTGGACGGAGACGGTGACGACAAGTTGCACGAAGAGTGCGGCGTGTTCGGCATCATTGGCGCGCCCGACGCGGCTGCGGCCTGTGCGCTGGGCCTGCATGCCCTGCAACATCGCGGGCAGGAAGCCGTGGGCATCACCAGTTTCGACGGGACGGAGTTCTTCACCCGTCGCGGGCTGGGCCACGTGGCGGACAATTTCTCCAGCGCCGAATCGATAGCCGAACTACCCGGCCAGATGGCGGGCGGCCATGTTCGCTATTCCACCACCGGCGGATCAGGCATGCGCAACGTGCAGCCGCTTTATGCCGACCTGGCCAGTGGCGGCTTTGCCGTCGCCCACAACGGCAACATCTCCAACGCGATGCAGCTGAAGCAGGAGCTGGTCAGCAAGGGCGCGATCTTCCAGTCGACCAGCGATACAGAGGTGATCATCCACCTCGTCGCCACCAGCCGATATCCCACCATGCTCGACAAGCTGACGGACGCGCTGCGCCTTGTCGAAGGCGCCTATGCGCTGGTGGTGATGACGCCCAGGGGCATGGCCGCCTGCCGCGATCCGATGGGCATCCGCCCGCTGGTGATGGGCAAGCTGGGCGATGCCGTGGTGTTCGCCAGCGAGACCGTGGCGCTCGACGTGGTCGGCGCGGAATTCACCCGGCAGGTGGAGCCCGGCGAGTTCATCGAGGTGGACTTCGACGGCACCATCCGCTCGCACCGCCCTTTCGGCAATACCCCGGCGCGCCCGTGCATTTTCGAGCACGTCTATTTCAGCCGGCCCGATTCCATTTTCAACAAGCGCAGCGTTTACGAAAGCCGCAAGAACATCGGCATGGAACTGGCGCGCGAGATGCCCTGCGATGCCGACCTCGTCGTGCCGGTGCCCGACAGCGGCGTGCCTGCCGCCATCGGCTACGCACAGGAAAGCGGCATTCCTTTCGAACTGGGCATCATCCGTTCGCACTATGTCGGGCGCACGTTCATCCAGCCCAGCGACGGCGCGCGCCACGCGGGCGTGAAGCGCAAGCACAACGCCAATCGCAAGATCGTGGAAGGCAAGCGCATCGTCCTCATCGACGATTCCATCGTGCGCGGCACCACCAGCCTCAAGATCGTGCAGATGATGCGCGATGCAGGTGCGAAGGAAGTGCATTTCCGCGTCGCCAGCCCGCCCACCGGTCACGGCTGCTACTACGGCGTGGACACACCCGAACGCTCGAAGCTGCTGGCAGGTCGCATGGACCTGGAAGCGATGCGCGAGTTCATCCAGGCCGACAGCCTCGCTTTCGTCTCGATCGACGGGCTTTACCGCGCCGTGGGCCTGGAAGGCCGCGACAAGGCCTGCCCGCAGTATTGCGACGCGTGCTTCACCGGCGAATACCCCACTCCGCTGACTGACCTTGCAGGCCGCAAGGACAAGGATGCGCAGCTTTCCCTTCCCGTCAACAAGGTCGCCTGACATGACTGACACCGCCGCAGACAAACCCCTCGCGGGAAAGATCGCGCTCGTGACCGGCGCCAGTCGCGGGATCGGCGCGGCTACTGCGAAGGCATTGGCTGAAAAGGGTGCCCACGTGGTGCTGGTGGCGCGCAAGGTGAAGGACCTGGAAGGCGTGGAAGACGCGATCCACGATGCCGGTGGCACCTCCACCATCGCCCCGCTTGACCTGACCGACGGCGAAAGCATAGGCCGCCTCGCGCAGGCCATTGCCGAGCGGTACGAGAAGCTCGACATCCTCGTGATTGCCGCAGCGCAGCTTCCCACGCTCACGCCGGTCACTCAGATCGACTCCAAGCAGTTCAACCAGGCGCTGACGCTGAACGTCCTTGCCACGCAGGCGCTGCTGGCGGCCTTCGATCCGCTGCTGAAGCGTGCCGAGGCGGGCCGCGTGATCGGGCTCACCAGTTCCGTAGGTGCCGAACCGCGCCCGTTCTGGGGCGCCTACGGCGCGACCAAGGCCGCGTTCGACAACCTGCTGGAAAGCCATGCGAAGGAAGTCGAGCGCATCTCCGAGACGCGCCTCGCCATCATCGATCCGGGCGCGACTCGCACCGACATGCGCGCCCGCGCCTACCCCGGCGAAGACCCCGAGTCGGTGAAGCCGCCGGAGGTTGTGGGCGAGCGTATTGCCGAATTGCTGATCGCGGATTTCCCCAATCTGCACCGCGAACGAGTGGAAACGCAGCGTTAACCCTCCCCGTTAGTTCGCTGGTAAGCGTGCTGGGACATCCTGCGTGAAGCAAGGCCCTTCGAAGGGGCGTCCTCGGTACCACGCGAATTACGGGAACTCGCCGCCATGAGCATGCAGAACACCATGGGCCGCTACGATGTAGCCGCACAGGAAGACCGCAGCGCACCACGCACCAAGATCATGATCCCCGCCCAGCTGCGCGGATCGGGCATGCGCGCATTCCAGACGGTGGTGAACGATCTTTCGCTCTCGGGCTTTTCGGCGACGGCGCTCAACCGGATGCACCCCGGTTCGGTCTGCTGGCTGACGCTGCCGGGCCTCGAATCCCTTCAGGCCGAAGTGGTGTGGTGGGAAAATGGCATGGCCGGCTGCGCCTTCACCAACCTTCTCTCTCCCATCGTGCACGACAATATCCTGGCCCGCTATCGCGGCGAGGGAAACTATCGCGGCTGACGCTTCGCAAACGCTGTTCGCAAACGGGGGGCGTATCAAAGGGGTGCTTCGGCACCCCTTTTTCTTGCAAATAATGCAAATCAATAATTTATGTCTTGTTGGGGCTAACGCCTCGCCTGTTCTTCCTTTATTGTTGGCTTGATCAGTATACGCCAGCATTGAGACACCAGAGGGGGCTACAGGTGCCGGATACCGAGGATTTCGTCGACTATTACGACTTGTTGCAGGTCAATCCCGGATGCGATCAACGCATTCTGGAGGTCGCCTTTCATTACTTCGCGAAGATGTATCACCCGGACAATGCCGAAACGGCGGACATGGCCAGGTTCCACCAGGTCAGCGAGGCCTACAATGTCCTGCGCAATCCGGCAAAGCGCGCAGAATACGATCAGCTACACGCCGAAGTTACCGACCGCGCTCATACGCCCCCGGGGGGCATACATGGTATCGACGAGGCAACCGCGCAGGCCGATGCGGAGATCCACGCCCAGATCCTCAACATCCTGTACCAGCGGCGGCGTGAGTTCCCCACGGACGCGGGCATCGTCGGCTGGCTGATCCAGGAGCAACTGGGCTGCTCCGATGAGACATTCGAGTTCCACGGATGGTATCTCAAGGCGAAGGGCTTCGTGAGGATCAACGAACAAGGCCAGTATGCCATCACCGTGGAGGGGGTGGACCAGGTCATGGCGACCAGCCGCACGAAGGCGGCCGAACAGCGGCTGATTACCCGCACGCCTGTCGCCGAAGAGTGAGGCGCGGTCCTGCCCGCTTATCGTGACGACGAACCCGGGCAGAGCCGCCCTAGCCAAGCCAGTGACGGCGGTTCCCGACGTCGCGAAGCTTGAACAGGGTCGTCACGATCACGAGGACGCCCGAGACAATGGTCGCATAGGCGATGGCGGGCGCTACCTGTCCGCCGGATGCGTAGATGGCCGTCAGGGCCCAGAGAAATACGGCTGCGTAGATCGGATTGCCCCGGCCCCGCCCGATGGCAAGCGAGGCGATCACGCCCCCGACGAGCACGACGCCCGTAGCCAGCACGATATTCGCTTGCCCTGAACCGACCCCGTAGAACTTCAGCGAGGCGGAGATGTTCACGATGGTCGCCGCCGTCAGCCAGGCTGTCAGGGCACTGAGCGGAAGCACGACCAGCCAGCGCTCCGCCGTCACGAAATCGCGCCTGAAGGCCACGAGACGGCGATAGACGGTCAGCAGGCAGATGAGCGTGAAGACGATGATGAGCACCGATATCGCGCTCAGCGCGTACAACTGCGTGTAGATCGCCCACAGTCCATTGCCGAGAAACGCCCCTGCGGCTGGCCAGGCAATCGAATTGAGCAGGTCGTCCCGCCGCTGCGCCGGCAGCGCCTGGTAAATTGCAAAGGCCACCGTACCTGCGAATAGCGGCCCCCAGATTGCGAAAGCCCATCCCGCCGGCGTGACGAGCGTGCGTGTCGCATCCGACCTGCTGCCGATCTCCTCGCCGATACCGAGGGCCGGCAGAAAGGTCGCGCCGATCTGGAAGATCACGGCGATGACAACTGCTGCGCGCTGGAGAATGCTGCGCTCGAAGGCGCTTGATTTTCGGGAGGGTTTGGTGGCCATGAACTGCGAACGCCGTCTTTCCTGATCGGTTCCTCTATCGCCTGCCGCGCCTTGCGCGAGGCGTTGCAACGACTCAGGTCGTCGCGGGCGTTATCGTACCATGGGTTCGGCAGGTTCTCCCACGCGGGTTCCCTCCACGCCGCGCTTTGCATCGATCGCGGCCTGCACGGCCTCGTAGAAACGGTTGCGCTCCTCCCCTGCCCCGTCGTTGCCCGTCGACTGGCGCCAGTTGGAATTCGTGGCAATCACCAGGTCGCGCGCCGGGTCGACGAAGATGCCCTGCCCGAACAGGCCGCTGGCGGCATAGGCACCGCCCGGATAGGTCCACCACTGGTAGGCATAGCCGCGCCCGAAGCGCCCGGTCTCGAACGCTGGCGTCGTGGCTGCCTCGAACCACCCCTCGGGCACGACGCGCCCGCCGCCTGCCATGCCGCCGCCCATCGCGAACAGGCCGAAGCGCGCCATGTCTCGGGGGCTGGCCTGGATGCAGCAGCCGGAGATTTCGCTGCCGGTGTTCGACAGCAACCAGGTCGCGTCCTGCTCCATGCCGAAGGGCGCCCAGACCTTCTCCGAAAGGTAGTCGGCGAGGTTCTTGCCCGTCGCCTCGCGCACCAGCACGCCGATCAGGTTGGTTTCCCCGGTGTTGTATTGCCAGCGCGTGCCCGGCTCCGCCTCCCGTGGAAGCTGGCGCATGTAATCCACCAGCGAATCGACGCCTTCCTCGGTGCTCTCGTGCTCGGCGAAGACGGCGACATCGCTCGCCGGGTCCGAATAGTCCTCGCTCCACTTCACGCCGCTGCTCATGGTGAGGAGCTGGCGAATGGTCACGTCGTCGTAGGCGGAGCCGCGCATGTCGGGCAGGTACTTGCTGACGGGATCGTCCAGGCTGTCGATATAACCCTCGGCCAGCGCAGCGCCGACCAGCGTGGAGGTGAGGCTCTTGGCGACGGAGAAGCTGGTCCACTTGCCGTCGGCATCGAAATCGAGGCCATAGCGTTCCAGCACCACCTCGCCGTCATGCACCACGACGACGGCGGCAGAGTTCTGGCTTTGCATGAAAGCGTCGAGATCGAAGCCGGCAAGGTCCAGCGGCTCGCCATCGGGCAGCGGATAGGTCGCCTCGCCCGCCTCGATCACCCGCGCCTCTGCCAGCGCGGGGAAGGCGTCCAGAGCGCGGAAGGCGGCGTTGCGGGTGTCCTCGGGCCAGAACAGTACGTCCCGGTCCGTCGGCATGTTGGCAAGAATGCCGCGCTGATCCTCGTCCAGCGAGAGCCAGAACGCCCCGCCCGCCACTACGAGTAGCGCGAGAATGCCGAGAATCCACTTCTTCATCATGCGTCCTTCACAAGCGTGACCTGGTGCACGTCGATCCCGCCGCCGCGGAAACCGCCTTCGCAATACATCAAGTAATAGCGCCACAAGTCCGTGAAGCGCTTGTCGAAACCGGCAGGCAAACGTCCCTCGTCACAGGCGGCATCGAAGCGTTCGCGCCAGCTTTTCAGCGTTTCGGCGTAGTCCTGCCCGAAATCGCGCTGGTCGCTCCACCGCAGGCCGCGCTCCAGCGTCAGGCGGCGGAATTCGCTCGTCCGGATCAGGCAGCCGCCGGGGAAGACATAGGCCTGGATGAAATCGGCGCTGGCGGCGTAGGAATCGAAGATCGGCTCGGCGATGGAAATGTACTGGATGACCGCGCGGCCGCCAGGCTTTAGGTTTCGCGCCAAGCAGTCCATGAAGTTGGGCCAGTACCGGCGGCCCAGCGCTTCCACCATCTCCACGCTGACGATGGCATCGAACTTCTCGTCCATGTCGCGGTAGTCGCACTTGCGGTAGTCCGGGCCGGGGTTGTGTTCCCTTGCCCATTCAAGCTGGCTGTCGGAGATGGAGATCGCGGTGACGTCGCGCCCCTCGGCCACCAGGTGCGCGGCCAGCGAACCCCAGCCACAACCGATTTCCAGCACGCTGTCGGCCCGGCCGATCCGCTTCGAGAGCGCCTGCCACTTGCGTCGCTGGGCCGCTTCCAGCGAACCCTCTTCGGCAAACCACTTCCCGCTGGAATAGGTCATCGTCGGGTCGAGCCAGCTGGCGTAGAAATCGTTGCCGAGGTCGTAGTGCGCGTGGATGTTCCTCGCAGCACCGGATCGCGTGTTGCGCTTCAGCGCGTGCATCGCGCGCGCCGCCAACCGCCAGGGTCCCTTCGCCCGCGCGGCATCACCCAGCGACACGGCATTGGCCATGAACAGCGCGAACAGCGGCACCGGGTCCGGGCTTGACCATTCGCCCGCTTCCCAAGCCTGATACCAGCCTACCGATCCGCCCGTCGCCAGCCGCACGAGCGCCCGCCAGTCGTGCAGGGCGACCTCGCACTCGAAGCCGGGCGCATTGCCGCCCAGCGTGCGCCGGGTGCCGTCGGGCAGCGTGGCGTGAATGGCCCCGCTGGCAAGGCCGGCATCGATCCTGTCGAGAATGCGGGAGACGGCAGGGGCAAACAGCCGCGAAGCCGCGCCGGGCCCGAGCCCGAACCGCTTACCGGCTTCCAGCAATTCCTCTCCGCGTGCGTGACCCGCTTTCATGGCCGCGCCTTATGGCGAGGGTCCGCTTGCTACTCAAGGCGTCTTTGCAGCAATTCTCAGTCCTTGCTGGCGCGGTAGGTTTCCAGCGCTCTTTCGCGCGCTTCCTTGTGCCCGATCAGCTTCGCGGGATAGCTTTTCGGGCGGCAGCTGTCGGACGGATCGTGGATGTCCCTGTCGGACAGGTCGGCCAGCTCGGGCACCCATTCGCGAATGTAGTCGCCTGCATCGAATTTCTCGCTCTGGCTGAGCGGGGCCATGATCCGCACGAACATGTTGCTGTCCACGCCCGTGCCGCTGACCCATTGCCAATTCGTGCCGTTGGAGCCGTAATCGGCATCCACCAGCGTGTCCCAGAACCACTTCTCGCCGTGCCGCCAGTCGATCAGCAGGTGTTTGACGAGGAAGCTGGCGGCGATCATCCGCACGCGGTTGTGCATCCACCCGGTCGCCCAGAGCTGGCGCATCCCGGCATCGACGATGGGATATCCGGTCTGGCCCATCTGCCATGCCTCCAGTTCTTCCTGGATCAGGTGACCGCGGTTGGGATTGCGCCAGAAGTTGTCGTCGTATCCTTCGCGATAGGGTTCCATCGCATACTTGGGAAACTGGCAGATCAGATTCTGGGCATAGTCGCGCCAGATTAGTTCGGCGCGAAACATGCGCGCGCCTTCGCTGGTGTAATTGCCCATCGCATCCCACAGCATGCGCGGCGAGACCTCGCCGTGGTGCAGGTGCGGGGACAGGCGGCTGGTCGCATCCTCGCTCGGCAGGTTGCGATCGTCGATGTAGTCCTTGCTGACGTCGAGGAACCTGTCGAACCGCTCCATCGCCGCAGCGGTGCCGTGCTGGCCGTCCCAGAACGCGCGCATCCCTCCGGCCCAATCGGGCTTCGTCGGCAACAGGTCCAGGTCTTCCAGCGTGTCGCTCTCGGGCCAGCTATCGGGGCTGGACAGGCTGGGTTCTGGCAGGATGTCGAAGCCGTGGATGGCATCGAACATCGAATCCTTGAACGGCGTGAAGATCTTGTAGGGACTGCCCGAGCCCGTCGTTACGCTGCCGGGCGGGAGCAGGTAATTGCCGTCGTGGAGTTGCAGGTCCAGCTCGTCCTTCAGCTTGCCCTGCGCCTTGCGCCACCACGGGTCGTAATGGCGGATGGCGTGGACGGTCTTTGCGCCCGTCTCCTCCGCAAGTTTCGGCAACACGTCGCACACGCTGCCGCGCCGCAGGATCAGCTTCGAGGAATGGCGGCCAAGGTCCTTCTGCAGCGACTCCAGCGCGTGGTGCAGCCACCACCGGCTCGCCCCGCCCAGCTTGCGTTCGCCGGGGGTTTCGTCATCGAGGATGTAGACCGGGATCACCGGCCCGGCCTGCGCGGCGGCGGTGAAAGCGGCATGGTCGGTGAGGCGCAGGTCGCGGCGCAGCCAGACTATCTGTGGTTCGGACAAGTTCGGGTTCCCCTTCAAGAGGGCAACGGTATCAACTTCCCGCAGGTTCCGAACACAGACCATCGGGCAGGGTCACGCTGAAGCGCCCTTCCTCGATGCCGTAATAGCGCGCATCTCCCAGCAAGTAGGCGCCGTCTTCCAACCGGGTGACGACCGGCGCGCGGCTCCAGAACAGGAAGGCGGCGACCTGCTCGCTCTGCGCTTTCGCAGTCTCCAGGTCGCAGGCGGAAAGAGGCACGTTGCCCACTTTTTCGCCATCGATGAAATAGCTGCCGCTGCCGCTCACACCGATGCTCTCCCGCTCCCAGAAGGCCAGCGGCGGCGGCGAGGAAATCGTCTCGACGAACGAGGTGTTCGCCATCCGGTCGGCCTGCGAAATCGCGAAGTTGCCGACAAGGTATACGAGGCAGAAGCCCAGCGCCACGCGCGCCACCTTGCGCCAGTCGCCGCCGCGCTTTTCCGCCCGCCGGGAAATCCACGTGCCCGCGATCAGCATGACCCACAGCCACACGTCGATGATGAACAGCACGTCGCCATAGAACCAGCGGCTGGAGAACGGCTCCAGCAGGCGGATGCCGTAGACGTTCAGCCAGTCCAGCGCCGGGTGCGTGAGGCAGCCGATCAGCGAAAGGCCATAGAGCCAGCCGAAGTGAACCGGCAGCCGACCCTCGGGCCTCTTACCTCGCTTCGTCTGCCACCTGTCCAGGCCCGACAGCAATGCTGCCAGCACAAATGGCAGCAGCAGCAGGGCAATCGGCCCGTGCGTTATCCCCCGGCGGAAGGCGAGATGCTCCACTCCTTCCAGCCAGAAGAAACACGCGGCATCCACATCGGGCAGGTTCGCGCCGATGATGAGGGCCGGCATGGCAAGGCCCGTCTTCTTCTTGAGGCCCGCCTGCCCGATCAGCGCGCCGGTGAGCGAATGCGTGAGATTGTCCATCGCCCGCAACCTTAAGCCGCGACTTACAAAGCACTAGCCCCAACAACCGCTTTATCGCCAGCCGCCTTGCGGCTAGGCAATCGCCATGACGGGGACCTATGACGAGGCGGATTACCTATCCACGGCGCCGCGCCGTGTGCGCACGCGCCCCACGTGGCTGCGCCTCGGTCTGCCGGTCGTCGCGATCTTCCTTGTCGCGGGCGGGATTGCCGCCTTCATCGGCCTTACAACGCAGGAGCTTTTCGAAGCGGAAGCCGAGGTTGAGCTGATCACGCCGGCCAACCTGGCGGACGTCGGGGAAATCCCGCTGCCGGGCGAACGCATCGCAGCCGCGAGGTCCAGCGCGGTCTCCACCAGGGCTGTGACCGAGCTTGGCCTGCTGGAGGACCCGCGCTTCCTCACCGTCCACCCCGCCCTCGACACAGGCGATATCGACATTGCCGAGCGGCGCGTGCGCGCGGCATCGCTGTTGTTGCAGAACACGCGAACCGAGATCGATGACGGCGGCTCCATCGCCGCCATTGCCTACAGGTCTCCCGACCCCGCGCTGGCGGCGGACATTGCGAATGCGCTGGCAACAGCCTTCGTTCCTGCCGACGCAGAGCGGCTGGCGGGCATTGACGGCAATTCGCGCGCGGAACTCGAAGCCCTCGTCGCGCAGGTGCGCACGGAACTCGAGGAGGCAGAGCGCAACCTTGCCGAGGGGATGTCCGAGGCCGATATCGTCGCCCTGCCCGCCGACGAGGCCGGGCTGGTCACGGTGGACGGCGACGACGCGCTGACAGCCGAAGCGCGCGATGCACTGCAATCGCAGCTGGCATTCGTGCGATCGCGGCTGGACAGTATGGAAGCGGCCATCGCCAGCGGCGCGGTGGATTCGAGCGACCCGGTGATCGCGCAGCTGCGCGAAAGCCGCGAGGGGCTGGAGCAGGAGTACGACCGCATCACGCAACAGTTCCGTGAGGATTACCCGGCGGCGCTGGACCTGCGCGAGCGGATCGACGTTATCGACGCAACCCTATCTCGCGAAGCCGTGCGTATCACGGAGGAGCGCGCGGACGAAGCACGGCGACTTCGGATACAGGAAAGCGATCTTCGGGCACAGATCGAGGCACTGGGATACGAGGTTGCCGAGCGCGGAACCGCCGGGCTCGGCCTCACCGACCTGCAGAAGGACGTCCTTGAGAAGAGGGAACTTTACAGCCTGCTGCTGGGTCGGCTCGCCACGTCTGAAAGCCGAGACATGCCGACCACTTCGCGCGTAATCGCGGCTGCCGTGCCGCCCACGCGCCCGGTGGTGCCGGACTGGCGCCTGATCATCGCCGTCAGTGCGGCCGTTGCGCTGCTGCTATCCGGTCTGCTGGTCGCGCGCGACGTGCGTCGCCAGCGTCTGATCTAATGATGCCTAACGGGCGCCGTGCCCGGTGAAAACCACCTGCGCGGTGCGCATCAGGATGAGGAAATCCAGCCAGTACGAAAAGTTCTTGATGTAGTAGAAGTCGTACTGGAGCTTGTGGTCGATGTCCTCCAGCTCGGTCACGTGACCCTGGTTGACCTGCGCCCAGCCCGTGATCCCGGGGCGCACGATATGCCGTTAGTCGTAGAAGGGAATTTCCTTCTGATACCAGATGCCCAGGGCCAGGGCTTCGGGCCGGGGGCCGATCCAGCTCATGTGACCCAGCAGGATGTTGAGCATCTGCGGCAGCTCGTCGATGCGGGTGCGCCGCAGGAACGCGCCAAGCCTGGTGATGCGCGGATCGTTTTCCCCCGTCATCGCCTGGGCGCGCTGTTCCTCCGCATCCATGGACAGCTCCTCGCAGCGCATCGTGCGGAACTTGCAGACGTTGAACGGCCGTCCGCGGAAACCGACCCGCTCCTGCCGGAACAGCACCGGACCGGGCGAATCCAGCCGCACCAGCAGCGCCACCACCAGCAGCGGCACGATGAGCAGGGGCAGCAGGACCAGCACCAGCGCGATGTCGAACAGGCGCTTCAGCCTCATGAAGCTCATGTTCGGTAGCAGCGAACCGAAGCTGTTTTCCGAAAGATGCTCCACCCAGACCTTGCCGGTGGCGGCCTCGTAAACCTGCTTGAAGTGGAAAACCGGCACGCCTTCCAGCGCGGCGGTGGCCAGCAGCCGCTCCCAGTCGTCATCCAGTTCCGCGTGAAGATCGGCCACGATGATGGCGCCATCGTGCACGGGCAGGGTCGGTGCGGGAAGATCGCGCACGATCAGGCCGACGTTCTTGAGGCGTTTGATGCGGCCGCCGGGCACGGCGTAGAAAATGGAGCGGTCGGCCTTCGTCGCAAGGCTCATCACGCCGATGTAGACGAGCACCGAAACGGCGGAATTCAACAGCAGGACCTGGTTCGAATACTCGAAGCGGAAGGCAAGAATGCACAGCGCCACGGCGCCGAAGCTGGCGATGAATGTGGGCAGCACCGCGCCCAATTGCTTGACGCCGGGATAGATATTGACGCGACGGGCGAAGAAGATGCCGGCCACCAGCGCAATGATCGAGGCGATCACGCTGTTCTGGAAGGTCGGGTTGTCGAGAATGGAGAGCTTGGCGCCGAAATAGATGAACGGCGGCAGGATCGTACCGAGCACGACACAGGTCAGCACCTGCACCAGGAACGAGCGAAAAACGCTCCGCCCCCCGTGGACCAGCTCTGAAGGAGCTGCCATCAGCATGACCCAACTTACCCCGCACGCAATTCGAAACAAAGACTTACCGCAACGCACGGCGATGCCGATGTTTCCGGAAACCGGAATGCCTTAAGCCGCAAGTGGCCCTTGCGCAAGCACGGGGCTACACCGGGTCGGAAGCCGTTCCGCTCACCGTCCAGGTCTGCCCCTTCGCCAGCAGGCGCGCGATGCTGGTGTCCTTGCCGGCGCTGGCGCGCTCTTTCTCGGCCATGACGGCCGCCTCGTAAGTGGGTGCAGGATCGTCGTAAATCACGCCCAGCGGCATGGGAAATTCGCCGAAGGGCAGTTCCACCAGCATGTGGGCGAGCATCCGGTTGGTGGCATCGTGCACCTGCACGCCGGCGGCCTGCCAGTCGCCATCGGCCACGTCGACAACCTCGAACGCGAATGCCTGCGTGTTGAGCTTCAGCCCCTTCACACCGCCCGTCTTCTCGCTGCCGAACAGCATCGGCTCACCGTGGGACAGCCACAGCTGCTGTTGCTCCGCGCCTTTCGGCTTGGCGAAATCGTCGAACACGTCCTTGTTGTAGACGATGCAGTTCTGGAAGATCTCGATGAAGGCCGCGCCCTGGTGGGCGTGGGCTGCCATCAGCACGTCGGGCAGGTTCTTGGACACGTCGATCCCGCGGCCCACGAAACGGGCGCCGCTGCCGAGCGCGAACGCGCAGGGGTTGGCCGGGTGATCGACGGAGCCGAGCGGCGTCGACGGCGTGCGCGTATGCTCGCGGCTGGTAGGCGAGTACTGGCCCTTGGTCAGGCCGTAGATCTCGTTGTTGAACAGCATGATCTGCATGTTCACGTTGCGGCGCAGCACGTGCATCATGTGATTGCCGCCGATGGACAGGCCATCGCCGTCGCCCGTGACCAGCCACACGTCGAGATCGGGATTGGCGAGCTTGATGCCCGTGGCAAATGCGGGGGCCCGCCCGTGGATCGTGTGGAAGCCGTAGCTTTCCATGTAATAGGGGAAGCGGCTCGAGCAGCCGATGCCCGATACGAAGACGGTGTTCTTGGGGTCTGCGCCAAGCTGCGGCAGCGTGCGCTGCACGGCCTTGAGGATAGCGTAGTCCCCGCAACCGGGGCACCAGCGCACTTCCTGGTCGGTTTCCCAGTCCTTCAGCGTGGTCTCGATCTTGGTCATCTCGTTCATTTCTCGACTCCCACCGGATTGGGAAGCTGGTCGTCATTGGTGCCGATCTTGCCGCCGCACTTCTCTTCGAGGCAGCGCCCGATGGCCTCTTCCAGTTCCGCGATCTGGAACGGCTGGCCGCTGGTCTTGGTCAGGCTTTCGGCATCGATCAGGAACTGGTCGCGCAGCAGGGTCTTGAACTGGCCGGTGTTCATTTCCGGCATCAGCACGTGCTTGAAGCCGGAAAGCAGCTTTCCGAGGTTCTGCGGCAGCGGCCAGATGTGGCGCACGTGGACGTGTGAGACCTTCGCGCCCTTCTCGATCCAGCGGTTTACCGCCTGCTTGATCGGGCCGTAGGTGCTGCCCCAGCCGACCACGACGAGATCGCCGGTTTCCTCGCCCCAGGACACTTCCTGATCGGGCACGGCGAGGTTCGCCACCTTGTCGCGGCGAAGCTCGGTCATGCGCTGGTGGTTGGCGGGCGAATAGTCGATGTTGCCGGTCGTCTCGTGCTTCTCGATACCGCCCACGCGGTGCATCAGGCCGGGCGTTCCGGGCTTCACCCAGGGACGCGCGCCCTTCTCGTCGCGCTTGTAGGGGAGGAACTCTTCGCCCTCCGGCAATTCTTCGAGGAAGGTCGCGGGGAACGGCTCGTATGCGGAAGGATCGGGGACTTTCCACGGCTCCGCGGCATTGGCGATATAACCGTCGGTCAGCAGCATGACGGGCGTCATGTACTGCGTGGCGATGCGGCAGGCCTCAATTGCGACATCGAATGCATCGGCAGGACTGCGCGCGGCAATCACCGGCATGGGCGCATCACCGTTACGGCCGTAAACGGCCTGGTAGAGGTCACTCTGCTCGGTCTTCGTCGGCAGGCCGGTGGACGGACCGCCGCGCTGCGAGTTCACGATCACCAGCGGCAGTTCCACCATGATGCCAAGGCCCATGGCCTCGGTCTTCAGGGCAATGCCGGGGCCGGAGGAGCTGGTGACGCCCAGCTGGCCTGCATAGCTCGCCCCAATGGCGGCGCAGATCGCGGCGATCTCGTCTTCCGCCTGGAAAGTGGTAACGTCGAATTCCTTGAGCCGCGCGAGGTGATGGAGGATCGCCGATGCGGGCGTGATGGGATAGCCGCCGAAGAACATCGGCAGTTCGGCCAGTTGCGCGCCCGCCACGAGGCCGAGCGACACGCTCTCCGCCCCGGTGATGGTGCGGTAGAGACCCGGTTCCACCGGACGCGGCGGCATGTGGACCTGCTTCAGCGGGCCGGAAAGCTCCGCCGTTTCGCCATAGGCGTGGCCCGCATCGAGCGCGGCGATGTTCGCCTCGGCAATCTCGGGCTTGTTCTTGAACTTGGCCTTCAGCCATTCGTGCAGCGGCTCGCGCGGACGGTCGAACATCCACAGCGCGAGGCCGAGCGTCCACATGTTCTTGGACCGCAGGGCATCCTTGTTGCCAAGGCCGAACGGCTTCACTGCCTCGATCGTGCGTTGGGAAATGTCGAAGGCCAGCAGGTCGAACTTGGCGAGGCTGCCGTCTTCCAGCGGGTTTTCCTCGTAGTGCGCCTTTTCCAGGTTACGCTTGGTGAAGGCGCCGCTATCGGCGATGATCAGGCCGCCGGGCTTAAGCGAGGCGAGGTTCACCTTCAGCGCCGCCGGGTTCATCGCCACCAGCACGTCCGGCGCGTCGCCCGCGGTGTTGATCTGGCGGCTGCCGAAGTTGATCTGGAACGCCGAAACGCCGAACAGCGTACCTTGCGGCGCGCGGATCTCGGCGGGGAAATCGGGGAAAGTCGCCAGGTCGTTGCCCGCCAGCGCGGTGGACAGCGTGAACTGTCCGCCCGTCAGCTGCATGCCGTCGCCGCTGTCGCCGGCGAAGCGGACCACCATTGAATCGAGTGCCTGAGTGTCGGGCTGCTGTTCAGCCGTCTGTGTTGCCATTGTAAATTCTTCCTGCCGCGTCGGGGCTTCTAGCCCCAGCGTATGCGGGCGACCTAGGTTCCTCTCCGCCCCAAGACAATCAAGTTTTTCTGTTTCGGCGGCAATAGCTGGCTTTCACCTCTCCACCATCCTAGATGCAGCGGCATGACCAGACCGGACAAGCTGCAATATCGCCCGTGCGTTGGCACGATGATGATCAATTCCGCCGGGGAAGCCTTTGTCGGCAAGCGGATCGACAACAAGGAAGGCGACTGGTGGCAGATGCCGCAGGGCGGCGTCGACGATGGCGAGGACCTGGACGAGGCCATGTTCCGGGAACTGGGGGAAGAGACGGGCGTCACCACCCGCCACCTGCAGATCGTCCACCGGATGGAAGAAGAGCTCTATTACGATCTGCCCAAGGAACTGCACGGCAAGCTGTGGGGCGGCAAGTACAAGGGCCAGCGTCAGGCATGGTACCTGGTGCGCTTCACCGGCGAGGATAGCGACATCGACCTCGAGGCTTTCAAGCACCCCGAATTCTGCGAATGGAAATGGGTCGACCCGGACCTGCTTCCCGAATTGATCGTGCCATTCAAGCGCGAGGTTTACGAGACGGTGGTCTCAGCCTTCAAACCGCACCTGTAGGCAAGCGCTTTTCTTCAGTTCTGGACAATGTCCTCGTCGGACGGGACGGCTTCCGCCGTCATCACCGGCGGACCGCGATCGATGGCGGCAGCGAGTTGCACGGTTTCCGTGCAGGTTTCGCCGCACAGGTCTTGCAGCCGCGTCAGGTTCTCCCGCGCGGCGCTGAGCGCGCCCTTCTCCACCAGCGCTTCGCCCTCACCGGTGATGGCGGCAAGGTTCTCGGGATCGCGTTCCTGCGCCTCGCGGTAGAAGTGGATCGCCTTGCCCTGCAGCCCTTCGATGCGAGCGGCACTGGCAAGGTCCAGGTAGACGTCGGTGTAGCCCGGATCGATGGCGAGCGCGGCCTCGAACGCGTCGATCGCCGCCTGCGTTTCGCCCATCTCCAGCGCGGCGTTGCCTTCGGCCACCAGCGCCACGGCCCGCGGATCGGCTTCGTAGTCGCTGGCTTGCCCGATGCTGGCCGTGGTGGCGAATGCAAGGGACAGGGCGGCGGCTACGGGTGCGAAGCGCATGGCGTACTCCTTCAATTTGGACGCATGAGAGAGATTGATTTCGTCCATCTGGGGAGTGTTATCACGCCTTACATAGACGTGCGATGAAAAATCCATCCGTCGCATCGCGCCTCGGGGAGAGGCGTATTCCCTCGCCGCGCGGTGCACCGAGCGGCAGGTCCGGCTTCTGTGCGCTCCATCCGGGGTTCTGTTTCAGGAAAGCATCGACCTGGCCCGCCCCTTCCTCGTCCAGCAGCGAGCAGGTGACATAGTTCAGCGTGCCGCCCGGTTTCACCAGGTCTGCGGCGATCCGCAGCAGCCGCGCCTGCAAGGCGGTGAGCTTCTGCAACTCGCCCTCCGACAGGCGCCAGCGCGCTTCGGGATTGCGCCGCCACGTGCCGGTGCCGGAACACGGCGCGTCGACCAGCACGCGGTCGGCCTCGCCAAGCCATGCTTCCAGCGCCGCGGCCTCCTTGCCGGGGTCTAGCAGCACTTCGCGCGCGATCAGCACCCCTGCCCGCTCGGCGCGCGGGCCAAGCTGGGAGAGGCGGCGCTTGTCGGTATCGGCGGCGACCAGCGTGCCCTCGTTCGCCATTGCCGCGGCCAGCGCGAGGGTCTTGCCCCCGGCCCCGGCGCACAGGTCCACCACGGTTTCTCCCGGCTGCGCGCCCACCGCCAAGCATGCGGCCTGGCTGCCGAGATCCTGCACTTCGATCAGGCCCTGCGCGAACGCGTCCCACGCCGAGACCTGCGTGCCGGAGGGAAAGCGCAGCGCACCGGGCAGCGCCAGCGCCTCACCTTCCTCTGGCAAGCCCTCCAGCGCGCCGGACACTTTCAGCCGGTTGATCCGCACGTCCAGCGGGGCGCGGCCCAGCAGCGCCGCAGCCTCGTCCTCCCCGATGCCGCTGGCGATCAGGCGATCCTCCAGCCATTCGGGCGCAATGCCGCCCTCGGCCGGGCGTTCGCGCTCGCCAATCGCGGCGGGGCCGTATTGCGAGCCGTCGAACAGGTCGCGAAGCTCCGGCTTCTCTTCGGCCAGACCCAGCATCGCAGCGCGGCCACTGGCGGGCACCGGGCCGCAGGCACGGATCGCGTCGTAGACGTGCTCGCGAATGGCGCGCTTGTCCTTGGAGCCGGCAAAGCGGTGGTTTTTGAACCAGTCGGCCACCAGCCTGTCTGCCGGGGCACCGCCGGAACGGGCGGCGTCGATCACTCCATCGAGGATCTCGATAGCGGCCTGGAGGCGGGCGGAAGGGGTCATTCTGTCACCATTGTGGAACGCCTATGGCCCCTCTTTGAAAATATTGTCTCGCCCGAATTTCCGTTTCTTCGCAGAAACTTGCACGAAGAACCGGTTGTTGGACCTGTAACCTTTGCGCGAAACGCGGCGGTCGGGACGAGAACGTGTGTCCTGCCGGGCAAGCTAGGCCCCCCGGCAACGGTAGGAAACCGGCCCGCCGGGCACATTACCGCGTCGGGTAGTTCGGCGCCTCGCGGGTGATGCTTACGTCGTGAACGTGGCTTTCGCTCAAACCGGCGTTGGTGATCTGCACGAACTCGGCGTTCTTCTTCAGGTCTGCGATGGTGGCGCTGCCGGTGTAGCCCATCGCCGCCTTGATGCCGCCCACCAGCTGGTGGATGATGTCGCGCGCCGGACCCTTGTAAGGCACCTGGCCCTCGATGCCTTCGGGCACCAGCTTCATCTGGTCCTTGATGTCCTGCTGGAAGTAACGGTCGGCAGAACCGCGCGCCATGGCAGAGACGCTGCCCATGCCGCGATAGGCCTTGTAGGCGCGGCCCTGGTAGAGGAACGTCTCGCCCGGTGCCTCTTCCGTGCCAGCAAGAAGGCTGCCGATCATCACCGTGCTGGCCCCGGCGGCAAGCGCCTTGGCCGCATCGCCCGAGGTGCGCAGCCCGCCATCGGCGATCACCGGCACGTCTCCCGCGACGCTGGCGGCATCCATGATTGCGGTCAGCTGCGGCACGCCGACACCCGCCACGATGCGCGTGGTGCAGATGGAGCCGGGGCCGATGCCCACCTTCACCGCGTCCGCACCAGCGTCGATCAGCGACTTGGCGGCAGCGGCGGTGGCGATGTTGCCCGCGATCACCTGCACCGAGTTGGAGAGGCGCTTCACCCGGTCCACCGCCTCGCCAACGGCCTTGTTGTGGCCGTGCGCGGTATCAATGATGATGACGTCGCACTCGGCATCCACCAGCGCCTCGGTCCGCTCGAAACCCTTGTCACCCACGGTGGTGGCAGCGGCAACGCGCAGGCGGCCGCCCTTGTCCTTGGTGGCATCGGGGTTGAGCACGGCCTTCTCGATGTCCTTCACCGTGATCAGGCCGACGCAGTGATAGTCCTTGTCCACCACCAGCAGCTTCTCGATGCGCCGCTGGTGCAGGATCTTGCGCGCTTCGGCCTGCGTCACCTGCTCGCTGACGGTGGCGAGGTTCTCGCTCGTCATCAGTTCCTTCACCGGCTGGCCGGGATTGTCGGCAAAGCGCACGTCGCGGTTGGTGAGGATGCCCACCAGCTTGCCGCTGGGGTCCGTCACGGGAATGCCGCTGATGTTGTGACGGGTCATCAGTTCCTGCGCATCGCCCAGCGTGGCATCGGGGGTGATGGTGATGGGGTTCACCACCATGCCGCTTTCGAAGCGCTTCACCCGGCGCACGGCAGCGCACTGTTCCTCGATCGTCAGGTTGCGGTGGAGCACGCCCATGCCGCCCAGCTGCGCCAGCACGATGGCCATCTCGGCTTCCGTCACCGTGTCCATGGCGGACGAGATGATCGGGATGTTGAGCCCGATGTCCTTCGTCAGCTGCGTCTTGGTGCTGGCCTGCGAGGGGAGGATGTTGCTTTCGGCGGGCTGCAGCAGCACGTCGTCGAAAGTAAGGCCGGTGCGGATTTCCATTGGGGGCGCCACTTCTGTGTCTCGGGTGATTCGTGGCGGCCCATGTAAACGCGCTGTGTGGCATTTGGTAGGGGGTGGGGGCCTATTCTTGGAGCGAGCAGCCGCGCGGCCCCACTTTCGTAGCGAAACGACGGCGAATAAGCTCCACCTCGTCACCGATGCTGCACTTGTTCATCAAGCGCGGAGGCGCTGCTATGTAGCGGATTTCGCCAGATACGGTCTCGACTTTCACCCGTGCCTTGTCGCCATATGCACCAGGTGAAAGTCGCATTTCCAAAATTTTGGCCTGCTCAAATTTCGTCGGGCCGACGTCCTTCAACCACAACACGCCTACGACGAATGCAATCAACGCAGCTAAGCTGAGGGCCAACAAGATGTCAGCTTTGCGGTTGCCCGATCGCATTTACTGCGCCGTCCACCCCCCATCGATCTCGTAGTTGGCGCCAGTGATGTTCTGCGCCACGTCGCGGCACAGGAACACGGCCAGCGCGCCCACGTCCTCGGGCTGGGCGAATTTCTTCGAGGGCTGGCGTTCCAGCAGCACGTCGTTGATCACCTGCTCGCGCGTCATGCCGCGGCTCTTCATCGTGTCGGGGATCTGGCTTTCCACCAGCGGGGTCCAGACGTAGCCGGGGCTGATGCAATTGGCGGTGATGTTCTGCTCTGCCAGCTCAAGCGCGATGGTCTTGGTGAGGCCCGCAATGCCGTGCTTCGCCGAAACGTAGGCCGCCTTGTAGGGGCTCGCCGTGGTCGAGTGCGCGCTGGCGGTGTTGATGATGCGGCCCCAGCCCGCTTGTTTCATGTGCGGCACGGCGAGGCGGCAGGTGTGGAAGGCGGCGGAAAGGTTCAGCGCGATGATCTTGTTCCACTTGTCGACCGGGAAGTCCTCAACCGGGGCAACGTGCTGCATGCCTGCGTTGTTCACCAGAATATCGACGCCGCCCGCATCGCCCATCATCGTCTCGATCGCGGCAACGTCGGTAAGGTCCGCGCCCGAATGCATCGCGTCCAGTTCCTCGCACAGCTTTGCAATCTCGGCCTCCTCGCCAAAGCCGTTCAGCACGATCTCGGCCCCCTCGGCCCGCAGCGCGCGAGCGATGGCGAGGCCGATGCCCGAGGTCGAACCGGTGACGAGGGCACGCTTTCCTTCGAGGAACATTGAAGTCTCCAAATGATTTGAATTGCGGCTAGGGTGGTAGCCGGATGGCGGCTATGGTCCAGCCAAAATTATGAAAATCGGGGAGTAACCGCAGCATGAGACTCAATCCCTTCGACACCGGCAAGATCAAGGTCGGCACCACCGGTGGCCGGGGTGGAATGGGCAAGGCCGGAGGGCTTGGCTGCGGCACGATCATCATCGCAGCCATCGGCTATTTCGCTTTCGGGCTGGACCCGATGCAGACCGCCGCCACGGTGGAAGGGATGCAGCAGGGCCAGCAGCAGCAATCTGCGCCGCAGGGCGAGGATGAGGCGGCGATCTGCAATTCAAACCAGTATGCGCAGGAAAGCTGCGCCGCTCTCACCTCGCTTAACGAGACGTGGCAGCAACGGTTCGAGGAAGCCGGTTTCGGCAACGAGTTTCGCCAGCCCACCCTGCGCTTTGCCACGGCGCAGCAGTTCCGCACCGGATGCGGCACCGGCTCTGTCGGCATGGGGCCGTTCTACTGCCCGGCGGACGAGACCATGTACATCGACGTCGCCTTCTACGACCAGCTCGCGCAGATGGCGGGCGACGGCGGCGACTTCGCGCGGCTCTATGTCGTGGCGCACGAATATGCGCACCATGTGCAGACCATCACCGGGGTGTCGGACCAGATTCGTAGCCTGCAGGCGCAGAACCCGCGCATGCAGAACCAGCTGTCGGTACGCATGGAACTGCACGCCGATTGCTATGCGGGCGTGTGGGCAGGCCGTAACCGCAACCTGATCGAGCGCGGCGATTTCGAGGAAGGCATGAACGCCGCCGCCGCCATCGGCGACGACACGCTGACGCAGGGCCGCGTCGGCCCGGAAAGCTTCACCCACGGCACCAGCCAGCAGCGCATGGAAGCCCTGCGCCTCGGCATGGAAAGCGCCGACGACAACCGCTGCGATGCAGCCTACCTGCGAGCATGATATGAACCGGGTCGCAACTCTCCTAGCCCTCCCCCTCCTGACCCTTACCGCTCCGGCCATGGCGCAGGATGACGTGACGGACCGCGAACCGGACGCGCTGGACGTCGCCATGACGCCGCTCTCGGACCTCAACCTGGCGCGCGATCCGATCCCGCCGATCCTGCTGTGGGCGAACGAGAACCCCTACGCCAACGAGGGGCTGGAAGACTGCGCCAACATCCGCAGCGGCATCGCCGACCTCGACGCAGTACTTGGCGACGACGCCGATACCGAGACCGAGGAAGAGCGCCGCCTGACCGTAACCGGCGTCGCGCAGCGCGCGGTGGGCATGTTCATCCCGTTTCGCGGCATCATCCGCGAGATTTCAGGCGCGAACGAGCACGAGTACAAGTTCCGCCAGGCGATTGCCGCCGGGCTGATGCGCCGCGCCTACCTGAAGGGCCTGGGCGAAGCGCGTGGCTGCCCCTACCCCGCCCGCCCGATGCCGCCCGAAATGCTGGCGGCGATGCAGGAGGGCGAATCGACGGTGCCGGCAGAACCGGACTGGCAGATCACCACTGTGGGCGAGGACGGGACGCGCTTCGTTTCGCGCCCCGTCGTCCAGGAAGTCGAATAGATCAGGCGCGCACGACGCGCTGGTTTTCGTCGCACTCTTCTTCCGCGGCAGGAGCGAAGGCAGGCTCTGGCATCTGTACGCGCACGGGCGTGGAAACCTGGATGGGAGAGACCATCCGCCCCTGCCAGCGCAAAGCCATGGCAGAAGCGCGCGATACGGGAGCCACGACGCGGGCCTGGGCCTTGGCCCGAACGCGCGCGGCGGTCACGCCTTCGCGTTGCATCTCCTCGACGGCTTCTTCCAAGCTCCGGATGATTTCCTCGCGCAGATCTGCGGGCATCTCGTCGTTCCGGCGCATTTCGCGGATCGCCGCCTGAAGGCCGGTGACAGCGCCCTGCAATCCGGCGCGAGCGCTTTCGTGGATCATGCGTTCGCAGATCACGATAGCGCGGCGTCCGTCGGAAAGCTCGCGCTCCACGATGCCGCTTTCGTCCACCCCGTCACAATCCATCTCGACCTGCGGAGCGCGGGCGGCGATTTCGCGGGCGCGTTCGCCCATTTCCTGCGCCCGTTCCGCCTGGGCCATTGCGCGCTCCACGATCACTTCGATCTCGGCCTCGCGGCTTTCCATCTCGCGCTCGATACGCGCCATGTGCGCTTCCAGTTCGGCCTCGGACATCGGTTCGCCGCCCCGGGTGATGCGCTGGCGGATCACGCGGCGCTCGCCGTCGTCGTCGACGCGGACATAGACGTGCTCGTCCGGGTCCACGCTTTCGATGGAAGGCGCTTCCGGCGCCTGCGGCGGCAACGGCGCGCCCGGTGCCAGCGGCACCTCGGGCGGTTCCGGCGGCAGCGGCGCGGCAGGCGGCTCCGGCGGCAGGGGCATTTCCTCGTGGGCATAGCTGATCGACGCGGTCAGCGGCAGGGCCAGAGCGGTGGTGGTGATCGCGGCGATGCCAAGGCGGCGACGGCCGGATGAAACTTCGGACATGGTGAGGCTCCTCAAACGGTGAATGATGGATTTCTCTCCAAGCACCGGACAAGCCATGGGAGCAGCCAGGGCAAGATGATGGTCCCCGGTGGCGAAACCGGCGATCACCTGCGCGTAGGCTGCTTTCTCTCCCTGCGCCCGGCCAGCGACGACGCGCGCATCGCACGCCGCCTCCTGATCCCTGCGCATTGCTCGCCAGCCCCACCAGGCGAGCGGATTGAACCAGTGCAAGGCCAACAGCGGCTGCGCCGCGATGTTGGCAACGAGGTCGTAACCGCGATGGTGCGCAAGTTCGTGCGCAATGGCCATATCGCGTGCTGTAATGTCGTAATGCGCCATGAATTCAGGCGGCAGGGCCACCACCTTGTCGGCAATGCCGAAAGCAACGGGTCCGGTGACGGCGGGCGTTTCCACCAGCCGCACCTTGCCCGCCTCGCCCACGGGGCGCGCGTCTTCCAGAAGGCTCTGCCGCATCTGGAAGTATTCGCGCACGCGCCAGCCAAGGAACACCAGCGCGCCACCGATCCATAGCGGCAGCAGCAGGTCCGACACGGCCAGGCCGACCACCGGAGCCGCGGCGGCGTGCGTGGCGGCGGCAGTCTCGACAGGGTCGGAGATAATGACCATCAATGGCTCGGCAGCCGTTGCCGCCACCGCCTCTGGCTCTGCCGGAGCCATCCACGCCGGCAGCACGATGGGCGGCATGACGAAGCGCAGGAACGGCAGCGCCCACAGCGCATAGGCCACCTGCGGCCCGCACCAGCGCGACACCGGACGGCGCAGCAGCAGGACAAGGGCAATCAGCAGCCCTGTGTAAATGAAGGTGTCGACCATCCAGTCAGAGAAGCCGGTCATTTCTTCATCTCCCTCAGGAGGCGTTCGATTTCCGCGATGTCATCCTCGCTCAGCGCCTCGGCCTGCGCCAAATGCGCGAACAGCGGCGCGGCGCGCCCGCCGAACAGGCGTTCTACCAGCCGCTTGCTTTCGGTGCCGACATAGGCGGAGCGGGCAATGAGCGGAGTGTACAGATAGCGGCGGCCATCGGGCTGCGTCGCCAGAGCGCCCTTCTGCACGAGGCGCGAAAGCAGGGTCTTCACCGTGGGGATGGACCAGCCGCGTTCCTTGCAGACGCTTTCGCACACTTCGGCGGCGGTCTGCGGGCTGCGCTTCCACAGCGCCTCCATCACCGCGTGCTCGGCATCGCTGATGCGCTCGGCACCCGTTTCCGCGTGGTCGTTGTCGGTCCTTGTCGTCACATCGCCCTCCCCGAACGATTACGTTTGTAGGCAGTACGATTACGCCTGTAATCTGAATGCCCTCTGAATGCAAGTTTCCCCTGGAACTTTCTCGCCACTTGCCTGCGTACACGAAGGCTGGCAGGCACGCCGCCTCTGGCGCAGGAAGGGGAACAACCGCGTGAAAGACCGGAACGACTATTCCGTGCAGCGCCTGTCCGACTGCCACAAGATCGCCGATTTCCGCGAGCTTGCGCGGAGACGCCTGCCCTTCCCCGTGTTCAACTATATCGACGGCGCCGCCGACGACGAGGCCACGCGCGATCGCAACACTGCCGCCTTCGCCGACGTGGACCTGGTGCCGGACGTGCTGGTGGGCGCGGACAGTCTGGACCTTTCCACCACGATCATGGGCCGCGAAACCGCGCTGCCACTGATGCTCAGCCCTACGGCGCTGCAACGCATCTTCCACTGGCAGGGCGAGCGCGCCGTCGCAGCGGTGGCGGAGCGATACGGCCTGTGGTTCGGCATCTCCAGCCTCTCCACCGTCAGTATCGAGGAAGTGGGCGAGCGGTGGAGCGGCCCCAAGATGCTGCAATATTACTTCCACAAGGATCGCGGCCTCAACGCCGCGCTGGTGGAGCGGGCGAAAGCGGCGAAGTTCGATGCCATCACGCTGACGGTGGACACCATCGTTTCCGGCAATCGGGAACGCTGCAAGCGCACCGGCTTCACCACCCCGCCTCGCTTCGCCCCCGCCAACGTGCTGAGTTACGCCGCCCACCCGAAGTGGGCGCTGAATTTCCTTTTTCGCGAGAAGTTCGACCTGCCCAACCTCTCCACCCACGTGGACGCGGGCAGCGGCAAGGCGATCTCCATTCAGGACTATTTCGACTCCATGCTCGATCCCGGCCTAAACTGGCAGGCGGCGGAGCAGTTGCGCGACGACTGGGGCGGACCGTTCTGCCTCAAGGGCATCATGTCCGTCGGCGACGCGCGCCGTGCGGCGGACATGGGCGTGGATGCCATCATGGTATCGAACCACGGCGGGCGGCAACTGGATGGCGGGCGTGCCCCGTTCGACCAGCTGGCCGAGATCGTCGATGCCGTGGGCGACCGGGTGGAGGTCATCCTCGACGGCGGCGTGACGCGCGGCAGCCACGTGGTGAAGGCGCTGTCCATGGGCGCAAAGGCGGCAAGCGGCGGACGGCTCTATCTTTACGCTCTGGCGGCGGCGGGAGAGGACGGCGTGGAGCGTGCCGTTGGCATACTCTCGCAGGAAATTGCCCGCACCATGAAGCTGATGGGCAAGGCCAGCCCGGCAGAATTGTCGCGCGACAACATTCGCTGGCGCTGAACGGAACGTCCACCATTCCCGCCTGTTGGATGGGCATGAGTGAACAAAGCAAGCGCCAGACCGTCCTCACCAGCCCGCAGCTCCGCCTGATCGGCAGCGTGGACGAGGCGATGTACGCCGAATTCCGCGACCAGCTCGCCAATGCGCCGACCGAAGGCCCGCTGGTGGTGGCGATCACCACGCTGGGCGGCAATCCCGAAGTCGCCCGCACGATGGCCGACGACATTCGCCTGCTGCGCGAACCAGGGCGGGAGATCTACTTTCTCGGCAAGTCCGCCGTCTATTCCGCCGGGGCCACCTTCATGGCGGGCTTCCCCGTCAGTCATCGGTTCATGACCAGGGATTCCAGCCTGCTGATTCACGAACGCCAGATCGCCAAGACGATCAACCTGTCCGGTCCGCTGAAAAGCTGCATCTATCAGTTGAAAGCCGCCCTGAACGAGATCGAGCATTCCATCGAGATCGAGGAAGCGGGCTTTCGCGATATCGTGAAAGGCAGCGACGTCTCGTTCGAGGACGTGCGCGACCGGGCGCCGGAGAACTGGTACATCGGCTGCGAGAAAGCGAAGGAGCTGGGCCTGATCGCCGAAGTGATCTGACCCAGCTCCTGCTTCTTGCGACTAGGCTGCGGCCTCGTCGCCGTTACGGCCCACGGCGGACCAGTCCACGTTGCGGGTGGCATACATCACGCCCGCCAGCGCGGCGAACAGCAGCAGCGAACCGATGACGAGCGAGTACGTCTCCTCGTTCAGCAGCACGTAGAGCACGGCATAGAGGCCCGCCAGCATCGCGCCGATGAACGCGGCACGCCTCCAGGTGCCGAGCACCGCGGCGCTGTAGGCCGTAAGCAGAGCGATGATCGCTGCGGCGGCGAGGAGGTAGGCAAGGCCGAACCCGATCACCTCGGCAAAGGCGAGCAGCATAACGAAAAACAGGATCAGGCCCGCGCCGTTCAGCAGGTATTCCGCCGAGGCGACCCGCGCGCCGCCCACGATGTCGAACATCAGCAGCGCCGCGAAGGTGAAGCCGATGAAGAGAAAGCCGTACTTCACCGCCCGGTCCACCTGGCTGTAGAGATCGACCGGCTCGACAAGGCCGATGGTGGCAGGCTGCGTGGCCTCGCCTTCGGACGCCGGCTGGTCCGCCACGGACAGCAGGCTCTGACCCAGCGCAAGGTTGGTGATGCCGGGATAGACGGCGGTGAAGCCGCCTTCGCCGGTTTCGGTTTGCGAAGGTTCGGGCAGGTATCCGCCGGTGAAACTCGGGTGCGGCCATGGCGAGGTGACGCGCCATTGCGTGTCTCCCCCGCGCGGGACCAGCGAGAGCGAACGCGTGCCGCGCAGGCCATAGCTCCAGCGCACATCAAGCGGCTGCTCGCCCGTCCAGCCCGTGACGGCGGCGGAAAAGCCCGCGCCGCCGGTCGCCAGCGGACCGTTGCCCGGGCTGAGTTCCAGCGCATTTCCGTCGGCGGAAACGCTGGCCCCGTCTGAAAGTCCGCGCGTATCGGAAATGCCGAAGCGCAGTTCGGCCTCGTCAAACATCAGGTCCGCCCGGTCGATATCGAGGCGCTCAAGCTCGCTCGTTAGCGCATAACGCGCCGTGCCTTCCAGCGTGCCGGAATAGACCACGCTTTCGTAGATGGCATAGCCCTTGCGGTCGGGATCGAGCGCCGTCGCAATGTCCTGCTGCTGCGGAGAGACGAACAGTTCGCGCTGCACCTGCCGCCGTCGCTGCGTCGTGACGCCATCGACCGTTTCGGCTTCCACCACCTCGTCCGTGAACGGGATGACCAGCACCGGGCCGGTGATCGTCTGCGCCCCGCCCCAGCCGCGCGTGATCTGCTCCTGCGCCCGCTCGGACTCCTCCTGCCGGTCGTAGACCAGCGCATAGACCATCAGCAGCGGCACGATCAGCACGGCTGCCACCAATCCCGCCAGCAACAGTTTCATGCCGGGTGTTCGTTCTCGTCTCATCGCGCACTCTCCTTCGATATTTGCGATGAAACGTGCATTGAGAGCGACGAACTGAATACCAAGTGAACTCGCGGGGACCTGTTCATTGCTGCGCGAGGCACGCCGGTGCAGGATGGCGGACATGCTGAAACGATTCGTCCTGCCGCTCTCGCTCCTCGCCACCCCGCTCGCCGCGCAGGACATTGCCGAGGTGCCACCGGAAGCGGATTACGAGACGAGGGACGTCGTGTTGCAGACCACGATGGGCGACATCGTGATCGCGCTGGAAATGGAGCGCGCACCGATCACGGCGGCCAATTTCCTGCGCTACGTAGAGGAGGACCGCTTCGACGGCACCGTGTTCTACCGCGCCATGCCGCTCGACTGGGGCGAGCAGCCCAACGGCCTGATCCAGGGCGGCACCCAGTGGGATCCGGAACGCGTGCTTCCCGGAATCGAGCACGAGCCGACCAGCGAAACGGGCCTCACCCATTCACGCGGCGCGCTCTCGATGGCCATGGGCGAACCCGGCACGGCGAACGGCGACTTCTCGATCATGCTGGGCGACCAGACCGGGCTGGACGCCGATCCCACGTCGGACGATCCCGCGCGACGGGCGGGCTATGCCGTGTTCGGCTATGTCACCCAAGGCATGGACGTGGTCGAGGCGATCCACGCCCTGCCGACCGATCCGGACAAGGGAGAAGGCTGGATGAGAGGCCAGATGCTGGCCGAGCCTGTCGAGATCGTCGAGGCGCGGGTGGTGGAACCTGCCGGAACCGCAGGGGTCGAATAACCCTCTCTACTCTTCCCGTGCGACGGGATTTTCCGCCAGCCTGCTCATCAGGATCGCGGCGCGCTGCGCCTGCCGGGTGACACTGCGCAGGTCCACGCTTTCCCCCTCGGCATGACTGCCCGAACCCTCGGGCCCCATCCCGGCTAGGCCATCGGCGAAAGGTGCGACGAAGCTGATGTCGGCTGCGCCGCGCCTTGCGGGCGGGAACACGCCCATCGGCTCCAGCCCCAGGTCCGCGTTGATGGCGTTCAGCGTTTCGAACAGGGCGGTGTTACCCTCGGTGGGTGCCATCGGCGGATAGCGGAAGGCGAATTCGATCTGCGCGTCCGTGCCCGGCAGGTTGGCATCGACGATGGCCTGCATCGCCGCCACCGCGCGGTCGGTCTGTTCCTGAGTCAGCGTGCGCAGGTCGCCGCGCGCCACGGCGCTGTCGGGGATGATATTGGTCTTGCCGACGGCAGTCGCGGAGAGGTTGTCCGCGCCCATTTCGGCAGGCGTGCCCCCCGCCATGAAGCCCACGTTGTAGGTGAGGTTTTCCTCCGGCAGTTGCACGCGGAAGGCATCGAGGATGCGCGCCATCTCGTAGATCGCGCCATATCCCGCGCCTTCGCTGAACACGCCCGAGCAATGGCCGGTGCGCCCGCTCGTCGTCAGCGTCCAGCTGTTGGAGGACCGCCGGGCAACCACGCCCATGTCGCGCCCCTCGTCCGTCGAAAGCTGCTCGAACCCCAGCGCCACGTCGGCCCACTGCCCCGCCTCGATCAGGTGCTGGCGCGATTGCGCGATCGGATCGCCTGCGTCCTCCTCGTCCCCCGTCAGCGCGACGACGATGTTCGCACCTTCAAGCGTGCCCGCCGCCTCCATTGCGCGCAGAGCGGCGAGGATCACGACAATCCCGCCCTTGTCGTCCACCACGCCGGGGCCGGTCGCCCTGTCGCCGTCACGCGCGAAAAGCTGGAACGGGGAAGACGGCTCGAAAACGGTGTCGATATGGCCGATCATCAGGATGCGCGGCGCGTCGCTATCGCCTTCGCGACGGGCGAACAGGTGCCCTGCCCGGTCGACGTGCGCCTGGTCGATCCACTCGACGTCGAAGCCCAGCGCCTCGAACTCCGGCACAAGCATCTGGCCCACTGCGCGCACACCCTCGTGGTTGTGCGTACCGGAATTGACGTTGGTGATGCGTTCGAGGAGCGTCACGTCCTCCTCGAAATGCGCCTCCACCGTGCGGACCATGGTCTCTTCGGCGGGAGAAAGCTGGGCGGCGGCGGGGGTGGCCGTGGACAGCAGGGCGAGCAAGGCGAGAGCGGTGCGCATCGATGTGTTCTCGCGCCTGCGCGGCGCAAATGTCAATCGCCACGCCATGCGGCAAGGTCGACGGCCATCTTTGCGGGCCGCATCCCGCGCCCGGTGAGCAAGCGCTTGAAATCCGACGCATTATCAAAGTGCTGCAACTGGCGGTGGTAGTAATTCACGTACTCCAGCAGGGCCAGTATGCCGGAACCGCCCGCCGCCCAGCGATCGGTGCCGGTTACACCCGGCAGGCCGATCAGCAGGTCTGCGAGCACGAGTGAGACTGACAGTAGCGACAAGACAAGGGAGGGCCATTGCGCCTTGTCGGCCAGCCGTAACGCAGCATCGAGAGCCCGTTCGCTGCCTTCCAGCGCGCGCAGCTTGCCGCGCCAGTAGAGGCCGCCGACCAACAGCAGGCCCGCCGTCGGAAACAGCGCCAGCCACGTAAGCCAGCCAGCGCCCTCGCCATAGATGTGGCTCATGGCCACCACGAAAGCGGGGATCAGCGCCGCGTTGGCGACTTCGAGCTTCCAGTATCCATCGAGGCGCTTACTGACCGGAGACTTCGATGGAGGCTTTCGCGTCACTGGAAGCGCGGCCTCAGTAAACGCGCTTCTTCGGCTCGATGTAGGTCGCGTCGTCGGTCAGCGTGTATTCGTGCACCGGGCGGTAATCGATCCGCACCTCGCCGCTGCTGCCGCCCCAGCCTTCGAACCAGGCCGCGGTGTGCTTCATCCAGTTGGCATCGTCGCGCTCCGGGAAGTCCTCGTGCGCGTGGGCGCCGCGGCTTTCCTTGCGGTTTTCGGCGCTGGACATGGTAACGACGGCCTGCGCCATCAGGTTGTCCAGTTCCAGCGTCTCGATCAGGTCGGAGTTCCAGATCAGCGAACGGTCGTGAACCTTGATGTCCTGCATCCGCTTGTTGGTCTCGGCCAGAGATTTGACGCCCGCTGCCATCAGTTCGCTGTCGCGGAACACGGCGGCGTGCTTCTGCATCGTCTTCTGCATGTCCGCGCGCACCGCAGCCGTCGGCGAATCGCCGTTGGCATGGCGGAAGTGGTCGAGGCGGGTCAGCGCGAAATCAGCGTTGTCCGGCGCCAGTTCGTCGTGGCTCTGGCCCGGCGTGATCAGTTCCTTCAGGCGGAAGCCCGTCGCGCGGCCGAACACCACGAGATCGATCAGCGAGTTGGAACCGAGGCGGTTCGCGCCGTGCACCGAAACGCAGGCCGCCTCGCCCACGGCGAAGAGGCCGGGCACCACGGTATCGGGGTTTCCGTCCGCACCGATGGTCACGACTTCGCCGTGATAGTTACAGGGGATGCCGCCCATGTTGTAGTGCACCGTCGGGGTGACGGGCAGCGGCTGGCGCGTCAGGTCGACGCCGGCAAAGATCTTGCCGCTTTCGGTAATGCCGGGCAGGCGCTCTGCCAGCACCTTGGGATCGATGTGATCGAGGTGCAGGTAGATGTGATCCTTGTCCGGACCCACGCCGCGCCCTTCGCGCATTTCCAGCGCCATGGAGCGGGAGACGACGTCGCGGCTGGCGAGGTCCTTTGCGGACGGCGCATAGCGTTCCATGAAACGCTCGCCCTCGGAGTTGGTGAGATAGCCGCCCTCGCCGCGCGCGCCTTCGGTGATCAGCACGCCCGCGCCGTAGATGCCGGTGGGGTGGAACTGCACGAATTCCATGTCCTGCAAGGGCAGGCCCGCGCGCAGCACCATGCCGCCGCCGTCACCCGTGCAGGTGTGGGCGGAGGTGGCGGTGTAGTAGCAGCGGCCATAGCCGCCCGTTGCCAGCACCACGCCGTGGCTGCGGAAGCGGTGGATGGAGCCATCGTCCAGGCACATGGCGATCACGCCGACGCAGGCACCGTCCTTCATGATGAGGTCGATGGCGAAGTATTCGATGTAGAAATCGGCGCTGTACTTCAGGCTCTGCTGGTAGAGCGCGTGCAGCATGGCGTGGCCGGTACGGTCGGCCGCGGCGCAGGTGCGCTGCACCGGCGGGCCTTCGCCCATGTTCTGCATGTGCCCGCCGAAGGGGCGCTGGTAGATCGTGCCGTCCTCGTTGCGGCTGAAGGGCACGCCTGCATGCTCCAGCTCGTAGACCGCCTGCGGGGCTTCGCGCGCCAGGTATTCGATGGCGTCCTGGTCGCCCAGCCAGTCGGCACCTTTCACGGTGTCGTACATGTGCCACTGCCAGTGGTCGGGCGTGTTGTTGCCCAGCGAAGCGGCGATGCCGCCCTGCGCCGCAACGGTGTGCGAACGGGTGGGGAAGACCTTGGAGATGTTGGCCGTCTTGAGACCTGCTTCTGCCGCGCCCATCGTGGCGCGCAGGCCCGAGCCGCCCGCGCCGACGACGACCACGTCATAGGTATGGTCGACGATCGGGTAGGCTTTGCCGTTGATTTCGAAAGTGGCCTTGTTTGCCATGTCAGGCAGCTCCTGCGGAGAATGCGAGGCGAGCGATGCAGAACAGGCCGAAAGCGGCGCCTGCAAAGCTGGCGATGTTCAAAAGGAGGATGGCGGCAAACTTGGTGCCGGCTTCGTGCAGGTAATCCTCGATCAGGACCTGCAGGCCCAGCTTGGCATGCCAGAAGGTGGAGATCACCAGCAGCGTCACCATGAAGGCGGGCAGCGGGGAAGACAGCCAGCCGGAAACGCTGGCGTAGGAATAGTCGCCCAGCAGTGCCAGCGACAGGCCGAGAAACAGCACCGTCACGAGGTTGCCGACGGCGGTGAAGCGCTGCACCAGCCAGTGATGCGGACCCTGGTGGGCGGCGCCGAGGCCGCGTACCCGGCCGATGGAAGTTCCGTTACCCATGGTGTCTATCCCTTCCTCAAGCCAGCAGAATGAAGGCCCAGAAGGCCACGGTCAGCGCAACGCCGCCGACCATCGAGATGACCGACCAGTTGCGGTTGGTGTCGAGCTCGTACCCCGCGCCAAGGTCCAGCACGAAGTGGCGCAGGCCGGAGCACATGTGGGTGAAGAAGGCCCAGGTCAGGCCGATCAGCACGATGGTGCCGTACCAGCTGCCCGCGTGCCCGGCGAAGCTTTCGTAAGCCTCGGGACCGCTCGCCAGCGATCCCAGCCACCACAGCAGCACGCCCAGCCCGATGATGGCCATGCCGTCGCCGGAGACGCGGTGCAGGATGGATACCGCCATGTGCGGCCCCCATTTCCAGATTTGCAGGTGCGGTGAAAGCGGGCGATTTGCCATGTAACGTCCCATTGCGTGTAAGTGAGCCCAAAGGTTCGTGCCATCCCTCTAGCGATTGTGACGCGCGTTACAAGCGGCCCTTCGGGCAGGTCGTGCATAATCCTTCGCGCCTTACCTGTCGCATTTCCTGCACTTTCCCCGCAGCTTGGCCGCCGCTATGACCGTGTGCCATGACAAACATTCTCGTAACCGGCAGCAGCAGGGGCATCGGCCAGGCGATAGCGGACCAGCTGGCAGAACGCGGCTGCAACGTGATGGGCCACGCCACGCGGGCCGTCGATTCGCGCACCATCGCCGCCGACTTCGCCGATCCGCCCGCGCCGCAGATGTTGTGGCACGAAGCGCTGGACCGCCTCGATGGCCGGATCGACGTGCTGGTGAACAATGCCGGACTGTTCGAGCAGATCCCCCTCATCGCCAGCGACATCGAGTGGCTGGACCGGTGGGAGGATACGCTGCGCATCAACCTGACCGCCGCGGCCCAGCTCAGCCGGTTCGCCGTGCGCCACTGGCAGGAGCGCGGAAGCGGCGGGCGCATCGTCCACATCTCCAGCCGCGCGGCCTATCGCGGGGACAGCCCGGCGCACTGGCATTACGCCGCGGCCAAGGGGGGCATGGTGGCCATGCACAAGACCATCGCCCGCGGCTATGCGTCGGAAGGCATTCTGTCCTTCGCCATCACGCCGGGCTTCACCGACACCTCCATGGCACGCGACTACCTGGAAAGCCGGGGCGGCCCCGGCCTGCTTGCCGATATTCCGCTGGGGCGCGTGGCGGAGCCGGAGGAAATCGCCGATATCGCCGTCTTCTGCTCGCTCGACGCCCCGCCCAGCATGACCGGCGCGGTGATCGACGCCAATGGTGCCAGCTATGTCCGCTAGGTCTCTGGCGGTCTTGGCCAGCCTGTCGCTGGCGGCCTGCGTCGCTCCGCAGCCGCCGGTGCCGCGGACCAGCGCAGCCACGCTTGAAGCCGCGCGTGCCAATGCGGACGACGGCTCTGCCTGGGCGCAGGAATGTGCCGACTGGGACGAGTGGGACAAGCGCGCCCAGCCCTTTCGCGTGTACGGCGACACCTATCACGTGGGCACCTGCGGCATTTCCGCCGTGCTCGTCGCCGGGCCGGAGGGCCACGTGCTGATCGACAGCGGCACCCGCAACGGCGCGCGCGTGGTCTTGAGCAATATCCGCACTTTGGGTTTCCAGCCGCAGAACCTGCGCGGCGTGCTGACCAGTCACGAGCATTTCGATCATGTCGGCGGGCTTTGGTGGGTGCACCAGAACACCGGCGCGCCGATCTATACCTCGCCAGAAGCCCTTGAGGTAATCGAAAGCGGCGAGGAGCATCCCGAAGACCCGCAATTCGGCATGCACGATCCCATGCATCCCGTGCCGCGCGCCGTCGTTTCCGCCATCACGCCCGGCACGCCGATCGGCATCGCGGAGCTCACCTTCACGCCCGTCGCCACGCCCGGCCACACGCCCGGCGCGCTGACGTGGCAGTGGGAAAGCTGCGAGGCGGGTTATTGCAAGAGCGTAGTCTATGCCGACAGCCTCTCCGCGATCAGTGCCGACAAATATCGCTTCACCGATCATCCGGACTACGTGCAGGCTTTCCGCGATGGCCTTGCCCGGCTCGCCGCGCTCGACTGCGACATTCTCCTCACTCCCCACCCGTCCGCCAGCGGCATGCGCGACAAGGTGCTGGCAAGTGACTGGCAAAGCGGTATGACCTGCGCCGCCTATGCCGCAGACAGGCTGGCCGTACTGGAGGAACGCCTGGCGATGGAAGCCGCGCAATGAGCTGGAAGTTGTCCGCCCTCGCTTCGAAAGCGCAGGTCGATGCCGCGCTGGACCGGCGCGACGAGAGCATCGGCTGGGACGAGAACATCGTCCTCACCGCATACGAGGTCGATCCCAAGGAGCCTGACGTATGGCGGCTTGAAGCCTATACGCAAGGCAAGCCCACCGAAGCAGAGCGCAAGGCCCTGCACGAATTGTTCAACGAGCCGGTGCCGCCGATCCTCGCGGAGAAGCTGCCCGACACCGACTGGGTCAGCGAAAGCCAGAAAGGCGTGGAACCCATTCGCGCAGGCCGTTTCCGCGTGCGCACGCCCGATCACTCCGCGCTGGGTGATCCTTTGCTGACCGAATTCGTCATTCCCGCAGCGCAGGCATTCGGCACCGGACAGCACGAGACGACCGCCGGTTGCCTCGAAATGCTGCACATCATGAAGGCACAGGGGCTTTTGCCCGGCAACGTCGCCGATATCGGCACGGGCACCGGCCTCCTCGCCTTTGCCGCAATGGACCTGTGGCCGCTGGCTCTTGCCACGGCGAGCGACATCGATCCGGTGTGCGGCCCTGCCGTCGTAACCAATTGCGAATTGAACCACATTCCCCTCGGCACCGATCGCGGCCAGCTGGCCATGGTGATCGCAGACGGGATGGACGACCCTGCCCTGCAGGCGCGCGCACCTTACGACCTGCTGATCGCCAACATCCTGGCCGGTCCGCTGATCGACATGGCGCACGATTTCGCCGGGGCCGTCTCGCCGCGCGGCAGCATCCTGCTGGCGGGCCTGCTGGAAAAGCAGGAAGAGAGCGTGCGCGCCGCCTATCGCCGGGCGGGCTTCCGCCTGCACCGACGGATCGTGAACGGGGACTGGAGCATCCTGTGGCTGCGGCACCGGTTCCAGGGGTAGAGCGTCCGGGCATAGGGCGGCGCCTGTTGCGCGGCGCGCTGATCGTGCTCGCAGTGCTTCTCGCCTTGGTCGTGGGCTATCCGCTTGCCGCATGGGTCGGCAGTTCGATCCCCGGCCACGAGACGGTAAAAAGCGAGGCTGCAGCGCCGCAAACGGTCACCATCATGGTGGAAACGAACGGCACGCACACGGGCATCATCGTGCCGGTGGTGTCCGCCAGCAAGGACTGGCGGGAGACATTTCCCAGCGCATCACAGGCGGACGAACTTGGTCGGATGCCCACGCACCTTTCCATCGGCTGGGGCGAGCGCGAAGTCTTCCTGAACGTGCCCACCTGGAGCGACCTGAAAGCCACCACCGCGCTGCGTATCGCCACGGTCGGCGGCGATCCGCTGATGCGGGTGAGCCATTACGTGCGCCCCGGCGCGGGTCCGAACCATCGCCCGCTCGAGATTTCGCTGCTCCAGTACGAGCGGCTCGTCGCGGCCATAGAAGATGCGCTCCCTCCCGTCCCTGCCGGAGAGACGCGCCAGATCCTGTCAGGCACTTATGTCGACGATGCCTATTACGATGCGAAAGGCAGCTACACGCTCGCCAACACCTGCAACACCTGGGTCGGCAATGCCCTGGCCGAGGCCGGGATCGAGATGGGCATGTGGACGCCGTTTGCCGGCGGGGTGATGAAATGGATACCCGAACCCGGCACGGCGGAAAACCGCGAGACCTAAGGGTTAATACCGGCGTTACCCTGCGTGTTTCGCCATTGCCGCGCGATAGTGTGGTCTGTAGGTCCAGGGATCAGGGGTCAGAAACGATGGACGGGGCAAGATCGCAATGACGGAACGCGACGCGCAGCGACACGATATTTCCATCATCGGCAAGATACGCACCGGTACGGGCAAGCGCGATGTGACCATCGTCGACCTGTCGGAGCGCGGCTGCCGCATCTTCGACCGGATGGGATACCTCACGCCCGGCAAGGCCGTCACCATCAGGATCGGCCCGGTGGGCCCCATCGATGCGACTATCCGCTGGCAGGAGCAGCCATATGCCGGGCTCCTGTTCGATAACCCGCTGTACCCCGCCGTGCTCGACCACATCCGTGCCCATTTCGACTTGCGTGATCTGGGCAGGGGAGAGATCGACAGGCGCGGCCCTTCCCACACCTGAGCGCCCGTTTCGGCGGCGGAACCGGGAAGCCTCGCCAGCCATTACCCTTGCATTCCCCTCCCAATGCAAGAGTGACTATCATGACCAAGACCCTGCTTATCACCGGAGCCTCCACCGGCATCGGCGCGGCCACCGCGCGCGCCGCCGCCAGGGCCGGATGGAACGTTGCCCTGCTCGCCCGTTCCGAGGACAAGCTGGAAACGCTGGCCGATGAGATCGGCGATGCCGCCCTCGCGCTTGCCTGCGATGTGACAGACCGTGACGCCGTGAACGAGGCGGTGGCGAAAACCGTCGACCACTTCGGCGGCCTCGACGGCGTGTTCGCCAATGCCGGAAAGGGCGTGGACAATCCCGGCGTGGAGAACGGCGATCCTGCCGAGTGGCACGACATGATCCACCTCAACATCCTGGCCGTGCTCTACACCGCCCACGCCACCCTGCCCCACCTGCGCAAGACCAGGGGCATGTTCGTCGTCACAGGCTCCAAGGCCGGACGCGATCACATGAAAGGCTCGATCTACGGCGCGACCAAGTGGTTCGTGCATGGCTTTGCCGGGAACCTGGCAGAGGAAATGCGCGAATGGGGCGGGCGCTGCACGGTCATTTCGCCGGGAATGGTGGACACGCCCTTCTTCGACGAAGGAAAGCCGACCAAGCTGCAACCCGAGGATATCGCCGATGCCGTGGTGTTCGCGCTGGGCCAGCGGGACACGTCCTGCGTGCGCGAAATCCACCTGATGCCGAACGACTAGGTCAGCCAGCAGCTGCGACGATGGCGGCCCAGCCCGCCTCGTCGATCACCTCGATCCCCAGTTCCTCTGCCTTTTTCAGCTTGGACCCTGCGCCGGGGCCTGCCACCAGCAGGTCCGTCTTGGCGCTGACCGAGCCGCTGGCCTTCGCGCCCAGCCGTTCGGCCTGCGCCTTGGCCTCGTCGCGGCTCATGGTTTCCAGCTTGCCGGTGAACACCACCGTCTTGCCCGCGACGGGAGAGTCCATCGTCTCCACCTCGTAACGCGGCGGAGAGACTTCGGAGAGCAGGTCGTCCCAGACGGTGCGGTTGTGTTCCTCGTGGAAGAAATCGCCCAGCGCCTCCACCACGGCGCCGCCGATGCCATCGATGCTGGTGAGCGCGGCTGCAGCATCCTCGTCGCCCGCGCGTGCCTGCTGCGCCGTTTCGCGCAAGGTCGGCAGTTCGTGGAAGTTTTTCATCAGGTCACGCGCCGTCACCGCGCCGACATGGCGGATGCCGAGGCCGAACAGCAGCCGCGCGGCGTCCGGCTCGCGCTTTGCCTCGATGCTGGCGATGAGATTGTCGACCGACTTTTCCTTCCAGCCTTCCAGCGCCAGGAGGTCGTCGCGCCGCTTGTGCAGGCGGAAGATCGCAGCGGGTCCCTCGTCCAGCCAGCCGTGCTCCATGAACTCGGCAATTGTCTTCTCGCCCATGCCCTCGATATCCAGCGCGGCGCGGCTGACGAAGTGCTTGAGCCTTTCGAACTGCTGTGCCTTGCAGATCAGGCCGCCCGTGCAGCGCACGTCGACCTCGCCTTCCTCGCTCACGGCTTCGCTGCCGCAGACGGGGCATTCGGCGGGAAAGTCGAATGCTGGCCGGTCCTCGTCGCGGGTAAGGTTCTCCACCACCTGCGGGATCACATCGCCCGCGCGCTGGACCACCACGCGGTCGCCGGGGCGCACACCCAGCCGCTCGATCTCGTCGCGGTTGTGCAGCGTGACGTTGGTCACGGTGACGCCGCCCACCAGCACCGGGGCCAGCCGTCCGACAGGCGTCAGCTTGCCCGTGCGGCCAACCTGGATGTCGATGTTTTCAAGCGTCGTCTCTGCGCGCTCTGCGGGAAACTTGTGCGCCATGGCCCAGCGCGGTGCCTTCGCCACGAAGCCGAGGCGCTTCTGCCAGTCGAGGCGGTTGACCTTGTAGACCACTCCGTCGATCTCATAGGGCAGGTCCGCCCGGCCTTCGGAAATGCTGCGATAATGCTGCAGCATATATTTCACATCGTTGCACAATTTCAGATCGGGCGAAATGGGCAGGCCCCATGCCTCGATCCGCCGCATGACGTCCAGCTGCGTATCGCCCGGCACTTCGCTGGCAGCGCCCCAACCGTGTGCCCAGAAGCGCAAGGGACGCTTCGCCGTAACGCTTGCATCCTTCTGGCGCAGCGATCCTGCCGCTGCGTTGCGCGGGTTTGCGAACAGCTTGTCGCCTGCTTCCTCCTGCGCAGCATTGAGTGCGGCAAAGTCCTCTTTTGCCATGTAAACCTCGCCGCGCACCTCGAAGACTTCTGGCACGTCTTCACCGCGCAGCTGCTGCGGAATATCGGCGATATGCGCGACGTTCGGCGTCACGTTCTCGCCCACCTGCCCGTCCCCGCGCGTGGCGGCGAGCACCAGCTTGCCGCTCTCGTAACGCAGCGAGCAGGATAGACCGTCAATCTTGTCCTCTGCAGTGAAGGCGACCGGCTCGTCCTCGGCCAGCGACAGGAAGCGCCGCACGCGGGCGACGAATTCCTCTACCTCCTCGTCCGAGAAAGCGTTGTCGAGGCTCATCATGCGAACCTCGTGCGTCACCTTGGAAAGCGGCGAGGCGCTGACGTCGTGACCCACGTCCCTGCTCGGCGAATCCTCGCGCACAAGGTGCGGGAATTGTTCTTCCAGCTCGGCGTTGCGCCTCACCAGCGCATCGTATTCAGCGTCCGAAATCTCGGGATCATCCTCGGCATGGTAGAGCCGGTTGTGCTTCGCGATCTGCTTCGCCAGCCGCATCAGTTCGTTGGCGGCCTCGGCTTCGGTAATGGTCTCGCTCACTCCGCGATGATCCTCATGTCGCGGGTGAACTGCCATTCCTCGCCGTTCCATTCTCCGCGAAAGAGATAGCTCATCGAATTCTCTTCGCTAGAGCGGTAACCGGCCCAGGCACTGCACGAGGTCTCGCTGGAGCAAGTGAAATTGTGCACCGTGAAGACAAGCGCGGGCTGCTCCGTTTCCGCATCGCGCCAGCCCCTGTCGGTGCGGATGCAGCGCGTCATCGGGGCGAGTTGCGGGAAACGGGCGATCAGCGCCACTTCCTCGTCCGGCGGCAGCGCTTCTTCCTCACGCCCGTCGTGCCAGCTGGCGCAGACGGTGGGCGGGTTGGTGATGTCGGAGGAGAAATATCCGCCCAGCACATGCTCCAGCATCGCAAGGCGTGGCGCGTCCTTCTGCACGGCGAGCGGCGGCAGCGGATCGGCAGCGGTCTCGCTATCCTGGCCGGGAGTCATGCACCCTGACAGCAGAAGCACCGCAATCGGCAGAAATCCTCTCATCATACTCCCTCCAGCAACCGGTCCGCCTGCGCACGCGCCTCGTCGGTGATTTCCGCACCCGAGAGCATCCGCGCGATCTCTTCCTGCCGCCCGCCTTCGTCGAGCAGCGCGACCGAGGTCTTCGTTACCGTTCCCGACGATGCCTTGGCGATCATGTAGTGCGTGCGGCCGCGCGCGGCGACCTGCGGGCTGTGCGTCACGGCCAGCAGTTGCCCGCCGTCACCCGCGAGCCGCGCCAGCCGCTCGCCGATGGCAGAAGCGACAGCGCCGCCAACGCCGCGATCGATCTCGTCGAAGATGACTGTCGCCGCTCCGCCCTGCTCCGCCAGCGCCACTTTCAGCGCGAGGATGAAGCGCGACAGTTCGCCGCCCGATGCAATCTTGGTGAGCGGAGCGAAATCCGCGCCGGGATTGGTGGCTATCAGGAATTCGACCGAGTCCATCCCCTGCGGTCCCCACTTCTCTTCCGGCTGCTCCGCCACGGCTGTCCTGAACCGCGCGGCATCGAGCTTCAGCGGAGCAAGTTCCGCCGCCACCGCCTCGTCCAGTTGCATGGCGGCGGCCACGCGCGTTCCGTGCAGAGCCTCGGCGCGGGCGCGATAGATCTCGTGTGCGCTACGCTCGGCTCTTTCCAGGTCGGCGAGGTCGGCATCGCCCTGCTCGATGGCGTCCAGATTCTCGCGAAGCGAGCGCATGACTTCGGGCAGGTCGTCGACCTGGCAGTTGTGCTTGCGCGCCAAGGCACGCAGTTCGAACAGGCGCTGCTCGATACGGTCCAGTTCCAGCGGATCGTGCTGCAATGCCTCGCCTGCAGCCTGAAGCTTGTCCTCCGCCTCGCCCGCCTCGATCACCGCGCGGTCCAGCGCGGCGAGGGCCTCGGCCAGAAGGGGATGCTCGGGCGCGATCCGGTCCAGCTTGCGTGCGGCCACGCGCAGCGATGCAAGCGGCGAGTCCGACCCATCCCATACGGTGCGCAGGTCTTCGAGGTCGCCTGCCAGCTTCTCGCCCTTCTGCATGTCGGTGCGGGCATTGGCGAGGCTTTCCTCCTCGCCTTCCTGCGGTTCGATGTTGGTGAGTTCGGCAAGGTGGGCAAGCAGCAGGTCCTGATCGGCTTTTGCCTGCTCTATCGCCTCGCGCGCATCGGCCAGCTTCTCGCGCGCCTTGCGCCACTCGTCCCACGCGGCGGAGACGCCTGCCACATCGGCATTCGCATAACGATCGAGCAGGGCGCGGTGGCCGCGCGGGTTCACCAGGCCGCGATCGTCGTGCTGGCCGTGAAGTTCCACCAGCGCGGCGGAAAGTGCGCGCAGCAGGGCAACGCCGACGGGCTGATCGTTGACGAAAGCCTTCGAGCCGCCATCGGCCTTCAGGCGACGACGGATGATCAGCGGTTCGCCCGGTTCGACGTCCACTTCCGCCTCGTCCAGCGCCTCCTTAACCAGAACCGGCAACGCACCGAATTCGAATGTCGCGGTCACGCTCGCCTGTTCTTCCCCCGCGCGAACCAAGGCGGAATCGGCGCGGTTGCCCAGCACCAGGCCAAGCGCATCGAGCAGGATGGACTTGCCCGCCCCGGTCTCCCCGGTCAGCACGCCGAGCCCCGGCCCGAACGCCAGGTCGAGCGCTTCGATCAGCACGATGTTCCGGATAGAAAGCGCGGTGAGCATAGCTGCGACCGGCTTTACGTCGCCGCCCCAGCCAGCGCAACGATTGCCGCGCGGCAAAAGGTGGATGGCTACCGTTTCTTAACCATTTCCGCTCACACTGCATTGGCATTTCGAGGTTTGGGCAATTCAGGAGGGCTTGGCAGCGATGTCGGTGCTCACGATCAGGGCATACAAGCGTTACGCTACCCGGCTGCCGGTCAGGCTGCGCCGTGATGGCCGCAAGGCTGCCAAGGGTCTGCTGATCGAACTGTCCCAGCAGGGCGCGCGCATCAGCAATCTGGGGCGCACCAGGTACGAGGCGGGCGACCAGATCGTGATCGTCGCGTCTGCCGAAATCGAGATAGAGGGCACGATCCGCTGGGCGCACGATGGCCTAGCCGGTGTCCGGCTCGACCGTTCGCTCCACCTGCCGGAAATGCGCGACCTTCTTGAACTCAATCGCCGCGAGCAATCGGGCGCGGACAGGCGCTACGGCACCTGATCCTTGCCGAAAGATCAGCCCCCGATGCGATCGGGCGCGTGGTCCTGCATCAGTTCGAAGGCTTTCTGATACCACTCGTTGCCGGGATAGTTGGCACCCAGCACTGCGGAATAACGCTGCGCTTCTTCCGGGATGCCCAGCGCAAGGCTGGTTTCGGTGAGGCGATAGAGCGCTTCGGCGGTGTGGCTGGTGGTCTGGTAATCCTCGATCACGTTCTGGAACCGCAGCTGCGCGGCAAGCCATTGCCCGGTGCGTTCGTAGAACCGGCCGATTTCCATTTCCTTGCCCGCCAGATGATCGTTCAGCAGGTCGATCTTCAGCCGCGCATCGTCGGCATAGGTGCTTTCGGGATAGCGGCGGACGATTTCGTTCATCGCCTGTAGGGCGCGTTCGGTGATCGCCTGGTCGCGCTCCACGTCACTGATCTGCTCGTAATAGCTCATCGCGATCAGGTAATAGGCGTAGGGCGCATCGCGGTTGCCGGGATGGATCGAGAGGAAACGCGACGCCGACTGGATGGCACGGGTGTAATCGCGCGCGGCGTAATAGGAAAAGGCGCTCATCAGCTGTGCGCGGCGGGCCCAGGGGGAATAGGGGTGCTGGCGCTCCACCTCGTCGAACAGGCCGGCGGCCAGTTGCAGGTCGCCGCGATCGAGCCGGTACTTCGCGGCAGAGTAAAGCGATTCAACGTCGCGCGCGACGTAGGCAAGGTCGCTTGCGCCTGTGTCGGGGCCACCGCCGCAGCCGGCAAGGAGCGTTGCACCAGCCGCGCCCAGCAGCGCGTTACGGATCGAAAGCTTCACAGTCATGGCCCGCCTATAACTAGCCTTCCGCTGAACGCCAAGTGAAGTACGACGCGCTTTGCCGCTTTGTGTTCACGACCTGCTTCGCGAGGTCCGCGCATTCGTAATGTTACGCTGCAGCAAGCCAGAGTGTATCATTGTTGCAACAGAAAGCGGATCGACGCTTGTCCGGTGCAGTCATCCGATTGTCGAGTGCGATGCGACTTTGTCGAGTCCCCCCGTGGCCCGGTCGAGACTCGCATGAAGTGGCCCTCGCCCTCCCCTAGATCACAGTCATCGCTCTGGATCGCCGACTTTCCCGGCGCTGGGCACCGAAGGAGGAGGAAGACCGATGAAGACGATCTCGATGAAGGCCATTTCAATCAAGGCCAGCCTGGCTGCCGCGATGATCGCGGGCACCATGACTGCAACTCCCGCGCTTGCCGAACAGGGCGAGTCGGTGACGGTCAGCTACAACGACCTCAACCTTGCTTCCCCGAGCGGGATCGCCGCCCTGGACCGCCGGATCGACCGCGCCGCGATGCAGGTCTGCGGCATCAGCCGCCACATGGCGCACCGCCAGCTGCCGTCCACCCAGCAGCGCGCCTGCTATCGCGAAACGCTCGAAAAACTCGAACGCGAAGTAGCGCTCGTGATCGATCGGCGCCGCGCCGCCGGCTGACCGGAGGCGGGCAATTCCGCCACGCCGGCGCGCGAAAAGCGCGTAGGAACGGGACGCAGGGCAAGATGCGGCCCGCTCCTTCCGTTCGCGAGAGACGGCGGCGGCAATGCATCGCCCAAGTTGAAATTTTCGTTGCACGACGTGATTGCGGATGCGGCTTTTGGGTCGCCCCCGCATCCGTATATCTGTCACAAATATGCAACGCCTTTGCGTGGAAGTTGGTTGTGAAACCTTTTCGTCTGTTACTTGCAGGTTCGGAAGGGCATTAGGCTCGGTTTCCAAGGCGATCTCTTTGGCTGTGCGCCGGATATCGCTTTTGAAAAGTGGATCCCCCACCCAACTTCACGAAAGGGACTTTTATCGTGAAATTCTCAACCGCCACCAGGCTTACGTCGGCCAACCTGGCGATCGCGACCGCTCTTATCAGCGCTCCGGTCTTCGCCCAGGATGCCGATGACGTTGAACCTGTAACCACCGCGCCCGCGACTGCCGACAACGCCATCGTCGTTACCGGTTCGCGCATCGTGCGCCCCGAAACCGAAGGCGCAGCACCGCTGATCGCCGCCATCGGCGAGGAAGAACTCGAAACCCGCGGTTTCACCAACGTTTCCGACGCCCTGAACGAAGTCCCCGGCTTCGGCACCCCGGTCTCCAGCGCCGGCGCCCAGGAAGGCTTCTCGGTCGGCCAGAACTTCGTCAACCTGTTCGGCATCGGTTCGCAGCGTACCCTGACCCTGGTCAACGGTCGTCGCTTCGTGTCCTCGAACACCGCGTCGAACTTCGGCGGCGCCAGCGCCGGCCTGCAGGTCGACCTGAACGTGATCCCGGTCTCGCTGATCGATCGTATCGACGTGCTGGCCGTGAAGGGTGCCACCACCTACGGTTCGGACGCTGTTGCCGGTACCGTCAACCTGATCCTCAAGGATGACTTCGAAGGCATGGAAGCCCGTGCCCAGTACGGCATCTTCGAAGAAGGCTACGGCGAATCCTACTCCGCCAGCGCCACCGTGGGCGGCAACTTCGCCGACGGCCGCGGCAACGTGGCAGTCAATGTCGAGTACAACCGCCAGGAAGGCGTGCTGCTGCTCGACACCCCGTATGGCCAGAACGACTTTTTCCGTGGCAGCCCTACGAGCCTGTTCTACAACCGTCGTATCGCCATCCTGACCGCGGGCGGCCTGCCCTCCAACGGCCAGGGCCTCGGCTTCCTGACCAACGCAAACGGCGACACCGTGCAGTTCGACGTGAACGGCAACCTCGTTCCCTACGACTTCGGCGACCGGCAGGACATCGTAAGCTCCGCTGGTGGTGACGGCCTCAACCTGAACCGTTCGAGCCAGGTTCTTTCGGACCTCGAGCGTTACACGCTGTTCGCTCTCGGCCATTATGACCTGACCGACAACGTCCGCTTCTTCTTCGAAGCCAACTACGCCAACACCGAAGCGACCGAACTGGCCAACCAGCCGGTTTACCAGTCGGCCCTGTTCGGCGGCGACAGCCGTCCGCTGGGCGTGCTGGCTTCCAACCCGTTCCTGACCGATCAGGCTCGTGACGTGGTTCTGGGCAACATTACCGCTCCGAACTTCGATCTCGACGGCGACGGCGTGAACGACGAAACGCGTTTCTTCCTGCAGCGTGCCGGTTTCGACCTGCTCGGCGGTTCGAACCCGAACTTCCAGCAGCTTGACCTGTTCCGCGGCGTGGCCGGCCTGGAAGGCGACTTCCAGCTGATGGATCGCGATTTCTTCTGGAATGCGTCCTACTCCTATGGTCGTTCGCAGGCCGTTTCGTCATCCACCGCACTGGTGCAGGCGAACTTCCTGAACGCCGTCGACGCAGTGCGTGATCCGGACACCGGCGAAATCGTTTGCCGCGTGACCCTGGACACCCCGCCGCCACTCGGCACGGGTCAGCCCGGTACGCCGGAACAGCAGCGCGCTGTTTCCGACTGTGTGCCGCTGAACCTGTTCGGTGAAGGCGTTGCCAGCCCCGAAGCCATCGACTTCGTCACGGCTGAAACGCTGGCTGAATCGCGCAACATCCAGCAGATCTTCAACGTCAACTTCGGTGGCGGTCTGTTCGATCTGTTCAGCAACGAAGTGGCTTTCAACCTCGGTTACGAACACCGTCGTGAGCGTCAGACCTTCACCCCCGATGCGTTCCTCCAAGAAGGCCTCGGCCGTTCGGTCGCGATTGCGCCGGTTGATGGCTCGTTCAACACCAACGAGTACTTCGGTGAAATCCTGATCCCGATCATCCAGCCGTACAATGACACGTTCATTCACCGTCTGGAGTTCGACGGTTCGGCTCGTTACATCGACAATTCGATTGCCGGTAACGACTGGGTGTGGTCGGTTGGTGGCCAGCTGGCCCCGATCGAGGACATCACGTTCCGCGGCTCCTACACGGAATCGGTTCGCGCTCCGGCGATTACCGAACTGTTCCTGCCGGGCGTGTCGATCTTCTCGTTCGCTGACGATCCCTGCGATGCCGAGTTCATCAATGACGGCGATTCTCCGGCCACCCGCGCAGCCAACTGCGCTGCCGATGGCCTGCCCGCAGACTTCGACTCGATCATTGACGAAGCCAGCCAGGAAATCACCTCCTCGGGCAACCCGAACCTCGTCAACGAGACTTCGAAGTCCTGGACGGTTGGTGCGATCGTTCAGCCGCGTTTCATCCCAGGCCTGACCGCAACGGTCGACTGGGTGGACATCGAACTGACGAACGCCATCACCACGCTGGACCTCACCGACGTTCTGCGTTCGTGCTACGACAACCCGAACTTCCCGAACGTTCCGACCTGTGACCAGTTCACGCGTGGCCCCGACGGGCAGATCACGGGCGCTCTGGTTGGCCAGTCGAACGCCGGTTCGTTCGAGTATGCCGGTCTGCAGGCTTCGGTCCGTTACGGCTTCAACCCGGGTGACCTGTTCGCCGACGGCAACGACGCCGGCGACCTCGACCTGGTGCTTCGTTACTTCTACCTCGACAAGTCGCAGTTCACCGTTGTCGGTGTGCTCGACCGTGACGCCGGGGAAATCGGTGACTACAAGCACGAAGTGAACGGCACGATCCGTTACACCTACGGTCCGTTCATGGCTGCCTTCACCGGCAACTATCGTTCGGGTGCATCCTTCGATCTGCAGGAAGCACAGGACCAGCCGTTCTCGAAGGTTGGCGACTACTTCATCATGGATGCCACCCTTGGCTTCGACATCACGGACAACGTGACGGCGCAGCTGACGGTGAACAACCTGCTGAACAGCGAACCGCCGTTCCCGAGCTTCAGCACCACGCAGTACACCGACGGCTTCCTGGGCCGCGAGTACCTGTTCCGTCTGCGTAGCTCGTTCTAAGCTTCAGGATTGAACCAAAAAGGAAGGGGGGCTTCACGGCCCCCCTTTTTTTGCGCCTGAAATCGGTGTGCGCTGGATTGTTTGTGGATGGTCCGGGACTATTCCCAGAAGGCCACGCTGCGGCACTCTATGCTCTCGCGCGGATTTGGATTTTCGGCCGAACCATCGAAGAAGGCCGAATGCGGGCAGCGCCAGGTCACGTCGTGATCGCTGTCGTGGAACTTGAACAGCAGCACGTCGTCCCGCTCCATGCCGGCGAAATACCACCAGCGGTGCGACGGGTGATACGAGAAGATCGTGGCCGCCAGCAGGTTCTCCTCTCCCTCGACAGGAGCCGTCAGCGCGTCGCCTTCGGGAAACTCGTCCACCACCATCAGCGTGTTGTTCTTCTCCTCCCCGCCAAAGCTGGTGCGCCCGTCGCACAGCGCCAGCGGCATGTCCTGCGGCGGCGGCGAGAACGTGCGCCAGTGGCTGGTGATGAGGAAGCGGCTGAACCCCGGCCCGTCCGGAAAGGCCTGCGCATAGGTCGCCTCGGCCATGCGCTGCGCCGTCGCCGTGCTTACATCGACGTGGGCCTCCCCCGCGGGCGGTTGCAGCCCGCCCTGGTGGGTGTAGCCCTTCACTTTCTTGCTGGCGTGGTCGGACAGGTCGCCGCTCGTGCGCAGCAGCCATCCGCGCGCCACGCACTTGTCAGCGCCCGTCAGGCGCAGGACATCCGCCTCGACCTCGCGCTCGTAAATCCGCTCGACCTCTGCCTTGTCATGGAAATCGCTCACCGCGCTGGTGCTGCGGGCGATCATGAAACCGTGGGTATCGAGCCTGAAATGGTCGCGTATCGGCATCCCGTCCCGGATCATTACTTCGTGGTCCGAATAGGTGCCGGTGTTGATCTCGCGTCCCTGGCTGACGTAGCGGCGGGTGACGAAATCCCCCTCGTCGACATAGCGCATCATCGCGCGCACCGCCCTCGCCTCGTCCTCGATCGTGTCTGCTGCAACAGTGGCCATGGCTTTCCCCTTCCCGTCGTCTGTAACGCTCGTTAGGATCATGCCACGATGCCTCGCCTGCGGACAAGTGCCGTGCGCAGCGCATCGCATGGGAGAGGGGAGAGACTATGGGACCGCTACCGCCGGGCACCGACGATCGTGCCATCTGGGACATCTGGCAATCGCAGTTCACCCTGCCCGCCGTGACCGTGGCCGACGAACTGGGGCTGTTCCGCCATCTGGGCAATGCTGCCATGACCACTGCCGACCTGGCCGAGGCCCTTGCGGTGGACGAGCGGGCTTTGGGAGTGTTGCTCGGCGGTCTGGCAGCGCTGGACATGGTGGAGAAGCGCGACGGGCGCTGGTCCGCCACGCCGCCTGCACGCATGTGGCTGCACCCCGATGCCGAGGGATACTGGGGCGGCTTCCTCTATCGCTTCCGCGAGAGCATCCCCCTCCACGCAGACCTGATCGCCATGGTCCGTACCGGCGTGCGGCCCGAGAACAAGGTTGCAGGCGGCCCGGAGTGGGAACGCGGCACGATGAGCGCCGAGGTTGCAAAGCGCATCTCGGACTTCATGCACGCCCACTCGATGGGACCGGCTCGCGGGGTCGCCGTGCAGCCCGTGTTCGGGGAGGTGCGCTCCATGCTCGACGTTGGTTGCGGCTCAGGCGTCTACGGCATCGAATTCGCGCGCGCCAATCCGCGCATGGAAGTGACGCTGCTGGACCTCAAGGAGATGGTGGCCGAGGCGCAGCACCACGTTGAGGCGGCTGGCGTGACGGGGCGCGTGTCGACTTGCGGGCTGAACATGTTCGAAGAGGATTGGCCCACCGGGCACGACGCGCACTTCTTCGCCAACATCTTTCATGACTGGTCGGAGGAGACGAACGCGCTGCTTTCCCGCAAGAGCTTCGAAGCTCTTGAGCCGGGCGGGCGCATTTTCCTGCACGAGATCCTGATGGACGACGACGGCACCGGCCCCTGGCAGGCCGCCAGTTTCAGCATCATGATGCTGCTGGGCACGCTGGGAAAGCAGTACACACTGCCCGAATTCCGCGACCTTCTGGAAGCCGCCGGGTTCGAGGACGTGCGCGCGCACCGCAGCGGCGGGGGCTACTATTCGCTCGTTTCCGCCCGCAAACCGGCCTGAGCCAGCCGCCACGACAGGGCACGGGCCGCAAACACGGTAAAATCCCCCTTAACAACGCTGCGAAAGCAGGTGGCAACCGGCCGCGTCCATCTTGCATGAGCGGCAGTGGGGACCGCCGCGTTAGTACAGGAGACTTGAACGATGGCCCATATCCAGGCCCTTCTTGCCGACGAAACCGGCGCGACAGGCATCGAATACGGCCTTCTCGCCAGCTTCATCGCCGTGGCCCTCGTCGGCAGCTTCAACGAAGTTCGCGCCGAGGTTTCGGAGATGTTTGGCCACGTCGAGGACGAATACGCCAGCGTGAATTGAGGGTTCGTTTCTCGAAGCCCCCTATCGCGGCTTCGTCCTCGCTAGATGCGCAGCAAGTTGCGCCCGCTGCGGGCGGGCGTTCGCCCGTGCGGTCGCTGCGCGTCCGTTTCGTTTGCGAGAACCTTGCAAATCGGAGCAACGAAGTTCGTCGCAACCGCCATACGCTATTCCTCGCCCATGCGCAGCGCGGCGATGAAAGCTTCCTGCGGGATGCTGACGTTGCCGTATTCACGCATCCGGGCCTTGCCCTTCTTCTGCTTTTCCAGCAGCTTCTTCTTGCGCGTGATGTCGCCGCCATAGCATTTGGCGGTCACGTCCTTGCGCAGGGCGGCGATGGTTTCGCGGGCGATGATCTTGCCGCCGATGGCGGCCTGGATCGGGATCTTGAACAGGTGGCGCGGGATCAGGTCTTTCAGGCGCTCGCACATGCCGCGGCCGCGCTCCTCGGCAACGGAGCGGTGGACGATCAGGGATAGCGCGTCCACCGGCTCCCCGTTCACCATGATGTTCATCTTCACGAGGTCGCCTTCGCGCAGGCCGATCTGCTCGTAATCGAAGCTGGCATAGCCGCGGCTGATCGATTTCAGGCGGTCGTAGAAGTCGAACACCACTTCGTTCAGCGGCAATTCGTAGCTCACCTGCGCGCGTCCGCCGACGTAGGTCAGGTCGGTCTGGATACCGCGCCGGTCCTGGCACAGCTTCAGGATCGCGCCGAGGTATTCGTCGGGGGTGTAGATCACCGCCTTGATCCACGGCTCCTCGATCATGTCGATGCGGTTCACGTCCGGCCAGTCGGCGGGGTTGTGAATGTCGATGACCTTGGCATCCTCGTTCTTCGTGTGGCCAAGGTGCACGCGGTAGACCACCGATGGCGCCGTGGTGATGAGGTCGAGGTCGTATTCGCGGCTGAGGCGTTCCTGGATGATCTCCAGGTGCAGCAGGCCGAGGAAGCCTGCGCGGAAGCCGAAGCCCAGCGCGGCGCTCGATTCCATTTCGTAGGAGAAGGAGGCATCGTTGAGGCGCAGCTTGCCGATGGATTCGCGCAGCTTCTCGAAATCCGCCGCGTCCACCGGGAACAGGCCGCAGAACACCACCGGCTGCACTTCCTTGTAGCCTTTGAGCGGAGCGGCAGCGCCGTTCTTCACCGTGGTGATGGTGTCGCCCACGCGGGCCTGTTCGACTTCCTTGATCTGCGCGGTGATGAAGCCGATCTCGCCGGGGCCGATTTCCGGCAGGTCGGTGCGCTTGGGCTTGAAGCAGCCGACCCGGTCGATCAGGTGCTGCGTGCCACCCTGCATGAACTTGACCTCGAGGCCCTTCTTGATGACGCCGTCCATCACGCGCACTAGGATGACTACGCCGAGGTAGGGGTCATACCAGGAATCGACCAGCATGGCTTTCAGCGGTGCATCGCGGTCTCCGGTGGGGGCCGGAATGCGCTTCACCAGTGCTTCCAGCACGTCCTCGATGCCGATGCCGGACTTGGCGCTGGTGAGCACCGCGTCGCTCGCGTCGAGGCCGATGATGTCCTCGATCTCGGCTTTCACCTTATCCGGTTCGGCGGCGGGCAGGTCGATCTTGTTGATGACCGGCACGATCTCGTGGTCGTGCTCGATCGACTGGTAGACGTTGGCGAGCGTCTGCGCCTCCACGCCCTGCGCCGCGTCCACCACCAGCAGCGCGCCCTCGCAGGCGGCCAGCGAGCGCGACACTTCGTAGGCGAAGTCGACGTGGCCCGGCGTGTCCATCAGGTTGAGCTCGTAGGTCTCGCCGTCCTTTGCGGTGTAGTTCAGCCGCACGGTCTGCGCCTTGATGGTGATGCCGCGTTCGCGCTCGATATCCATGTTGTCGAGCACCTGTTCGCTCATCTCGCGCTCCGTCAGGCCGCCGCAGTGCTGGATCATGCGATCCGCCAGCGTGGACTTGCCGTGGTCGATATGGGCGATGATGGAGAAATTGCGGATGTGCGCGAGGTCGGTCATGCCGCGCCTTTAGCCGCGTGGCGAGGGACTGTCAGCCGGAATATGCAGGCCAGCCCTGCCTAACCCGCCCGGGATGCGCCGCCGCCAACGTCGACCTGCATGAACCGCGGTCTGCCCGATGGCGGGTGCCCGCTCGCCGCTGCCGCCGCCGCGAGGTGATGCCCGCTGCCGAGCGCCCTCAAGGGCATCCCGATGGCGGCCAGCATGTAGGGCGAGACGCGGTGCCGGGTGCACAGTCCGCCTGCCCCGTCGGATACCAGCGGCACTTCGAATTCAATGCCCTGCGTCGCATCCTGCGATCGTCGCACCCTGCCCACCACGATCTGCCCTTCGCCCAGGTCCAGCACCAGTTCGGTGCCGATCGGCACGTCGAGCAACCCTTCGATCCGTGCGCCCGTGCGCGAGAGGTCGCGCAACATGGCGACGTAGTGATGGTCCTCGTGCACCACGCCCACGCGGCGGTATAGCGTGCGCCGCCCTGCCCGGTGCCTCGCCGGGCCGACAGGTTCGTAGCGCAGTTCGCCCGACCGAAGCTTTTCCAGCACATCGGCCTGCGGAACGGCGCGCGAAAAGATGAAGCCCTGCACGAAATCCACGTCCAGCCCGCCTACGCTTTCCAGTTCGTCCATGGCTTCGACACCCTCGGCGGTGGTCGTCATCTTCATGGCGCTGGCAAGGTTGGCGATTGCCTTGATGATGGCGGCGCCCGTATCCCCGTCCTGCGCGCATCCGCGCACGAAGCTCTGGTCGATCTTGATCTTGTCGAACGGTGCCTTGCGCAGGTACGACAGCGACGAGTAACCGGTGCCAAAATCATCGAGCGCCAGCTTCACGCCGAGCTTTCGCAGTTGCGCGAACATGGCCTGTGCACTGCCGATGTCGCCAACGAAGACGGATTCGGTGATTTCCAGCTCCAGCCGTGCCGGCGGCAGGCCCGATTTCCGCAGTGCCAGCTTCACCACTTCGGGCAAGTCCTTGTTGAGGAACTGACGCGCCGAGACGTTTACCGACACCGGCAGGTCTCCGGGCCATTCCGCTGCATCGAGACAGGCTTGCTGAAGCGCCCAGGAGCCGAGTTCGTCTATCAGGCTGCTCTGCTCCGCAATGGGAATGAAGGTGGCAGGAGAGATCGGGCCGTGATGCAGATGTTCCCACCGCATCAACGCCTCGAAGCCGCGCACCACATTGTCGCGCGCGCCGACCTGGGGCTGGTAGTGCATGGTCAGTTGCCCGGCGGCGATGGCATCGCGCAGGTCTTCCTCGATCTCGCGGCGATCTTCCGCCGTTTCCTTCAGGTCGTTCGAATAGAAGCGGAACCGCCCGCGACCGCCACCCTTGGCCGCATAGAGGGCGAGGTCCGCCGCTTTCACCAGTTCGTCGGGTTCGACCCCGTCGTAGGGTGCAATCGCGATGCCGACCGAGGTGCCGATGATCGCCCGCCTGCCCTCGATCGAGTACGGCTGCGAGAGCATTTGTATCATGCGGTTGGCGCAGTCGCCCAGCTTGCCCCGATCGTCGATATCGGGAACGATCAACTGGAATTCATCGCCGCCGATGCGTCCGATTTCCGAACCCGTGGGCGCCACGCGCTGCAATCGCTGCGAAACCTGCTTCAGCAATTCGTCACCCGCTGGATGGCCCAGCGTGTCGTTCACCTGCTTGAAGCGGTCGAGATCCAGCATCATCAGCGCACAGCTGCGCTTCTCCAGCCTGCTGGCATTCAGCGCGGCGGCCAGCCGCTGCGACATGCGATGACGATTGGAAAGGCCGGTCAGGGCATCGAATGCCGCCATACGGCTCTTCCGGCGCTTTTCTTCGTAAGTCGCGGTAATGTCGTGCACGATCCCGCGATATCCGGCGAATTCGCGCCGCGCGTCGAACTGCGGTCGCCCCGTCAGCTGCCACCACTTCTTTCCATCTGCGTCACTCCCCTCGTCCTTCAGGCCGACCACGACGTCGACGAAGGCAGTCCGGGCGCTGAGCATGAACGAGATCGGCTTTACCTCCGCCGGGCCGTCTGAATCCCGGATGGTGTGCACGAGGTCGGCCAGCGGTTGTCCGAACACGGGTCGTCCGGCCTGAAATTGCTCGAGCGCCCTTGGCGACAGGTAGGTCAGGCGACCGCTGCTGTCCGTCGCCCAGAACCAGACGAGGTCGCTGCGCTCGAAGCTGCCAAACAGTTCCAGCCACTCTGCATCGGTGAGAGACGGCAGACGAGCCGCCGCCCGCTCCGCATCGGGCACGCGGACGGACCTCGCCTCCTCACCGCCGAATCCCTTCCATATGCCACGTACTCCCACGCCTTGTGGTGTCCTTCTTCAGTGCGAAGCAAAGCCGCCCGTTAACCGGCCTGCTTCGCCTGGCCTTCCTTGATTGGTGACGGCGCCGCCGCCTCGATGGCCGCGATGCGTCCCGCAGAGTCCCGCGCCAGAGCATTAGCGAATTCCACGCCCATCCGGTCATCCTCGCTCCAGCGCGTGGTGCAGGTGACGGTGTAGGTGTGCGAAAGCTGCAGCTTGAAGATCGTGCCGACCGGCACGCTCCACAGCCCTTCGATCAGCGCCCCGGTGGTGGAGATGTTGCGGATGGTGCCGTTGTAGAGATGGCCGGCATGGTCCAGCACCACCTTGCGCAGCATCTTCTGGCGCGGCGCACGGCTGCACCTGGGGCCACGGGCCACGGCTTCCAGGCCGGCTGCCAGGCGCTCGCTTGCCTGTTCTCCATCCAGCGGCCGTTCGTAGATGTAACCCTGCACATGGCTGCAACCGTGCATTCGCACCAGCTCCAGCTCGTCCATGGTCTCCACCCCTTCCGCCGTCGTCTCCATGCCAAGCGAGTGCGCGAGGCTGGTGATCGAGGCGATGATGGCGGCGTTGCGGCTGCCTTTCTCGGTCACGCCGCGCACGAAACTCTTGTCGATCTTGATCTTGTCGAACGGCGCCTTCTTCAGATAGCCGAGCGAGGAATAACCGGTGCCGAAATCGTCCAGCGCGAGGCGGACGCCGATGTTCTTCAGGGCCTTGAACATGCCATCGGTGTCCGCGCTATCCTGGAGGAACACCGACTCGGTGATCTCCAGTTCCAGCTGCGAGGGATGGATGCCGGTGGTCGCGATGGCGTTCGCGACGATGCTTGGCAGTTGCGGATTGGCGAACTGTAGCGGCGATACGTTCACCGCGACGCGGATTTCCTCCGGCCATTTGGCCAGTTGCTCGCACGCCTGGCGCAGTGCCCAATCGCCGAGCTGCTGGATCATGCCGGTGTCTTCGGCGGATTCGATGAATCGCTGCGGCGATATCCACCCCTTCACCGGATGATGCCAGCGCATCAGCGCCTCGAACCCGGTGATGGTCTCGGTCGTGGTGGATACGACCGGCTGATAGAACATCTGCAACTGCCCCTTGGCCAGGGCATCGCGCAGATCCTCCTCCATCTGCGAACGTGCTTCCGCGTCGGCATGCAGTTCCTGCGAATAGAAATGGGACCGCCCGCGCCCGCCGTCCTTGGCGGCATAGAGCGCAAGGTCCGCGTTGCGGATGATTTCCTCGCTGGTGGCGCCGTCGTCGGGCGCGATGGCAATACCGACGGAGGCGCCGATCACCACGCGTTGTCCCTCGATCGTGTAGGGTTGCGAGAGCGAATTGATGATCTCGCGCGACAGCTCGTCCAGCTTGTCGTGCTGCACCCGGCCCGGAATGATGACCTTGAACTCGTCACCGCCAAGGCGGCCCACCTGCCCCATCTTGCCCACGGCGCGCTGCAAGCGGCTGGATACCTGCTTCAGCAGCGCGTCGCCTGCCGGGTGGCCCATCGTGTCGTTCACCTGCTTGAACCGGTCGAGATCGAGCAGGAATACCGAGCAGCTGCGATCGATGATCTGCGGCGCGGAGAGGATCTTCTCCAGCGACTGGCTCATGGTGAACCTGTTGGCGAGGCCGGTGAGCGAATCGTAGCGCGCCAGCCTGGTGGCGTGTTCCTGGCTACGCTTGCGCTCCGTCAGGTCCGTGCCGGAACCGCGAAAACCGATGAAATTGTCGAAATGGTCGTACAGCGGGCGGCCCGATACCGACCACCAGCGCTCCTCGTCCACGATAGCCGCGCGTACCGACAGCTCGCTGAAGGCAGAGCGAGCGGAGAGGTGGAACAACAGGGTTCGCTCGCCCTCCTCGCCGGTGTCCGCAAGATCGAACAACCGGGTCAGCGGCTGGCCGACGAGTTTGTGCGGTTTCAGCCGCAGCGCTTCTGCCACGGGCGGCGAAACGTATGTCAGCAGCGAGCGACGATCGGTTTCCCAGAACCAGCCCTGCCCGGTCTGCTCGTAGTCCCACAGGATATCCTGCGCGCGGGTATTGATCCGCTCCTGCGCAGCACGCGCTTCCTCCAGGCGCGCCTGTTCCTCCATTTCCCGGCGACTCAGGATCATTGCCAGGGTCAGGGCCATCAGGAAGCCGAGCAGGCCGCCGGCGACGTTGTTGTTGAAGAACATCGGCGCATAAAGGCCGATCTGCGCGGCCACGATGCCAAGCGCGTGACGGCGAAGGTAGATCGCCGCAATGGCGAAGATCGCGGACACGGCGGCACCCAGATAGACAGGCGGCAACGTTCCAGCCGAACCCCAGGTCGTGAACCCGTATCCCACCAGGCTCAATGGCATCACCACGGCCACAAGCAGGCCGATGACCTGGAACTGGTAATCGCGGGTGATGACAAGGTCGTACACCAAGCGACTGAGTATCAGCATGACGATGGCGACGCCGAACGCCATTCCCGAAGCAAGGCCGGGCGGACCGCTGGCGACATTCGCGCAGCCCAGCACGGCGAGGAACACGGTCAGCGGCAGGAACGGCCAGGTCCGCGGGAACAGCTGCCTTGCCGCCAGCACGTGCTCCGGTGGGAGATTGTCGTGGCTGCGCATGCCCTTGCGGCGCTCGTCACTACGTCGATCCGCCTTTCCGGCGGGCCTTCTCGCCCCTGGCGCACCGGCCTGTGTCGCCCCTTCCGCTGCGCCATCGGCGGTCGCGGCTGCGGAATTTCGCGCTCTGGCAAGGCGTTGCGCGGACGCGCCCGCGACGGACCGCACCTCTGCAGCCGCAGCGCGCTTGATCCGGTCAACGGCTTTGCCTGCAGTACTCTCCATGACAGACCCATGCCAGAAAGCCCTTTGAGGAACAGTTAATTGCAGCGCAGGACTTCGTTCTGTTTTCGCGAGGTATTGGAGACGGACGCGCATTGCCGGACACGGTTAATTCGCTAGACTTTCCCCAACGCACCATTCGATCAGGAGAGGCGCTGGATGCGGCATATTGCGATCATCGGCTCGGGGCCGGCAGGATATTACACCGCCGAGGCAGCGCAGAAGCAGTTTGGCGAGGACGTGCGCGTCGATATTTTCGACCGCCTGCCAGTGCCTTACGGGCTGATCCGCACCGGCGTTGCGCCAGATCACCAATCGATCAAGGGTGTCGCCCGTCGCTACGAGAAAACCGCGCTTACGGACAATGTCCGCTTTGTCGGGAATGTCTCGATCGGCAGCGACATTTCCATCGCGCAGTTGCAGGAGCTGTACGATGCCGTGGTGCTGGCGACCGGTGCCCCGCAGGACCGGGAGCTCGGCATTCCCGGCGAAGAGCTGGCGAACTGCTTCGGCAGCGCGGCCTTCGTCGGCTGGTACAACGGCCATCCGCAATTCGCCGAGCTTGATCCGGACTTGTCGGGCAATACTGCGGTTGTGATCGGCATGGGGAACGTGGCGCTGGATGTGGCGCGCATGCTGGCCAAGAAAGGGGCCGAATTCGACGGTTCGGACATCGTCGGCCATGCGCTGGATGCGCTCACCGCCAGCAAGATCGAGCGGATCGTGCTGCTGGGCCGGCGCGGGCCGCACCAGATCATGATGACGCCCAAGGAACTGGGTGAACTGGGCCAGCTCGACCATGCTGCGCCGCATGTAGACACAGGCGACCTGCCCGAAGAGGCCGAGGATGCCATCCTGGAGCCGGGACTGCGCAAATCCGTCGCCCTGCTGCGCGAATTCGCCGCGACGCCCGAACACATCCGCGCCGAGAAGCGCATCGCCATCGAATTTGCCTTCTTCGTCCAGCCCCGCGCGCTGGTGGGCGAGGACAGGGTTGAAGCGGTGGAAGTGGAGCACACCCGGCTGGAGCGGGGCCGCGCGGTCGGCACCGGCGAAGTGGAGCGCCTGCCCGCCGACCTGGTGATCAGCTGCATCGGCTATCGCACCGCGCCCATTCCGGGCGTCCCGTTCGACGAGCGGCAGGGCCGCTTCGCCAACGACGACGGGCGTATCCTGCCCGGCCTTTACTGCGTCGGCTGGGCCAAGCGCGGCCCGTCCGGAACCATCGGCACCAACAAGCCCGACGGCTTCGGCATCGTGGAGAAGATCGCTGCCGACATTGCCAGCGGTTCACTGGGACGCGGCGACAAGAAGGGGCGCGAGGGATTCGACGCGTTCGCTGCCGAGAAAGGGCTGGACGTCGTCACCTTCCGAGACTGGAAGAAGATCGAGGAAGCCGAGGCCGCCGCCGCGCGCGAGGGATCCCCGCGAGAGAAGTTCATCGATATCGAGGCAATGATCCGCGCGGCGGACTAGGCAGGCGCCAATCTGGAAGGCGCCGAAGCGCCCACCCTTACACCCGCATCGGCATCAGCACGTAGAGTGCGGGGCTGCCTTCGTCCTTGCGGATCAGCGTCGGGGCACCGGCGTCGGCAAAGTGCATTTCCACCGTGTCGCTATCGATCTGGTGGAGGATGTCCTTCAGGTATCCGGCGTTGAAGCCGATTTCCATGCCGTCGGCACCGTACTGGCCGGGCACTTCCTCGGTCGCGTTGCCGTTGTCGGGGCTGGTGACGGTCAGCGTCACCTTGTCGCCTTCAAGACCCATCTTCACAGCGCGGGTCTTTTCCGTGGCGATGGTGGCCACGCGGTCAACGCCGGAGAACAGCGACTTCGGATCGACCTTTAGAAGCTTGTCGTTACCCGTTGGAATCACGCGCGAATAATCCGGGAATGTACCGTCGATCAGCTTGCTGGTGAGGACGACGCCGCCCTCTCCGCCAAGCGTGAAACGGATCTTGGACGGGCTGAGATCGATCTGGACATTGCCCTCCATCGCCTCTTCCAGCAGCTTGCGCAGTTCGCCCACGGCCTTTCGCGGAACGATCACGTCGGGCATGCCCTCGGCCCCGGCAGGGCGCGACAGGGTGTAGCGCGCCAGACGGTGGCCGTCGGTGGCGGCCGCCTTCAGCACGCCGCCATCCTCGTCAGACACGTGGAAGAAGATGCCGTTCAGGTAATAGCGCGTTTCCTCGGTGGAGATGGCGAAGCGCGTGCGATCGATCAGTTCGGCCAGCGTGGCGGCGGGCAGTTCGAAGCTGGTCGGCAGGTCGCCTTCCACGATCACCGGGAAATCGTCGCGCGGCAGGGTCGGCAGCGAGAAGCGGCTGCGCCCGGCCTTGATCGTCATGCGGTTCTCCGCGGTTTCCAGCGAAACCTCGCTGCCGTCGGGCAGCTTGCGGGCGATGTCGAACAGCAGATGCGCGGAAACGGTGATCGCGCCCCCGCTTTCCACGCTGTTGGCTTCCAGGCTCTCGACGACCTGCAGGTCGAGGTCGGTCGCCATGACTTTCACGTGGCCGCCCTCGTCCGCTTCGATCAGGACGTTGGAGAGGATCGGGATGGTGTTCCGCCGCTCCACCACCGACTGGACGTGAGAGAGACAACGCAGCAGCTTCGCGCGTTCGATGGTGGCCTTCATCGCAAATCGTTCCTCAAACTCTGACGCTGCGGTGCCGGGGAGAGCCCGGATTCGCATGGCTGCGCCGGTAAAATTGCTCGTTCATCCTTAGCGCAGGCATAGTCTCGGGCAAGGATTCGGACGCAGAGCGACGGATTCCTTGGGGAAAACTACCCCAGCATCGCCATGCCGCCGTTCACGTGCAGTACCTGGCCCGTCACGTAACCCGCTTCCTTCGAGGCGAGATAGGCGACAGCCGCGCCGATATCGTCGCCCTCGCCCATGCGACCCATGGGGATGCGGCCGTTGATCGCGTCTTTCTGCTTTTCGTCCAGCGCGTCCGTCATGGCGGAGCGGATGAAGCCGGGGGCCACGCAGTTCACGGTGATGCCGCGCGCGGCCAGTTCCTGCGCCATCGAACGGCTCATGCCGACCACGCCTGCCTTGGCAGCGCAGTAGTTCATCTGGCCGGGGTTGCCGGTCGCGCCCACCACGCTGGTGATGTTGATGATGCGGCCAAAGCGCGCCTTCATCATCGGGCGGGCGCTGGCGCGCATCAGGCGGAAGGTGCTCTCGAGGTTGATCTTGATCACCTCGTCCCATTCCTCGTCCTTCATGCGCATGGCGAGGTTGTCGCGCGTGATCCCGGCGTTGTTCACCAGGATATCGACCTTGCCCAGCGTATCGAGCGCGGCGGGCATCAGTTCCTCGACCTGCGTCGAGTCGGAGAGGTTGCAGGTGATTTCCACGTGCCCGTCGTTGTCGTGGTGCGGCACGTCCTCGTTGAGTTGCTCGCGAAAAGCGCGAAGCTTCTGCCCGTTGGAGCCGGAAAGTGCCAGCCGCGCACCCTGCCGCGCGAGGGCATAGGCGATGGAAGAACCGATGCCGCCACTGGCACCGGTAACGAGAGCGGTCATGCCCTTGAGGTCGAACATCGTCAGATTTCCTTTGCCAGAGCTTCAATGTCTTCCATGCTCACCACGCTGGTGGCCGTGGCATCGGGCGCGATCTTGCGGATCATCGGGCCAAGCACCTTGCCGCCCAGTTCGATGAAGTGCGTAACGCCGGCCGCTTCCATCGCCAACACGCTCTCGCGCCAGCGCACGCGGCCGGTGATCTGCTGCACCAGCAGATCCTTCTCCGTGGCGGCATCGGTCACTTCGGCGGCCGTCACGTTGGCATAGAGCGGCAGGCGGAAAGCGTTGGGCGGCGTGTCATTGAGCGCAAACTGCATGCGCTGCGCCGCGGGCTGCATCAGCGAGCAGTGGAACGGCGCGGACACCGGCAGCTTCACGGCGCGCTTGATGCCGTGTTCCTTCGCCAGCTCCACCGCGCGGTCGATCGCCTGCATGTGGCCCGACAGCACGACCTGCGTCGGATCGTTGTCGTTCGCCACCTCGCACACCTGCCCCTCGGCAGCGGCTTCCGCCAGTGCCTGCGCCTTCTCGAGGTCCGCGCCCAGCAGCGCGCACATCGCGCCAAGGCCGATCGGCACGGCATCCTGCATCGCGATGCCGCGCGTGCGCAGCAGCTTGGCCGTGTCGGACAGGGTGAAAGCACCCACCGAAGCGAGCGCCGAGTATTCACCCAGCGAGTGACCGGCGACGCAATCGCCCTTCTCCGCCAGCGAGAAGCCGCCGTCTTCCAGCACGCGCGCCACGGCAATGGCATTGGCCATGATCGCGGGCTGGGCATTGGCCGTCATGGTAAGTTCGGATTCGGGCCCCTCGGCCATCAGCTGCGCCAGTTTCTGGTTCAGCGCGTCGTCCACTTCCTGGAACACCTCGCGCGCCACGTTGCTGGCTTCGGCAAGCTCCACGCCCATGCCGACCTTCTGGCTTCCCTGGCCGGGAAATACGAATGCAATCATGTGAATTCCTTTCTTGCGCGCGGGGCCTATGCCCCGACGGCGCTTCGTGCAACACCGAAGGGCACGATTGCGTTTGCCGCGTCATGGCCGATGTCGGCCCGCCCGAGGTAGGGGATGCCGCTGCGCTCGCACCAGTACATCGCGATTTCCTCCTCGGTCATGCCGAAAGGCCGGTCGTTCTCCGGCACGTCGCCGATGCGGCCGAGGCGCAGGCCCGCAATGCCGCGAAGGTGCTGCGTCACGTGGAAGAAGAGGCGGTCGACGGCGTAGAGGTGCTCTGCCACTTCTTCCACCAGCACGACATGGCCGGAAAGATCCGGCATCAGTTCGGTCCCGCACAGCATGGCCAGCGTCATCAGGTTGAACGCCGCGACGGGCCGTTCGTCGAGGCCTCCCTCCAGCGCCACCTCCTCGCCGGAGAGGTATCGCAGCACGCGGCGCACCGCGTCCTCGCCGCCCTCGCGCCGCACGTCGCCTGCCAGCGGCCCGTGCACCGGTTTGCCGATCCCCGCACGGTAGAGCGCGGCCAGCATGGTGCCTGCATCGGAGTATCCGAGGAAGGTCTTGCCCCGCGCCGCCTGCGTCAGCCCGGCGATGGCAGGCGCGGCAATACGCATCGCGCCGTAGCCGCCCATGGCGAACCACACCGCGTCGACTTGCGGATCGTTGGCGGCGGCAAGGAAGGCATTCAGCCGCTGCGAATCGTCGCCTGCGAAATGGCCATGTTCTTCAAAGCACTGGTCAGCGAAGCTCAGCTCGATGCGAGGGAACTCGGCTTCGGCAAGAGCCAGCACGGCGTCGGCACGTTCGCGGCGGATCGGCTTGCCGGGGCAGACACAGGTGATGCGCGTCGTCATGTTCATCGCCTAGCCTGCCCGTAGCTTTCCGTCACCCCTGCAACGATGCCGTTTCGGGACGATCCGCAGGCCCGCACAGAACGCACCTTCACGACCCTTCCCAAGATGTCTAGGAGGACGGTGATGAACGAGCAAAAGTCCTCCCTATCGTATTTCTTCTGCGGCATCGGCGGCTCGGGCATGTTGCCCCTCGCCCAGATCGTGAAAGGCCTGGGAGCGGAAGTCGCCGGATCTGATCGCAGCTTCGACCAGGGGCGCACACCGGAAAAGTTCGCCTGGCTGGAAAGGCGCGGCTTCAAGCTGTTTCCGCAGGACGGTAGCGGGCTCACCAGCGCGAACCAGGTGCTGGTGGCAAGCGCCGCGATCGAGGACACCGTGCCCGAGGTTATCCGCGCGCGAACGCTGGGTTGCCCGCGCCTCACCCGGGCCGAACTGCTGTCGAAACTGTTCAACGCCGCGCCCGTCTCGCTGGCGGTGGGCGGCACCAGCGGCAAGTCCACCACCACCGCCATGCTCGGCTGGATCATGGAATATACCGGCCATTCGCCCACCATCATGAACGGCGCGGTGATGAAGAACTTCGCCTCGCCCGACAATCCCTTCGCCAGCGCCGTGGTCGGCCGTAGTGACGTGTTCGTGAGCGAGGTGGACGAGAGCGACGGCTCCATCGCGCTCTACAATCCCACCGTGGCCGTGCTGCTGAACGTCAGCCTCGATCACAAGAGCATGGAAGAACTGCGCCACCTGTTCGGCGAATTCGTGCTGCGCGCAGACGTGGCCGTGGTGAACTTCGACGATGAGGACGCGGAGTTTCTCGCGCGCAGGTGCAAGAAGGTGATCTCTTTCGGGATCGACAACCACAAGGCGACTTTCGGCATCGAACCGGGGACCATTTTCGAAAGCGAGACCGAGACGGATGCGATCCTCGTCGACCGGCGCAAGGACGTGGGCCACTCGCTGCGCCTGCCCATGCCGGGGCGGCACAATCTCGAGAATGCGCTGGCGGCCATTTCCGCGGCTGTCGCGGCAGGCATCCCGGTGCACGACGCGGCGATGGCGCTCTCCGCCTTCAAGGGCCTTGCCCGGCGTTTCGACGTCATCGGCACCAGCGAGAGCGGCGTGACCGTGATCGACGATTTCGGCCACAACCCGGAAAAGGCCCGCGCCACCCTGCGCACGTTGAAAGCGCAGGAAGGCCGCGTGATCGCCTTCTTCCAGCCGCACGGTTACGGTCCGCTCAAGCAGATGGGCACGGAACTGGCGCACACTTTTGCCGAGGAACTGGGGCCGGACGACTTCACCATCATGTGTGAGCCGGTCTATTTCGGCGGCACGGTGGATCGCAGCGAGGGCAGCGAGCGGATTGTCAAGCTGATCCGCGAGGCCGGTGGGAACGCCGAATACATTGAAACGCGAGAGGGCTGCGGCGATCGCATCGTCGAACTGGCCCGGACGGGCGACCGCGTGGCAGTGATGGGCGCGCGCGACGATACGCTGACGACCTTTGCGCAAGGGCTGCTGAAACGTCTGTGAGCACGTACGCCAAGGCTTAGCTATTCAACGGCGTATGGACGCTGTTCACGATATCAGGTCTTGTCGGACTGTATCAGCAATGGGCTGAAGGCAAAGACGCGCCGGCTGCGCTTCTCATAGGAATAGTGGGCTACATCAACTGCTTTCTTGTGGCCGGGGCTTTCCCGAGGTGCCCGAATTGCCGTGAGCCGGTGAATGATGCCCACATTGCAGGCGACAGCAGAACGGGCCATGTCGTCCGGCCGGACCGTCCGCCGCGCTCGTGCGGCCATTGTGGCCACGATCTTACCTGAAAGCCTTTTGCAACGATTGTGAGCCATAATGCGCTCTCGCATCGCAGTCGAACGAGAGGCAAGGGCCTGTAAAAATGCAGAAAAGTTACCGCCAGAGCGGTGTGGGGATGCTGGATGCGGCGCCCGGCACCTACATGGTCCACGCCTATTTCGACGATAACCAGGTGGACCTGGTGAAATGCAACGTGATCGGCTGGCAGATCGCGCAGGACCGCCGCCTTACCCCGCTCGTGCTCGATCCGCGCGCGGTGGACGAGGATGGCTGGGTCATCATCCACCCCGATGGCCGCGTGGAGGCCGAGGACGGTCGCAACTGGCCGACCGAAGAGGCTTGGCTGCAGGCCGAGCGCCGCCAGCGGCGCAGCGCCGCGTAAGAGGCTAGTGCCCCGCCCCGGTCTCGTGACCGAGGCCCAGTACCTTGTGGAGCACGAAGACGATTACCGCGCCCAGCGCGAGGCCGGTAAGCGCTGACAGGCCGGCAAAGGTCAGCCAGCCCAGCAGTCCGCCCGCGATGGCGGAGACGCCGTGCTCGATGCCTTCCACCCAGTGCTCCGGTCCGGAAATGCCGATTTCCGCGAGACCGTGCAGGATAATCCCGCCGCCGACCCACAGCATCGCGATGGTGCCGATGAAGGATAGCGCCACCAACAGCTTGGGCATGGCCTTCAGCAGGAAACGGCCGAACCGCTTGCCCGCGTCGGTCAAGGCTTCCTTGGACATGTGCAGGCCCACATCGTCCATCTTCACGATCAGCGCCACCGCGCCGTAGACGGCAATGGTCACGGCAACACCCACCAGCGCCAGCACGCCCGCGCGGGTGAGAAGGTCTTCCGCGGCGACTTCATTGAGCGTGATCGCCATGATTTCTGCGGACAGGATCAGGTCGGTGCGGATTGCGCCCGATGTGCGCTGCTTCTCGAACGCGACGGGATCGTCGATCTCGTCGTCCACGGTCTTGCCGTGCTTTGCGCCGCCCAGTTTCTCGATCACCTTTTCCGCCCCTTCGTAGGAGAGGTAGGCGCCGCCCAGCATCAGGATGAAGACGATCGCCTGCGGCAGGAACTCGCTTAGCAACAATGCGCCCGGCAGCAGGATCAACAGCTTGTTCTTCAGGCTGCCCTTGGTGATGTTCCAGATAATCGGCAGTTCGCGCGCGGGCGAAAGGCCCGTGACATAGCTCGGCGTAACCGCCGCATCGTCGATCACCACGCCCGCCGTCTTGGACCCGGCGCGCCCCGCGGCGGCGGCGATATCGTCCACACTGGCGGAAGCCGTGCGGGCGATGATGGATACGTCGTCGAGCAGGGCTACGAGGCCACCGGGCATGGAATTTCCTTTACAGTTCGGATGGGCATCTACGTTCGGGAGCGAATTTCTATCCGCCCTGAAGGATTCTCAATTGGCCCGATAGACAGTGATGACGACGTGCGGTTCGCTCACGGCAGGGTCGAAGCCCAGCGTGCCAACAAAAGCCCCGCGGGTGAGCCAATCGTATTCGCCCAGCGGCGCCTCGAAGGCAGGACTGGTCCGCGCGGGTGGCGGCGGCGCTTCTCCGGGCACGGGCATGCACAGCGTCCCGGTGTTCACCACGTTGATGACGACGCCGTCGTCGGTGCGCAGGAAATAGTCCGCCACGATATCGCTGCACCCGTCGGAGCGATCGAGCTGCCAGTCCCACCCCATCGGCAGGATCTCGCCGCGCATGTCAGGCCCTTCGAAGGTGCCGCCGGTGATGGGAATGATGCGGCGCACGCCGCGCGGCGTCTCCCCCACCGGGATCACTTCGCCAAGGGTGACGACGGAGCGATAGAGCAGCTCCAGCCCCGGTTCGGGCGGCACGGGGGCTTCCTGCGCGGCAGCAGGTGTGGCAATGGCGGCTGCAACGGCGGCCAGTATTAAGCGCATTGGACGAATCCCTCCTCTTGCCGGAGACCGTAACCGCCCTTGCAATCTCCGCCAATCCCGCTATGTGCGCGCCTTCTGCTGAATCGGGGCATAAGTTGCCCCAGGCGGAAAAACCAAGAAAGCCGGAGGGACGCGCGCGGAATTCGCCGTGCCAATGTCAGCGATCGGCAGGAAGTGAAAGGAAGCGCGCATGGCTCGTTACGAGCATGTTTTCCTCGCGCGTCAGGACCTGAGCCAGGCTCAGGTTGATGCGCTTGCCGCTGGTGCCACGGAAATCGTGGAAGCCAACGACGGCAAGGTCGTGAAGACCGAGACCTGGGGCCTCAAGTCCCTCGCCTACAAGATTGACCGCAACCGCAAGGCGCATTTCGTCATGCTCAACATCGAGGGCCCCGGCTCTCTGGTGGCCGAGCTGGAGCGCCAGAACCGCATCAACGAAGACATCATCCGCTGGCTGACGATCGCCGTGGAAGAGCACGAAGACGGCCCGTCCGTCATGATGCGCAAGAACGATCGCGACAAGAAGAAGCGGTCCGACCGTGAGGAGCGCAACTGATGGCCCGTCCGTTCTACCGTCGTCGCAAGTCCTGCCCGTTCGCGGCCAAGGACGCCCCCGCAATCGATTACAAGGACGTGCGCCTGCTGCAGGGCTTCATGTCCGAGCGTGGCAAGATCGTGCCCAGCCGCATCACCGCCGTTTCTGCCAAGAAGCAGCGTGAACTGGCCAAGGCCATCAAGCGCGCCCGCCACCTGGGCCTGCTGCCCTACATCGTGAAGTAAGAGGAGCAAGACACATGGATATCATCCTCCTCGAACGCGTTGGCGGCCTCGGCCAGATCGGTGACATCGTCACCGTGAAGGACGGCTACGCCCGCAACTTCCTGCTGCCGCAGAAGAAGGCCCTTCGCGCCAACGAGGCGAACAAGAAGGTCTTCGAAGCCAACCGCGAGAAGCTGGAAGCCGAGAACGCCGAACGTCGGACCGACGCCGAAAAGCAGGGCGAAAAGGTCGAAGGCACCGAGATCGTCCTGATCCGTGCCGCTTCGAACGCCGGCCAGCTTTATGGTTCGGTCAACGTGCGTGACGTGGCTGCCGGCCTCGCCGACAAGGGCCACGACATCGACAAGAAGCAGGTCATCATGGGCGCGCCCATCAAGACCATCGGCATGTTCGACGTGACCATCCGCCTGCACCCCGAAGTCGAGGTGACGATCAAGGCCAACGTGGCGCGTTCGGAAGACGAAGCCGAGCTGCAGAGCCAGGGCGTCGACATCCTCAAGCAGGCTGCCGAAGAAGAAGCTGCTGCCATCGCCGGTGAAGGCTTCCAGGAAGAACTCGACCCCGATCGTGAACTGGGCGACCTGCCCAGCGCCGAAGAAGGTGCCGAAGTTCTCGCCGAAGACGCATCGGCCGAAGACGCCGAGAGCGAAGAAGGCGAAGAGAACGCCTGAGCCTTTCGCGGCTGACGAAAACAGGGGCGTTGCCAGCGATGGCAGCGCCCCTTTTTCGTGGGCGATCAATCGATGATGGCTAGCCCGTCGCCGCCCGGCCCCGTGGGCAGGCGGCGCAGCACCTCGCCGCTGGCAAAGTCGATCTCCGCGATCGTGTCCGTCGCGGTTTCGGCGGCGTAGAGCCGCTCCCCGTCTTCGCTAAACACCAGAGTCACCTGCACCGCATCGCTGCTGCCGGAAACGGGGATGGTGCGCACGGCCCCATTCGTGGCGGTGTCAATCACGGTCAGATCGCCGCTGCCGAAATTGCTGCTCACCACGAAATCGCCGGAAGGGTGCATGGCGAGGCGGATCGGCACCTCGCCGGTCGGGACTTCGGCCTGCACCTCCAGCGTTACCGGGTCGAGGCGGTAGGCCACATTGTCCTCGTTGGAGGAAACCCACAGGCTGCTCGCGTCCGGCGAAAGGGCAATCGCCTCGATCGCGTTGCCGATGCGGGCTCGCGCCAGTTCGCCAATCGCGCCCGGCGTAATGTCCCACAGAACCACTTCGCCGGTCGGGATGATCGTGCCCCAGGCCCTGTTCGCCGCGACATCCACTGCCAACAGGTGCGGGCCAACCTCGCCGACCTCATGTTCGAAGGTGCCCGTCAGCCTCCCGCCCACGTCCAGCAGCTGCACGATGGAGCCGCGCCCCTCTGCCCCTGCCAGGACGCGGTCGTCTGCCAGCCACAACGCCACGTGCGCACGCGCTCCCTCGCCCAGGTCAAGCACTTCGACAGGGGAGAGATCTGCGATGGAATAGATCTCGGCCGATCGTCCCGAGTAGCACGCCACGATCAATCGCTCTCCGTCAGGGGAGATCGAAAGCTCGTGCGGGTTCTCGCAAGTGTCGACGCGCTGCGTCTCCTCGCCATTGGCAAGATCGATGCGCGACACGCTGGCCCCGCGCTTGTTGGCGACGAACAGCGTGCCGGTGGCGGCATCGGAAGACGAAGCAGGCGCCTGCGTCCCGGCGGCGGCGCTGCAAGCCGCAAGCGCGAACAGGGCGGTAATGGCGATTGGCAGGCGCATGATGGCTGGCTCTCCGGTTCCGTGTCCCGGAGCGGAGCCTAGCAGCGCACGCTACGAAAGGAAGTCGAGGATGGCGCGGCCCATGTCCTTCTTGGTGACGCTACCCATGTGATTGCCCGGAACGACCGCCATCGTCGCATCGGGAAGCGCATCGCGCAGCTTCTCAGGCGAGCCGTTGTCACGGTCCTCATCCCCGATCAGCACCAGCGTCGGCATGGTGATCTTCGCGAGATCCTCCATCGCGATATCCTCCACGCCCTGCGTCAGCAGCAGGCGCGCGGCGACGGGATCGATGCCCTGCCCTTTCATGAAGCTTTTCGCCAAGAAGGCGGGATCGCCGCGCTCGATGGTGTCGAAGCGGTCGATCATGTCGACGAAGAAGGCGCTGCGGGCCTGCCAGTTGGAAAGCCCCTCTATCCCCATGCCGCCAAGCACCAGCCGGCGCGGCTTCAGCCCCGCGATCACGGCACTGGTGGCCGTGCGCGCGCCCAGAGAGAAGCCGACGAGGTCGTAGTCCTCCAGCCCCAGCGTCTCGACGATATGCAGCGCGTCGCGCACCAGCACGCCGGGGGCGTAGAGCGCGGCGTCCGTGGGGCCGTCGCTTTCGCCGTGCACGCGCCAGTCGGGCATGATGCATTCGAAGCCGTTCTCGGCCAGCAGCGCGGCATGGCCGAACTTGATCCAGTTCATCTCGGCGCTGGAGAACAGGCCGTGGAACAGGAGCACCGGACGGCCCTCGCCCATGCGATGGACAGCGATGCGGGTGCCGTCAGGCGCGGTGATGGTTTCGCGGCGGATATCGCTCATCGCGCGATGCAGTTCTCGCCCGCCCACAGCATCTGGACGGCGGCATCGTCACTCTCGCCCAAGAACAGGCCGGTAATCTCCGGCCCCGCTTCCGCGCCGATCACGAATTCCTCGCCCACGGTGCTGTCTTCCACCATCGTGACATTATCACCCGCCAGCATTTCTCCGCGCGTGGTTTCGGGCACATAGGGTGCCTCTGCGGTGTAGCCGACGAACTGTCCGTCGCGGAAATTGAGGCTCAGCCCCTCGAAACTGGTGAAGGTGAGGCCGCACTCGTTCGGCTCGTCGCTCTCGTCGATGGCGCTGCCGACGAGATTGGCCAGCGTTGCCTCCGTCGGCGCGCGGGCGGAGCCGAAAGGCACGGCCAGTTCCTCGAAGCCGGCCTGCGCGGGGATCACGATGCCCGTGCCCTGTAGCTCCAGCGTCGCGTCGGCGACCGGCTCGATCGTGCCCTGCCCGGCGCCCGCCTCGCCTTCGCTCTCCGGTGCATCGCCGCAGGCGGCGAGAAACAGCGGAAGGGCGATCAGGGCAAGGCGGCGCATTGGCATTATCCTTTTTTCAGGTGGCGACGGCCGAGAAGCTCGGCGATCTGCACGGCGTTCAATGCCGCACCCTTACGCAAGTTGTCGCTGACGCACCACAGGACGAGGCCGTTATCGACGGTGGAATCCTCGCGCACGCGACTGATGTAGGTGGCGCTGTCGCCTGCGCTTTCCACCGGGGTGACGTATCCGCCGTCCTCGCGCTTGTCGACCAGCATGATGCCGGGCGCCTCACGCAGGATATCCTGCGCTTCCTCGGCGGAGATTTCCTTCTCGAACTCCAGGTTGATCGCTTCGGAGTGGCCCACGAACACGGGCACGCGCACGCAGGTGGCCGTTACCTTCACCTTGGGGTCGAGGATCTTCTTGGTTTCCACCACCATCTTCCACTCTTCCTTGGTGGAACCGTCGTCCATGAAGGTGTCGATGTGCGGGATGACGTTGAAGGCGATCTGCTTGGTGAACTTGCGCGGCTCCACCTGGTCGCCCACGAAGATCGCGCGGCTCTGTTCGAACAGCTCGTCCATACCCTGCTTACCCGCGCCGGAAACCGACTGATAGGTGGAGACGATCACGCGCTTGATCGTGGCGGCATCGTGCAGCGGCTTCAGCGCCACCACCATCTGCGCGGTGGAGCAGTTGGGGTTCGCGATGATGTTCTTCTTCGTATAGCCGTCGATGGCGTCGGGGTTCACCTCGGGCACGATCAGCGGCACGTCAGGATCCATGCGGTAGAGCGAGCTGTTGTCGATCACCACGCAACCGGCAGCCGCCGCCTTGGGAGCATAGGTCTTGGTCGCCTCGCTACCGCAGGCGAAAAGGGCGATATCCCAGCCGGAAAAGTCGAAATGCTCGAGGTTCTTGCACTTCAGCATCTTGCCGGTGTCGCCGATCTCGATCTCGGTGCCGGTCGACCGTCCGGAGGCGACTGCGGCCACCTCGTCCATCGGAAACTCACGCTCGGCCAGGATGGCGAGCATCTCGCGCCCGACATTTCCCGTCGCACCGACTACGGCAACACGATAACCCATTTCAAACTCACTTCCATTGATTGACGCGCGCTAGCTAGCGTGCCTTTTCGCACATGCAACCGTAATTGCGGTTTCATACGATACCGGCGAGATGCAGGGCCAGCAGGACGATCGCCGCCAGCGCGCCGAGGCAGCCCGCGATGGCCACGCCGCGGTGCGCGACATTGCGGATATAGGCGATAAAGTTGACCGTGGCGAACACCGCCAGGAAAACGAAGCTTGCCCCCTGCACCAACTGGTCCAGCGCGCCGAAGAAGGCCATGGCGCTGGCGGCGATGGCGATGACAAGGATGCCGGCGTAGGGCACGCCCTCGCTGTCGGTCCTGCCGAAGATGGCGGGCATTTCCTCCTCGTCGGCCGCTTCCCTTCCCAGCCGCGCCGTGGCGAAGATAGTGGCGTTGATGGCCGACGCGGTGGAGAAGACCGCGGCGATCGTGACGGCCACCAGCCCGGCGGTGCCCGCAGCAGCCCGTCCCGCCTCCGCCAGCGCGATCTCCTGCCGCTGCACAATGGCATCGCCGCCCACAAGCATCGCGGTGCCCAGCACCACCACGATATAGACCGCAATGGTGACGAGAATGGCCACGGTCATCACCTTGCCGATGGCCTTGCCGTCTTCCATCTCGTCGTAGTCGTAGGCGAGCAACTGGAAACCTTCGTAGGCCATGAACACGGTCGCCGCGCCGATGATCGCGCCGCTGATGCCGGAGCCGGTGCTTTCGCTGGCGACAAGCTCGCCCGCGTCCCACTGCGCCAGGCCGACGGCGGCCAGCACCACGAGGATGGCGAGCTTGCCCCAGACCACCACGATTTCCACCATGCTGCTCTCGCCTGCCCCCATCAGGTTCACGCCAGCGAGAATGGCGATCGAGGCGATGGCGGCCACCTGCGGCAACCAGCCCGGCCCGCCCACGGCATGGGCCAGGTAAGCCCCGAAGGTATAGCCGTAGACCGATACCGTCAGCGTGTAGCCCAGCATCAGCGCCCAGGCGACCACGCGCGCCACCTTGTCGTGCCCCAGATCGCGCAGGTAGGCGAAAGCGCCACCGGCCTTGTCCAGTTGCCGCGTCAGGCAGCCGTAGGAATGGGCCGTGGCCAGAGCGATCAGCCCGCCGATGAGAAAGCTGGCCCACGCCCACTTGCCCGCCACCGAGATGACAACGCCCATGGTGGCGAAGATGCCGCCGCCGATCATCCCGCCAACGGCCATGGCAAAGGCGGCGTTGGTGCTGAGCTTGGTGCCACTCATGTGCGGGGGTGAAGCACCGGCGCGGCGCAATGGCAAGCGCGGCCCTCTCAATGGCTCGTGGTTAACTTGCTGCTAACCGTGTTCGGTAACTCGGTGTTAACCGTTCACCTTCAATTCTGGGCAAGGTGACACGGAACACCCTGGCCTTCAGTCACCAGGTCGATCCTGGTTAGATCGATTGTCGCAAGAACGACAAAGGGGCGGCTTCCACCTTCTGGGAAGCCGCCCCTTCTCGTTTGCAGTGCGGAAAACCGCGCCCGAAGCTTACTTCGGCTGGTTCTCGCGACGTTCGGCGATACGTGCGCGCTTGCCGGTGCGGCCGCGCAGGTAATACAGCTTCGCACGACGCACGATGCCGCGGCGGACCACGGTGATGCTGTCGATGTTGGGCGAGTAGAGCGGGAACACGCGTTCCACGCCTTCGCCGAAGCTGATCTTGCGAACGGTGAAATTCGAGTTGATGGAGCGGTTCGAGCGCGCGATCACGACGCCTTCGAAGTTCTGCACACGCGTGCGCTGGCCTTCGACAACGCGCACACCGACGCGAACCGTATCACCGGCGCGGAAATCGGGGATTTCCTTGCCTTCGGTGAGGCCCTGGATTGCTTCGGCCTCAAGTTCCTGGATCAGACCCATTGGTCGTTCCTTCTAGTTTTCATGCTGCGCATCAGAGGCAGACTGGCCCGGAGCACCACCGCGGCGCTCCCAAAGGTCCGGCCTGCGTGACCGTGTATCGTATTCGCTCCTTGCCTTGCGCCAAGCAGCGATCTTCGCATGATCCCCCGATCGCAGCACTTCAGGGATCGTGCGCCCTTCCCATTCCTGAGGTCGGGTATATTGCGGGTATTCGAGCAAACCGTCCTCGAACGATTCCTCATGCCCGCTGGAAGCCGCGCCCATTACCCCCGGAAGCAGCCGAATGCAAGCGTCGAGTATGGCAAGCGCGGCAGGTTCCCCGCCCGAGAGGACGATATCGGCGAGGCTCACCTGTTCTACCTGCGGCCGCGCCTCGAAAAAGCGCTCGTCGACCCCCTCGAACCGGCCGCACACGAAGGTAACGCCTGGCCCCGCCGCGATCTCCCGGATGCGTGCCTGCGTGATGGGCTTTCCGCGCGGCGTCATGGCGAGGACCGGGCGGCTGTCAGCCACGCTATCGAGCGCGCTTGCCAGCACGTCCGGCTTCAGCACCATGCCCGCCCCGCCACCTGCAGGCGTATCGTCCACCGTGCGATGCTTGTCGGTCGCGAAGTCGCGGATCTGCACGGTCTCGCAAGACCAGTCCCCCCGCTCCATCGCCCGCCCCGCCAGCGATTGGCCTAATGGGCCGGGAAACATCTCAGGGTAGAGGGTTAGGATGGTGGCGGCGAAAGTCATTCAGACCGGTTCTTCGCCCGGTTGCGCGCATAGGCATCGCCCAGCAAGCCCACGCCGAACCCTGTCACGGCGGTCAGCACGCCGATCACGTAGAAGGCCATTGCCCAAAGCACCGCCATGTTCTCGCACGGCTCCTCGGTCGGGCAGGTCATGTCGTAGGAGAACGTGATCCACAGCGCATAGGCGAAGCACGGCAGGCTGACGGGCAGCGCGGCGAGCGCGGCGTTCTTCAGGCTGCGGCTTTCGGGACGATAGTGGGCCAGCACGAAGCCGATGGGAAAGGGCACGAGCACCACGGCGAAGAAGATCAGGAACTGGTCGGTCATGCCTCCAGCGTTAGGCAGGATTGCCCCTTTGCGCAATCAGCCTCGCACGGCGGAAGCGCGTTTCAGGCGCATTTCACGAATTCCACGCCGTCGCCCTCGATGGTCGCCCCGCCCATGTCGACGGGGTCGTAGCGCGCGTCCGTGGCGGGGCGCAGCACGGCGAGGCTATCGGGCCCGCGGCTTTCCAGCGGCATGTCGGGCAGCGGATCGTCCCAGTCGATGACCGGGTAATTGCCCAACGCGACGCGGCCCGTTTCGGGGGTGCCGTTGACGCTCGTCTCGATCACCAGCCTGTCGCCCTGGCCGGCGGTGATCTGGAAATCGGGCCGGTCGCAGTCGGCCTCGACGCCCTTGGCCACCCAGCTTCCTGTCACGTAGGCGCGGGTCAGCGCCACGCCGCCTGCGCGCGCCGGGTCGCGGTCCCTTGCCGGGGGCTGCATCGTGTCGATGCTGCTGGGGATGATCGAGCCCTGCCCTTCCATGCAGAAGCTGGCCTCGGCCTGTTCGCCGAAGACTTCCACGTAATCGCCAACGGTTGCACCGTCGGTCTCGCCGGAGATCGCCCAGCGCTCTCCATCCGGCGTCACCAGCACCATGCACTCGGTGCCCTGCTCCAGCCGCCCTTCGATCGCGAGCGCGCCCGCCTGCGCAGATGGGGCGGCGGCGATAGGATCGGTCTCGATAGCGGGAGTCGGTGCGCTGTCATCGCCCGGCGCGTCCGAACAGGCGGCGATGAGAGCGGCGGCGGAAACGGATATCCAGTGTCTCATGCCACTGCAACGTGGCGGACGCGAGGATGTTTCCGATCAGCCCTCGATCAGTTCGGGCTCGTCATTCTCGATCTGCGGCGCCGCGTCCTTGCCGCGCCCCAGCCGCGTGGTTGCATACCATGCGGGCGGCAGGCAGCAGACCGAGAGGATGACGAAAGTCAGCAGGACCAGGGCGACGACGCTGAGCAGGAATTCATCGTCGGCAACGTTCGCCTCGAGGAAGAAGCCGCCGAAAGCCAGGCTCATCGGCAGGAAGGCGGCGAGGCCCGCGGCCCAGATGATGCGCGCCCGTTCCGCCATGCGCGGGAACAGCAGGTGCATGCCCAGCGCCAGCCCGGCAGACATGGCCGCGATCAGGAAAATGGTGAGCAGTACCCACAAGAGCCACATGATGTTCGATCCCCAAAGCTTGCGTCCCGGCAGGTGTATTAGCGTGATAAAACGCCTGTCGCAAGGGCGCGCCTAGATATCGGCGAAATCGTCGGTGATGGTGATAGTCTCGTCGTCCCAGGTGGGAACGGCCTCGACGCGCATCGGCACCATGAAGGTCTTGCCGTTTTCGCGCTTGATCTCGATCACGTCGCCCGCGCCGAAGTTCTGCACGTCGATCACTTCTCCCAGCGTTACGCCGCTGGTCGACACGGCGGCAAGGCCGATCAGGTCGGTGTGGTAATACTCGCCTTCCTCCAGTGGAGGCAGCGTTTCGCGGGGGACGGAGAGCGTGGTGCCGCGCAGTTTCTCGGCGGCGGTGCGGTTCTCGATCTCGGCAAAGCGCGCGATGGCGCCGCCCTTGTTGTCGTCGCGAACCTTTTCCAGGGTCAGGGTCGCCCCCGAACCGGAAGCGTTGAACGACTTGTGCCCTTTCAGCGAGGCAAACCCCTCGCCGAACAGTTTCAGGCGGACCTCGCCCGTCACGCCGTGCGCGCCGGTGACAGCAGCAAGCGTGACGGGACGGGATCCGGACAAGATCAGCCTTCCGACTTCTCTTCTTCGGCAGCTTCCTCGGCGGGAGCTTCTTCAGCGGGTGCTTCTTCCTCGGCCGGAGCAGCCTTGGCTTCTTCCTCGGCAGCCTTCTTGGCTTCCTCGGCTTCGGCAGCCTTGGCAGCCTTTTCCTCGGCGCGTTCCTTGGCGGCTTCGCCCGGCTCACCCTTCTTGGGGTTGTTCTTGGGCGCACGCTCCAGGATGCCGGCGGCATCGAGGAAACGGTGCACGCGGTCGCTCGGCTGCGCGCCAACGCTCAGCCAGTAACGCACGCGGTCCTCGATCAGCTTCACGCGATCTTCGGAATCCTTCGGCAGCATCGGGTTGTAGGTACCCAGCTGCTCCAGGAACTTGCCGTCACGCGCACGGCGGCTGTCGGCAGCCACGATGCGGTAGTACGGACGCTTCTTGGCGCCACCACGGGCGAGACGAAGAGAAATTGCCATTGTAACTTACCTTTCCAACTCAATTCTTTGAATAGTCTTATTTCTTCTTGAGAAAATCCTGCATTTCCGGGGGCAGCTGACCACCCGGCAATCCGGGCATTCCGCCACCGGGAAGGCCCCCTGGCAATCCGGGCGCACCGCTGGGCGCACCACCCGCGCCGCCGCCACCGCCGCCCATGCCGAACATGGCGGCAAGGCCCTTCATGCCGCCCATCTTGCGGATCTGCTTCATGGCGCGGCCCATTTCCTGGTGCATCTTGAGGATCTTGTTGACCTCCTGCACCGATGTGCCGCTGCCAGCCGCAACGCGCTTCTTGCGCTTGGCGTTGAGCAGCGCGGGGTTGGCGCGTTCCTTGGCCGTCATGGAGCCGATGATGGCATCCATGTGGACGAGGACCTTGTCGTCCATGTTGGCATTGGCCATCGCGGCCTTGGCCTTCTTCATGCCCGGCATCATGCCCGCCAGCATTCCCAGGCCACCCATGTTCTGCATCTGCTGCAACTGCTTGCGAAGGTCGTTCAGGTCGAACTTGCCCTTCATCATGCGGTTGGCGAGTTCCTCTGCCTCTTCGGCCTTGATCGTTTCCGCCGCCTTCTCGACCAGCGACACGACATCGCCCATGCCGAGGATGCGGTCGGCCACGCGCGCCGGGTGGAAACGCTCGATCGCGTCCAGCTTCTCACCCGTACCGGCGAACTTGATCGGCTTGCCGGTGACGGCGCGCATCGAGAGCGCGGCACCGCCGCGTGCATCGCCGTCCATGCGGGTGAGGACGACGCCGGTGAGCGGAACCTCGTCGGTGAAGCTCTGCGCGACGTTCACCGCGTCCTGACCCGTCAGCGAATCGACCACCAGCAGCACTTCGGCAGGGGTCGAGACACCGGCAACGGCCTTCATCTCGGCCATCAGCGCTTCGTCGACGTGCAGGCGGCCCGCGGTATCGAGCAGCAGGACATCGACGTTCTGCAGCTTCGCGCTTTCCAGCGCACGCTTGGCGATATCGACAGGCTGCTGGCCGGGCACGATCGGCAGGGTGGCGACACCGGCCTGTTCGCCCAGCACGGCCAGCTGTTCCTGCGCCGCCGGACGATTGACGTCGAGCGAGGCCATCATCGCCTTCTTGCCCTGCTTTTCCTTCAGCAGCTTGGCGATCTTGGCGGTGCTGGTGGTCTTGCCCGAACCCTGCAGGCCGACCATCATAACCACGGCAGGCGGGCGAACGTCGAGATTGAGCGGCGGAGCCTCGCCAGCGCCCGCATCCTCGCCGCCCAACATTGCGATCAGTTCGTCGTTGACGATCTTGATGACCTGCTGGCCGGGCGTGACCGACTTCAGCACTTCCTGGCCAACGGCGCGTTCGGTGACGCGGGCAATGAAATCGCGCGCTACGGGCAGCGCCACGTCGGCTTCCAGCAGGGCGACCCGCACTTCGCGCATGGCATCGCGCACGTCCTGCTCGGCCAGTGCCCCGCGACCACGCAGGCGGTCGAAGACATTGTTCAAGCGATCAGACAGCGTATCGAACATGCGCTACTAAAACTCCTGTGCGAGCCAAACCGGCCCAAACGCGAAAAACGCCGGCGGACGAAAACTCGTCGGCCAGCGTGAGCCCCAAAAATGATTGGCGGCCCGCTAAATCAGAACACCGCGCTTGTCGCGAAGTGCGTATCGAATGCTTCGATGGTGGAGCCTAGCGGGATCGAACCGCTGACCTCAACACTGCCAGTGTTGCGCTCTCCCAGCTGAGCTAAGGCCCCTTAACCATCGATATGCAGCATCCTACCAGATGCCGTTTCCCTGTGCCAGTGGAAGCCCATCGGCGTCGGGAGGTGGCCCTTTATGAGAGGCGGGCTTGCGGTGCAAGCCCTAATTTTTGTTTAGCCCCTCAAGCGCCGGGCGCGGGCCGTCCGGCCCGCTTGGCTTTCCTCGCATAAGCTCGGGCGCGCGTTCGTGCTTGCGGCCGCTTCGCGCCCGTCTCCCGCGCGAACTGCTATGGGCGGCGCAAGCTTCGGTCAGCCTGACGCTGACCGCGAGACTGCACGGCCGCCCGCAGCGGGCGCAGCTTGCTGCGCGCCTAGCGAGGACGATCCGGGGGAGGCCGGATCGCAAATCAAACTCCTAGCTATCTTCTTCCTTCTCGTCGTCGCCGGTGTCGACGCCGAGATCGTCGTCGCCGCCAAGGTCGACATCGTTATCGGGCGAATCGTCGTCGTCGTCGATATCGTCCAGATCGTCATCGGCGAGATCCGAATCGGAATCCTTCTTGTCGTCCTTCTTCTCTTCCTCGAACGGGATCGGCTGCTTCGTCTTCAGCACCGGTTCGGGCGTCCACTCGTTGCCGCATTCGATGCAGGTGACCGGGTCTTCCTTGCCCAGGTCATAGAAGCGTTCGCCGCATTTGGGGCAGGTGCGCTTGGTGCCCCATTCTGCCTTCGCCATAAGTAAATCCTTGTTGCGTCCGGCCCGCCCATGATCGGGACGACCGGGTAAATAGCGTTCTTTGCGTTTCGGAGTAGCCCCTGAATCGCGAGCGGGCGCGCCTTGCCATAGGGCCATGCCGCTGTCAAAGCACCGCGCCGACACACGATGAGATAGGCAGTACCTTGAGTCATTCCAACCCGCCCTCGCCCAAACGGTTTTCCGGCTCCGGCCCGCTGACCGGACGCATCCGCGTGCCGGGGGACAAGTCCATCAGCCACCGCTCCATCATGCTGGGCGCGCTGGCCGTGGGCGAAACGCGCGTAACCGGCCTGCTGGAAGGCGAGGACGTGCTGGCCACCGCCGCCGCCATGCGCGCAATGGGCGCGAAGGTGGAGCGCGGCGAAGACGGCACCTGGCGCATCAACGGCGTGGGCGTGGGATCGCTGCTGCAGCCGCAACAGGCGCTCGACATGGGCAATTCGGGCACAAGCACTCGGCTGCTGATGGGCCTGGTCGCCAGTCACCCGATCACCGCGATGTTCACCGGCGATGCCAGCCTGTCGAAGCGTCCGATGGGCCGGGTGATAGACCCGCTCTCGCAAATGGGCGCATCGTTCGAAGCCAGCCCCGGCGGCCGCCTGCCGCTGATGCTGCGCGGAATCTCGCCCGCCGTGCCGATCACCTATCGCCTGCCCGTCGCATCCGCGCAGGTGAAAAGCGCCGTGCTGCTGGCGGGTCTCAACACCGCGGGCACCACCACGGTGATAGAGCCGGTGCCCACCCGCGACCATTCCGAGCGGATGCTGCGCGGCTTCGGTGCCTCGCTGGAGGTTGGCGAAGAGAACGGCGAGCGCATCATTCGGATTCACGGCGAGGCTGACCTGAAGCCGCAGGACATCGTCGTGCCCGGCGATCCCTCGTCCGCCGCCTTCTTTGCCGTTGCCGCCCTGCTCGTGCCGGGAAGCGACCTCGTGATCGAGAACGTTGGCCTCAATCCCACCCGCGCCGCCTTGTTCGACGTGCTGCGCGACATGGGTGGGCAGATCGAGGAGCTGGACCGGCGCGAAGTCGGCGGGGAGCCGGTGGCGGACCTGCGCGTGCGCCATTCCGCGCTGAGCGGCGTCGAGGTCGATCCCGCGGTCGTGCCTGCGATGGTGGACGAGTTTCCCATCCTGTTCGTCGCCGCCGCGCTGGCGCAGGGCACCACGACCACGTCCGGCCTCGAAGAACTGCGCGTCAAGGAATCGGACCGTATCACCGCCATGGCGAATGCCCTGACGCTGGCAGGCGCGCGGGCGGAAGAGCGCGAGGACGGCCTCGTGATCCACGGCACCGGCGGCGACCCGCTGCCGGGTACGCCCGCAGGCGCGGAAGTGACCACCCACCTCGACCACCGCATCGCCATGTCGATGGCCGTGGCGGGTCTTGCCAGCCGCGAAGGCGTGGCGGTTGACGATACCGCGCCCGTCGCCACCAGCTTTCCCACGTTCGAGACCTTGCTGGCGAAGGCTACAGGCACCAGCTAGGCTACAATCGAAACGAAAGGCCCCGTCCACGATCATGTCCATGACCAACCGATCCTTCCGCCGCTTCGTCGCCCCCGCCCTGCTGGCGCTGGCCGCCTGCTCCAGCGCCGCACAGGCCGCGACCTACACCATGTTCAAGGACCCGAACTGCGGCTGCTGCGACCACTGGGCCGATCACGTGCGCGAAGGCATGGAGACAGAAGTCGCCGTGACGCAGAGCACCGACATGGCTGCCGTGAAGGACGAGCACGGCGTGCCTGCGCAGCTTCGCTCCTGCCACACCATGATCGTCGATGGCTACGTGATCGAGGGCCATGTGCCTGCCGCCGAGATCGAACGGCTGCTGGCCGAGCGCCCCGAAGGCGTGCGCGGCCTTGCCGTGCCCGGCATGCCCATTGGCTCCCCCGGCATGGAAATGGGGGACCGCACCCAGCCCTACCAGGTGATTGCCTTCGGCGATGCGGGCATGTCCGTTTTCGCAAGCTACGAGTGACCCGAGCCTGAAATGGGTCCGGAACTCGACGTCTTCGCCTTCATCGGCTTCATCGGCACTGCCTGCATCATCGGCGCCTATTTCTACCTGACGGCGGTCGACAAGCCGAACCCGTGGCTGCTGCACGGCACGAACCTCGTCGGCGCTGCGCTGCTGTTCACCTCACTGCTGAAACACACAAACTGGCCCAGCCTGATCCTGGAAGGGTTCTGGGCCGCCATCGCCATCTGGGGCCTAACCAAGGCGCTGCGCGGTCGCAGGCGCACCGAAGAAGGAGCGCGCGAGGCATGATCATCGCCGTCGACGGACCCACGGCCTCGGGCAAGGGCACCATAGCCAAGGCGCTGGCGAAACACTTCGGTCTGCCGCACCTCGATACGGGGCTGCTCTACCGCGCGGTGGGCTACCAGGTCTCGCTTTACGACGGCGATCCCGACGATCCGGCCGAGGCGCTGGCCGCCACGCGGTTTGCCGACGAACTGCTTGGCCATCCGGAATTGCGCAGCGAGGCGACGGGGGGCCTCGCCAGCCGCGTTTCCGTCCATCCCGGCGTGCGCAAGGCGCTGCTGGAGCGGCAGCAGGCTTTTGCGGGACAACCCGGCGGCGCGGTGCTGGACGGACGCGATATCGGCACCGTCATCGCTCCCAATGCGGACGTGAAGCTGTTCGTCACCGCCAGCGTGGAAGCGCGGGCGCAGCGCCGCTGGCAGGAAATGCGCGACCGGGGCGAGAGCCACACCTTGCTGGAAATCGAGGAAGACCTGCGCCGCCGCGACGAGCGAGACCGCAACCGCACCGCTGCACCGCTGGTGGTGCCTGACGATGCCTACGTCCTCGACACCACCGCGCTGGACAAGGACGCGAGCATCGCTGCTGCAATCGATGCGGTGTTGGAAGCCACCGGGCAGAAACCCTGCCCGTAGGGCGCGCCGGAATTACATCGCGCCGATAGTCTCCGGGGGCGGTCCCGGCGGCTGCGGCAGGTCGATATCGTGACGGTGGTTCCATATCTCCACGATCTTGCCTTCGGGATTGAAGCGGAAGACGTTGATGATCGGCACATTCTCCACACTGGTCATGCCCATTTCAGCCGCCTCCGGCGAGGCATCGAGAGAAATGGTCCAGCGCGTTGCCACCATGTCGCCATCGGCCATCTGCCAATCGATCTCGCCGCTGAGGTCGCCGAAGCTGTGAAACAGGTCGGCGACGTTCTTCTGCTCGATGGCCGGTTCGGTCACGTTCTTGCGATCACCGATATCGTGGACGACATATTCGTCGGCGACGAATTCGGCATAGGCATCGGTATTGTCGGAGAACCATAGCTCCTCGTAGAAAGCGCGGGCGGTCTCCTTGTTGCGCTGCTCGACCGGGTCGTTACCCCCGGAGGCAGTGTTTTCCGTCGCCGCGCCGCAGGATGCAAGCACCATGCCTCCGGCGATGATCCCTGTGACATTCCTCATACCATGTCCCCCTTGTGCAAGTGGTTCAGCGCGTCTCCACCTCACGGCGCAGCCCTTTCATCAAGCCTAGCGCAAACAGCCCCTCCACCACTAAGAACAGCGGCCCGACGAGGAAGCTGCGCAGATCGTCCACGAACGCCGGTTTGCGCCCCTCGAACTTGTGCCCGACCAGCTGGAACACCCAGCCGACGACGAACATCGCGATCCCGCCGCCGAGCCATGCTGCGGTTGAAATGGAAGCGATCTGCGCTCCCGCGACGACGAAGAGGGCCAGCAGCGCGGTCATCAGCAGACCCAGCTTCAGATCGAGACTGAGATACCAGCCCGCCGCAAGGACCGCCGCGACCAGCGAAAGCGGAACCGCGGTGCCGGGAAGCGGAAGCTGCCACGGGGCCAGCAGGGTCGTGATGGAGAGCACGATCAGCGGAATGCCGACCACGTGGGTCAGCACGTTGCGATGATCGTGGTGGTAATCGCGATACTTCGCGAGCTGCCATGCAAGGCCGTTCTCAGTCGTCATTTGCCTGTCCTACACCGAAATTGGAACGGCACAAAACAAGCCATGACGACACCCCGCGCCCACCTTTCCCGGAAGCCCTTGGACCGCGCAGAAATGCGGGAGCGGTTTTCTGCTTCAGGACAGTGTTCCATGTGTTCCAGGTTAGCGCCTGCCAGCCCTCCCCCCGAGTCGCTTTCGCCTTGCCAAACTGCGCATTTTCGCATAGGCGCGCGCTCGTTCGACGGACGGATCACATGTCCGCGAGCGTGATTGCCAGCATGGTCGGCTTTCCACCGGGGCGCAACGACGCCTTTGCCAGCTGCTTTCCCGCCCGCCCTCATGCCATTCGAAGAGCGCCTGTGCCGGTATTCGGCCGCACGGGCAGTTCGGCCCTTTGGCCCGCCTCTCGCAATCCCGCGAGGCGCGGAGAAAAGACCCCCGGATCAACCGGGTGGCCGGAAAAAACGTGAAGTAGGAACCTAGAAACATGGCAACCTCTGCCAATCCCAGCCGCGACGATTTCGCGGCTCTCCTTGACGAACAGCTCGGCGGCGCCGAGGGCGGCTTCGAAGGCCGCGTGGTCAAGGGCACCGTTACCGCAATCGAAAACGGCATGGCCGTTATCGACGTTGGCCTGAAGAGCGAAGGCCGCGTCAACCTCAAGGAATTCAGCCGCGTTGACGGCGAGCACGGCCTCAGCGTCGGCAGCGAAGTCGAAGTCTTCGTCGACCGCGTGGAAAACGCCGACGGCGAAGCCATGCTGAGCCGCGACCGCGCCCGCCGCGAAGCCGCGTGGGACAAGCTGGAAAGCGAGTTCGGCGAAGGCAAGCGCGTAGAAGGCCGCATCTTCGGCCGCGTGAAGGGTGGCTTCACCGTCGATCTCGACGGCGCCGTGGCCTTCCTCCCCGGCAGCCAGGTCGACATCCGTCCCGTGCGTGACGTGACCCCGCTGATGGACGTGCCGCAGCCCTTCCAGATCCTGAAGATGGACCGTCGCCGCGGCAACATCGTCGTCTCGCGTCGTGCCGTGCTGGAAGAAACCCGCGCCGAACAGCGCAGCGAACTGATCGACAAGCTGGCAGAAGGCCAGATCACCGACGGCGTCGTGAAGAACATCACCGACTACGGTGCCTTCGTGGACCTGGGCGGCATCGACGGCCTGCTGCACGTCACCGACATGAGCTACAAGCGCGTCAACCACCCCAGCGAAGTGATCGAGATCGGCCAGACCGTGACCGTCCAGATCATCCGCATCAATGCCGATACGCAGCGCATCTCGCTGGGCATGAAGCAGCTGGAAAGCGATCCGTGGGAAGGCGTCGGCGCCAAGTACCCGGTGGGTGCGAAAGTCACCGGCCAGGTGACGAACATCACCGAATACGGTGCGTTCGTGGAACTTGAGCCGGGCATCGAAGGTCTGGTCCACGTTTCCGAAATGAGCTGGACCAAGAAGAACGTGCACCCCGGCAAGATCGTCTCCACCTCGCAGGAAGTGGAAGTCATGGTGCTGGAAGTGGATTCCGAGAAGCGTCGCATTTCGCTCGGCCTCAAGCAGGCCCAGCGCAATCCGTGGGAAGAATTCGCCGAAGCGCATCCAGTCGGCAGCCAGGTTACCGGCGAAGTCAAGAACGCCACCGAGTTCGGCCTGTTCATCGGCCTGCCCGGCGACGTGGACGGCATGGTTCACATGTCCGACATCGCCTGGGGCATCTCGGGTGAAGACGCGCTGGCCCTGCACCGCAAGGGCGAGGAAGTCGAAGCCGTGGTTCTCGATGTCGACGTCGACAAGGAACGCATCAGCCTCGGCATGAAGCAGCTCGAAAAGGGTGCTCCCTCGGCTGAAGGCGCTGCCGGCGCCGGTTCGCTGCGTCGCGGCGAAGTCGTCACCGTCACCGTGCTGGAAGTCCGCGATGGCGGCCTCGAAGTGCAGGTGGGTGACGATGGCGCGACCGGCTTCATCAAGCGTTCGGACCTGGGCCGCGACCGTGACGAACAGCGTCCCGACCGCTTCCAGACCGGCCAGAAGGTGGATGCGATGGTCACCGGCTTCGATCGTTCGAAGAAGCCGAACTTCTCGATCAAGGCGCACCAGATCGCCGAGGAAAAGGAAGCCGTGGCACAGTTCGGCTCTGCCGACTCCGGCGCTTCGCTGGGCGACATTCTGGGCGAAGCCCTGAAGAAGAACGACTGATTTGTCTCATGCTCCCGTCTCCGTGGGAGCGTCCTCGCCGCTGTTCGCTCTGTCCTTCGGACTGAGCGGCAGCTGCGGGCGGCCCGTCGGCCTTGCGGTTGCTCCGCAACCGAGGAGAGTCGGCACCGAACGATGCAGGATGCATCGCAAGGGCAACCGCCCGTCGGCCGGTTAGGCCGAAAGCCAAGCAGCGCGGACGCGCTGCGCCCGGCGCTTGAGGGACAAAGCAAATACTGAAAAGGCCCGTCCGGGACGATCCGGGCGGGCCTTTCCTACATCTGGGGCTCGTGTAGAATGGTGCCCATGCTAGAAGTTCACCAGTTCCCCTGCCTGTCCGACAACTACGGTTTCCTGCTGCACGATCCCGAAAGCGGCGAAACGGCCTGCATCGATACGCCCGATGCCGAAGTCTACCTGCGAGAGGCGAAGGCCAAGGGCTGGACCATAACGCAGATCTGGAACACCCACTGGCATCCGGACCATGCTGGCGGGAACGAGGCGATCAAGGCCGCAACCGGCTGCACGATCGTCGCTCCGCTGGTGGATGCGGAGAAGATCGCAGGCGTCGACCGCACGGTGCGCGATGGCGATTTCGTGAAGCTGGGTGAGCACAACGCCTGGGTGATCGACGTGAGCGGGCACACCATGGGCCACATCGCCTATCACCTGCCGGAAAGCGGCATGGCCTTCGTGGGGGACAGCGTGTTCGCGCTGGGCTGTGGACGCATGTTCGAAGGAACCGCACCACAGTTCTGGGACAGCCTCTCGCGCATCAAGCGTCTGCCCGCCGACACGACGCTCTACTGCGCGCACGAATATACCAAGGCTAACGCAAAGTTCGCGCTGTACGCAGACCCCGATAACGAAGCGCTTCGGGCCTATGCCGAAGAAATCGACACGAAGCGGGCTGCGGGCGAGCCAACGGTGCCGTTCCCGCTGGAACGCGAGCTGGAAACCAATCCGTTCCTGCGCGCCGACGATCCTGCGATGCAAGCCCGCTGGGGCGGCGATGCGCCGCACGAGACCTTCGCGGCCCTGCGCGAGGCGAAGGACAACTTCTAGGACGCTTGCCTAGTAGGCAGCCGTGAACCGTGCCCGGCTGTGGCGGTGCTGCTCCAGTTCGTCCACCATGGCGATGGCGTAGTCGGCATAGCTGATCTTCGAATTGCCGTCGGCATCGGTAACCAGTTCGTCTTCGCCCAGGCGGAAGCTGCCGGGCCCCTGCCGTTCTCCCTCGAAGATCAGCATGGCGGGCGAGAAGAAGGTCCAGTCGATGTCCTTCTCCTTGCGCAGTTCCTCGAGGAAGGTGATCGCGGGCTTTACCATCGGCTTGATCTGCTCCGGGAAAGTGGGCGAATCGTAGAGCATCACGCCGTCCGGCCCCAGCAGGCTGGCCGCGCCGCCCATGACCAGCAACCGATCGACACCCGCATTGCGCACCGAGGTCAGCAGCGTGTCGCAGTCGATGTCGAAATGCACCGCGCTGATGACGGCATCGACGCCTTCCAGCATGGGTGCAAGCTCGTCCGGCTTGCCCGCATCGCCCGCCTTGGCCGTCACGCCGTCGAGCGAGGGTATCTTGGCAGGATCGCGCGCGATGCCGAGTACCGTGTGCCCCCGGGACACCAGTTCCTTGACGATTTCAGAGCCGCCCTTGCCGCTCGCTCCCAGTACCGCAACATGCATTCCCGCTCTCCGATTACTCGCTAACCGGGCAAATGCCTAACCGCCCTTCACCCCCCTTGTGAAGGACAAATGAGGCAAGCGGAGCGCACATACAAAAAGCCCTCGCCGAAGCGAGGGCCTCATGTGCGACATTCGTTAAGCCTTAGAGGCTGGCGATCACATCGTCGGCCAGCGCCTTATCGGCGGAAGCATCGTGCTTGTCGCGGATCAACTGGGCGGAAGCGGCGGTGGACGCATCGGCAGCCTTGGCGCGCAGGTCGGCCAGAGCCTGGCGTTCCGCGGCGGCGATCTTGTCCTGCGCCATGCGCTCACGACGGGCGACCATGGCCGCTGTGTCTTCCTCGGCCTTGGCGACGATACGTTCGGCCTCGCGGCGGGCATTGTCGAGCATGGCCTCGGCGTCCTTCTCGGCACCGGCAATCTTCGCCGCATACTCTTCGCGAAGAGCCTCTGCCTCGGCGCGAAGCTGCTTCGCTTCGTCGAGATTGTCGCGGATCGCCTTGATCTTGGCATCGAGACCGCCGGCGATCGACTTGTGCACCTTCATGCCGGCAAACGCGATCAGCAGCAGCACGGCCATCGCGATCGAGACCCACTGGAACGGCACGAGGCCCAGCAGCTCGGGTTCGGCGTGCGTCGCGCCGCCGTGCTCGTCGGAAACCTCGATCATCGCCTCTTGCGTGGCGAAGACTTCGGGCAGTTCCTCTGTCGTTTCGGGGATGGTGGTGGAATTAGCCATGGGCCATCGCCTTCTGAACTGCCGAGCGGGCCTCGGCGTCGGACACGGTCACACCGGCGAGGCGCGCAGTGATATCCTGCGCGGCCTCGGCAGCGACGCTTTCGATCTCGGCAGCAGCCTTGGCGCGGCTTTCCTCGATACGCGCTTCGGCCTCGGCCAGTTGCGCATCGATGCGAGCCTGCACTTCGGCCAGCTTGCTTTCGGTAGAAGCCTGGGCCTTGCCCTTGGCTTCCGTCACCAGCGCCTGTGCCGCCTCACGGTTGGCGTTCTCGCGCTTGCGCCAGGCTTCCTCCGCCTCGTCAGCCGCATCGCGGGCGGACTGGGCAGCGGCCAGGTCGTCGGCAATCTGCTTGTCACGCAGGCCCACGGTATCCATCACCTTGGGCACCATGCCGCGGCCGATGACGAAATAGACGAAGCCGAAGATCACCAGCAGCCAGAAGATCTGGCTGGCATAGGTTTCGGCCAATTGGGCTATCTGGGGCATGGACGGATTCCGCCTGTAAGCGCGAGATTACAATTTGAAAGCCAGCCGGGCGCGAATTCGCCCGGCCAGCCGATGATCGAATTCGATCAGGCGACGAAGATCAGGATCATCGCCACGACGAACGCCAGCAGGCCGAGAAGTTCGGCAGCGGCGAAGCCGATGAACAGGCGACCCTGCTGGCCGTCGGCGGCACCTGGGTTGCGCAGGGCGGATTCGAGGAACGAGCCGAACACGTTACCCACACCGATGGCGGCCATACCGGCACCGATTGCAGCAAGACCGGCACCGATCAGCTTGGCAGCTTCCATATCCATGAGATTATCCTTTCAAGAGAATTCGTTACTAAGAGGGATTGCGAGATTAGTGCAGGTTCTCGGCGTCGTTGATGTAGAGCGACGAGAGCAGTGCGAAAACGTAGGCCTGGATCGCGGCGACGAGGATTTCCAGCGCGCAGATACCGATCATCAGCAGGAAGCTGGGGACACCCACCAGCAGGCCGAAACCGGCGCCCGCGTTCCAGCCGTCGATCACAAAGCTGGACAGCACTTCCAGCAGCACGTGACCGGCCATCATGGCAACGAACAGTCGCAGGCCGAGGCTGAAGGGGCGCACGAGGAACGAGATAAGCTCGATCGGGAAGATGACCGGGATCATGGGCAGCGGCGTGCCGTGCGGCACGAACAGGCTGAAGAAGTGGAAGCCGTGCTTCCAGAAACCCACGATCAGCACGATCGAGAAGGAGATGATCGCCAGGACGCCGGTGACGGTGAAGTGGCTGGTGAAGGTGAAGGGGTGCAGGCCGACGATGCCCAGCGGCAGCAGGCCGAGCAGGTTGGCGAACAGAATGAACATGAACAGGCTGAAGATGTAGGGCACGTACTTGCGCCCTTCCTTGCCAACGTTCGCTTCCAGCATGTCGTCGATGAAGCCGGTGAAGGTTTCCACCGTCATCTGCCAGCGGCCGGGCACCAGCTCGCGCTTCATGCCGCCGAGCATGAAGACCCACAGCACGATGGCCGTGATCAGCATCCACAGGGCGGAATTCGTGAAGGCGATGTTGAATCCGGCGACATCCATGTTCGCACCGAGCAGCGGCTCGATGGTGAACTGGTGCATCGGATCGACCTTGGCGGTTTCGGCTGCCACGTCTCTGTAAACCCTTGCGTTTCTAGTCCGTTCAGTCGCCCGAGGGCGGCTGGCTGGAAGACCGAATGATATTCCTGAAGGCGACCACGATCCCGAGGAACAAGCCGATCAACAGGGCCCAGGGATTGGTGCCGGTCAGCCATCCGATGGCATATCCGACAACGCATCCACCGAGAATCCCACCAAGCAAATCCGCCAGCACCTTGTTGCCCGCCTTGTAGCTGGCATCGGAGCCTTTGACCTGCGGCGCGTTGCGCTTCTCTTCTCGCTCGCGTGCGGCTTTCAGCCGCCCTTCGAGCGCATCGATCCGCGCATCTTCGCCGATGGGTTCCCGTGCAGGCTTTTCGTCACTCATGCCGCCTCCTGTAGGTCAGGGAAATGACACGCGCAACGCGCTACCCGCCGAGGGCGCCGCCCCCTTAGATGGGGGGTATGAACGAGTCAACCGGTGGAGGGCTTCGTTTTGCCGATATCTTCGCGATTGCAGCAATTACGAGGCTGATGTCGTCAGGGACAGCGCGGGTCGCGCTGCGGTGCGCCGCTGCCGCGTTGCTGCCAGGTGCCGTCGGGCGCCTGGTACATTTCGCCGGGCGAGGTGCGCGAGATGGCGAGGCAGCCGGCGGTGAAAGCGTATTCCTCCAGCGTAGCGTTGTTCGCCTGTGCCTGCTCCGCATAGACGGCGCGGCGACGGTTGTTGATGTCGTTCACCATGTCGCGCAGCGCGGGAGTCGCGGCGCCCACGATGCCGAGATAGCCGTCCATCTTCTCGCCCACCTGCCCGGCTTCGCGCGCCGCCTGGTAGGCAGGGTCGCGCTGGGCAGCGGCAGGCGAGGCCAGCAGGCCCAGCATGGCGGCGGCTCCGGCGAATTTCAGCATGGTCATGGCACTGGTCATTTCATTCGCTCCCCAAGGGCACGCGATCAGAAGATCGCGGAATTGTCTTCAATGGTCTGCTCGGCATCGTCTGCCAGGCGATAGATCACTTCCTGCGTGATGTTGATGTTCAACTCGATCACGATCGGCTCGTCCGGCGCTTCCAAGGTAATGCATCCGCCGAGCATGACCGTGGCCGCCATCGCCACCACCGCGACCATATTGCGCCCTGCCCCTCTCATACGGGGATTATGCGCAGCGCAGCCGCAATTCGTCAATTTCGTCGTGGTCATGGCACAGGCTCGCTTTCCTGGGGCTGAATATCGGGGTCATTCTGTTCGAGCGCCTCGCGCAGGAGGCGCTCCTCTTCCGCCTCGGCCGCGGCATCGCGTTCATCGACGGTCTGCTGGTTCACAGATTCCTGCAGGCGAACGCCATCTTCGGTCACCAGCCCGATGGAGCGCGGATCGCGCACGGCGGACGGGTCGTAAAGACTGCGCAGGGAGGTGATGAGCTGGTAGAACGGCGCGCGGATGTTGATGCGCAGTTCGATCGGCAGGTCGGCCACGGCGCGGGTGACGAAATTGCTTTCGGCCGTCTCGCCCTGCCCGATGCCGTCGAACCGTACCCGCGTGACGAGCTCGCCCGTCAGTGGCCCGTCCATGAATATTTCCATCCGGTCATATTTCAGGTCGCGCAGGGCGCTGAAGGCGTAGTTGGCGAAAAAGCCCATGTCCTCGTAAGTCAGTTCGCCGATGTAGGCGACATTGCCGCCCGGCGGACGGGACGTGAGCACGCCGTTCTCCAGCCTACCGTTGCCGTTCTCGTCGAAGATGATCGGCACGACGCCATCGAACACGCCGTTCGCGGCAAGGTTGCCCAGTTCCATGTTCTGCACGAACTGCGAGGCTTCCAGCCCTTCGATCACCATGATGTAGGCGCGCACTTCCGATGCGCCGAAGCGGATATCGACCGGTCGCATGGTCAACGTGCCGCCCATGAACGGCCACGAACCGCCGCGCAGTTGCAGCAGTTCGCCCTCGCTGATCCGGTAGTTCACGACCCCGTCGTAGATCTCGATACCAGGGTTCACCGCGTCGACGAAAAGGCGCTGGTCAGGCGCAGTGGTGAGGCCCAGCAGGTCCGTGAATTCGATCGTACCCCGCGCGCCCTTTACCGGGCCGAACGGTGCGGCAACGTCGATCCCGTCGGTGGTGAACGTGCCGGTTGAAGTGACGCCCTGCGCATCCCAGTCGATCCGCCCTGTTCCGCTCACGCTTCCCTGCACGTCGCTGACGATACCAAGCGCAAGGCACGTTAGGCCGCGCGGGCGCAATTCCGGAGCCGCGCCATTCCGGCACTGGCTGTACGAAGGCGCAGGCTGGAACGTATCGTCGAATGCAAGCTCGTTCACGATGAGGTCTGCGTGGCCGGCGCTGGTTACAAGATCATGGGCAATGCGCACGCGGGTGATCGGCCGGTCCAGCACCGGCTCGCGCAGCACGGCATCGGCGGTGATCAGGTTGTCGAACAGCGTGAGGCTGGCATCGCGTGCCACCAGCGGCTCAAAGCGATCCACTCCCTCGCGATCCTCCACCTGCAACGCGCCGTTCGTGATGATCAGGCGGTCATCGGCGTAAGTCCACGCGCCCGAGGCATCGAGGATATCGAGCGGCACGGAAGCAAGGAGAACGTCGGCCCCGGAGAATTCGCCGCCAACATCGTCAGCAGTCAGATCGGCGCGCAGGTCGGTGATGGTGAAGCGTTGCTGGCTGTCTGCGGGGCCGAGGCGGATGTCGAGATTGCTGGCGGCAAGCGCGCCGGGCCAGGCAAACCCTATGGGACCGGAGCGCACGGCGATAGGCGTTTCGGCCAGTTCACCGGCCAGGTCCAGCGAGTCCACGCCCGCAGCGAATTGCAGGCCATTTGCGCCGTAGCGCAGGACAGGACGACCCGAGGGCGGGCACAGCGTAAGCGATTCGCGCCCGAGACGCAGGTTGGCGAGCGTAAGACTGCCGAAACGCAGGTCGCGGCAGCCCCGCCAGAGGCTCACCGTCCCATTGGCGGAGAGTATGGCATCGATGGGAATCTCCAGTCCGGCCACCGTACCCCCGGGAATTTCCCCGCTGGCCAGGGCGCGGCCATTAAGGGCCAGTTCTCCGCCCCGCCCTTGCAACAGGCGCAAGTCGGCTAGCGCGAGGCTCGCACCGCCCGCTGAATATTCGCGCATGGCCATGCGCAGTTCCAGCGCGCCGCCCGGCGTCTGCTCCATGCGCCCCGCGATGCGTGGAAGGCCCGCGCCACCGGTCTGGAAATTGCCCGAGAACATGGGCAGACCGCTCTCGCCTGTCATCACCTGCCCGCGCGAAAGCGCCAGCAGCGTCTCGCCGCTTCCTCCGCGCAGCCGCGCTTCGGGGATTGAAAGGCTGGCCTGGCCTTCTCGCTGGCGAGCGTTGAAGGTTGCCGCAAGCCGGCTGCCGCGAAGGTCCCTTGCAAGGTTCAAACCGACGCGGTTCAGCAGCGGCGCCAGCAAGCTGCCTTGTGTCGCATCTGCGGCATTAGCGATGGCATCGTTGACCTCGGGCCCCATCCGCAAGTCTTCCCCGGCGATCTCGCCTTCGATCTCCGCCTGTGAGAAATTGTCCAGCGCGCGGAGCCGGCCTTCTACCGCGAGGCTCCCGATCGTTGCCCACGGCGTATCGGCATCGGCGGCGGCAAGATCGTATCGAACGTTCAGATCACCATCGCGCCAGGTGAAACGGCCATCGCCGCGCAGGGCGGCCTGCATATCGGCGACGGCGACTGCCCCGGCTACGAAATCGAGGTCGCCCTCGAATTCGACGAGGTTGCGTTCGGCCTGCAGGTCCAGCTGCACACCTGCATCGCGCACCTCAAGTCCGCTGCCTTCGCATTCCAGCGCGGCGAAGCGGACAGGTCCGCGAAACTCGGGCCGCTCCGCATCGATGGCGACGCGGCCGTAGAGCGTTGCATCCTCCGCCGCACAGTCACCGATGGCCAGTTCGGGAGCGGCAACGGCCAGTTCGCCTTCGAAACCGCCACGCAGGTGTCCGCTCCCCGCCAGCTTCATGCCGACGCGGCCGTAATCGGTCTGGATCAGCGCGCGACCATCGTCGATGGCCAGGCGCATGGCGGGGAATTCGAACGGATCGTCGCTCCCGGTGAAAATAAACGAATCGAGCGCACCGAAGCTCAATTGCCCATTTCGGTACGTACCGAAGAGGCGCGGCCTGGTCAGGCGCACTTCGCGGATGTCGGGCAAGCCAAGGCGCGGAGCGATGAGCACCTCGATACGCTCAACGGTCAGGTCTGGCTGCCGCGGATCGCCGATGACGACATTGGTGAGGACCTGGCGGCGCGGGGATATCTGCTCCACGTCGTACGCTGCAGGTATGTCCCGGTCGGCAAAGGTATCGGCGATGAAATCGTCGGCGATCTCCTCGCGCCGGAACCACAGAACGGCCAACGCCACCAGCACGACAACGACAGCCACACGAAAGCCCGCTCGCAAAGCGCGGCGCGTGCGACCCTTCGGACGGGCATTCCCGGTCTCTTGCGGAGATTGCGCCATTGCACGGGCACACTTGCGCGAGAGCGGAGACAAAGGCAATGCATGGCGTGAGGGGGTCGCGCCGAAACGTGTCGCAGGATATTCAAAACTCGGGCAAATCGGGGGCTTCGGGCCACCGCGCGCGCCTTCGCGAACGCCTGCTGGGTGGCGGGGCGGAGGCGCTGGCCGACTACGAAGTGCTCGAATACCTGCTGTTCGGGGCGCTGGCCCGCGGCGACACGAAGCCGCAGGCAAAGGCGCTGCTGGCACGCTTCGGCACGCTGGCGGGCGTCCTGAATGCAGAGCCTGCCGCGCTGAAACAGGTGAAGGGCGTCAGCGATGCCAGCGTCGGCATGATCAAGATCGGCGCGCTGATCGCCCGGCGCATGGCGCGCAGCGAAGTGCAGGACAAGCCGGTGCTGGGTAGCTGGCAGGCTTTGCTGGACTATCTCGCCATCGACATGGCGCACCTCAATACAGAGCGCGTGCGGGTGCTATACCTTAACGCGCGCAATCGCCTGCTGCTGGATCACCATTTCGGCGATGGTACGGTGGACGAAGCCGCGATCCACCCGCGAGAGGTGATCAAGCGCGGGCTGGACCTTGGCGCTTCGGCCATGATCCTGGTGCACAACCATCCCAGCGGCAACCCGGAGCCGAGCCGCGCCGATATCCAGATCACCCGCCGTATCGCCGATGCAGGCAGGCCGCTGGGTATCACCGTGCACGATCACGTGATCGTGGGGCGCGAAGGACATATCTCCATGCGCGCCAAGTGGCTGATCTAAATCACGACACCGGCACGGCGATACCGTGCCGGGCGTAGAAATCTTCAAGGTACGGCGCCATGCGAAGGGCCATCGTCCGGTCGGCCTCGGCCCCGTCGATGTCGGCGTGCATCTTGGCAAGTGCCCGTAGGTAAAGCGATTCGGCGAGGCCCGGAGAGATCGCCAGCGCCCCGTCGAGATCGGCGATCGCGCCTTCGTAGTCGCCCTCGCGGAACCGGACCAGCGCCCGGCTGTCCAGCGCAGCGGCGGCATTGCTGGCGCGCTCGATAGATCGCGTGCAAACGTCCACGGCATCGTCCAGCCCGGTGTTCCACAGGCCGCGGAACCAGCAGTCCGCGTTCAGCGCATCGGCGCTTTGCGGGGCCTGCGCCACGGCATCGGACATGAACGCCTCGGCATCCTCCAGCTTGCCTTCCGCCGCAGCGATGGTGGCAAGGGTGGAATAGTGCCAGATAAGATCGTCGTCCGCGACGGCCAGCGATTGCATCAATTCGCGCGCCTCGTCGAAGCGACCTTCGTATGCGAGCATCTCTGCGACTTCGCGCGCCACACCGTTATCAAGGTCGAGTTCGTAAGCCGCCTGCATGTCGGCCAGCATCGCGTCCCTGTCGCCCTGCGTACGGTGCAGCCAGGAACGTGAACGGAAGGCCCACGACGACGGCTGCTCTTCCACCAGCACATCGAAATCCGCCATCGCAGCATCGAAATCGTAGATAGAGCGCAGGAACAGTGCACGGGCGATCAGTGGCTGGAAATCATCTTCCTTCGCAAAATCGATGGCCTGATCGTAGGCTTCGAGCAGCGGGGCCGCGCGTTCAAACCGCTCGGCATCGGACAGTTCCCAGCGCCAGGTCACGCTTTCGGGCGGTACGAGTTCGAGCAAATTGCTGCTGATCCGGCGCGCGGCGCGGCGCGCTTCGGGCAGGTCGTCGGCGGCGATTTCGCCAAGGCGCGCGAAGGTTTCGCCCGTTGCCAGCAGTTCGTTGCCATCAATGCTGGCCGTGCGCGTGATGCGCAGGTTGCCAAAGCCCATTTCAACATCGCGCTCCCCCTCCAGCGTGAAGCCCGTGCCATCCTGCGGCAGGACCATGCGCATGCCGAACTGCTGCCGCATCGGACCGGGTGTCGCCACGGGAATGTCGCGCCATGCCGGGCGGGCACGATTGGGGTTGAAATCGTTGACGTCCTCGCCCGGCTCCACGCTGGAGCGCAGGCGTCCGTCGATCCATTCGAACTGCGGCTGGGTCACGCCGTTCACCTGCACGGTGGCGACGGCATCGTCCTCTTCGTAGTCGAGAGTCAGCGAACTGACCTGCATGGCCATGGCCTCGTCACCGGCAAAATTGCGCGCCAGGGTCTGCAACATCGCCGGATCGTCGGCATCGACCATGGCCTGCATCTGGGCCGCGGCAGGGCCGCTGAACTCGATATTCACGGTTACCAGCGCGGGGAAATCGATCCCCGCGGAATGGTCCATCGTGATGTTGGCGCGCATTTGCGGCACGGCCAGGTCGCGCTGGGTCATCGGGATCAGCCCTGCCCCGCCTTCCCGCAGCGGCAGCGCGTAGTGGAACGGCGGCACGTTGGCGAGCGTGGCCAGCCGGGTGGCGGAACTGGTGCCGTCCAGCCAGTAATCCGTGCCGTCGATCATAGCGTGTACGATCACGTGATCGAACGCGGCGGGCAGAGGGAGCAATTCGGGCACGGCATCGCCCATCTGTGAGCTGACCAGCACCGGCTCTGCATCAATGTCCATCTCGCGCAGCAGGGCGAGCAGCAGCACGGTCTTGGCCTTGCAATCGCCATAGCGGATGTCCCACGTTTCCTCTGCAGATTGCGGCAGGTAGTTGCCGCCGTCGAGGCCGTTGAGCAGGTAGCTGACTTCGTCTTGCACAAGGCGCACGGCGCGGGCGGTGCGGTCCAGCGGGTCGTCGGTCTGCGCCATGATCTCGCGCGCCAGCCGGGCCACGTCCGAATCGCTTGCGATGGTTGCCGCCTGGTCGAAATGCGGCGCCATTACAGCGGAGACTTCCTGCCAGTCGGCAAAGCTGCCGGCGCGCAGAATCGCGGGGCGGTGATAGCGGCGCGGTGCGTCGTTCGGCACCGGATCGGGCTCTGCCAGCGGAAGTTCGACGCTGAGATAGCGATAGCCATCGCGCAATTCGGGCTCCGGCAGGTCGACCTTGTCTTCCACGCCCCAGTAGATTTCCTCGTCCGCCGGCCAGCTCATAGTGGCGCGTGCGGTGCCTACCTGCCACGGCTCCGTCGGCAGGTACTGCGTGGCCTGCACCTCGTCACCCAGTGCCTGGTCAGCCGTGGAAACGGTGCGCGAGATGCGCAGCACGTCGCCTTCGCGCAGGCCCGGAACGGAGACGGTCGCCGTAAGGCTGCCGTCGAGCAGGCGTTGCTCCAGTCCCTGCTCACGCCTCAGCACGTCGAAGGTGACGCCCTGTTCCAGCAGGTCGATCACTTCGCCGTCGCGGTGGATTTCCATGCGGTGGACGATCAGGTCGCCCTTGTCCGGAAGCCATTCCAGCGTCTGCGTGTTCACCTGCATCAGGGACTGCGGATTGTCGATGCGCTGGACCCAGTCGATGTAGCCCCAGGCCACGCCGTCCTCCAGCCGGTGCTGCCAGTCGTAAAGGATCGTTGCCGGTCCATCCTCCGCGATCAGTCCGGCGACGTCAGCTTCGTCCACCCATGCAGGCGCCGGTTGGTAAAGCGGCTCTTCCCCGGCGTAGGCTGGCGCGCTGATGGCAATGGCCACGAGCGGGAGGGCGGCGACGGAACGGTGCATGAATTTCCCCTGTTGATCGCACGCGGATAACGCGGCGATGTTACTGTATTCTCACCACGAACCGGTTTCGATTGCAACGGCGGCGAACGGGCGTCTTGCCAATCGCGGGCGCAGGCCCTAGCCGCCCAGCAATATTCCCAGCACAGAACAACCGGAGTTCACGATGGTCCCCCGTTACGCCCGCCCCGCCATGACCGCCATCTGGGAGCCCGAGACCAAGTATGAGATCTGGTTCCTGATCGAAGCGCACGCGACGCAGAAGCTTGCCGAGCTGGGCGTAGTGCCAGAAAGCGGCGCGAAGGCGCTGTGGGACTGGTGGGCGACGAACCCGAAGATCGACGTCGCCGCCATCGATGAAAAGGAACGCGTGCTGAAGCACGATGTGATCGCCTTCCTCGACTGGGTGGCTGACGAAGTGGGCCCCGAAGCGCGCTTCATGCACCAAGGCATGACCAGTTCCGACGTGCTGGACACCACGCTGGCAGTGCAGCTCGCCCGCGCCACCGATATCCTGCTGGAAGACCTCGACGCGCTGCTGGACGCGCTGAAGCGGCGGGCGGAAGAGCACAAGTATACCGCCACCATCGGCCGCAGCCACGGCATCCATGCTGAGCCGACGACCTTCGGCCTCAAGCTGGCGCAGGCCTATGCCGAGTTCGACCGTTGCCGCTCGCGCCTGCAGGCCGCCCGCGCCGAAATCGCCACCTGCGCGATCAGCGGCGCGGTGGGCACCTTTGCCAACATCGATCCCAGCGTCGAGGAATACGTCGCCGAACAGCTCGGCCTGACGGTAGAACCGGTTTCCACGCAGGTCATCCCGCGTGACCGCCATGCCATGTATTTCAGCGTGCTGGCCGTCATCGCCTCTTCGATGGAGCGGCTCGCAGTGGAAGTACGGCACCTGCAGCGCACAGAGGTGCTGGAAGCGGAGGAGTATTTTTCCCCAGGCCAGAAGGGTTCCAGCGCCATGCCGCACAAGCGAAACCCGATCCTGACCGAGAACCTGACCGGGCAGGCCCGCATGATCCGCGGCTATGCCATCCCGGCGCTGGAAAACGTGGCGCTGTGGCATGAGCGCGATATCTCGCACTCGTCGGTCGAGCGGTTCATCGGCCCCGATGCCACCATCACGCTGGACTTCGCACTCGCTCGCCTGACGGGCGTTGTCGACAAGCTGCTGGTCTATCCCGAGCGGATGCAGAAGAACCTCGACAAGATGGGCGGCCTTGTCCACTCGCAGCGCGTCCTGCTGGCGCTGACGCAGGCAGGCATCACCCGCGACAACGCCTATCGCCTGGTGCAGCGCAACGCGATGAAGGTGTGGGAATCGGACGGCCAGATGTCGCTGCTGGACCTGCTGAAGGCCGACGAGGAAGTGACCGCAGCCCTCACCGAGGAACAGCTCGAGGAGAAGTTCAACCTCGACTATCACTTCAAGCACGTCGACACGATCTTCGCCCGCGTCTTCGGGGAGTAAGCCGCAGCGCCCTTCCCTTGGCCCGATTGCTGCCCTAGCATCGCGGCCAAAAGCGAAACGGACAGAAGAGAGAAGCCGATGCAAATCGTTCGCACCGTCATCTGGGTACTGCTGCTTGTAGGCCTGTTGCTGTTTTCCATCGCCAACTGGGATCCCACCGTCACCGTGCGGATCTGGGATGGCATCGTGGTGGACACCAAGATTCCCGCGATCGTGATCGTGTCCTTCGCCATCGGTTTCGTGCCGATGTGGCTCTATCACCGGGCGAGCAAGTGGCGCCTCAATCGCAAGATCGCGAGCCTCGAAAACGCCGCGCGAACCGCTGCGGCAACCCCGGTCGCAATGAGGCAAGAGCATGATGAGGAGCCGGTCAACACCGAACCCGACGTGCGCGCCGATCCCGACACGCCGCTGAAGCCCACCACCCCCGAACATATCGGCCCCGAGGCGACGGCCACCGAGCCCACCGAGGCGGACAAACCCGGCCCGCTGTTCGGTAGTGACGAACCCAAGAGCGACAAGCCCGACAGCGAGAGCGAATCCAAGGCATGAGCAATCCCGTCTACCTGGCGCTGGACGTGCCGCAGCTGGATGCGGCAAAGGCGCTGGTCGAGAAGGTGAAAGGCCACATCGGCGGGGTGAAGCTGGGTCTGGAATTCTTCTGCGCCCACGGCACCCACGGGGTGCACGAGATCGCCCACCTCGGCCTGCCGATCTTCCTCGACCTGAAGCTGCACGACATTCCCAACACCGTGGCGGGTGCAATGCAGTCTCTGCACGTGGTGGAGCCTGCCATCATGACCGTGCACGCCAGCGGCGGGCGGGCGATGATGGAGGATGCAAAGGCGGCGGCGGGGGAGAACACCAAGGTCGTCGCCGTCACCATGCTCACCAGCCTCGACGAGCGCGATCTGGAACGCACAGGCGTTCAGGGCACGCCGCACCATCACGTGATGCGGCTGGCCGAACTGGCGCAGGACAGCGGGCTGGACGGGATCGTATGCTCCGGCCAGGAAGTCAAATCGGTCCACAAGCAGTGGAAGGACGGCTTCTTCGTCGTTCCCGGCCTGCGTCCCGGCGGCAAGGCGACGGGCGACCAGAAGCGTGTCGTCACCCCGCGACAGGCGCGCGACGATGGCGCGTCGGTGCTGGTGATCGGTCGCCCGATCAGCCGCGCGGACGATCCGTTGCAGGCCGCGCGCGAGATCGAGGCGACTTTGTAGAAAATTTTCTGCGAACGACGGTGACGGCTTAACCCTTCACCAACCGTCCCGCTTTCACTAAGTCATCCATATGCCAGATCAGCTCATCAAGATTTGCGGCCTTAGTACAGGCGAGAGCATCGACGCCGCGGTGGAAGCCGGCGCGACTCACGTCGGCCTCGTCCATTTCGAGAAATCGCCGCGCCACGTGTCGATCGCAGATGCGGCAAAGCTGCGCGCGCGTGTGCCGGACCACGTGAAAGTCGTGCTGCTGACGGTGAACATGGAGCCGAAACCCACGGCAGAGGCGCTCCAGGAAATCCAGCCCGACGTGCTGCAACTGCACGGCTCGGAGAAGCCCGAGTGGCTTTCCCTGCTGCGTGAGAAATCGAACCTCGAAATCTGGAAGGCGGTCGGCGTGAAGGACCGCGCCTCGCTGGAACGTGCGGCGAAGTTCAAGGACTGCGCCCATCGCCTCCTTTACGACGCTGCAGGCGGCGCCCTGCCTGGCGGCAACGGCCTCGCGCTCGACTGGCGGCTGCTGCTGAACCATCGGCACGTCCTGCCTTGGGGCCTCGCCGGCGGTCTTGGGCCGCACAACGTCGCCGATGCCATCCGCTACACCGGTGCGCCGCTGGTGGATGCCTCCTCCGGCCTCGAGAGCGAGCCCGGCAAGAAGGACCCCGCCAAGATCGCCGCCTTCTGCAAGGCCGCGAAAGAGGCGCGCGCGAAAGCGGCCTAGGGCTTTCGACTCGCTGGACTTGGCCGCACGGCTCTGCCAATCGGCAGGCCATGACCGAGAACAAACCCAATTCCTTCCGCAACCAGCCCGACGATCGCGGGCATTTCGGCCAGTTCGGCGGCCGCTACGTCGCCGAAACGCTGATGCCGCTGATCCTCGACCTCGAGCGTGAATACAACGCCGCCAAGGTGGACCCAGCGTTCAAGGAACAGTTCGACGACCTGCTGGAACACTACGTCGGCCGCCCCAGCCCGATGTATTTCGCACCTCGTCTGACGGAAGAATTGGGCAAGAATGCCCCTCCCGGGAAGGGGGCGCAGATCTGGTTCAAGCGCGACGAGTTGAACCACACCGGCGCGCACAAGATCAACAACTGCATTGGCCAGATTTTGTTGGCGATCCGCATGGGCAAGACGCGCATCATCGCGGAAACCGGCGCGGGCCAGCACGGCGTGGCGACGGCCACCGTCTGCGCGCGCTTCGGCCTGCCCTGCGTGGTCTACATGGGTGCAGAGGACGTGCGGCGGCAGTCGCCCAACGTGTTCCGCATGAAGCTGCTGGGCGCGGAAGTGCGCCCCGTCACCGCCGGGCGCGGCACGCTGAAGGATGCGATGAACGAGGCGCTCCGCGATTGGGTCGCGAACGTGCACGACACCTTCTACATCATCGGCACCGCCGCCGGGCCGCATCCCTATCCGGAACTCGTTCGCGATTTCCAGAGCGTGATCGGCAAGGAAGCCCGCGCCCAGTTGCTGGACCGCACCGGCAAGCTGCCGGACCTGCTGGTGGCGGCCATCGGCGGCGGCTCAAACGCCATCGGCCTGTTCCACCCCTTTCTCGACGACCCTTCGGTGAAGATGCTGGGCGTTGAAGCGGCGGGCCACGGTCTCGACGGAGACGAGCACGCCGCCAGCTTGGCAGGCGGTTTCCCCGGCGTGCTCCACGGCAACAAGACCTACCTGCTGCAGGACGAGGACGGCCAGATCACCGAAGGCCACTCGATTTCGGCAGGCCTCGACTACCCCGGCATAGGACCCGAACACGCCTGGCTTAAGGAAACGGGCCGCGTGGAATATACTCACGCGACGGACACAGAAGCGCTGGAAGCCTTCCAACTGCTCTGCCGTACCGAAGGCATCATCCCAGCGCTGGAACCTTCGCACGCCATCGCCGCAATCACCAAGGTCGCACCGACCATGCCGAAGGACGCGATTATCTGCGCGAACCTGTGTGGCAGGGGCGACAAGGACATCTTCACCGTGGCGGAGGCGCTCGGGGTGGAGATGTGACCTTCTCCCCCGCCCGCGCTGGCGTCTTCTTCCTGATCGGCCTGCCAATAGGCTTCATCCTTTCGGCTCTCGGCTTTGCCGTCACCGGGCAGGAGGTCAGCGCGCCGCAGATTGCGCCCTATGCAGGTGGAATTGCCATTGTGATTGCCGTGGCAGCGGGGCTATGGCGCCCGGCATCATGACCCGTTTTACCGACACCTTCTCCCGTGGCCCCGCCCTTGTCTGCTTCATCACCGCAGGCGATGGTGACACTGCCGCCAATCTCGATGCGCTGGTCGAAGGCGGCGCTGATGTGATCGAGCTGGGGATGCCCTTTACCGATCCGATGGCCGATGGCCCCGCTATCCAGGCCGCGAACATTCGCTCGCTGACCGGTGGCACCAAGACTGCCGACGTGATGCGCCACGCGACCGAGTTTCGCGCACGCCACCCGGACGTGCCGCTGGTGCTGATGGGCTATGCCAACCCGATGATCCGGCGCGGGCCGGAATGGTTTGCCGATGCGGCGGACAAGGCTGGCATCGATGGCGTGATCTGCGTCGACCTCGCGCCCGAAGAGGACGAGGACCTTGGTCCCGCCCTGCGCGACAAGGGCATCGCCCCCATTCGCCTCGCCACCCCGACAACCGACGACGCGCGCCTGCCCATGGTGCTCGATAAGTCGGCGGGCTTTCTCTACTACGTCTCCGTCGCCGGGATCACCGGGAAGCAGCAGGCTGCAGTGGATACGATCGAGGCCAATGTCAGCCGCATCAAACAACACACGGATTTGCCCGTCGCGGTCGGCTTCGGCGTGCGCACGCCCGAACAGGCCGAGGCGATTGCCAGGGTCGCGGACGGCGTCGTTGTCGGCTCCGCATTGGTGGAGATCGTCGCCGAGCATGGGGAAAACGCCCCGCAGCACCTTCGCGCATTGGTCGAAAAACTTGCCAATGCGGTCCATTCTGCCCGATAGGCCCCATCCATGAGCTGGTTAACCCGTGTCCGAGAGCGCCTGCCCTTCGGCAACAAGCGCGAATCGCCCGACAATCTGTGGATCAAGTGTCCGCGGTGCACCGAGATGGTGTTCCGCACCGAATACGAGCAGAACATGAGCGTCTGCCCGCATTGCGAGCATCACGGTCGCATCGGTGCCGACAAGCGCCTTTCCCAGGTGATGGACGAAGGCAGCTTCGAACTGCTCCCCTCGCCGCAGGTGACCGAGGACCCGCTGCGCTTCAAGGATACCAAGCGCTACACCGACCGGCTTAAGGCCGCCCGCGCCAGCAATCCGCATGACGATGCCTTCACCGCCGCCTTCGGCACGATCGAGGGCCAGAAAGCTGTCGTGGGCGTGCAGGACTTCTTGTTCATGGGCGGCTCCATGGGCATGGCCGTGGGCGATGCCTTCTGCAACGCGGCGCAGCGCGCGCTGGACGAGAAGTGCGGCTTCGTCTGCATCACCGCCGCTGGCGGGGCGCGGATGCAGGAGGGCATTCTCTCCCTCATGCAGATGCCGCGCGCCACGGTGATGACTCGCCGCCTGCGCGAAGCGGGCAGGCCCTATATCGTCGTGCTGACCGATCCGACCACGGGCGGCGTCACCGCCAGCTATGCCATGCTGGGCGACGTGCATATCGCAGAGCCTGGCGCCCTCATCGGCTTTGCCGGGCAGCGCGTGATCCAGGAAACCATTCGCGAGCAGTTGCCCGAGGGTTTCCAGCGCGCCGAATACCTGCACAAGCACGGCATGGTGGACATGGTGGTGCATCGCAAGGACCTGCGCGGAAGGCTGGCGCAGTTGCTGGAGTATCTCACTCCGGCCAAGGCTGCCTGAGCCTTTCTGCGACCTTCCCGCGATGAAAGACTTCGCCATTTCGGATAACGAGGACGTCCAGCGCCAGCTGGACCGTCTCGGCGCGCTCTCCCTGCCGCAAGGCCGCATCGGGCTGGACGTGATCCACGAACTGCTGGCGCGGCTGGGCAATCCCGAAAAGCACCTGCCGCCCGTGTTCCACGTTGCAGGCACCAACGGCAAGGGCTCCACCTGCGCGTTCCTTCGCGCCATGCTGGAGGCGGAGGGCCTGAAGGTCCACGTCGCCACGAAGCCGCACCTGGTGCGCTACAACGAGCGTATTCGCGTCGGCGGCGAGTTGATCTCCGATGCCATGCTGGCAAGCCTGCTGAAAGAAGTGCTGGATACGGCGGAAGACCTTTCTCCCAGCTTCTTCGAAGTGACGACGGCAGCGACGTTCCTCGCGTTCTCGCGCGAGCCTGCCGATGCCTGCGTGATCGAAGTCGGCCTTGGGGGTCGTTTCGATGCTACCAACGTGATGGAGCGGCCTGCTGCCTGCGGCATCGCCTCGCTCGGCATCGATCACGACCAGTTCCTGTTGACCGAAGATCACGAGGCACCCGATCCCAAGGCCAATCCCATGGTCCGCATCGCGTTCGAGAAATCGGGCATCGCGCGCGCCGGTTCGCCGCTGGTGACTCAGGGCTATTCGCCCGATGTGGCGGCCGAGGTGGAGCGCCGTGCTGGCCTTGCCGGAGCCCCGCTGCACATGCGCGGGCACGACTGGTGGGCCGAATCAGGGCCGGATGCCATCGCCTACCGTGACAGGCACGGACAACTGGACCTGCCCCTGCCCACAATGCCCGGCGCGCACCAGTCGGACAATGCCGCGCTGGCAGTCGCCATGCTTCGCCATCAGGACACGGTGCCGGTGTCGGCAGCCGCCATGGCCGAAGGTATTCGCAACTGCCGCTGGCCTGCGCGCCTCCAGAAGCTGGGCGATGGCCCGCTCACCGAACTGCTGCCTCAGCGCGGGTTCCTGCTGGATGGCGGGCACAACCCCGATGCGGCGAATGCCCTCGCCCGCTATCTCGAAGCGAAGGCGGAAAAGCCGGTCGATGCGATTATCGGCATGATGGCGGCGAAGGATGCACGCCGCTTCCTGGCGATCGTCGCGCCGCATATCGATTCGATCACGGCGGTGCCGATCCCCGGCAACGACTGCGTCGCTCCCGAGGTTCTTGCAGAGCTGGCACGCGAGGCTGGTATCGTCACGGTTACGACCGCAGCGGACGTGCCCGCCGCTGTCAGCACGCTGGGTGAGGCGACCGAAGGCACGGTGCTGATCTTCGGTTCGCTCTATCTTGCGGGCAAGGTGCTCAGCCTGAACCGGGAGCTTCCGGACTGACGGGCTTCTCCGGCTCCAGCTTGCGCACTTTCATCGTGTACCAGCTCAGGATGCCGACAATCAGCATGAGGCCGCTAATCAGGGCCAGCACCCACCAGCCGCTGTCGTAGGCATCCTTGAACTGCCAGAAGGCCAGAAAGCCGAGCAGCGCAACGCCGCCCCCCGTTCCCTTCGGCACCATCAGCCGCGCACCACATCCCTTGCAGGTGAACGGTTTGCCCATTCCCCAGAATAGCAGCTTGAACGGCGCGTCCGTGCCGCAATCGGGGCAATAGGGGCCGTGCTTTCTCGCCATCACTATTCGGCCGGTTCAGGGGCGGCATCGTGGCGATCGGGCGTGACGACGCCGGACTTCGCCCCGGCGCGGCTCACCCTAATCCACTCGAACACGCACAGCACGACCGCCACGAAGCCGATCAGCGTGGTGAGGATGAAGACGTCGTAATAGCCCCGGTCCTCGATCATCTCGCCCAGCGCGCCGCGCCCCAGCGTGCCGACCAGCAGGGTCAACGACGACAGCAGCGCGTATTGCACGGCGGAATACTTCTTCGAGACGATGGAACTGAGCCAGGCGACGTAGGCAGCGCCCGCGATACCGATGGCGAGGTTCTCCCACATGATTGTGAACGTCAGGCGCGGCAAGGCCTCGGAGCCGAACGGAGCCATGAAGTTGATCAGGGCGGAAAAGCCGATGAAGTCGCTGGCCGCCTGCATGTTCGCGCCGCCGATTGCCATGTCGGCATAAAGCAGGTTCGTCAGCGCCGCGATCAGCGCGCCCAGCGTCAGCGTCGCCATGCGCCCGATCACGGTGAGCAGATAGCCACCGAACGCTAGCCCCGCGATAATTGCGCCAACGCCGAAGAACTTGGAAGCGAAGGCCACCTCGTCGTTCGTGTAATTCAATTCGCCCAGATAGAACGGATAGGCGAAGGTGCCCCAGATCGCGTCGCAGATGCGATACGTCAGCACCAACGAGAGGATCAGCACCAGCGACCAGCCCATGCGACCGACGAACTCCACCAGCGGCATCACCAGCGCGCGGTAGAGATGATCGACCGCATAGGAATTGCCCGCACGCTCGGCCAGGTCCTCGGTCATCACGTTCTCGCCCTTGGCCTTCTGCGAGGCGAGCCAGCCCGCGATCAGCGCCGGGATCACCACGGTCGCCACGATGATCCACGGGCCGTAGTTCAGTGTGAAGTCGGTCGGGTTGGGCCGCTCCTCCGGCGGATAGGCCAGCGACATGAACATGAAGGTGAGCACCACGCCGATTGCCAGCGCCCACAGCAGGCCGACAGCGCCCAGCGCCTTGGCGCGGACTGAAGGCTTCAACTCGCCTTTTTTGCGCAGGCTAAGCAGCAGGTCGTCTGTTACCGTGCCGTCCACGTTTTCGCCCGCCTTGCTGTCCGGCGCGAACAGGCCCGCGATGCCGATGGCAAGCAGGATGCCGCCCATCATCAGGTAGGTCTGTGGCCAGCCTATCCGCGCGGCGATGATCAGGCCGAGCGCGCCGCCCACCAGCGCGGCGAGGCGATAGCCCATCTGATAAACGGTGGAGAGGATATCGAGCGTCGCCTCCTCGTCCGCCACGTCGATGCGCCAGGCGTTGATGGCGATATCCTGCGTGGCGCTGGCCAATGCGCCGATACCGGCAAGCAGGCTGAACCAGCCGATTGCCTCGTTCGTGGGGTTCGACAGCGAGAGCGCGATCAGGATAACGCCGAGCAGGATCTGCGAGGGCACGATCCACTGCTTGCGCCGGCCCAGCTTGCGGAAACCGGGGATGGACACCTTGTCGATCAGCGGGGACCACAGGAACTGGAACGCATAGGCAAGCCCGATCAGGGAAAAGACGCCCATCGTCTCCAGTTCCACCTCGGCCTCGGACAGCCAGGCGTAGAGCGTGCCAAGGAACAGCGCGAACGGCAGGCCGCTGGCAAAGCCGAACAGCGCCATGTAGCCGCTCTTGGGATTCTTTAGCGAACGGGCCAGCGTGCGCCAGCCGGGCTTGGATTTCTTCGTATCGGCGGCCGCTTCGGCCATAAATTGCTCTCCGCTCTGGTGCCCGTCGTGCCGGTCTAGCCGTAATCCATTGCAATGGAAGGCTGGATGAACGGCCCATCAACGACTAAGGCCCGGCGAATGTCCCAGGAAGAACGCCCAGAGGGTGACCGCATCGCCAAACTGCTTGCCCGCGCAGGCGTTGCCAGCCGCCGCGAGATCGAGCGCATGATCGACGATCGCCGCATCAAGATCGGCGACGAATTCGTCACCACGCCCGCCACCTTTCTGACAAGCTTGCGCGGGGTGACGGTGGACGGGAAGCCCGTGGCCAAGCCCGAGCGCACGCGCCTGTTCGCCTTCCACAAGCCCACCGGGCTGTTGACGGCGGAACGCGATTTCTCGGGCCGTCCCACGATCTACACCGCCCTTCGCAATGCCCTGCCCAAGGACACGCCCCGCCTGATGCCGGTCGGGCGGCTAGACATGAATACCGAAGGCCTGCTGCTGCTCACCAACGACGGCGAGTTCAAGCGGCTGCTGGAACTGCCCGCCACGGAAATCCCCCGCACATACCGCGCCCGCACCTTCGGCGACGTGACACAGGAACAACTGGAAGACCTGATGGACGGCATTGAGATCGAAGGGATGCGATATGCCCCCATCGATGCCAACCTGGAACGGCGCACGGGCCGCAACCAGTGGATCGAGGTGACGCTGACCGAGGGCAAGAACCGCGAGGTTCGCCGCGTGCTGGAGCACCTGGGCCTCGAAGTCAGCCGCCTGATCCGCACCGCCTACGGCCCCTTCGGCCTGGCAGACCTGCCGCGCGGCGCGGCGCAGGAAATCCGCAAGGAAGATATCGAACGCTTCCGGAGCAGCCTGAAATGAGGATCATCGCAGGCGACTGGAAACGGCGCCAGCTCCGCGCGCCTGCGGGCGAAGCCACGCGCCCCACGGCAGACCGCACGCGCGAAACGCTGTTCTCCATGCTGGTGAGCCGCCTCGGATCTTTCGAGGGACTTTCAGTGGCAGACCTGTTCGCAGGCTCCGGCGCGCTTGGGCTGGAGGCACTTTCGCGGGGGGCCGACAATTGTCTGTTCGTGGAGCAGGACGCCGCCGCGATCCGGTGCATCCGTCAGAACATAGCCTCCCTGCGCGCCCAGCAACAATGCGAAGTGGTGGCGGGCTCCGTCATGTCGCTAGGCCCGGCAAAGATTGCGCGTGACCTCGTGCTGCTTGACCCACCGTATGGCACCAACGCAGGCGCCGTGGCGATCGATCGGCTGGTCCGGCTTGGCTGGATCGGACCTGCGACGTGGGTCGCGCTGGAAGTGGGCGCGAAGGACGATGTGAAGATCAAGGCGCTCGACATCGAGACCGAGCGCAAGGTCGGCCCGGCGAAGCTGGTCCTCCTCCGCTGGCCCGAAATCGCGGACTAGCCCTCGCCGTCTCCCGTTTTCTGCGCCGGCGCTTCGGGCGGTAGGCCGTCTTCGATCTCGCTCGCCGGTCTGCCGGGCCAGTAATCGATCGGCACACCGCCGAAATCGAGGCCGGCCTCGCGCGGATTGATGCAGTTGTCCTGCTGGCCTTCGCGGCAAACGTCGACTTCGTAACCATTGACGCGGACCCGCATTGCGCGCCCGTCCTCGTCTCGCTCGATGACTTCGGCCTGCGGCTTTTCCTCACCCTCGTGATTGTCGGCCAAAACAGGTGTTCCGATGCACAGGGCGATAACAGGCAGGACAATTGCGAATTTCACGGCGCTTCTCCTCACGGCACACCAGCAATGCATATCATAATCGACGAAGGGCCGCCCGGTTTCCCGAACGGCCCTTCAAGGTCTTGACGGCTCGTCAGTTATTACGAACTGGCAGGCTCACCCGGCCAGTAGTCGAGCGGACGGTCAACACCGGGACCACGCTGTCCAGCGGCCCATGCGTTGATGCAGTTGTCGTCCGCATCACTCTCACACACGGGGTATTCACCCTGGTGCGGTGCCGGTGCATCCTGCACCACGGCATTGCTCACGAAGCGCATGTCGGTCGTGCTGGTCGTCGCAGCGGTCTGCTGGGTCGTGGCATTGCCATCTTCCAGTTCCGAAACCTGGGCAATCACCGAATTCCAGGCTGCAGCCCGCTGTTCAGGCGCCTGGATCTGGAAGATCGTGGCGCGCTGTTCATCGTTCAGATACCACCATGCGTCCTGCTGTTCGTCATTCAGCGACCAGTAGTAGCCGCGAAGGGCATCGTTCCAGCCGAAATACATCGTCTGCTGATCGGCGGTATAGGTATCGAACTCGGCGCGATCAGCGGGGCTGAGTTCATCGTACATCATCTGCTGGTCGGCAGTCATTTCGCCGCTTTCATGATGGTCGGCCATGACAGGCACGGAAATCATCGAAAGCGCGGTGGCGGCGGCCAAAAGTGTCTTGTTCATCACTGGTCTCCTGTGTCGGTTCGCGTTGTTGCGATTGCCCCTGAAACGGGGTGGACCGTGCGCCTGTTCCGAGAAAACGCGGTTCCCCGGTTCGTCGCTGGCCTTGCACGGCGCGCCCCTGTTCCCTAGTTGTTCACCAGTGACCCAGTCCCCCTCCACATCCGATTCACTACCCGCAGACAGCGCACCCGAATGGCTCGCGCACCTCAATCCGCCGCAGCGCGATGCCGTGCTGACGACGGAAGGGCCAGTGCTGATGCTGGCAGGGGCCGGCACTGGCAAGACAGCCGCCCTCACCCACCGCCTCGCCCATATCGTTCGGGAACGTATGGCCTGGCCCAGCGAGATCCTATGCGTCACCTTCACCAACAAGGCCGCGCGCGAAATGCGGGAGCGCGTAGGCACGCTCACCAATGGCGCGCTGGAGGGGATGCCGTGGCTCGGCACGTTCCACTCGATCTGCGCCAAGATGCTGCGCCGCCATGCCGAACTGGTCGGGCTGGAAAGCAACTTCACCATCATCGACACCGATGATCAGTTGCGCCTGCTGAAAACGCTCATTCGCGAGGCGGAGCTGGACGAGAAGCGCTGGCCCCCGCGCCAACTCGCTGGGCTGATCGACAGCTGGAAGAACCGCGGCCTCAACCCCGAGGATCTGACAGCCGTCGACAACGAAAGCTATGCCAACGGCAGGGGTGCGGAGATGTACCGCATCTACCAGGAGCGGCTGAAGAGCCTGAACGCCTGCGATTTCGGCGACCTGCTGCTGCACATGCTCAACATCTTCCGCCGCCATACGGACGTGCTGAAGAGCTACCAGCAGCGCTACAAATATATCCTGGTAGACGAGTACCAGGACACCAATGCCGTGCAGTACCTTTGGCTGCGACTGATGGCGCAGGAGCGCAAGAACATCTGCGTGGTGGGGGATGACGACCAGTCGATCTATTCCTGGCGCGGGGCCGAGGTGGCGAACATCCTTCGTTTCGAGAAGGATTTTCCCGGCGCAAAGGTGGTGAAGCTGGAGCAGAACTATCGCTCCACTCCGCAAATCCTGGCCGCCGCCAGCGGGCTGATCGAAGCCAATTCACAGCGCCTCGGCAAGACGCTGTGGACGCAGCTTCCCGAGGGGCAGAAAGTCCGCGTGATCGGCGTATGGGACGCGCCCGAGGAAGCCCGCCGCGTGGGCGAGGAGCTGGAACGGCTTGAGCGCGAGGGGCTGTCGCTGGAACAGGCCGCAATCCTCGTGCGCGCTCAGTACCAGACCCGCGAGTTCGAGGACCGCTTCATCCAGATCGGCCTCTCCTATCGCATTATCGGCGGCTTCCGCTTCTATGAACGCGCCGAAATCCGTGATGCTCTGGCGTACCTGCGCGTGATCGCCCAGCCCGCCGACGATCTCGCGTTCGAACGTATCTACAACCAGCCCAAGCGCGGACTTGGCGCGAAAACGCTGGAGAAGATGTACCAGCACGCCCGCCGCACCGGACAACCGCTCGCCGCCGCCGCGCTGGAACTGGCCGACAGCGACGAACTGCCCGCCCGCGCCCGCAACACCATCGCCGCGCTGATGGGCGATTTCCTGCGATGGCGCGAGATGAGCGAGGCAGTCAGCCCGTCCGAACTGATGCGCGCCGTGCTGGAGGAGTCCGGTTACGATGCGATGCTGAAGGCGGACCGATCCGCTGAGAGCGCAGGCCGCGCGGACAACCTCGTCGAGCTTGCCCGCGCGATGGAGGAATACGAAACGCTCGGCGATTTCCTCGAACACGTCAGCCTCGTGATGGACAACGACGCGAACGACGACGAGGACAAGGTCACCATCATGACCATGCACGCGGCCAAGGGACTGGAGTTCGATCACGTGTTCCTGCCCGGTTGGGAAGAAGGCGTGTTTCCGTCGCAGCGTTCGCTCGACGAAGGCGGCCTTGCCAGCCTGGAGGAAGAGCGGCGCCTTGCCTACGTCGCCATCACCCGCGCGAAACGACGCTGCACCATCCTGCACGCGGCAAATCGCCGCATCTACGGCCAGTGGACGAGTTCCATCCCCAGCCGCTTCATCGAGGAACTGCCCGACGAGCATATCGAGCAGGAAACCACGATGACGGGCGGCAAGTCGCTGTGGCAGGCCAACTGGAGCGAAAGCGAAGACCCCTTTGCCCACGTGTCCACCAGTCGACCCGACCGTTCCAGCGCGCGCGGCCCCGGTTGGCAACGTGCGCTCGCCACGGGATATGAGACGAAGCCTGCGCGCCTGAAGGAACCGGGCCGCAGCGCCGCCAGCTTCGCGGCGAAGCCACGCACCGATGTCGAAATCGGCGCGCGCGTGTTCCACGAAAAGTTCGGTTACGGGGAAGTCATCGGGCAGGAAGGCAACAAGCTCGAGATCGATTTCGAGAAGGCGGGGACCAAGCGCGTGATCGACAGTTTCGTGACACTGGCGAAGTAGCGCCGGCACAAGCGCCAAAATCGCCCCGACTAGATATTTGTTATAGCGCCTCGCCGACTTCGGGTTATCAGGCGGAAGGATCAACATCAGCAGGGCGGGAAAATTGCGGCAGGACGATCGCGACATCATGGATTCCTACGGGCGGGAATCGACACCGGATATCTGGAAGTTTCTCGCAACGGTTCGCCGGCGTTTCAGACTTTCCGAAGAAGAAGCCGGTCTGTTGAAGGATGCGATGCGGGAAACCTCCGTGTTCGCGCCCGGTGAATACATGGTGCGCGAAGGAGACCGCATCAATTACTCTTCCCTGATCCTCGAGGGGTTCGCCTGCCGCTGCAAGGACAGCCCCGACGGGATGCGGCAAATCATGGAAATTCAGATTCCCGGCGATTTCGTGGACCTGCATTCCTACCCGCTCGAAGTGCTCGACCATGGCATCTGCGCGCTGTCGGAGTGCCGGATCGTCAAGTTTCCCCATGCCGAAATCTCGCGCCTGATCGACGAGAGCCCTCGCCTGGCGCGGATCATGTGGTTCACCACGATGGTAGATGCCTCCATCCACCGGCAGTGGATCGTGAACATCGGTTCCCGCTCGGGCAAGGCGCGGATCGCGCATCTGCTGTGCGAACTGTACCATCGCTGCAAGGTCGTGGGACTGACAACCGATCACTCCTACTGGCTGCCGCTCAACCAGACGCAGATCGGCGAGTGCCTGGGCTTTACCCAGATGCACGTGAACCGGATGCTGAGGGAATTGCGCGAGCAGGGGTTGGTGACGCTCCAGTCCCAGAAGGTGAAGATCCACGATTGGGAGGGCCTGAGCGAACTCGCGCAGTTCGATCCGGATTACCTGTATCTGACCCCGCGCGACGGCTGACCTCTATCCGCGCCGACGCTACAGCGTGTAAAGGGGTTTGAGCGACCAGGACTTGTCCGCGTAAAGGCGAACTTCGTAGTCGCGGCTTCGCCAGCAACGCAGTTCGACCTCGCCCACACCGAAATGCCGGCTTGCGATGCCGATGGCCTCGACGATATCCGCAGCCTCGCAAACCATCTCTTCGATGGTCGCGCAGTCGGGCCGACTGCCGCGCAATCGAAAGCTGTTCTTCGGCAGCGCACCGCCGCCACCGCCTATCCCGTCTTTCCTGAACACGTGCGCCCCTTCCGCGTGACCCCGAAGCCGCCAGCATTGGCAGAGGCCGAGAGCGGGGGGCGACAACATATGTCAATTGCGTGAGATTTTGCGCCGCGCGCTTTCCCTTGCCGGAAAGCAGGTCTAACGGCGAGCAATGCCGTTCCGCGACATTGCCTTGCTAGTCCTCCTTTGCCTGATCTGGGCGGGAAACGTGCTGGTGAGCCGCGTGGTCGTGACGGACCTCGGCGTGCCGCCGCTTTGGTATGCCGCGCTGCGCACGGTCGTCGTGATGGTGGCGCTCGCTCCGTGGCTGAAATGGCCCGGGCGCGACTGGTGGCGCGTGGCCCTGGTAACGACGGCGGTAAGCGGCGGCGGGTTCGCCCTTCTTTTCGTGGGCCTGCAGGACGCCACGGCTTCGTCCGCTGCCATCGTCCAGCTGGCCGGTGCGCCGATGACGGTGCTGATGGCAATGGTCATCCTCAAGGAACAGGTTCGCTGGCGGCGCGGCATCGGCATTGTCATGGCGCTGGGCGGGGTCTTGCTGGCGGTTGCATCACCGTCGGGCTGGGAGAATTCCACCGGGCTGCTGTTCGTCTTTGCCGGTGCTTTCGTCGGTGCGCTTGGGTCTGTCTATCTCAAGACAATCGAGCTTTCGGCCCTGCGTATGATGGCATGGGCGGGGTTCTTCTCCACCGCGCTGCTGCTGCCGCTCAGCCTGCTGCTGGAACGCGGCCAGATCGAGGCTTCGCTGGCGGCCCCGCTGGAACTGGCAGGCGCGCTGGCTTTCTCGGGGCTCATCGTTTCCGTCTTCGCGCACACCGTCTACTTCCGCATTCTGCAGAAGAACGAGGCAGGCGTGGTCGCACCGATCACGCTGCTGACGCCCGTGTTCACGATCCTTATGGGCGCGACGCTGGCGCGCGAACCCGTTGGCCTGATGATGCTGGCAGGCGCGGCGCTGGCAGTGAGCGGCGTGCTGGTGATCGCGGTGCGACCCAGCAAGACCATCTTCAAGGGGCTGCTGGTGCGGCCCCGGCTTTAGGATCAGCCGATCAGTTGAAGCCTACGCCGAGGAAATCGGGCTTCGGCCCGTTCCACTCACCCGCAGGCACCGGCTCATCGTCCTGGTCGCGGCGGCGCGACTGGTTGCCGGACCTCGAACCACCCGAGCGCGAGCCAGAGCGATCTTCGCGCTTTTCCCGGCGGGGTGCGCGCTCGGTTTGGCGATCATCCTGCTGGCGATCGTCGTCGCGGCTCTCATTGCGGCGCGAGCGGGAGCGCTTCGGCTTCTCGTCCTGCTCGTTCTCGGTCTCGTCCTGCTTCGGCGCTTCCTTCTTGGGCTGCGCCTTTGGCAGTTCGACCCGCACGTCCTTCTTGCCGAACACCGGCACTTCACTGCCGGTCAGCTTCTCGACGTTCTCGATGGCCTCGGCATCTTCGGGCGCGACGAAAGTGAACGCGCGGCCCTTGGCCCCCGCGCGGCCCGTGCGACCGATGCGGTGGACGTAGTCGTCCGGATGCCAGGGCGTATCGAAGTTGAACACGTGGGACACGCCCTTGATGTCCAGCCCGCGCGCGGCAACGTCACTGGCGACGAGGATGTTGATCTCGTTGTTCTTGAACCGCTGCAATTCCGCGTTGCGCTGGTTCTGGTCGATATCGCCGTGGATTTCGCCGCTGGCAAAGCCGTGGCGTTGCAGGCTCTTGTTGAGCTCACGTACCGTCGTCTTGCGGTTGCAGAAGATAATCGCGTTCTCGACCAGGTCGTTGCGCAGCAGCCAGCGCAGCGTCTCGCGCTTCTCGCGGCTCTCCACCGGGATCTTGAATGCGGTGATGTTCTCGTTGGTGGAGGCTGCGCGCGTCACCTCGATCCGCTTGGGATTGTCGAGGAACTTCTTCGCCAGCTTGGCAATCGGCGGCGGCATCGTGGCGCTGAACAGCAGGGTCTGGCGCTTTTCCGGCAGCTTGTCGCAAATGAACTCGATATCGGGGATGAACCCCATGTCGAGCATCCGGTCGGCCTCGTCGATCACCACCAGCTCGCAGGCGTTGAGCATGATCTTGCCACGCTCGAACAGGTCCATCAGGCGGCCCGGCGTCGCGATCAGCACGTCGACGCCGTCATTCAGCGCCTTGACCTGCTCGCCCATCTGCACGCCGCCGATCAGCAGCGCCATGGTGAGATCGTGGTTCTTGCCGTATTTCTCGAAGTTCTCGGCGACCTGCGCGGCCAGCTCACGCGTGGGGGCGAGAATAAGGCTGCGCGGCATCAGCGCACGGCGGCGGCCGCTGGCCAGAACATCGATCATCGGCAGCACGAAGCTGGCCGTCTTGCCGGTGCCGGTCTGGGCGATGCCCAGCACGTCCTTCATCATCAGCACCGCAGGAATCGCTTCTGCCTGGATCGGAGTCGGCTCGGTGTAGCCAGCCTCCTCGACGGCTTGGAGCAATTCAGGCGAAAGGCCGAGATCGGCAAAAGTGGTCAAATCGTAAGATCCGGAAATAAGAGGGAGTGCCGATCGCCCGGCACGGTGCATGCGCCGCGCCCTATGCAGCAGGTGGGCAGAAAGTCAAGATTTACGGGTAAATCGCCGCTACTGGCTGACGGCGACGAGGCGGCTGAATTCGGTCACTTCGCAGCTGGCCCCGGCGCGCGATTGCAACAGGTCGCGCGCTACGCACAGGCGGCCATCGTCGCTACGCTCCACATAGAAACCAGCGTAGAAGGCCCTTGCAACGCAGGACTCGCCTAACCTGGCCGACAGGATCTGGCGCTGACGGGTGAACATCAGCAGGCGATTTCCCTCGGCGGGCTGTACGCCCAGGATGTCATCCACCTCGACGCAGTCATCATGCTCCACTTCCGCGAAGCTCTGCCGCATCGGACGTCGCGGCAAGTCTGCCATCATCTGCGAGCGGGCTCGTGCCGGTGCAGGCGAGACCCGCACGATCACGCGCTGCCGAATGCGGACCTGGTTCTGCTCCTGCGCCCGGTGTGCCCCGTCCAACAGCGTGCCGGGAGAAACTTGCGAGGGCCCGAAACCCAAGGGCAGGCCGGATTGCGGCCCCGTCAGCCGCACGTTGTCCTGCGCCGCCACGCGCACCGGCACCTGCGCCGCGAAGATCGGGGCAAGCAGTGCGACAAGCGCGAGGATGGCGATAAGGCGTTTCATGGGTTCGGATAATTGGTCGGCAGGCGTCCCGTCACTCGCTTGTCACAGCGATGAGGGCTGGAGATAGCAGGAAGGATTGAATGGTGGCTTAACCTGCATTTGCACCTTTGCAACCCGGCCATAATGCTGGCAACGCGAGAAACCATGAGCACGACCGACGAATTCCTTTCCGCCGCCAGCAGCCTGCTTGGAGACCGCGGCTTTACCACCGATGCAGAGCTTATCGAACCCTGGCTGACCGACTGGCGCGGACGCTTTACCGGGCATGCGCTGGGCATGGCCTCCCCCGCCAGCACGCAGGAGGTAGCAGACCTCGTGAAGCTGTGCGCCGCGCACGGCGTGCCCATCGTTCCGCAGGGCGGCAACAGCGGCATGTCGGGCGGGGCCACGCCTGACGATACCGGCAAGGCGATTGTGCTCTCGCTCAGGCGGATGGACAAGGTGCGCAGCTTCGATGTGGTTGCGCGGCAGATCACCTGCGATGCCGGATTGATCCTGCAGACGCTGCACGACACGGTTGAGGCCGAGCGCCTGCGCTTCCCGCTCACGCTGGGCGGAAAGGGTTCCGCCACCATCGGCGGATTGATCTCCACGAATGCGGGTGGAACGCAAGTATTGCGTCACGGCTCCATGCGGGCGCAGGTGCTGGGGATCGAGGCAGTGATGGCCGACGGCACGGTGTTCGATTCGCTGCGACCGCTGAAGAAGGACAATCGCGGCTTCGATCTGAAGCAGCTGCTGATCGGTTCGGAAGGGACGCTGGGCATCGTTACAGCGGCCACCTTGCGCCTGCTGCCCGCCCTCGCCGACCGCGCCGTGCTGTGGGCGGGGCTTGGCGACATTCGCGATGCGCGCAAGCTGCTGCTCCATGCAGAGCGCGTGGCAGGCGATGCGCTGGAAGGTTTCGAGGTGATGCCGCGCCACTCGCTGGAGGCCGTGCTGGCTCACAGCGCCAATGCCCGCGCGCCCTTGCAGGACCATCACGAATGGAACGCGCTGATCGAACTGACCGCCGATGCATCCGGCGCAGACGCCCTGCCCGCCCTCGCCCAGTCGCTGCTGGAGAGTGCGTTCGAGGAGGGGCTGGTCGCCGATGCCACCATCGCCCGCAACGAGGCGCAGGCGGAGGAATTCTGGATGCTGCGCGACGAGATCGCCCCGGCCGAGCGCGCGATCGGACCTGCCATGCAGCACGATATCTCCGTGCCCGTGCCGGACATGGCCGAATTCGTCGCCGATGCCGTGCCGAAGGTGGAGAAAGCCTTCCCCGGCACCACCGCGGTCGCCTTCGGCCACCTTGGGGACGGCAACGTCCACTTCCACGTGCTCGCTCCGGAGGGCGCCGTTCCGGGCAAGTGGGAGCTTGGCGAAGGCAAGGCCATCAGCGCATTCGTGCACGACGAGGTGACGGCGTGGAACGGATCGATCAGCGCAGAACACGGGATCGGGCAATTGAAGCGTGACGAACTGGCGCGGCTGGGCGACCCCGCGCAGCTCGGCATCATGCGGCAGGTGAAACGCGCGCTCGATCCCGCCGGCCTGCTCAATCCGGGCAAGCTGGTGCCGCTTGAAACCGGCACCGAACCCCTTTAAGGCCGCGCCCCAACAGTTTCACGAGATTCTATTTCGGATAAGGGCCTTGTTGGCCGCACAGCCGAATTCAACCTGATCGGAGAGTATGATGGCCAGCGCGCCGAAAGCCAGTTTGCCCGTTTTCTACAACGAACTGATCCCCCTCAACAGCAACGACCACGGCGACTGGAACGCCCGCTCGGTCGACAAGGCTCCCTGGGTGGTCAACAACCACGCCATCCCGCTGACCGTCGAGGAATTTCCCTCCGCCCAGCGCAACTTCCCAATCGTGTTCTCCTCGGGTGAACGTTCGGTGCCGCTGGCGCTGATGGGCCTCAACGAAGGCGTGAACGTGTTCTTCGACGACGAAGGCGCCCCGCGCGATGCGACGCCGCCGTACATTCCGGCCTACATCCGCCGCTATCCGTTCCTGCTGGCGAAGCTGGATCCGAACTCGGAAAACCTGTCGCTCTGCTTCGATCCGACCAGCGACCTCATCGGCAAGTTCGACGAAGGCCAGAAGCTGTTCAACGACGACAAGGAACCCAGCGAGCACACCAAGGGCCTGCTGCAGTTCTGCGAGAAGTTCGAGGAAGCGGGCAACCGCACCCAGTTGTTCATGCAGGAACTGGAAGCCCACGACCTGCTGATGGACGGCGAAATCGCCATCAACCGTTCGGACAAGCCCGACCAGCCCTTCGTCTATCGCGGCTTCCGCATGGTGAACCAGGAAAAGCTGCGCCAGCTTCGCGGTGACCAGCTGCGCAAGTGGAACGAGAACGGCCTGCTGCCGCTGATCTTCGCCCACCTCTTCTCGCTGGACCTGATGCGCACGATCTTCGCGCGCCAGGTTGAACAGGGCAAGGGCCCGCAGGGCATGGAAGCCGCGATGGCGGCAACCGCGCCCCAGGCGTAACCAGACATTCCTGAGCGGCGTCGACGAGACGCCCGTTTTTGAGGACGACATCAGCTAGGGGCGGTCCGGGAGGGCCGCCCTTGGTCCATGTGATCTTGAAACATTTGCGCTTCGGCTTATCTTTGAATTGTCCGGTCGGCGCTCCCCTCATGGCCCGGCCGGATAGGTGCGCTTCGGCGCGCCTCCTCCCTGAACCTTGGCCGCCTCGTGCATCGTGCACGGGGCGGTTTTTTCTTGCCTATTCAGCAGCTTGGGCGAAGCCGCTCGCACCTTTTGCCACCTCTTCGGCCAGCCGGCGCACGAGGGCGGCCAATATGGTGCCAACAGGCTCAACACCATCGCCCGGCTCGCGCAGGTGCCGGTCAAGATAGGTCGCACGGCAGATTTCCAGTTGCATCGCAGAAATTCCCCGCGCCGGAGCGCCGTGACGATCGAGCACGTATCCGCCCGCGTAGGGGCGATTGTGCGCCGCCCGCACGCCGTGTGCGTCGAAATGGTCGAGCGCGGTGGAAACGAGGTTGCTTTCGCACGAAGCGCCGAACCGATCTCCGATGACGAAATCCACCGCAGCACCCTCCCCCGTCTTGGGGCCGAGCGGGGGCATCGAATGCACGTCGAGCAGCAGGGCCCCGCCCCACTTGTCCCGCAGCGCCTCCAGCGTGTGCGACAGCGCCAGGTGATAGGGCGCGTGGACCTGGTCTATACGCTTCGCAAGGTCGGCGGACGGCAACGGCTGGCGCCATAGCTCGCCAAGGCCCGGCAGTCGCCGCGGAACCAGTCCCAGCCCGCTGCGAGAGCGGCGACCAGCGGCAAGGCGAGAGCGCACGAAGCCCGTGCGCGGGCCCGTAATCATGTCCCAGTCCACGTCTTCGGGCGAGCGGTTGAGATCGATCATCGCGCGCGGCGCATTGGCAACCAGCAGCGTTGCCCCGGTCGCGTCGGCCACCTGGCGGGCGACGAGATCGACGTAGCGATCTTCCAGCCGCGGCGCGGCCTCTCCGGGATGGCGCATCCGGTTCACGAGGCTGAGCGGATATTCGCGCCCGGCGTGGGGGACGGCGATCAGCACGGGAATCGCCAGCGCGCGTGGCCGATGCAGGACATAGGCCGGCTGGCCCTCCCCGCCGGGGATCAGTCCGCCTTCCTGCAGTTGCGAATCAGGGGAGCCATTGTCGTGCTGGGTCATTGCTTTGGCATTGCTGGCGGGGAAGTCTGTCACTGTCAAAGGGCGCGGCCCCGTGCGGTGGCTGTCCCAATGCTGGGCAAGTCTTACGAGGGGGCAGATTCTTAACGCGAATCTGCTTAAAGACGCTCCTCACGAACATTCACGGGGAAGAGTAAGAAGCATGATCCGTATCCTGCTGGCCGAAGACGACACCGCGATGCGCACCTACCTGAAGCGCGCGCTGGAACAGGCTGGCTTTTCGGTCATGGCGGTATCCTGCGGTACCGAAGCGATGCCGCTACTGGAAACCGAGATTTACGACCTTCTCCTGTCCGATATCGTGATGCCGGAAATGGACGGGATCGAACTGGCCCAGCGCTGCAACGAGCTGAGCCCGTCGACCAAGGTGATGTTCATCACCGGTTTCGCCGCCGTCGCCCTGAAGGCGAACCGTGAAGCCCCGCATGCAAAGATGCTTTCCAAGCCCTTCCACCTGAAGGACCTGGTGCTGGAAGTGGAGCGCATGTTCGAGGATAGTGCAGTCGCTTCGCTATAACGCGCAAGTAGGCTCTTGCGAAACGAACGAGGCGGCGCTATCTGGCCCGCCTGCCGACCGAAATACGGTCTGCAACACCCGAATGGTGTGGGCGTATAGCTCAGTGGTAGAGCACTATGTTGACATCGTAGGGGTCGCAAGTTCAATCCTTGCTACGCCCACCATTCGCATTCCCTTGAAATAACAGCGTAATCCGCCACTACTTTTCCTTCTTGGCAAGGTGCTGGCGCGACATCTTCTCGATGCTTTCCAGTTCGGAAATCGTCTGGTCGATGGCCTCGCGCTGGTGGCGCAGTTCCGCCAGGCGTTCCTGCGTTGCATCCAGCATCCGCTGGGCCTGCACCACCTGGTCCGGGTCATGATCGTAAAGGCTCAGGAATTCGCCGATCTCGCGAATCGAGAAGCCCAGCCGCTTGCCGCGCAGAATGAGCTGCATCCGCCCCATCTCGCGGCGCGAATAGACACGCATGGAGCCGACGCGGCCCGGCTGGATAAGTCCCTTGTCCTCGTAGAAGCGCAAGGTGCGCTGGGTCACGCCGAGCGCTTCGGATGCCTCGGCGATGCTCTTCAGATCGCCCTGTTTCATATCCTCGAAGCCGGGCAGTTCGCCCGAGATGCGTTCCTGCTGTTCGCTCATGCAGTCCCCCCTTCGGCTGCCGCCGCCTCGCGCTTTGCCTTCTCCTCTGCGACAAGCGCCTTCTTTTCCAGCTTGCCGACGAGGGTTTTCGGCAGTTCGTCCCGAAACTCGTAGGCGTCTGGCATCTCGATCGGGCTGAGACGCATCTTCAGAAACGCGTGCAGGGTTGCCGCGTCCAGCTCTTCCCCCTCGTGCAGGGCGATGAACAGCTTCGGTGCTTCGCCGCGATACTCGTCGGGAATCCCGATGGCGACGGCTTCCTTCACGGCCGGATGTTCGTAGGCCGCATCCTCGATCACGCGCGGATAGACGTTGTATCCGCTGCACAGGATCAGGTCCTTGATGCGATCGACGATGAAGAGATAGCCGTCCTCGTCGAGGTAGCCGATGTCGCCGGTGCGCAGCGCGCCGTCGATGAAGACCTTCTCGGTCGCATCGTCACGCTTCCAGTAGCCTTTCATCAGCTGCGGGCCGCGTGCGCAGATTTCGCCGCGTTCGCCTTGCTCCATCAGCTCGCCGGTTTCCGGATCGCGAATCTCGACCACGGTGTGCGGGAAAGCGGGCCCTGCCGAATTGTCCTTCACGGGCGTGCGGCCCAGCAGAGGGTTGCTGGTGATGATGGGCGAAGCTTCCGTCAGGCCATAGCCTTCCGACACCGGCGAGCCGGTGCGCGTCTCGTACTGGTGACGCACTTCCAGCGGCAGCGGCGCCCCGCCCGAAATGCTGGTGCGAACGCCAGAAAGGTCCGGCACCTTGTTGTCCGGCAGCGATCCCAGCGCGTTGTAGATCGTGGGCACGCCGAACATCATGGTGGGCGGCTTGCGCTTTATGGTGGCCAGCACTTCATCCATCTCGAAGCGCGGCAACAGCACCAGTTCGGCGGCTACTTCGACACCGAAATTCAGCACGCAGGTAAGCGCGAAGACGTGGAACAGCGGCAGCACCCCCAGGGTGCGTTCCTGCTGGTCACGCTCTTCGCCGATGTGCAGCAGCATCTGCGCCGAGTTCGCGGCAAGGCTGGCGTGGGTGAGCATGGCACCCTTTGGCAGCCCGGTCGTTCCCCCTGTATATTGCAGGACTGCCACGTCGCGCGGATTCTGCGGAACGGAGCGGAGATTGGGCTGGTGCGCAGCGAGATCGCTGTAGTCGGAATAGGTGATGCCAGCCCGCTTTTTCGCGAGGGAGGAGCGCTTGAGCGTGCGCAGGCCGATACTTTTCCAGAAGGGCAGCACGTCGGCCATCGAGCACAGGACAATGCGCTCCATCGCGGAGTCTTCCGCACCCCACGCATTCGCGACCTTCGAATGCAGGAGTTCCAGATCGGGCACGGCAACCATCTTGGCGCCCGAATTGGTGATGAGGAATTCGATCTCGCTGTCGGAATAGAGCGGGTTCAACTGCACCACGATGCCGCCGGCGCGCAGTACCGCGTAATAAAGGATGATGGAATAGGGGGTGTTGGGAAGGCACAGGCCGAAGCGGTCGTCCTTCTCGAAGCCCAGCGCCTGGAGGCCCGTGGCAACCCGCTCCACTTCCTTGCCAAGTTCGCCGTAGGTGTACTCCTTGCCGAGGAAATCGATGGCAACGCGGTTCGGAAACTGGGTGATCGCGCGGTCGAACGCTTCGGTCAGCAGTCGCGGACGCAGGTTCCCTTCCGCGTCCAGGATCCGGCTGGGATCAAGCGGGTGGGACGTAACCGCGGCCTCGTTCATCGATCATCCTTTCCATTTGTGGCGCAGTTTTTGGCCAAACTGCGTCTTGATTTCACCTTGCTTGACGTATACGTCAGGTCACAGACTTTATCGTAACCATTCGGCGCAAAAGGTCAACAAAGGTCGATGCGCGAAAAAGAAAGGCAGAATAGAACCATGAGTGATGTCGTCATTGCAGGATATGTCCGATCCCCGTTCCACCCCGCGCATCGCGGCGCGCTGGCCAAGGTTCGTCCTGACGACCTGGCGGCGAACACCATCAAGGGTCTGATCGAACGCACCGGCGTCAACGCCGAGGATATCGAGGACGTGCTGATGGGCTGCGCCTTCCCCGAAGGCGAACAGGGCTTCAACATCGCGCGCCTCGTGGTGCTGCTGGCCGACCTGCCTCTCAGCATCGGCGGCATGACCATGAACCGCTTCTGCGGGTCTTCCATGAGCGCGGTGCACTATGCCGCAGGCCAGATCGCGATGGGCGCTGGCGAAGTGTTCATCGCGGCAGGCGTCGAATCGATGAGCCGCGTGCCGATGACCGGTTTCAACCCGATGCCGAACCCCGAACTCGCCAAGCGCAGCGCCGCCTACATCGGCATGGGCGACACGGCTGAGAACGTGGCCAAGAAGTACGAACTGTCGCGCGAATCGCAGGAAGCCTTCGCCCTCACCAGCCAGAAGAAGGCTGGCGAAGCCGTGCAAAAGGGCTCCTTCAAGGACGAGATTGTCCCCTACACCCTGCCCGATGGCACCGTGATCGACGTGGACGGAACGCCCCGCCCCGATACCACCGCCGAAGGTCTGGCTGGCCTCAAGCTCTCGTTTGACGAGAATGGCACCGTGACCGCAGGCACCGCCTCCCCCCTCACCGATGGCTCTGCCGCCGTGCTGGTGTGCAGCGCGGACTATGCCGCAAAGAACGGGCTGAAGGTGATGGCGAAGATCAAGTCGATGGCCATTTCCGGCTGCGCGCCCGAACTGATGGGTCTGGGCCCGGTGGAATCGTCCAAGAAGGCCCTGTCCCGCGCGGGTCTGACCATGGACGACATCGACATCGTCGAACTCAACGAAGCCTTCTCCAGCCAGTCGCTCGCCTGCATCGGCGACCTCGGCATCAAGGAAGAGCGCATCAATCTCGATGGCGGCGCGATTGCCATCGGCCACCCGCTGGGTGCCACCGGTGCGCGCATCGTCGGCAAGGCGGCCAGCCTGCTGCAGCGTGAAGGCAAGAAATACGCCCTTTCCACCCAGTGCATCGGTGGCGGACAGGGCATCGCGACTATCCTGGAGACCGCATAATGGCTGACGCAACCATCAAGAAAGTCTGCGTGATCGGCGCCGGCACGATGGGTGCCGGTATTGCCGCCCAGATCGCCAACGCCGGCGTGCCCGTGCTGCTGCTGGATATCGTCCCCAAGGACGGCGACAACCGCAACGCGATTGCCGAGGGCGCGGTCAAGAAAATGCTCAAGACCGACCCGGCCCCGTTCATGGGCAAGCGTCCGGCCAAGCTGGTGGAAACCGGCAATATCGAGGACGACCTTGGTAAGGTTGCCGAGTGCGACTGGGTGGTGGAAGCCATCATCGAACGGCTCGACATCAAGCAGGACCTTTACGCCAAGCTGGAAGAGGTGCGGAAAGACGGCACGGCCGTTTCCTCGAACACGTCCACCATCCCGCTGGAGCAGCTGACCGATGGCCGGTCGGATGCGTTCAAGCGCGATTTCCTGATCACCCACTTCTTCAATCCGCCGCGCTACATGCGTTTGATCGAGCTGGTGGCAGGCCCCAAGACCAATCCCGATACACTGGAAATGGTCCGCGAATTCGTGGACCGGAAGCTGGGCAAGACTCCGGTCGATGCCGAGGACAGCCCCGGCTTCATCGCCAACCGCATCGGCACCTTCTGGATTCAGCAGGCGGTGAACTCCGCCTTCGACATGGGCATGACGGTGGAGGAAGTGGACGAGATCGGCGGCAAGCCGATGGGCGTTCCCAAGACCGGCATCTTCGGCCTCATCGACCTCATCGGCATCGACCTGATGCCGCACCTGATGAAGTCGCTTACCAGCACCCTGCCAAAGGACGACTGGTACCAGAAGATCGCCCGCAGCGAGCCGCTGATCGAGGAAATGATCGAGAGCGGCTACACCGGGCGCAAGGGCAAGGGCGGATTCTACACCCTGGAAAAGGGCGAAGACGGCAAGCGCACGAAGATGGCCAAGGACCTGAAGTCCGGCGAATATCGCGCCGCGGCGCGTCCCGGTCTGGTGCGAGGCTCTGCCGCCAAGGGCGATCTCGGCAAGCTGATTTCGATGAAGGGCAAGGTCGGCGACTACGCCTGGGCCGTGCTCGGCCCGACGCTGTCCTATGCCGCCAGCATCGTTCCCGAAGCGACCGCCACCGTGGTGGGCGTGGATGACGCGATGAAGCTGGGCTATAACTGGAAGTTCGGCCCGTTCGAGATGATCGACAAGATCGGCGCGGCCAAGCTGGTCGAACGCCTCGAGGCGGACGACCTTCCGGTGCCCGAAATCCTGAAGATAGCGGGCGACCGCAGCTTCTACCGCGTCGAGAACGGCAAGCGCCAGTACCTCGGCACCGATGGCGAATATCACGACATCGTGCGCCCCGACGGCGTGTTGCTGCTGGAGGACATCAAGCTGTCCAGCGAGCCGATCATGGCCAATGGCTCTGCCGCCCTGTGGGACATCGGCGATGGCGTTGTCGCGCTGGAATTCACCGGCAAGATGAACGCGCTGGACGAGCAGGTGATGAAGCTGATCCAGAAGGCCATCCCGGTGGTGAAGAAGGATTACAAGGCTTTCGTCGTCTACAACGAAGGCTCCAACTTCTCCGCAGGGGCCAACCTCGGCCTCGCCATGTTCGCGATGAATATCGCGGCGTGGAGCGAAGTGGAAAAGCTCGTGAAGGGCGGACAAGATGCCTACAAGGCACTGAAGTATGCCCCCTTCCCCGTCGTCTCGGCTCCGGCCGGCATGGCGCTGGGCGGTGGCTGCGAGATCTGCCTCAATTCCGATGCCATCCAGGCCCATGCCGAGACCTATATCGGCCTCGTCGAATGCGGCGTGGGCATCATTCCCGGCTGGGGCGGCTGCGGCGAATTCATCTCCCGCTGGAAGGACAATCCGCGCCATCCCGCTGGCCCGATGCCTGCCGTGTCGAAGGCGTTCGAGACCATTTCCACCGCCACGGTTGCGAAGTCCGCTGCCGAGGCGAAGGAACTGGGCTTCCTGCGCCGCGACGACGGCATCACCATGAACCGCGATCGCCTGCTGTACGACGCAAAGCAGCGCGCACTCGCCATGGTCGATGGCTATGAAGCCCCCGAAAAGCCCGAGTACCGCCTGCCTGGCCCCAGCGGCAAGGCCGCGCTGGAACTGGCTGTCGAGAGCTTCCACAAGCAGGGCAAGGCCACCGACCACGACGTGACCGTGGCGGGCGAGCTTGCCTATGTGCTTACCGGAGGCGATACCGATATCACCCAGGTGGTGACCGAGGCCGAGATGCTGAAACTGGAACGGGAAGCGTTCATGCGCCTCGTTCGAAATCCGAAGTCGCAGGCGCGGGTCGAGCACATGCTCGAAACCGGCAAGCCGCTTCGCAATTGATCAGAGAGGATTTGTCCAATGCAGGTCTATGAAGCCCCCATCAAGGACATGCTGTTCAACCTTAACGAGCTGCATGAAGACGACGGTTTCGGCAATCTCGAAGGGTTCGAGGATTTCGACGAGGACGTGACTGCCGCAATCCTGGAAGAAGCGAACAAGTTCTGCCGCGATGTGCTGCTGCCGATCAACTGGCCCGGCGACCAGGAAGGCTGCCGGATCGAGAACGGCGTCGTTCGCACGCCCAAGGGTTTCCAGGAAGCCTACAAGCAGTTCTGCGAGGCCGGCTGGGCGAGCCTCGGCGTCTCGCAGGAATGGGGCGGCCAGGGTGCCCCGCACTCCATCGGCAAGATGGTGGAGGAAATGACCTGTTCCGCCAACCTGTCGTTCGGCCTCTATCCCGGCCTGACGGGCGGCGCGATGGTGGCGCTGGAAGCCTACGGCAGCGACGAGCTGAAGAACTTCTACATGCCCCGCATGGCCAGCGGCGAATGGAGCGGCACCATGTGCCTTACCGAACCGCATTGCGGCACGGACCTTGGCATGCTGCGCACGAAGGCAGTGCCGCAGGACGACGGCAGCTTCCTCGTCACCGGCAACAAGATCTTCATCAGCGCGGGAGACCATGACCTGGCGGACAACATCGTCCACCTGGTGCTGGCGAAGCTGCCCGATGCACCTCCGGGCGTGAAGGGTATCTCGCTGTTCCTGGTGCCCAAGTTCCTGCCGAACGAAGACGGCACGCTGGGCAACCACAACAATGCCAAGCCCACCGCCATCGAGCACAAGATGGGCCTGAAGGCATCGGCCACTTGCCAGATGACCTTCGAGGATTCGAAGGGATGGCTGGTCGGCAAGCCGCATCGCGGGCTGGAAGCCATGTTCGCCATGATGAACACCGAACGCGTGGCCGTGGGCATTCAGGGTCTGGGCGTGGGCGAGATCGCCTACCAGTCGGCTGTCTACTACGCGAAGGACCGCTTGCAGGGCCGCTCCCTGTCGGGCGTGAAGAACCCTGACGGTCCCGCCGATCCGATCATCGTCCACCCGGACGTGCGGCGGATGCTGATGACGATGCGCGCCTACAACGAAGGCAGCCGTGCGGTTTCCGCATGGGTCAGCCGCGCGCTGGATGCAGAGCACGCTTCCCCCGAACCCGAAGCGCGCGCCCGCGCCAAGGATTTCGTGGCGCTGATGACGCCGGTGGTGAAGGCGCTCTTCACCGACCTCGGCCACGAGACCGCGCACCTTGCGGTGCAGGTCTACGGCGGCCACGGCTACATCCAGGAAACGGGTGTGGAACAGTTCGCCCGCGACGCCCGCATTGCGCAGATCTACGAAGGCACCAACGGCATTCAGGCGCTCGACCTGGTCGGCCGCAAGCTGCCCGATCGCATGGGCCGCAATTTGCGCAGCTTCTTCCACCCCGTCTCGCAATATATCGAGGACAACGCGGGCGACGAGAAGATCGGCAAGATGATCGCAGGGCTTCAGCAGGCCTTTGGCGCATTGCAGATGTCCACCGGGCACATCGCGCAGAAGGGCCTGAAGGATCCGGAGGAAGCGGCTGCCGCTGCCACCGATTACCTGCGCCTGCTGGGCTTCGTTGCCATGGGTTACTGCTTCGCCAAGTCGGCGCAGATCGCCCACAGGCGACTGGAAGAAGGCGCCGATGACAAGCCGTTCTACGAGGCGAAGATCATCACCGCGCGTTACTTCTTCGATCGCCTGTTGCCGCCGGTCATGGCGCAGATGATGGCCATCACCAGCGGCAAGGCCAGCATGATGGACATGCCGGAGGACGCATTCTGATGCGCCGCGCCGCCAACCCGGCGCTCGATAGCTTCGCTGGTGGGCTGAAAGTGCCCGCCATCGTTGCGCCCATGTTTCTCGTTTCCGGGCCGGACCTCATCGTGGAAAGCTGCAAGGCAGGGCTTTGCGGCACTTTCCCGGCGCTGAACCAGCGCACGACCGAAGGCTTCGAGGACTGGCTCTACGAGATCGAGGAGCGGCTGGGCGACGGCGGCGCGCCTTACGGAGTGAACCTGATCGTCCACGGCTCCAACCCGCGGGTCGAGGCCGATCTGGAGGTGTGCATCAAGCACAAGGTGCCGCTGATCATCACCTCGCTCGGCGCGGTGCCTGATCTCGTCAAGGCGGTGCATTCCTACGGCGGCCTTGTGTTTCACGACGTGATCCAGCGACGCCATGCGGAAAAGGCGGCGGAGGCCGGTGTCGACGGCATCATCGCCGTGGCGGCTGGTGCCGGTGGCCATGCAGGCACGTTCAGCCCCTTCGCCCTCACCAGCGAAATCCGTGAATTCTGGGACGGGGCGCTGATCCTGTCGGGCTCGATGAGTCACGGCGGCCATATCGCTGCGGCGCAGATGATGGGTTGCGATTTCGCCTACTTCGGCAGCCACTTCATCGCGGCAGAGGAAAGCATGGCACCGCAGGACCAGAAGGACATGATGATCGGCGCTTCGGCGAAGGACATCACTTACACCAACAAGGTGACGGGCGTGGGCGCGAACTTCCTGACGCCCAGCCTGGAGGCGGCGACCCTGCACGATGCGCCGGGCGAAATGTCGCTGAACGAGGAAGCCAAGGCCTGGAAGACCATCTGGTCTGCCGGACACGGTACCGGCGCGGTGCGCGATGTTCGGCCGACGAAGGCAATTTGCGAGCAATTGATCGCGGAATACGAAGCGGCAAAGGCGAATTTCTGCCAGTGAGATTTTCTGGATCGATTGGCACAGGCAGCCCGCAAGGACGTTGTAGCTGCTGAATGCCAGCCGATTTCGCCAGCCCTGCCCCTCGCATAAACGCCATCGCAACGGCAGTGCCGGATTGCGATGTACACGAGCGTTACACCGAATGGGCAGCGTCGCAACTGGACGACGAACGAAAGGCAAAGCTGTTTCGCCGCATGGAATCGCGCGGCGGCATCTCGCATCGCTACTCGGTCCTCACCGGCGGCGACGCGGCGATGGATTTCGGCAGCTTCTACAAGCGCGGCGACGAACCGGGCACGCGTGCCCGGATGGAACGCTATGCCGCCCACGCGCCCGATCTTGCCATGCAAGCCATCGCGGGCCTGCCGTCCACCGAGGGCATCACCCACATCGTGATCGCCAGCTGCACCGGCTTCCTGGCGCCGGGGCTGGACCAGATCATTGCCCGGCGACTCGGTCTGTCCACCGGGGTGGAGCGCGTTTCCATCGGCTTCATGGGCTGCTACGCCGGCGTCACCCTGCTGCGCACAGCGGCGCATATCGTGCGCTCGGATCCATGGGCTAGGGCGCTAGCAGTTTCGGTGGAACTTTGCTCCCTGCATCTCCAGCAATCGGACAATATCGAAAGTCTGCTCGCCATGGGCCAGTTCGCCGATGGCGCGGCAGCCGTGATCGTGAGCGCGCAAGGCGAAGGCCTCGGGCTGGGCAAAGGCTTGTCGCTCGCGCTGGAGGAATCTGACGAGCTGATTACCTGGACCATCGGCGACAGCGGCTTCGTGATGCACCTCTCTGGCGAAGTGCCCGGCAAGCTGGCCGAGGCGCTGGACGACGCTTCCGTTTGCAACGCCATCATGGGCGATGATCCGCCTGTCGCTTGGGCAGTTCATCCGGGCGGGCGCTCCGTTCTCGATGCGGTCGAGCGCGGCCTCTCCCTGGACCCTGCCGCCCTTTCTGCGTCCCGCTCCGTTCTCGACACTTTCGGCAACATGTCGTCTGCTACCGTGCTGTTCGTGCTCGAAAAACTGGCGCCGGACAAACCCGAAACAGGCATAGCACTCGCCTTCGGCCCCGGCCTCGCAATGGAGGGCCTGCGGTTCGGTTGGGTAACAGGCGATGCTTGAGGAACGGCTGGAAACAGAGGAACTGATGGACGACCCGGCCCTGCCGGAAGCGGTCTATCGCCAGGTCCTCGCCGATCTCGCACAGGTCAACCGAATGACGATGGCCTACCGCCCTACCCTCGATTTCCTTGGCAAGGCACTAGCGAAAAAGGAGAGTTTTACTCTCCTCGACGTCGGATTCGGACAAGGAGACATGCTGCGCGAGATCGCTCACTGGGCGGACAAGCGCGGCATCAAGGCGAGGCTCGTCGGCGTCGATCTCAACCCCCGCAGCGAGGCAGCGGCCCGCGCTGCTACCGATCCCGGCCTGCCGATCACCTACCTCACCGGCGACTATGCCGACCTGACGAGCGAGAAGTGGGACTTCATCGTCTCCAGCTTGGTGGCCCACCACATGAGCCGCGAGGAGCTCGTGCTGTTCCTGCAGGTGATGGAAAACGAGGCGCGGCGCGGCTGGTTCGTGAACGACTTGCACCGTCATGGCTTCAGCTATCTCGGCTACCCGCTGCTCGCCCAGCTTGCCGGGTGGCACCGCATCGTGCGCATGGACGGACAGACCTCGATTGCACGATCCTTCCGCCGTGACGAGTGGCTTGCGCTGCTGGAAGAGGCCGGGATCACTTCCGCGCAAGTCACGCGCAAGTTTCCCTTTCGACTGTGCGTCTCGCGGCTCCGCTGATCCTGGGTGCAGGCCCCGCGGGGTGCGCGGCCGCGATTGAACTCGCGCGCGCCGGTGCCTCTCCGGTCCTCATCGATCGCAGCGAGTCAGTGGGCGACCCCTTGTGCGGCGGTTTCATGAGTTGGCGCACACTTGCGCAACTGGAGACGCTGGGCGTCGATCCACTAACCCTGGGTGGCCACACGGTCGATCATCTCAAGCTCTTTACAGGCGACCGCGTAGCGCAGACGCCCCTCCCCCACACCGCGCTCGGCCTGTCCCGCCACGCTCTGGATACCGCGCTGCGCAAGGCCGCGCTTGAGGCAGGCGCGAAGCTGGAAATCGACACGATCCGCGCAGTCGTGCCGGGTCTCGCAACCGGGCAATCGCAGGAATGGCAGGCCGAGACGATATTCCTCGCCAGCGGCAAGCACGATGTTCGAGAACAAGCCCGCCCTCGCACGGCGGGCGACCCCGCTCTCGGCCTGCGCATTCGTCTCCCGGCGTCCTCCCAGCGCCGCTCCCTGATCGGCTCGGCCATCGAACTGCACCTGTTTCGCGGCGGCTATGCGGGAATCGTCCTTCAGGAAGGAGGCTCTGCCAACATCTGCCTTGCGCTTCGCAAATCCGCGCTTGCCGCTGCCGGGGGCGATCCGCGGCGCCTGCTGGAGAAGGTCGCCGAAAGGAATGGACACTTTGCCGACCGCCTGGGCAGCGACTGGCATTCCGCGAAGATCGAGACTATCGGCGCCGTGCCCTATGGCTGGATTGCCGAGGACACGCCGCACGGTTTTTTCCGTCTGGGAGACCAGGCCGCGGTCATCCCGTCCCTTGCAGGCGAAGGCATGTCCATCGCCCTCGCCAGCGGCACTATGGCCGCACGTTACTGGCTGCAAGGCGGCGCTGAGGCTGCCCCCGCCTACCAGCGCGCCTTTGCCGCGCGGGCTTTTCCTCCGGTACAACTGGCGAAAGCCGCCCGCAGTCTGGCCGAAACACGGTTTGGCCACCTTGCCGCACCTGCCCTGGCCCGTTTGGCGCCCGGCTTTCTACCTCGTCTCGCGGAACACTGCAGGATCGATGCTCCCAATCCAGTCTAGCCCCCTCCGGCTTGCACGAAGGCGCGTCCCTGCTAAGAGGCCCGCAAACGAATACGAACTCCACGAAACAGACAGGACACCCCATGGCGAAGATTCAGGTCAAGAACCCCATTGTCGAGATCGACGGCGACGAGATGACGAAGATCATCTGGCAGTGGATCCGCGAACGACTGATCCTGCCCTACCTCGACGTGGACCTGAAGTACTACGATCTCTCGGTCGAGAAGCGTGACGAGACCGACGACCAGATCACCGTCGATGCCGCCAACGCCATCAAGCAGTACGGCGTGGGCGTGAAGTGCGCCACCATCACGCCGGACGAAGCGCGCGTCGAGGAATTCAACCTCAAGCAGATGTGGCGTTCGCCCAACGGCACGATCCGCAACATCCTTGGCGGCACGATCTTCCGTGAGCCCATCGTGATCGACAACGTGCCACGCCTCGTGCCCGGCTGGACCGATCCCATCGTGGTCGGCCGTCACGCCTTCGGTGACCAGTACCGCGCCACCGACACGCTGATCCCCGGCAAGGGCACCCTGCGCATGGTGTTCGAAGGCGAGGACGGCCAGAACATCGACCTGGAAGTTCACCAGTTCGACCAGCCCGGCGTGGCGATGACGATGTACAACCACGACGAGTCCATCCGCGACTTCGCGCGTGCCAGCTTCAACTACGGCCTCGACCGTGGCTGGCCGGTGTACCTGTCGACCAAGAATACCATCATGAAAAAGTACGATGGCCGCTTCAAGGACCTGTTCCAGGAAGTGTTCGACACCGAAGGCTTCGACAAGAAGTTCGAGGAAGCGGGCATCACCTACGAACACCGCCTGATCGACGACATGGTTGCCGCCGCGCTCAAGTGGAACGGCAAGTTCGTCTGGGCCTGCAAGAATTACGACGGCGACGTGCAGTCGGACGTGGTGGCACAGGGCTTCGGCTCGCTCGGCCTGATGACCAGCGTCCTGATGACGCCCGACGGCAAGACCGTGGAAGCCGAAGCCGCGCACGGCACCGTCACGCGTCACTATCGCCAGCACCAACAGGGCAAGGCCACCAGCACCAACCCGATCGCCTCGATCTTCGCATGGACGCGCGGCCTGATGTATCGCGGCCGCTTCGACAACACGCCTGATGTGGTCGCCTTCGCGGAATCGCTGGAAAAGGTCTGCATCAAGTGCGTCGAGGATGGCAAGATGACGAAGGACCTCGCGCTGCTCATCGGCCCCGGCCAGAACTGGATGACGACCGAGCAGTTCTTCGAAGCCATCGTCGAAGGCCTCGAAGCCGAGATGAAGAAGCAGGGGCTGGCGTAAGCCACAAGGCCTTACGTCGATGACCAAGGCCCGCCTCGAAGTCCGCCAGGCGAAGATCGGCGATATTCGCAATATCGCCGCTCTCGCCAAGCGGGTATACGAAGACTTTGTCCCATACACGCAGAGCGAAATTCGCGGGCAGTTGAACAACTACCGCGAAGGCTGCTTCGTCGCCTTCCTCGACGATGAGCTGATCGGCTATTGCGCCTCGATCCGCATCGGCGGGGACAAGGCGCTGCGCCCGCACGGATGGGACGAGATCACCGGCAAGGGCTACGGCAGCCGCCACGATCCCAACGGGGACTGGCTCTATGGCTACGAGCTCTGCGTCGATCCAAAGACGCGCGGCACCCGGATAGGGCGGCGCCTCTACGAAGAACGCCGCAAGCTGGCCGAGCGGCTGGAACTGAAAGGCATCGTCTTCGGCGGGCGGATGCCGAACCTCTCGCGCCAGTGGCGCAAGGTGGACGGGCCGCAGGATTACCTCGACAAGGTCATCTCCGGCAAGATCCACGATCCGGTGGTGCGCTTCCAGCTTGCCAACGGGTTCGAGCCAATCGGCATCCTCAAGAACTACCTGCCCGAGGACAAGCGCAGCCGCGCTTTCGCCACCCACATGGTGTGGCGCAATCCCTTCGTGGATCAGGAGGCAAGCCCCAAGGCCCGTGTGCCGCGCGGGGTGGAGAACGTGCGCGTCGCCACCTGCCAGTTGCAGGCCCGCGCGGTGGCCGACTTCGACGAGTTCATGCGCCAGGTGCGCTATTTCGTCGACGTGGCAGCGGATTACGAAGCGGACTTCATCCTCTTCCCCGAGATGTTCACGCTGATGCTGCTGAGCGCGGAGGAAAAGGAACTTTCCCCTCTGGAAAGCATCGAACGCCTTTCCGAATACACCCCGCGCATTCGCGAGGCGCTGTCGGAGATGGCGCTGCGGTTCAACATCAACATCATCGGCGGTTCACACCCCACGCGGATGGAGGACGGTGATATTCACAATGTCGCCATGGTGTGCCTGCGCGATGGCTCGATTCACGAGCAGGAAAAGATCCACCCCACGCCCAACGAGGCGTACTGGTGGAACATCCACGGCGGCGACAGCGTGGACGTGATCCAGACCGACTGTGGCCCCGTGGGCGTACTGATCTGCTACGACAGCGAATTTCCCGAACTCGCCCGACGCCTGGCGGACGAAGGCGCGCGGATCATCTTCGTGCCGTTCTGCACGGACTCGCGGCAGGGCTACATGCGCGTACGCTACTGCGCCGCTGCCCGCGCGATTGAGAACCAGGTCTATGTCGTGATGAGCGGCAACGTGGGCAACCTGCCCAACGTCGCCAACATGGATATCCAGTACGCACAAAGCTGCATCCTGACGCCCTGCGACTTTCCCTTCGCCCGCGACGGTATCGCGGCGGAAGCGAGCGAGAACGTCGAAACGCTGACCATCAGCGACGTGAACCTGGCGGATCTCGCCTGGGCCCGCGCCGAGGGCACGGTGCGCAATTTGGCAGACCGCCGCTTCGACCTCTATCGCATCGAGTGGGAGCAGAAAGGCTCCGGCGGCGACGCCACCGACATCAGCGGCCCGCCCCCGACGCGGCAGCATGGGCCGGGTGGGGGCTAGCCGCTCCCATAAACGTCAAAACGCCTTACACGGTCTGCGCGCCGCCCTCCGCCGCTCCTGCCGTTACCTTGCTCACCAACCAGATCGCCAGCCAAGAGGCGGCAAATCCCGGAATAATCTCGTAGACGCCCGGCCCGCCGAGGAACTCGCTGTTCCAGCCAAGGGCGATCCACGCCATCACCACGCCTGCGCCGACTACCAGGCCGGCGACGGCGCCCGCACCGGTCATGCGCTTCCACGTCAGCGACAGGATGATCAGAGGACCGAAGGCAGCACCGAAGCCTGCCCAGGCATTGGCCACCAGCGCCAGAACACCGCTTTCGGGATCGCTGGCGATCAGGATCGCGGCCACGGCCACCAACGCCGTGCTGATACGGCCTACGGTCACGGCTTCGCTCTCGCTGGCGTCCTTCTTCAGAAACAGGCGGTAGAAGTCCTCGGTCAGCGAACTGGAGCTGACCAGCAGCTGCGAGGAAATCGTCGACATGATGGCGGCCAGCAGCGCGGCCAGCAGGAAGCCGGTGACGAACGGGTGGAACAGCGTGTTGGCGAGCAGGATGAAGATCGTCTCCGAGTTCTCCAGCGTCAGCCCGTTCATTTCCACGTGCGCGCGGCCCGCAAGGCCGACACCCAGGGCACCAATCAACGCAATGAACATCCATCCAAGGCCGATGTTGCGGGCGGACTTCACCCCGCCCTCGCGGATGGCCATGAACCGCACGATGATATGCGGCTGCCCGAAATAACCGAGGCCCCAGGCGATGGCCGAGAGGAAGCCGATGACGGAAAGCCCGCCGAACCAGCTCAGGAAGTTCGGATCGACTTCGCGCAGGACATCCGCAGTCGTCCCCCACCCGTCGCCGAACAGCACCACCAGCGGCATCACCACCAGCGCCACAACCATGATGCAGCCTTGCACGAAGTCGGTCAGGCTGACCGCCAGAAAGCCGCCGACCATAGTATAGGCCAGCACCACCAGCGCGGTGAGCAGAACGCCGGCCATATAGGGGCTGAAGCCCATGACCGGCGCATCGATAAAGGTGCTCTCGAACAGGAGTCCACCGCCGACGAGGCCCGCTGCGGAATAGACCGCGAAGAACACCACGATGATAATCGCCGAGGTCACCCGCAGGGCCACGGCCTTGTCAGGGAAACGGTTGGCGAGGAATTCGGGAATGGTCAACGCATTGCCGTACTGGACGGTCTGCTTGCGCAAACGCGGCGCAACCACGATCCAGTTGACCACGGCCCCCAGGAAGAGACCTATACCGATCCACGCTTCGACAAGCCCGGAGAGATACAGCGCACCGGGCAGTCCCAGCAACAACCAGCCCGACATGTCGGAGGCCCCGGCGGAGAGCGCGGCGACAGCCGGAGGCAGGTCGCGTCCGCCCAGGAGATAGCCTTCACTGTCCTCCGTCGAGCGTTTCCAGGCATAAAGCCCGATGCCGAGCATCAGGATGAAATAGAGTGCGAGTGCAATCAGTGTAGGTGTCTGCATGGGATGCATGCATACAGAACGCGCGAGGCTTGTCACCCGCTGCGGCCAACTTTGTCATAGCTTTTCGAGACAGACCGCTGCAGCGCAATATAACGGTTGTTATCCCGCTGCCGATCTTTGATAATGACGCACAATGCACGGTGCTGAAGCAATTTCCCCGATCATGAAGGACGCGCTTGTTATCCTGGGCGCGGCCGGGATCGTGATCCCCCTTTTCGCCAGGTTCCGGGTGACCCCGATCATCGGCTTCATCCTCGTTGGCCTGTTGGTCGGCCCCTACGGGCTTGGCCGAATGGTGATGGAATACGAATGGCTGTCGCACGTTACCATCACCGATCAGGAGCGGCTTGAGCCGTTCGCCGAATTCGGCATCATTCTGCTGCTGTTCGCCATCGGGCTGGAACTCAGCTTCAACCGCCTGTGGCAGTTACGACGGCTGGTGTTCGGCCTCGGTGCGCTGGAATTGCTTGTGATCGGTTCGCTGATGGCGGCGATCCTGTCGATGATGGGCCAGTACTGGACAGGCGCGATGGCGCTGGGCCTGGCATTGGCGTTCTCCTCCACTGCCCTCGTGCTGCCTATTTCTGGAACGAATACACCGGTGGGCCGCGCTGCACTGTCCATGCTGCTGTTCGAGGATATCATGATCGTCCCGGTCATCTTCCTGCTCGGCGCGATGGCACCGTTCGCGCAGGCGGAAGGTTTGACCGGTTTGTGGGATACGCTGCTGCATGGGCTTATCGTCGTCGTAGTGCTGATGGTGGGCGGACGCCTGCTGCTACCGCGCCTGTTTGCCCAGGCTGCCCGTACGAAGAGCCCGGAACTCTTCCTTGCCGCCAGTCTTCTGGTCGTAATCGGCGCGAGCCTTGCCACGGCATTCGTCGGCCTGTCGCCTATCGTGGGCGCGCTGATCGCGGGCCTGCTGATCGCCGAAACCGAATACCACACCGAAGTCGAAGGCATCATGGAGCCCTTCAAGGGCCTCGCTCTGGGCATCTTCCTCATTACCGTGGGCATGAGCATCGACCTCGCCACGATCTGGGACAACCTCTGGCTGATACTTGCTGCCGTGGTGGGCGTGCTGACCTTGAAAGCCGTCGTCACCGGCGTGTTGCTGCGCCTGATGGGCGCGCGGCGCAGCACGGCGACGGAAACCGGCATCCTGATGGCCAGCCCCTCGGAGACGACCCTCATCGTCCTGGCGGCCGCGACGAACGCCCTGCTGATCCAGCCCGGAACAGCCCAGTTCTGGCAGATCGTAACCGCCATCGGCCTCACCATCACGCCGCTCCTCGCGCTTCTCGGGCGCCACGTGGCAGGCCGGGTGGAGCCCGCCCCCTCGCTGGAGGAAATCGATGGCGATCCATCCACGCCGCGGGTTGTCATCGTGGGCTTCGGCCGCGTCGGCAGGCTAGTTGCGCAGATGCTGGATGCCCACGGAAAGGCCTACGTCGGCGTCGATGCCGATTCGGACCTGATCGAAAGGGCGCGGCGTGAAGGCTATTATGCCATTTACGGCAACGCCATGCGTTCGGACGCGCTGGACAGGCTGGGCATTGAAAACGCACCGGCGGTTATCCTGACCATGGACGAGCACGTTCTCGCGCAAAGGCTGGTCAAGAAATTGCGCGCCGCACGTCCTGATATGCCGATCATCGCCCGAGCGCGCGACAGTTTCCACGCGGCGGAGCTTTACCGAAGCGGCGCCTCTACCGCCGTACCGGAGACCCTCGAGAGCTCACTCCAGCTATCCGAAGCGGCACTGGTGGACCTGGGCGTCGCCATGGGGCCGGTAATCGCGTCCATCCACGAAAAACGCGACGAATTCAGGGAGCAGATCCGTGAGGAAGGCGCCCTGGAAAGCAAGCCGAAACTGCGCACAAGCACGGCAGAAAGCTGAAATTCTCGGAAATTCAAACGGATTGGCGCGTTGGGTGGGAAAGGAGAATTTCCCATGAGCGAACAAAAAGATCCGACGAAGCCCGTTCCCAACGACGAGAAGTTCAAGCCGAAGAACGTCGCCGACGGCCAAGAGCACGGCCGCGCAACGCGCAACATGAAGGACGTTCCGCGCGGCAGCGACGGAGACCGCCGCCGCGCCGCCCAAAACCGCACGGACTGATTCCCGTACGGACCGATTACTGAAGCTTATGCCGCTTCGGTCGCCAGTGCCTCGCGCACGGCGGCCAGGGCGGCATCTGCGTTCCCGCCATCAGGCCCACCGCCTTGTGCCATGTCCGGTCGGCCACCGCCGCCTTTTCCGCCAAGCGCCTCTACACCGACCCGGACGAGATCGACTGCACTGATCGTGCTCGTAAGGTCGTCGGTAACACCGACCGCAAAAGCCGCTTTTCCGTCATTCACCGCGCAGATCGCGGCAACGCCGGAACCCATGCGGGACTTTGCCTCATCAAGCAGGCCGCGCAATTCCTTGTAATTCATGCCGGAAAGCACTTGGCCGGAAAACTTGACTCCGCCGACCTCTTCGTCGGTCTGAGGGGCAGCCCCACCCCCACCAAGAGCGAGCTGCTTCTTCGCTTCGGCCAGTTCGCGTTCAAGTGTCTTACGTTCGTCGACCAGTGCTGCCACGCGCGCCTCGACCTCGTCCGGTACGGTCTTGAGCGTTGCCGCGACCGATTTGAGAGCTTCCTCGCGGCTCACGATCCACTGGCGCGCGGCTTCGCCTGTCAGGGCCTCGATCCGCCGCACGCCCGACGAGACGGCGCTTTCCGAAATGATGCGGAACAGGCCGATATCGCCGGTCGCGCGCACGTGTGTCCCTCCGCAAAGTTCCACGGAGTAATTGCGCCCGGTGCCTTCCCAGTTCGGCCGGCCTATGGAGAGGACGCGCACTTCCTCGCCGTATTTCTCTCCGAACAGCGCCATCGCGCCCGCTTCGATGGCATCGTCTGGGCTCATCAACTGCGTGCGCACTTCGTCGTTGGCGCGGATTTCGGCGTTCACTTCGGCTTCGATCGCAGCGATTTCCGAGGGCGTGATCGGTTTGGGATGCGAGAAGTCAAAACGAAGGCGGTCCTCGGCGACGAGTGAACCTTTCTGGGTCACGTGCTCGCCAAGGTGATTGCGAAGAGCGGCGTGGACCAGATGCGTGGCCGAGTGATTTGCGCGAATCTTGTCGCGGCGCTCCGCATCGATGGCGAGATGGACGGTATCGCCTACTGCGATGGTACCGGAATTGATCTTGCCATGGTGCGCGTGCAGGCGACCAAGTGGTTTGGAGGTATCCGAGACCGCGATCTCCAGGCGATGGTCGCCGGTAATCACGCCGGCATCGCCGGTCTGCCCGCCGCTTTCGCCGTAGAACGGGGTCTGGTTGGTCAGGATCGTCACCTCCTGCCCGCTGTCTGCCCTGCTCACTTCCTTGCCGTCGACGACGAGCGCGACAACACGGCCCTCGCCTTCCGTGGAGGCATAGCCGGTAAATTCTGTAGCACCCTCGCGCTCGGCGATGTCGAACCAATGGTCGCCATCTGCCGCAGCACCGGAGCCCTTCCATGCCGCACGTGCGGCGGCCTTCTGCTGAGCCATGGCGGCATCGAAGCCCTCGCGATCCACACCAACGCCGCGCGAACGCAGCGCGTCTTCGGTAAGGTCATAGGGGAAGCCATAGGTGTCGTAGAGCATGAAGGCGGTCTCACCCGGCAGGCTATCGCCTTCACCGAGCGAGCCGGCTTCGTCGTCGAGCAGGCGCAGGCCTTTTTCCAGCGTTTGACGGAAGCGGCTTTCCTCCCGCTCGAGAACTTCGGTGATGAGCGCCTGCGCGCGGCCAAGATCGGGATAAGCCTGCCCCATCTCGCTTACCAGCGTCGGCACGAGGCGGTGCATGAGCGGCTTGTCCGCGCCCAGCAGATGCGCATGCCGCATCGCGCGGCGCATGATGCGACGCAGCACGTATCCGCGCCCCTCGTTCGACGGCAGCACGCCATCCGCGATCAGGAAACTCGTGGAGCGCAGGTGGTCTGCGATCACCCGGTGGCTTGCCAGCGCGCTATCTTCCTCGGCGCGCGCGCCGGAGAGGTCTTCGCTGGCTGCGATGATGGTCTTGAACGTATCCGTCTCGAACACGTTGTGGACACCCTGGAGGACGGTAGAAATGCGCTCGAGCCCCATCCCGGTATCGATACTGGGGCGCGGCAGGTCTCCGGTAATCTCGTCGGCTTCCTGCAGGTGCTGCATGAAGACGAGGTTCCAGATTTCAACGAACCGGTCCCCGTCCTCCTCCGGCGAGCCGGGAGGGCCGCCCGCCACATCGGGCCCGTGATCCCAGAATATTTCCGAGCAAGGACCGCAGGGACCATCGGAGCCCATCGCCCAGAAATTGTCTTTCGTGGGGATGCGGATGATGCGCTCTTCAGGCAGGCCGGCGATTCGTTTCCACAGGTCGAAAGCTTCATCGTCCGTATGATAGACCGTGGCTGTAAGGCGTTTCGGATCCAGGCCGAATTCCTTCGTGACCATGTTCCAGGCGAGTTCGATCGCCCGCTCCTTGAAATAGTCGCCGAAGCTGAAGTTGCCGAGCATCTCGAAGAACGTCAGGTGCCGCGCAGTGTACCCGACATTGTCGAGGTCGTTGTGCTTACCACCGGCACGCACGCATTTCTGGCTGCTGGTGGCGCGCGGCGCGGGCGGCGTCTCGACACCCGTGAACACGTTCTTGAACGGCACCATGCCCGCATTCACGAACATGAGCGAAGGATCGTTGTACGGCACTAGGGGTGCCGACGGGACGATCTGGTGATCGTTGGCCGCGAAGTAATCGAGAAAAGTGCGGCGAATATCGTTGGTCGAAGTCATGCAAGGCGAATTAGGGGGCAATTGGCCCTCCGGCAAGCCGCGTTGCGCCACTAACTGGCCTTCTTTGCCGTCACGATCCACGCAGCGGCGGGCAAGGCGACGATCCCGTCATGGTCGTGGCGCTCACATAGAGCGTGCACGCGGCTAAGGAACCGGTCTTTCTCCTCGCCTTCAAGCTCGGCCGAAGCGCGGGCTGCGGGACCGATGCGGCAGAAATAGGCGAAAGCATCCTCCACGGCATTTTCGCCAGCTCCGGCGATCATCGGAAAGTCGACCGCCTCGAATGCGATATCGGTCCAGCCTCCCGCCGAGAGGATGGACGTCACCCTGTCTTTGTCCGCAAAGGCGAAAGGACCAGGTGCCGCCGCGTCTATGGGGGGTGGAGCTTCCGGAAGGAGCTTGCCGACCTCGGTGAAGAACGGATTCTCGGATACATCGCGGAAGCACGAGAACATCAGTCCCGCGTCCTTCTGGGCCTGCCTGGCCAGGTTTGCAAAAGCCGCGGGGGGATCGCCGAAGAACATGACACCGTGACGGGAGATCAGGAAATCAGGCGCGGTCGCGTGATCGCTGGCCCATTCGGCGGCATCCGCCAGTATGAACCGCACGTTCCCGAGATGGCTACCCCGTTCGGTCGCCGCTTCAATGAGCTTCGGTGAGACATCTACCCCGGTGACGGTCACGTCCCGGCGTCCGCGGGCGATCGCGAGGGAGAGTTCGCCCGCGCCGCAGCCGACGTCCAGCACCTTGCGGAAGGTGAACTCCCGGGTTCTCTGGAGGAGCCGTTCGGTCAGGCGGGTAAAACTGCGATCCGTCCTGCGCCATTCTGCAGCCCAGGTCTCGCCGCTCTTGCCCTGCCACTCGCTCTTGTCGACCAACACGTTTCTCCCCTAGAGACGCCGGTGTTATCGGGCGACCCGGCACTCGGCAATGTGCAAGATGCGAAGAAGCCGGCGTTGGGGGCACGAGGGCCACCGCTCGCCGGCTCCGGTTTCGCAAGGCCATTCGGACTGGCGGTTTCCAACTATCCTGGAACACCTGGAACACAGTCCTGGACGCAAAAACCTCCGGCGGCCTTCTTGAGGAGATCAGTCTTCGGGGTCCGCGTCCGGCCCTGTCATCATCTCCTCGGCGACTTCATCGGTTTTGCCGCGGATAGCAGCCTCCAACTTGTCGCGAACTTCGGGATTCTCCTTGAGGAAGGTCTTGGCGTTCTCGCGGCCCTGGCCGATGCGAACGCTGTCGTAGCTGAACCACGAGCCGCTCTTCTCGACCACCCCGGCCTTCACGCCGAGATCGAGAATTTCGCCGATCTTCGAGATGCCCTCGCCGTACATGATGTCGAATTCGACCTGCTTGAACGGCGGGGCGACCTTGTTCTTGACCACCTTCACGCGGGTGGAGTTGCCCACCACTTCGTCGCGGTCCTTGATCTGGCCGGTGCGACGGATGTCGAGACGGACCGAGGCGTAGAACTTCAGCGCGTTGCCGCCCGTCGTCGTCTCCGGGTTGCCGTACATCACGCCGATCTTCATGCGCAGCTGATTGATGAAGATCACCATGCACTTGGAACGGTTGATCGAGCCGGTCAGCTTGCGCAGCGATTGCGACATCAGGCGCGCCTGGAGACCGACGTGGCTGTCGCCCATCTCGCCTTCGATCTCGGCACGCGGCACCAGGGCTGCAACCGAGTCGACAACGAGAATGTCGATCGCATTCGACCGCACGAGCGTATCGGTGATTTCCAGCGCCTGCTCACCCGTGTCGGGCTGCGAGACGATCAGTTCGTCGATGTCGACGCCCAGCTTCTTGGCATAGACGGGATCGAGCGCGTGCTCGGCATCGACGAAGGCAGCGGTGCCGCCGGCCTTCTGCGCCTCTGCAATGCAGTGCAGCGCCAGCGTGGTCTTGCCCGAGCTTTCAGGCCCGTAGACCTCGATCACGCGGCCCTTGGGCAGGCCGCCCACGCCAAGCGCGATATCAAGCCCGAGCGAGCCAGTGGAAATCGATTCCACCTGCATGGCTTCCTTCTGGCCCAGCTTCATTGCCGAGCCCTTGCCGAATGCGCGATCGATCTGGGCAAGTGCGGCGTCCAGCGCCTTCTGACGGTCCACGTTGGATTCCTTTTCAACCAATTTCAGATTTGCACCTGCCATGACATGGCCTCCATCTGCTTGCTAGGGTCTTGTCTAACTCTTCAACAGCAGCAGATGTACCCACTTTGTTCCATAAGAACAAGAGTGGAACAGAATTTTTGTTGGATTTCGGCCGGCAGGCTCGGATTTCCGCCATTGCTGGCGTGAAATCGCGCCTAGTCAGTGACTTCCCCAACCTGCCAATCCAGAACTCGCGTTCCGTTTGCCGGAACATTGACCAGAACGATTCGCTGGCCGTTGCGCAAACGCTCCCGCAGGCCGCGAAACCGCCACTGGCTGTTGAAGCCAAGCTGGATGCGCACGGTGACGGGATGTGGATTGGCATTGGTGAGAGTCGCGCGCGCATCCATCCAGCGCGCGCCCGCCTCACGCGGGTCCTTCGCTCCGGCATGGTTGCAGGCGACGAACACCTGCGCGGATTCGCCCAGCGAGAGTTCCACATCCTGCCCCGAAGCGTAATCGCGCAGCGTCTCCTCCGCCACCAGCAGCTCGCCGCGCGGCCCCCGCTCGAAGACCGAGACCGTGCCTGTGGGCAGTGCCACGCCGAGGCCGTGTTCGTCGTCGTTCACCGTTTCCAGCAGGAGGCGCGCAGGTGCGGGATCGGCGTTCCAGTTCCACGGGGTACAATCGCTCTCGTAAACGAGTTCGCCCTCGACGCCCTCCTCGCGCAGGAATGCGACCTGCTTCAGCCCTTGCGCGTTCACATCGACCGGCACGGGCACGCGGTAGAGCTTGAGGTCGCCCAGCTGTTCTTCCCCGGCCATCACCGGCGCTGCCGATTCCATCGCCACGCGCTGAACCCGCGAGCCGGTGACGACGATCCCGTCCGCCATCATCGCCATCGGCGGAGGGGGCGGCGGCGGAGGAGGCGGCGGCGGATAATTGATGGGTGAACCGCGCGCGGTGCTGCCGATGGGATAGCACGTAAGGCGAAGGGGCCGCGCAGTCGGCGGATCGGCAAGGTTCTCGAAATCGCTGGTCACGTTCAGCGTACCCGCAACGGCCATCAGTTCTGCGTCGGGGAAGCTCTGGCCGTTGTCGTTGAGGATCGTCAGCCAGCTCGTCAGGTCGAAACGGACATCGTCGGCGTCGCGGCCTTCGTGGAGGGTGGCGACATAGCTCGCCTCCCAGTCGAAGCCCCAGGCGAGGTAGGAGAGCGTGACCGTATATGTGCCGCCGCTGGCATCGCGGGTGTCGATGGAGAAGATCGGTTCGGACGAGAGGCCATCGGGAATGTCATCGAACGTCAGCCGTTCGGGCAGGCCGGAGCAGCGCACCGCCTCGTAGCCGTCCCGCGTTTGCAGGACGATACCGCCGTCGGCGCGGGTGCGGATGATCGCGTCCTCGCTCGCTGCCTCTCCGGTGCCCGGATTGGTGCGGGTAATGGTGACGCGGTTGCCAAGCGTGCCGTCCACCAGTGCGGCAGGGCTTAGCAGGTCGGCGTTGCGGTTCTTCTCGATCGTGCCGCCCGGCAGGCCCGTGACGATGGCGGAAACGGCGACCATGCCTTCCGCCACGCCTTCGAAACGGATGCGGGATTCCCCCGGCGGCAGGGTAACGGTGCGGGTTTCGGAAATCATCGCGAAACCCTGCGGCCAGCGCGTGTTCATCGTGCCGCCCACGCCGCGATTGGGATCGCGATAGACGGTGACGGCGAGGCTTTCCGGCTCGCTCGCCTCAACGATCACGCGATCCTGCGCGTTGGCCGCTGTCGAACAGGCCACGGCAAGAGACGCCATGACAGTCGCACTAAGCAAGGTAGGGAGGCGCACCGCCCTTCCCCTCAGAACCGCGTCTCGTAAGTCACGCGCACTTCGCGCTCGCCGTTGGCGGGCACGGAGACGCGATAGAGGCGGGTGTCGCGGTTGATCTGCTCGCCTTCCACGTCCTCGCTCACCACGCGGAAATCCCAACCCCACCAGTACTGTCCGAGGCCGTTCTGCGTGAGTTGCACCACAACCGGCTCCGGCTTGGCATTGGTGAAGGTGTATTTCATCGTGGTGCGGTAATAGTCGACTGCGCGCTCCACCTCGACTTCGCGCACCACCTGGCCATCCTCGAGCACGCGGTAGCGACGGCTCGCCTCGTATTCGGCGGCGGTGATGCGTTCGCGGTCCTCGACCTCGGCCTGCATGTAGACGTCGAAGGCATCGCCGGTGCGCAGCGACAGCGTGCTGCCCATGGGCGTGTGGCCGATGCCGTTTTCGCCGATGAACTGCGGGTTACCCTCGGCATCGCGCTGGTAGAAGCGGACGGTGCCCGCAGGCAGCGCATCGCCCAGCCCGCCTTCACGGCTGGAGTTGAAACTGATGGCGGTGGAGGCGGGGCGGAAGTCCTCATCGTTCGCCAGCCAGTAGGCGCCGATCGAATAGACGCGGCTCGCGGGCACGCCCTGCGCGTCGAGGAAGCCGACCTGCTTGGTCTGAGCGTTGGCGATCGTGGTGCGCTCTTCCAGCGGGTAAAGGTAGAAATCGCCGAGCCGCTCGCGGTCGGCAGTCTGGGTACCGGGGCGCACCATGTCGCGGCGCGGGCCTCCGCCACCATTGGGCGAGCCTGCCACGAGCAGCGTATCGGCAGCGTGGAACGTGGTGCCGGTGGTGTTGGTGAGCGTGACCCAGCCCTGCATGTCCACCGTGCCGTTCGTTTCATCGAACAGCGCGACATAGTCTGCCGTCCAGCCAAGGCCCGGCGTGAGATAGCGGATGGAGGCATCGCGCGTACCGCTGCTGGTGGAATTCAGGGTGACGGACAAGGTGGGGCGCGCGCGCAGGTTGGGCGGCACCTCGTCAAACACCACGCGCACGGGCAGGCCGTCGTCGCGCAGCACCTCGATCCGGTCGCCGATGCGCACCACCACGCCGCCCGCGGTGGAGAGGACTTCGGCCCGCTCGCGCACTTCGGTGCCGGTGGCAGGATTGGTGCGCACCAGCGTTACGGTCTGGCCGATGGCCTTTTCCATCAGCTTGGTGGGTGTCAGCAGGTCGAAGTCGAAGTTCTGCTCGACGATGGCGGTGTTCTCGGCATTGAAGCTGAGCGTTGCCGGGCGGATCTGCGCGGAGACATCGGGAAACTCGATGCGCGTTGTGCCGCGCGGGATATCGAGCCGGCGGATATCCTGCACCAGCGACTGGCCGTTCTGGTAGATGGTGACGGAAACGTCGCCCTGCGCCGTTCCCTCCTGCACCTGCTGCTGGGCCGATGCAGGCAGCGTCAGCGCGCTGGCAGCGAGAATTGCGGCTGTGGCCTGGCGGGTGAATTTCATGTCGGCAGTCCCTCCCTCTACACGACGATGATATAAGGTATCACGACCTGTATCGTACGTGAACGCCGGAATCATCCTTTGCGATCAGCACGCTAACCGCCTTTGCGCGGGTTCGCCAGCACTTCGCCAACCTTGTCGGCGATCTGCCTGACGCTGAAGGGCTTGGGGATGAAATGCATCGCCTCGATATCGATTTCGTCGCGCAACTGTCCCTCGGCATAGCCCGACATGAACAGGATCGGCAGGTCCGGATTGGTCTTGCGAATCTCGCGGGCCATGGCGGGGCCATCCATGCTGGGCATCACCACGTCGGACACGACGAGGTCGAACTCGTGCTTGCCGGACTGGACGATCTCCAGTCCCTCGTCCCCGTCGCTGGCGGTGACGATGGTGTAGCCCTGCCGCGCCAGCGCGCGCTCGGCGACGGCGCGGACCATGTCCTCGTCCTCCACCACAAGGATGCAGCCGCCGCCCGACCAGTCGCGGCCCTTCTCTTCCACCTCGGCGCGTTTCAGCTCTTCCTCGGTCGCCTCGTGAACGGGCAGGTAGATGGTGAAGCGCGCGCCCTTGATGCCGCCGTCAGGCGCCTTGGCGTTGGAGGCGAAGATGAACCCGCCTGACTGCTTGATGATGCCGTAGACGGTGGAGAGGCCGAGTCCAGTGCCCTTGCCCTGCTCCTTGGTGGTGAAGAACGGCTCGAAGATCTTGCCCAGCACGTGCTGCGGGATGCCGCCGCCGGTATCCTCCGCGATCAGCACGGTGTAGTCGCCTGCGGGGATGATCTCGCTCCCCATGCGGCGGATATCCTTCGCTTCCACCCGGCGGGTGGCGAAGGTCAGCGTGCCGCTGGCACCCTCTCCGCCGCCGCTGGCCTGGATCGCATCGCGCGCGTTCACGGCGAGGTTGATGATCACCTGCTCGAGCTGGCGCGGGTCGGCGCGCACGGGGCCGAGGCCGCGGTCGTGTCGCACTTTCAGCGTGATCTTGGCGCCCAGCAGCCGCTTGAGCAGATGGCTGACCTCGCTCAGCACGTCGGGCAGTTGCAGCACTTCGGGTTGCAGCGTCTGCTGGCGACTGAAGGCGAGCAACTGCCGCGTCAGGCTGGCCGCGCGGTTGGAGTTGGCCTTGATCTGCTGGATATCGTCGTAGTCGCTGTCGCCCGGCGTATGGCGCAGCAGCATGAGGTCGCAATAACCGATTATAGCGGTGAGCACGTTGTTGAAATCGTGCGCGACGCCGCCCGCCAGTTGGCCCACGGCCTGCATCTTGGTGGCCTGCGCCACCTGCCGCTTCAGCCGCGCTTCCTCCGTCGTGTCCGCCAGCGAAAGCAGCACCGCCGCTTCCCCCAGCCCGCGCACACCGGCAAGGCCGATGCTGACAGGCTCGTCCGGATCGCCGCGCAGGCGCACGGCCACGTCGCCGCTGGAAGCAGGCCCCTGGCCATAGCGTCGCACGGCATCGGACATGGCGGTCTTGTCTCGCGGCACCACCAGGTCCGAGGGATAGGGCGGCAGGTCCGCGCCGATACCGGATGCACGCCGGAAGGCCGGGTTGGCGAAGAGGAACTTGCCATCGCGATTGGTCGTGGCAAGGCCCAGCGGCAACTGTTCCAGCAAGCTTTCCAGTTGCGCCGCCTGCCCCTTCGCTTCCCCGCCCCAGCCGCCAAGGCCGATGCCGGAATCGATGAGCAGCATGATCGAGGGCGCTTCGGCAGCAGCCTTGCCGGGCACCTGTTCCGCTGCCGCCACATCGGGATCGACCAGCGGCACCTGCACCAGCGTTTGCGGAGAGCCCTTCTGCCCCTCGCGCGCAAAGAAGATGCGCTCGCGATCGTCTGAACGAAGCAGGCGCACGAATTCCTGGCCCGACATGCTGGCGTTCTCGTCTCCCAGAGCGCGGCGCGCGAGCGCGGGGCTGGCCGCGCGCACCATGCCATCGGGCGAAACCAGCGCCACGGCGATCCCGGCGGAGCCGAGCACGCGGCCGAACAGGCCGGTAATGTGGCCGCCGATCCCGGCCAGCGGATTGGTGCGGGTAACGGGGGTGAAGCGCCAGACGAGATAGTCGTCCCCGCCGCCTGCGCGCACAGCGCGCGCTTCCCAGCTCTTCTCCTCGTCGGCGACGACCACCGGCTCCCCGCCCTGCCCGTCGCGCCAGGCCGCGCGCGCCAGGCGCGTGAGCTTTTCGGCACTCGTGCCGTCGACCGGCAGGCGCGGCGGCGCGTTGCTGGAGCCGAACCACAGCTCGAACGTGGCGTTTGCGCAGACGAGCCGATTGGCACGGTCGGTGATGGCAACCGCCTGATCCGCACGCTCTATGGCGGCAACGGTGACTGACCAGTCGGGCGTATCAAGAGCGGGCTGCGCGTGCCCGCCGACGCGCGCCCGCGCGGCTGCAAAGGCAATCAGCCCCAGCACCACCAGCCCGCCTGCGTAGGCAAGCGTTGCCGTCACGTTGGAAGTCGCAAGCTGGATAAGGGCGATGCTGGCCAGCACGGCGGCCGCCACGGCGATCACATCGATCAGCCGGCCCGATTCCTTCGCATTGACGATCTTCATTGCGAAAGCCCTAGCAAAGCCGCCTGCCGCGCCCTAGCCGGCATAGCAGGCCAATGCCCGAAAATGTTCATTCGGCCGGTTGCGGCGTCTTCAGTTTTCCGGGGCGCTGCCCCCACTTGCGTGCAACCACGAAGCGCCAGGCAAAGCTGGACACGAGGTAGCCCACAGCGGCACCAACCACGGCCAGCACGACAAAGCCGAAAGCGGCAACGCCCGCGATCTCCGCCCACTGCGCGAATTCCTGGAACCAGGTGCTTTGCACATGCTCGTTCGCGGCGCCGGTGGTGGCGGCGTCGATTTTCAGCACGAACTGGCCCAGCTTGTGCGCGATTACCGCCCAGAAGGCGACGGTGAAGGGGTTGGTGATCAGCGTGGTGACGGCGGCAAGCGGCAGGTTGGCGCGCGAAGGCAGGGCCAGCGCCACCGCGAGGATCGTCTGCCCCAACGGGATGATGAAAGCGGCGAACACGCCAAGCGCCACGCCGCGCGGCACGCTGCGGCGATTGAAACGCCACAATTCCGAACGCGCAATGGTCCCGGCGACAGGAGAGAGCCAGCGATTCCTCGCCATCTCTTCCTTCTCCGGCATTTTCGGCATCCTTGCCGAAAGCCATCGACTCGCCCTTTTCATCATGGGTTGGCCCATACTCCTTTGCGCCGCCATTCATAGATGGTTTTAGCCCAGCAGATGACAACCGTCGCTTAACGGCCCTCGCGCTATTTCAGGCGATATTTTCGCCCGGCCTGTCGCATTCTTCCAATCGAAGGCGAATTCAGCCCGCTTCGCGCATCAGGATCGTTCTCTGAGCAGTCTGGCCTTGTCGCGCTGCCAGTCCCGGTCCTTGATCGCCGCGCGCTTGTCGTGCGCCTGCTTGCCCTTGGCCAGCGCCAGCTCGACTTTCGCCCGGCCTCGTCCGTTGAAATAGACGGACAGCGGAACCAGCGTCATGCCCTTGCGCTCGACTGCGCCGAACAGGCGGTTGATCTCGCGCTGGTGCAGCAGCAGCTTGCGCGGCCGCTTGGGCTCATGGTTGTGGCGATTGCCGTGGCTGAATTCGGGAATGTTGGCGTTGACCAGCCACACCTGCCCGTCCTTCACCTCGGCATAACTCTCGGCAATGGAGCCCTCGCCCGCCCGCAGCGCCTTCACCTCGGTGCCCTGCAAGGCGATGCCCGCCTCGAAGGTATCCTCGATAGTATAATTGAACCGCGCCTTGCGGTTTTCTGCGACGACCTTCTGCTTGTCGAACGTGGCGTGTTTGGGACGGGCCATAAGGTGGCCGCATGTAGGGATGCCCCCGCAAAAAGGCAAAGGCCAATAGGCAAGGGCCGATTAGGAGCGGGAACCTCGCGCCTACATCAAATCCTCCGGCAGCGTCGGGCTGCTGAGGATGCCGATGAAGCGATCCCACTGCGTCGCCATGTCGGCGTCTCCCGCCTCGACGGCCGCGCCCACGATCTCGGAGCCGAGCCCGTAGTTGATCACGTAGCTGCGGTAGGTATCCATGAAGCGCAGGCTCTGTTCGGCGCGTTCGCGGCTCATCAGGCGGTAGCGCATCGAGGCGTCGATCACTTCCTCGCGCGTCATGGTTTCGTCGAGATAGGCGGCAGCGATGGTGTAGTAGGCGCCGGACAGTCCCTCCAGCGCCTCGCGTAGCTCGTAATACTGCTCGATATCGCTGGCATCGATGCCTGCCAGCGGAGCCAGCACGTCGCGCTCGTATTCCAGCTGACTGTTGCCGGGGAAGGCCAGCTTTACGCCGTATTCCGCGCTGCCTTCGGAAATGATCGCGCGCGGCGAATAGAGCGGCAGGAGGGTGAATTCGATCTGGCCCAGTTCATTCACCCGGTCCCGCTCGATCAGCGTGGAATAGACGTGGTGGCCGGGATAGGCCTCGTGACAGCCGACATCCACCGCGCGGTCCAGCCGGGTCGGCAGGTCGGTGTTGATCTCGATCACCGAGTGATAGTCGCCTTGGTAATAGTTGAACCCGCCCCACGGCTTGTCGGTGACGAGGGAGAGGTCGAAGCTCTCGCTTTCGGGAAGCGGAATGTGCGGCAAGGTGCGCTTGCGGCACTCGTCCACCGCCGCGTCGATCACCGCGCGAAGGCGGTCGTTGGGGATGATGAAGCGGTCCTGGTAGGCATTGAGCCGCTCGTTCAGCGGGCCGTCTGATGGATCGCCGGGCACCAGTTCCTCGATGCGGTCCAGCACCGGGTCCAGCGTGGTGAGGTCGATCAGTTCGGGGCGCACGCCGAACAGGCCCTCGGCTTCGTCTTGGAACGGGATTTCTTCGCCGCGCAGCATCCTCAGGCGCACCTTGGCGCTGGACAGCATTGCGCGCAGGTAACGCACCCGCTCTGCTTCCAGTGTGCCGGGCTGCGTCTCGATCAGCCCGAGCGTCGCGTCGAGCGCGGTGACGCGGGCCTGCAACATCGGCAGCGTGGTGTCGTCGTCCTGCTCGGCAGCGCGGGTCGCGAGTTCCTCCGGCCCGTAATAGGCATCCACGTAGCCGGGGTCCTTTTCGCCGATGGCCAGTTGGATTGCCAAATAGTCACGCGCCAGCACATCGAGCGCGGGCGGCTGGATGCCGGGCATGGTGGCGCAGGATGTGAGCGCGAGGGCGCTGGCGGCGAGGAGGACGGGACGGATCACGCAGCGATCCCCGCAAGGTCCATCGCCTCGTCCACCGCTTTCCTCGCGGCATCCGAGCACGGCACGATGGGCAGGCGCACATCGGGGCTGAACCAGTCGAACAGCTTGCTGAGCGCATACTTGGCGGGCGCGGGGCTGGCGTCGGCGAACATCGCCCTGTGCAGCGGGTAGAGCCGCTCGTTGCGTTCGCGCGCCGTTGCGAAATCGCCCCTGGCGGCGGCGGCGTGGAAATCGGCGCACAGCTTCGGCGCGACGTTGGCCGTCACCGAGATGCAGCCGGACTGGCCCAGCGCGTAGCCTGCCAGCACCAGCGGATCGTCGCCCGACAGCTGGCAGAAGTCCGGCCCTGCGCCCATGCGATGCGTGACGACGCGCGACAGGTCGCCGCTGGCATCCTTGATCGCCACGATCTTGTCCGGGAAGCGGCGATGCAGTTCGATCACCGTTTCGGGCGCGATGTCCGTCACCGTGCGGCCGGGCACGTTGTAAAGCACGATCGGCAGGTCCGCCCGCTCCGCCAGGTAGCTGAAATGCGCCAGCAGACCTTCCTGCGAGGGACGGTTGTAATAGGGCGCGACCAGCAACAGCGCGTCGGCTCCGGCGGTCTGTGCTTCCTTGATGTGCCACAGCGCGGTCTGCGTATCGTTGGAGCCTGCGCCCGCGATCACCGGAACGCGGCCCTTGGCGACCTCTGCGCACACGGCGATGACCTTGTGGTGCTCGTCATTGTCCAGCGTGGCACTTTCGCCCGTCGTGCCGCAGGGGACGAGCGCGCTTGACCCGTTTTCGATCTGCCAGTCGATGAAGCGGCGGTAGGCTTCCTCGTCGACATCGTCGCCTGCAAACGGGGTGGCGAGCGCGGGAATGGAACCTGAGAACATTTTACGCCTCTCGTGCGTTGGTGTGAAAAGACGACTCGAAGGAAAATCGCGCCGAAACAGCGCCCTTTCCCAATAGCCTTACCCATTCGGAGGGATTATGTATTCAGCGCCTGATAAGGATGCGCCCCATAGGATGTCCAGCATGGTTCGACTTCCCCTTGTAGCTCTCGTTGCGGCCATGGCCGCCCCTGCTTTCATGTCTTCCGGCGCATTGGCGCAGGATGCCGCCGAATGGAATCGCAACCGCGCCCAGCTCGTGGCCCAGCAGCCCGGCCCGATGGCGCAGGAAATCACCCGGTGGGAGCGTTTGTGGGATGATCGGCAGGCGCAGTTGCCGTTCACCGAGTACGCGAACTTCCTGCTCGCCAACCCCGGTTTCCCGGACGAGACGACGCTACGCGCCCGCGCCGAGCAGCGCCTGCGTTCCGAATTCACAGAGCCCGGCGTACTGCTGCGCTTCTTCGAGAACCAGGACCCCGTCACCAACTATGCCAAGGCGCACTATGCGCTGGCCCTGATGGGGCAGGATCGCGCCGCGTCCGAGCGCTGGGCGCTGGAGGCATGGCGCGGCGGCGAGATGAGCCCGACGGCAGAAGCCGCGCTCTTCGCCAATTTCGGCAGCGATTTCACCCAGGCCGACCAGGACATGCGCATGGACGCCCTGCTGTGGCAGCGCGATGGCGAGGCCGCCGCGCGCCAGATCGATCGGGTTTCTCCGAACAAGCGCCGCGTTTTCGCCGCGCGCCTCGCCATCCTTCAGGGCGGCGACGGGGCGACCGACGCGCCGGGCGCGACGGCCGATCCGGGCTATCTGTTCAACCGCAGCCGCGAACTGCGCCAGGAAGGTCGCTCCGGCGAAGCCGTGCGCATGATCGTGGACGGGCCGCAGCTTGCCGCCCTTCCCCTCGACCAGACCGCCTGGATTACCGAATTGCTTGCCGTGGCCCGCGCCGCGAACACGCGCGACAGCGTCCGCGTGGCGCAGCGCGCGATCGAGGCGTTCGAGCCGGGCTACGACATCTCCACCGGCGAATACCGCCTGCGCGACGATTACACCTCGCTGATGTGGCTGGGCGGCACCAACGCTTTGTGGCAGCTGGGTGATGGCGCCGCCGCCGCGCCGCTGTTCTACCAGTATGGCGCCGCCGCGCGCACACCGCAGACCCGCTCCAAGGGCTTCTTCTGGGCAGGCGAGGCCTATCGCCGCGCCGGGAACACGGCGGAGGCGACGCGCCATTACGAGATGGCCGCCGACTATGCCGACAAGTTCTATGGCCTGATGGCGCTCGACCGGCTGGGCCGCGACGTGCCCAGCTTCGACCGGATGCCGCAGGGCACGCCGACCGAGGCGGAACGCCAGGCGTTCCTCAACAAGCCGATCACCCGCGCTGTCTCCGAAGTCGCCCGCGATGCGCCGTGGAGCACCGGCATTCGCTTCTACCGCTCCATCGCCGACCAGGCGGAGACAGTGGCCGAGCATGTGCTGGTTGCCGAACTCGCCCGCGATATCGGCCGCCGCGACCTTGCAGTGAACCTCGCCGATTCGGCGATGGAGGACGGGCACGAGGGCTTTACCCGCATCGGCTATCCCACGCTGGATACCCCGCCAGGCACCAACTGGACCATGATCCATGCCCTTGCCCGGCAGGAAAGCCAGTTTGCCGAGAACGCCATCAGCCATGCAGGCGCGCGCGGGATCATGCAGTTCATGCCCGCCACCGCGCAGGAAGAGGCGCGCCGCGCCCGCGTGCAGTATTCGGCAAGCCGCCTGATCGACGATCCGCAATATGCGATGATGCTGGGTTCCAACCACATCGAGCGGCTGATTTCCTATTACGACGGCAGCTATCCGCTCGCCATCGCGGCCTACAATGCCGGCCCCGGCAACGTGAACCGCTGGCTGCGCGAGAACGGTGACCCGCGGGTGACGGGTGACTGGCTCAAGTGGATCGAGCAGATCGGTTTCTTCGAAACGAAGAACTACGTGCAACGCGTGGTGGAAAATGCGGTGGTCTACGAACACCTCTATCCCGACCGCACCGGCCGCGCCGGAGAGCCGCGCCACGTGACCGACTTTCTGCGCTAGGTTTCTCGGTTTCAGGCGAACAGGGCGGCGTTGCGCGGGCGCAGTGCCGCCGCTTCGATGGGCGCGTCCCATCTCGTGTTTGCGTGAGGCGCAGGCTTCGACGAGCGGCAAAGCTTGAGCAAACGCTGTTTCGTTTTATAGCGCGTCCATGCCCTCTCCGGACAACACCCAGCCCATCACCCCCGCAGGCCTTGCCGCGCTGAAGGACCGTTACGATCACCTGCTGGGAAAGGAACGTCCCGAGATCGTGGAGATCGTCAGCTGGGCCGCCGGCAACGGCGATCGCAGCGAGAACGGCGATTACCTGTATGGCCGCAAGAAGATGCGCGAGATCGACCGGGAACTGGCTTTCCTCGCCAAGGTGATGAAGCACGCCAAGGTGGTCGACCCCAGCCAGCAGCCGGACAAGAGCCGGGTGTTCTTCGGAGCGACCGTGACGATTGCGGACGAGGACGACGAGGAGCGCACGCTCACCATCGTGGGAGACAAGGAGCAGGACGCAGGCAAGGGCCTTGTCGGCTGGTCCAGCCCCATCGCCCGTGCCCTGCGCGGCGCGCAGGTGGGTGATCTTCGCACCGTGCGCCTGCCGGGCGGCGAAAAGGAATGGGAAGTGGTTGCCATTACCTATCCCGACCAGGGTGCCTGAGCCGTGGCCGAAGTGATAAACCTGCGCATGGCCCGCAATCGGCGCGACCGCGCGGCGAGGGAAAAAGACGCCGCCTCTGCCCGCGCACAGCACGGCGTGGGAAGGGCCGAGCAGCAGGCCCGAAAGGCGGAAGATACGCGTGCCCGACGCCAGTTGGACGGTGCGAAACTGGAGCGGGACGACTGATGCGCACGACTTACATGGATGCAACCGTGCGGCTCTATCACCTCGACGGCGGCCCCGAAGGCGGAGCGGCGAACACGCTGTTCTACGGTCCGCTGGCGGAAGCGATGAAGATTGCCGACGCGCAGTCGGCGGAGGTGCAGGAAGGCCTCTACATCGCTACCGACAACGACGTGGTTGCCTGGCTCGACCTGATCGGCGAGTAGTCTTCACCCCAGCAAAAAGGCCCCCGGCGCGAGCCGGAGGCCCTTTCTTGTCCAGACGAACTGCGACTATTCGGCAGCTTCGCTTTTACCATCCTTGTCGCCAGCCTCGGCTTCAGCCTCGAACAGCGAAGGCGTGCTCTTTTCGTCCGCCACTTCCGCTTCGGCACTGAAATCGGCCGTGGCATTGCCGTTGGCCGCGCCTTCCACGAGCTTGCCGAGCGAGCTGCCATCGAGGCCGAGTTCCTTCATCAGCCCGTCCAGCACGGGTGCCTGCGCGCGGTAGGCGAGCGCTGCGGCCACGGCATCGTTGGCAAGATTGCCCGAACCGCCGCCAGAGCCGTTTGCAGTCGTGCCGGGCGCGCCGGACTTCTGCGTAAGGCCGTCGACCTGCACGATCTTGATCGAGTCGATCGCTTCCATCGGCTTCGCGCTTTCGCGGATGACTTCCGGTAGCACTTTCAGCAAGGCCAGCTTGGTCTGCAGGCTGATCTGCTCCATCGACAGGATGTTAGCCGCTTCGTTGACGGCGCGCTGGCCGGCAGCTTCCACTTCGAACTTCACGCGGTCGGCTTCGGCCAGCAGCTTGGTGGCGTCGGCCTCGCCCTTGGCGGCCATGCGGGCAGCTTCGGCGCGGTTGGTGGCGGCATCCTTATCGGCCTCGGCATCGACGCGGATCTTGATCGCGTCCCGCTCTGCCTGCTTGGCCGCCTCGATCAGTTCGATCTTCTTCTGACGCTCGGCAATCTCGCTTTCGCGGGCCGTGGCGACCTGTTCCTCGGCAGCGACGGCCTTGGCGCGCGCAGCGTCGGCTTCGGCCTTGGCCTGGCTTTCCTCGCGGGACTTGTTCTGCACCGCGATCTGCTGCTCCTGGCGGGCGATCTCGAGCGCGCGGACCTGGTCGATCCGGCGTTCTTCCACCAGCCTGTCAGCCTCGATCTGCTGCGCGTCGACCAGCTTCTTCGCCTCGATCCGTGCGGCGTCGGCCTCGCGCTGGCGCTCGGCCTGCTGGCTGGCAATCTCGGACATCTGCGCGGCGCGGCGCACTTCGACTTCGCGCTCCTGCTCAAGCCGGGCATATTCAGTATCGCGGCTGATCTCGAAGCTCTTCTGCGCCGCCTCGAGGTTCTTCGTCTCCATCTGCACGCGGGTATCCTGCTCGATATCGTTGCGCAGTTTCTTGCGCGCCTCGATCTGTTCGGTCAGCTTGGTCAGGCCCTCGGCGTCGAAGGCGTTGTTGGCGTTGAAGTGCTCGATGCTGGTCTGGTCGAGCCCGGTCAGCGAGACCGATTCAAGTTCCAGGCCGTTCATGGCGAGGTCGTTCGACGAGACCTGCTGCACCTTCTGCACGAAGTCCGCGCGCTGTTCGTGCAGCTCGTTCATGGTCATGCCCGCAGCGACGGAGCGCAGCGCGTCGACGAACTTGCCTTCGACCAGGTCCTTCAGCATTTCGGGTTGCATCGTGCGCTGGCCCAGCGTTTGGGCTGCCATGGCGATGGCTTCGCTGTCGGGCTTCACGCGGACGTAGAACTCCGCCTTCACGTCGATGCGCAGCCGGTCGAGCGTGATCAGCGCTTCCCCATCCCGACGCACCACGCTCAGCACCAGCGTGTTCATGTTGACGGGCATGGTCTCGTGGAAGATCGGGAACACCAGCGCGCCCCCGTTCATCACGACCTTTTCGCCGCCGACGCCTGTCCGCACGAATGCGATTTCCTTCGAAGCGCGACGATACATCTTCAGCAGGAAGATGATGATGACGAGGACCGCGATGGCCCCTCCCAGCAATGTCACGAAGCCGAGATCCAGTAATCCTTCCATGTCTTCTCCTGTCGTTATCTAGTGTCAGGACACTGGCCCCAGCTTGCGCTCTGCCAGGGGGACGCCGAAAAAGACGCCTCCCTCGCGGCGCACGAGCAATACCTCGTCCCCCTCGTGGATCGTGCTCGCATCCTCATGTGGCTCGAGCATTACGTAATGCGCGTGGCCATGACGGTCGCGCACTTTCGTTCTTGCGGGAGAGCCACGCTCGGCCTTCCCGGTGGTGATGGTTCCGCGCCTTCCGACAAGGCTGCCCAGCCCCACGGCGCTCGTCTCGTCCTGCGGCAGGATGTTCCCGAGCGGACGCACCAGCGTGGCCGTGATTGGCAAGCTCGCCCCGCCGGAAAACAGCGCGGCCAGCCATGGGTAGAGCGGGTTGCCGGTGAGTTCTTCCGCGAACACCTGGATGCCCATGCCCACCACGGTGAACAGCAGCAGGAAGACCATCAGCCATACCATCAGCGGAACCCGGCCCAGCCCCAGCAGGGTCAGCAAGGCTCCGCCAAACCCGGCATCGGGCACTTCCGCCGCGTTCGCATCGAAGTCCGGCGCGTCGACGTCCAGTTCGATGTCGCCGCCGAAATCGAAGTCGCCAAGGCCGATCAGCTGGAGCACCAATGCACAAACCATCAGGCCAAAGGCGATCGCGAATGGCAGGTTGTAGTCGGCAAGCAGGCTCATCGTATCGCTCACCACCCGGCGAGCGGCCGAGGGCGTCCTTTCCAAGTTCGGGTCAATTTTTCCGGATGCCCCTTCCCGTTGCATTCATATTGCAGAAATCTCGCAAAAATTCCAGAAAAACCGGATTCAGATGATACGATTTTCGGGATTCCACAGGCGCGATACAGTCGCCTATAGAACAGGCATGAAGCAACTTCTCATTCCGCTTGCCCTGCTAGCCTTCGCAACGCCTGTCGCCGCGAAGGATAGTCTTGGCGTGTTCGGACATTGGGGCGCTTTTCGCGATGCGGAGGTGCCGCGTTGCTATGCCATCGCGGAAGCGGTGGACAGTCGTAACCGGCGCGACTTCGAACCCTACGCCAGCGTCGGCACTTGGCCTGAGCGCCGAGTGCGCGGACAAGTGCATTTCCGCCTGAGCCGGGAATTGTCGGACAGCCCGCGCCTGCGCCTCGCCATAGGCAGCCAGCGGTTCGACCTGACAGGCGGCGGCAACGAAGGCTGGGCCGTGGATGGCAGCGATGATGCCGCCATTGTCGCCGCGATGCGCAGCGGCAACCGCATGAGCATCAGCGCCACCGACAATCGCGGCAACCGCTTCACCGATCGCTATTCGCTGGAAGGCGCTGCAACAGCGCTCGACGCCGCCAGCGTGGGCTGCGCCTCTCGATAGCGCGCAAAGAAAAAGGGCCGGAAGGATTGCTCCTCCCGGCCCCGTTTCATTCACATCAGGCTTCGATCAGAAGCGCAGGCCGAAGCCAACGGCAACCTGATGACGGTCCAGGTCTGCGTCGAAGCGGTCGCTTTCGCCGGTGTCGGAATCGAAGAAGTCGTCGTCGTTGAAGTCGAACTCACCCTCGGTGTAGTTGGAATAACGGTATTCCAGCTTCACGAAGGTGTTCTCGCTCATGGCGTATTCTGCGCCAGCGCCGACGCGCCAGCCGTCGAGGTCGACGTCGGTTTCGAGCTCGGTCGTCCCGTCATCGGCCAGCAGGTTGTAGCGAGCGTTGGTGTAACCGCCCTTGGCGTAGAGCAGCAGGTTCTCGCCGGCGACGACACCCGCACGCGCGCCGACGTAGAGATCGCGGCCCGTGTCGAGTTCGGCACCGAAGCCGAGGTCTTCGAGGTCGCCATCGACGACTTCGGTTTCAGCGGTCGAGAAGGTGCCTTCGGCCTCGAGACCCAGCACCACGCGGTCGCCCACCGGGAAATCGTAACCGATGCCCACGCCGTACATGAAGCCGTCGATGGACTCGTCGTCCTCGTCGTTCAGTTCGTTGTCGACGTCGCTGCCGGCCTTGCTGATGTCATAGCCGGCGATGCCTTCGATGCGCGGGCCGGTGAAAGCCGAGTTGTCCTGCGCGGCGGCGGGAACGGCCAGGGCGGTTGCCGATGCGGTTGCGAGGATGAGTGCGATACCCTTTTTCATTGTAGTCTCCATTCGTATTCAAAAACGCGGATTTTCCCGCGTTTGGACAGCCAGAATGAAGCGCAGGCGGACTTCGTTTCATTAACCTTTCACAACGATTCCGGTGTGGTTTTTCAGCAACATTGTTGCTCGACAGAACGACATATTTGCTCGACGAGCGGCGGGAACGCTTCGGAAAAACCCGAAGGGCGCACCAATCGAACACAATTCGGCGCATGCGAAGCCCGATCCAGCGCGGAAAACGCGGTTCCCCGCAGCTAGTCGATCATACTTCTCGGCTCACCGACACAGCCTGCGGAACCAACCCTGAAAGGCAGATTCCGCGCCCGCTTCCCAAACGGGGTGCTTATCCCTATATGCGCGGTTCCCATGGCCGATACGACACTGATGAGCATTCCCGGACAGGTTGATCCGGTTCCCGTCGCGCGTGACATCACGCCGCGCGAGGATGGACGCGTAGACCTGATCGGTCTGCCGAAGAAGGACATCACCGCGCTTTTCGAAGGCGCAGGGCTGGACAAGCGGCAGGCCAAGCTGCGCGCCAAGCAGGTGTTCCACTGGCTCTACCACCGCGGCGTCACCGATTTCGAGGCGATGACCGACATCGCCAAGACCATGCGCCCGTGGCTGGCGGAACGCTTCGTCATCGGCCGCCCGGACGTGGTGGAGGCGCAGCATTCCACCGACGGCACGCGCAAGTGGCTGCTCAAGACCAGCGACGGACACGAGTTCGAGATGGTCTTCATCCCCGATGCGGACCGGGGCACCCTGTGCGTTTCCAGCCAGGTCGGCTGCACGCTCAACTGCCGCTTCTGCCACACTGGCACCATGCGCCTCGTGCGCAACCTGACGCCGGGCGAGATCGTGGGCCAGGTGATGCTCGCACGCGACTCTCTTGGCGAATGGCCCAAGGGCCGGATGGACGACCTGGGCGACGAGAGCGAAGCCGAGTACACTGCCGACGGCCGCCTGCTCACCAACATCGTGATGATGGGCATGGGTGAGCCGCTCTACAATTTCGACAACGTGCGCGATGCGCTGCAACTGGTGATGGACGGCGATGGTCTGGCCCTCTCCAAGCGCCGCATCACGCTGTCCACCAGCGGCGTCGTGCCCGCCATGGCCCGCTGCGGCGAGGAGATCGGCGTGAACCTTGCCGTCTCACTCCACGCGGTGACCAAGGAAATCCGCGACGAGATCGTGCCGATCAACAAGAAGTACGGTCTGGAAGAACTGCTGCAGGCCTGCGCGGACTATCCCGGCGCGAGCAACGCCCGTCGCATCACGTTCGAATACGTGATGCTGAAGGACAAGAACGACAGCGACGATGACGCGCGCGAACTGCTCCGCCTGCTGAAAGCCTACAAGCTGCCCGCCAAGGTCAATCTCATCCCGTTCAATCCGTGGCCCGGCGCTGCGTACGAGTGCTCGACGCCGGAGCGGATCAAGCGCTTTTCCGACATCGTGTTCGAAGGCGGCATCTCCGCCCCCGTCCGCACCCCGCGCGGCCGCGATATCGACGCGGCTTGCGGCCAATTGAAGACTGCTGCCGAAAAGAAGAGCCGGGCCCAGCGCGATCGCGAGGCGGCGGAAGCGGCTGCTCACGCAGGCTGAGCTTCAGCCGCGCTCGACCGCACGAGGCGCGGACGCTGCTCATAGGTGGCCCAGCGCCAAAGGTATTCCAGCGGCCCGTAGTTGAATAGCCTCAGCCAGACGACGCTGAAGACTATCTGGAACGCGAAGAAATAGAGCGACTGGACGGCCAGATGGGCGGTTCCGGCGTATCCCGCCAGCGCACGGCCCGGCCCGATGCCGAACAGCAGGTAGCCGATGAAGAAGCTCTGCGACACGTAATTGGTCAGTGCCATGCGCCCGACCGGCCCGAACAGCACCACCAGTGGCCTCGCTGCCGAATGAAACACCAGGATCAGGGCGCAACCGTAGGCGAGGCTCAGGATCGGCTTGCTGACCTCGTGCAGTAGTGTCAGCACCCACTCGAGGTCGCCCGGCGTGTTCATCGCGCCGGTGTTAACCGACGCAACGATATACTGCCCGCCCAGTCCGACAGGGAGCGCTACCAGCAAGGTAAGGATATAGCTCTTGCGCAGTTCGGTTGCGCGTCGGATCCATCCCTTGCGCGCGATAAAGGCACCCAGCAGGAAGCGCCCGAGCGCGTACAATGCCCAGCCGACAATCACGCCCTGCCCGATCCAGGCAAAAAAGGTTATCTTCGTGAATATCTCCAGCAGCGCCAGATAGTCGCCAGCCTGGCTTGCCGTCTGCCGGGCGACAATCGCAGTATCGCTGAAATAGGGCCCCGCGTAGTCGGGCAAACCGACGGTATCGACCATGAGGGAGATCAGCGGTTCGCCAAGAATGGCGAGTAACAGGCCGAGAACGAGAAATGCGCGCGCGCTCAGCTTGCGCATGAAGAACAGCGCAAAGCCGGCCAGGGCGTAGAGGTGCAGGATGTCCCAGACCCAGATGAAGATCGCGTGAAAGGCGCCCAACGCCAGCAGGATGCTTAAACGCCGAACGTAGATGCGTTCAAAATCACCGCCGCGTGCGCGCAACCTTTCCAGCTGGACCCAGAAACCGATGCCGAACAGAGTGGCGAAGATCGTGTTGGCCTTGCCGTAGACCAGCCACTGCTCGAGAAAGAATACCGTGCTGTCCAGGTCGGAAGTCGGCAAGGCCGCAAGCTGCGCCTCGGTCGCCAGCCACGGCGGATAGGCAGCCTCCAGCACATTGGCCAGCAACACCCCAAGAAGCGCGAAGCCGCGCAAGACATCGAGTTCGCCGAGCCGCTCCGTGGCCGTGACGGGCGCTGCACCGCTTGCGTGATTGACCATGACCGCCCCCTTTAGCGGAAAGCCTACTTCTGCTTGCCCGCCATGCAAAGCCCGCGTTAGTTATCTGCTTCATGACCGACGAAGCCACCCTCGCCTTCTATGATCGGGAAGCGCCAAGCTATACGATGAGCTTCGCGCAGGGGCCGGCGCGGTATCTCGATGCTTTCCTCGACCAGTTGCCCGACGGCGCGCACATCCTCGAACTCGGCTGCGGCGGTGGGCGCGATGCCAGCCGAATGATCGAGCGCGGGTTCAGCGTCGACATGACCGATGGCTCGAAGGGCATGGCGAAGAAAGCGCGAGAGCGCACCGGGCAGGACGTGCGCCTGCTGAGGTTCGAGGACCTCGACGCAGTGGAAGCCTATGATGCGGTCTGGGCTCATGCCTCGCTGCACCACCAGCCGTTGGCGGGGCTTGGCGACGTTTTGGCGCGCGTTCGTCGCGCCGTCCGCCCCGGCGGATTGTTCTTCGCCAACTACAAGCTGGGCGACGGCGACGATCGCGACAAGTTCGGGCGGCTCTATAACTTCTCCCCCCGGCAGCATCTTCTCGACCTCTACGGCGATGCCGGCTGGCACCTGGAAGAGGTGGAGGATTACCGCGACGGCGGCCTCGACAAGGTAGAGCGTGACTGGATCGCCATAACTGCAAGAAAACACGGCTGAACCGCGGCAAATAACGGCTCGTCGCAATTTTCAAAACCCAACGGGCCGTTCATCTTCAGTATCACCTGTCTGAACGAAAAGGGCTGTCAGACACCCGAGCGATGTCGAATCGGAAAGGTAAAGCCCATGAAAAAGACACTTCTAGCAATCGCCGCCGCCTCGCTGGCCATTCCCGCCGCCCCCGCCATGGCGCAGGGCGGACCGCCGCCTTGGGCACCGGCGCATGGTTATCGCGACAACGACCGGCATGACCGTTACGACCGCTATGACCGTTACGAGGTCCGCTATGATCGCGACGATCGCCGCGACCGCCGCTATCGCGACCGCGACCGCCGCCATCGCGTCTACGATGACCGTGGCCGCTATTACGAACCGCGCCGCGTGCGCCGCGGCGACCGCGTGTGGCAGGGCCGCGATGGCCGTTACTACTGCGAGCGTGACAACGGCACGACCGGCCTGATCATCGGTGCCGCCGGTGGCGCACTGGTCGGACGGACCATCGACACCCGCGGCGACCGTACCGTCGGCACCGTCCTGGGCGCAGCGCTCGGCGCCGTGCTCGGACGCGAAATCGACCGCGGCGAGGCTCGCTGCCGCTAAGTCCCGAGCGGAGTTATTTCTCCTGTGACGCCGTCGCTCCAGTCCTGCGGAGCGGCGGCGTTTTTCGTCAGAGGCCCGTGGTCCACAAGATGACCTGTCCGACGATGGTGAGCACGCAGAACGCACAGCCCAGAATCGGCACCGCCTTCCACAGGTTCGGCACATCGTCGGGCTGGTTGCGGTTCTTCAATCGCCACAGGGCCGCATTGACCATGGCAAAGACGATCAGGATGGCGAGGCTGGTGCCGCTCGCCAGCGTGCCCAGCGGAATGAACAGCGCGAGCGCCAGCACGATCCCGGTCGTAATCAGGGTTGCGATCACCGGCGTGTCCGTCCGCTCGCTTACTGAGCCAAGCCAGCCGGGCATTCCGCTGCGCCCGTCGCGGCCCATGTCCATCAGCAGGCGGCTGGCGGCAACCACCTGGGTCAAAGCGCCGTTGACGATCACCAGCAGGCTGGCAATCACCAGCACCGTCTGCAGCATCCCCTGGTCCTGCACCGCGGCGTAGACGAGTGGCGCATCTGCCTCGGCAATTTCGCCGATATCGCTCCGCCCGCCTAATGCAGCCGCGATGGCGAGGTAGAAGACAAAAACGATGACAATGGTGACGATGATGCCGCGCGGCAGGTTGCGCTTGGGCTCTTTCAGTTCCTCCGCAGTCTGCGCCATGTCGCCGAACCCGATGAAGGAATAGATGGCGAGGAAAGCGCCCGCCAGGATGCCGCTCCACGCCTGCCCGCCCGAGAATGCCTCTCCGCTCATCAGCTTGCCCGGCCAGGCCATGAGACCGTCCCGCGCTAGCCAGAGGATAGCCAGCAGGGTGACAAGGCCCAGCGCCGTGGTGATGGTCATGAACCAGGCGCTCTGCTTCATGCCGACGATCGAGATGCCGCCCGCAAGGCCGACGATGCCCAGCGTTGCGATCCAGTGCGGAACGTCGACGAAACTGGCGAGATAGCTGACGAAACCGGTTGAGATCGTCGCGCCGGAGACGATGTTGGCAGCGATCAGCATCCATCCTGCCACGGAAGGCAGCGCGCGGGACGTGCCGAATGCTTCCTCCACATAGTCGATCGCGCCGCCCGCCGTCGGAATCCGTGCGCCGATCTCGGCGAAGGACAGCGCCGTGAACACGGCGACAAGTCCGGCCACGCCATAGGCCAGCGGTGCCCCCGGCCCGGCCTTTCCCATCACCTCGCCGATTACCACGAATATGCCGGCCCCCAGGATGGTGCCGGTTCCATAGAATATCAGGTTGCCCAGCCCCATCGAGCGTTCGAGCGACATGCACGTCTCCTCTTGTCCTACCCTTGCCAATGGGCCGCGCAGGTGCCGGTTCCGCATCCGCGCGGAACTTCGCCCCGGCACCTTTCGTATATTCCCGACACTGGGATGCAGGAGAAAACCGATGGCGGAGACGCTTGGCCCAGCCTTGCCTCACGAACTGCAGGAAAAGGCTCGCGACGTCCTGGAGAAGGCCTGCGAGGCGGACATGCCGATAACTGCGGCCGAGAGTTGCACCGGTGGATTGCTGTCGGCCCTGCTCACCGACATTCCCGGTTGCAGCCACATCTTCGAGCGCAGCTTCATCGTCTATTCCGACGAGGCGAAGTGCGATCTCCTTGGGCTGGACCGGCAGATGGTGACGGATTGCGGCGCGGTCAGCCGGGAGGTGGCGATCGCGATGGCGCGCGGGGCCCTGTCTCACGCCAGGGCACGCGTGGCACTGTCGATCACCGGTTACGCCGGCCCGCCGGGAAAAGACGACGAGGGAGAGGAAGGGCTTGTCCATTTCGCATGTTGCAGCAAAGGTGGCGCGATGAACCACAAGGAATGCCATTTCGGCCCGCAGGGTCGCCAGGGCGTGCGCATTGCCGCACTCGACACCGCGCTTGATCTCATCGCCGAGCAGATCGACGCATGAGCGCCGATACGCACCCCTTCTTCGACCTGCACACGCACGGCTTCGTTCGCGTTGCCACCAGCACGCCCAAGGTTCGCACCGCCGATGTAGCCTACAATGCCGATGGCATCATCGCCCAGGCGAAGATGGCGCACGAGCAGAACGTGGACCTGCTGCTCTATCCGGAGATGTGCCTGTCCTCCTACGCACTGGACGACCTGCATATCCAGGCCGCCCTGCTGGATAGCGTGGAGGCCCACATCGAGAATATCCAAGCGGCCAGCGAGGACTTGACCCCGGTGCTGGTGATCGGCGCGCCGCTGCGTCGCAATGGGCGCATCTACAACTGCGCCGTGGTGATCGCCCACGGCGAGGTGCTGGGCGCCGTGCCCAAGAGTTATCTGCCCAATTACCGCGAGTTCTACGAAAAGCGCTGGTTCGCGCGCGGCAACAATTGCCGCGACCTGTGGATCGGCGTGAACGGGGCGGAAGTGCCTTTCGGTGTCGACCTGATCTTCGCTGCGCAGAACCTGCCCGGCTTCACTTTCGGCATCGAGATCTGCGAGGATTTCTGGAGCCCGGTCCAGCCCGGCACGATGGCCGCGCTCGCCGGTGCCACCATCCTCCTGAACCTGTCCGCCAGCAACATTACCATCGGCAAGTCGGACGAACGGCACCTGCTCAGCCGCGCCAGTTCCAGCCGCAACGTCTGCGCCTATGCCTATTCCGCCAGCGGTTTCGGCGAGAGCACGACGGACCTTTCGTGGGACGGCCAGGGCATGATCTACGAACTGGGCGACCTGATGGTGGAAAGCGTGCGCTTCGAACTGGAGCCGGAGCTGTGCGTCACCGATGTCGACACGCGTCGTATCCTGAACGAGCGGATGCGGATGGGCACGTTCAACGATGCCGCCGAAGATGCCGGACGGCCCGAGGACAACTACCGCACCATCGGTTTCGAACACACCTACGAACGCGGCGACATCGGCCTTCGCCGCCCCATCCGCCGCTTCCCTTTCGTGCCCAACCGGCAGGACATGCTGGATCAGGACGCCTACGAGGCGTTCAACATCCAGGTCGATGCGCTCATGCGGCGGATCACGGCGACGAAGCCGGAAAGCCTCGTGATCGGCATTTCGGGCGGTCTCGATTCCACCCACGCGCTGATCGTGGCGGCCAAGGCGTGCGACATGCTCGGCCTGCCCCGTTCCACCATCCGTGCCTACACCATGCCGGGCTTCGCCACTTCGGACGAGACCAAGTCCAACGCCTGGAAGCTGATGGAAGCCTTTGGCTGCACGGCCGAGGAAATCGACATCAGGCCCGCCGCCCGGCAGATGCTGGAGGACATGGGACACCCCTTCGCCGACGGCGAACCGCACTACGATGTGACGTTCGAGAACGTCCAGGCAGGGCTGCGCACCGATTACCTGTTCCGCCTGGCGGGCCATCATAAGGGCTTCGTCATCGGCACCGGCGACCTGAGCGAACTGGCCCTTGGCTGGTGTACCTATGGCGTCGGCGACCAGATGAGCCACTACGCCGTCAATTCCGGCGTGCCCAAGACGCTGATCCAGTACCTGATCCGCTGGACCGTGAGCAGCCGGCAGTTCGATCCCGGCAGCGACGAGGTGCTGGAAGCCGTGCTGAACACCGAGATCAGCCCCGAGCTCGTGCCTGCCGACTCGACCGGCGAGATCCAGAGCACGCAAAGCATCATCGGCCCTTACGAGCTGAACGATTTCTTCCTGCACCACACGATCCGCTACGGACAATCGCCCAGCCACATCGCGTTCCTGTGCTGGCACGCGTGGCGCGACAGGGACGAGGGGCTGTGGCCGCACGCCTTCCCGCCGGAACTGAAGAACGAATACGACCTGCCCACCATCCGCAAGTGGCTGGAAAACTTCGCCCGCCGGTTCTTCCAGTATAGCCAGTTCAAGCGCAGCGCCCTGCCCAACGGGCCGAAGGTCAGCGCAGGCGGCGCGTTGTCGCCGCGCGGCGACTGGCGCGCGCCCAGCGATGCCGTGGCCGACGTCTGGCTGGCAGACCTGCGCGACAACTTGCCCGACTGACCTGTGCAGGTCGCCGTTTGACGGGCCTGCCCGCGGCACGTAGACTACTGCAAGTGTGGAGGTTTGCCGGATAATCCGGCCCATGCCTTAGGCAACTGCGGGGGCAGTCGACATGAAAAAGCTCATTCGCATCGCAGGTATCGTCCTCGCGCCCTTTGCGCTGGCTTCACTTGCCGCGCCGGCGAGCGCCCAGTTCGGCGGGATTGGCCGCGTCATCAACGATGCCCGCAACGCTGCGGAAAACCAGGACGAGGACGAGCCGCAGACGCAGGAAGAGTGCGTGCAGGACTCCAGCCCCTCGGTCGGTCGGGCCGTGCTCGGCGGCATCCTTGGGCGGGCGAGCCGTGATGTGGCCAACCGGGCGGGCGTTTCGTCCTTCCTGCCGGTGGCGGAGTTTTCCGACCAGTTGACCGGCGCCATCGCCTGCCGCCTCGATCCGGAAGAGCAGCGCCAGGCCGCGGAAGCGACAATGGCGGCAACGCGCGGCACCGACGATGGCAGCGGTGCGGAAGTCGGAGCGACATCGGCGTGGGTATCGGAAACGCGCGAGGGTGTCTCGGGTCGTTCCACCGTCACGTCCCGCGATGAACGTCCGGGGCAAGGCCTTGATTGCATCGTCGTATCCGACGTGATCATCGTTTCGGGCGAAGAGACCCGCGCCGACAAGCGCATGTGTCGCCGTCCGCCATCCCCGCGCTACGCCATCGCCGCATGAGGCGGCTTTCCCGTACATTGCTTGCCATCGGCGCGCTGGTCTCGCTGTCAGCGCAAGGCGCGGCGCAATCGGCGATGGACCCGGCCAATCCCACCTGCCCGGCCGAGCCGGACTGGGGCCCAGCCGAACGCATGCAATTGTCCACCCGCGAGGGCGAGGACATGAACGTGCTGGTGGCCGAGGGAATGGTGGACACGGGTTTTCCCGATCGGCTGCGCGAAGCCATCGAGGCCGATCCGATGATCGGCGAAATCTGGATAAAGTCTCGCGGGGGAGACGCGCGCGCAGGTAACGAGGCGGGCCGCATCATCCGCTCCTACCCCGGAATGGTAACGCGCATTCCCAGCGGCTGGGCCTGCTTCTCCGCCTGCAATTTCGTGTTCATGGGCGGCAGTATCCGTCACGTGGACCCGGGTGGCATCTTCATGGTGCACATGTTCACCCACACGGGCGACCGCTCTGTCATCAACGAGAGTGTGCTGGACGGCACAGAGGCGACCACGGAGCTTATCGGCGCGATCGAGCAAAGCTCCGCCCTGCTGGCGAGCGAAGACAACGACTTCCTGATCCGCATGGGCATCAGCCGCCTGTTGCTGACCGAGGTCATGTACCAGGTGCAGGCGGTCGGCACCGATGCCGATCCCAGCACCCGCTACTGCCTGAGCGATGATGAAGTGCTGGAATACAACGTGATGAACGTGGGCGGCTGAGAGGAGCCGGCTGAGATCAGGCCTACTCGCCGGGACTTAGTCGCAGGACCACGCCTTCGCCTTGGTCCGTCAGCAGGTAGATGCTGCCATCGGGCGCCTGCTGCACGTCGCGCCAGCGCTGGCCCATCTCCTGCAGCAGACGCTCCGGCTCTCCGATCGGCATGCCCGTGTTATCGGTGTCGTAGCGCAAGAGACCTTGCGTGAAGCTGCCCAGGAGCATGTCGCCCAGCCAGTCTTCCAGCAGATCGCCGGTATAGAACATCAGGTTTCCGGGATTGAAGCTTTGCGGACCGTAGACCAGCACGGGGTCGATCATGCCGGGAACGTTGCGGAGACCTTCCGCCTGCTGCCCGTTGTAATGCATCCCCTGTGTAACCGGCATCCAGCCGTAGTTACCACCACGCAGGATACGATTGACTTCGTCCCCGCCGCGCGGGCCGAATTCGCTCTCCCACAGCTCACCCGTGAGGCTGTTGTAGGCGAGACCAAGCGGGTTGCGGTGGCCGGTGGACCACGTTAGCGGCTCGTGTCCCTCCATGCCGACCCAGGGATTGCCCGGCGGCACTTCGCCCTCGTCGGTCATGCGGAAGATCTTGCCGTAGTGGGATGCCGGGTCCTGCACCTGTTCTCCCCAGTTGCGGTCACCGCTGGTGACGAACAGGTATCCGTCCGGATCGAACAGCAGCCGACCGCCGTAGGAACCGAAGGCCGGTCCCTGTCCGCAGCACCGCTCCGGCAACGGCTGCGCACCGTACCAGGTATCCGCCACGAAGATGTCTTCCACATCGGTCAGTTCATGCGCACCGGGGGCCCATCGCCCACGCATCACGGCAAGGGTGGAAACTTGCTCGTCATCCGGATCGACCTTGGAATAGGCCATGTAAACCAACCGGTTATCGGCGAAATCGGGGTGCAGCGCAATGCCTTTCAGCCCCGCGATGCCGAGCGTGTACATAGCGGGAAGCCCTGCGATCGGCTGCGGATCGAGCGTGCCGTCGGCATCGATATGGCGCAGCCGCCCGACGCGTTCGGTCACCAGCATTCCGCCTTCCGGCAGGAAAGCCATTCCCCAGGGTCGTTCAAGTTCGGCGACGAGTTCCAGGTGGATGGGACCGTGCTCGGTATGAGAATCCCACGGCCCGGAGCCGAGGTCCGCGCCCTGGAACATCGGCCTTGCGGGGGCGGGCTCCTCCTGGGCCGATGCCGTTCCCGTCGCCAATGCCAATGCCGCGACACCTGCTGTGAAGCCAAAGCGCCAGATCATTTTCCTCTCCCCAAACCAAAAGCCCGGTTGTGTCGCCGTGGCCCGTCACTATCGTAGGGTCATGACGACCCCTTTCGCATTGACTTTGTCCATTTTTCGATGACACGCAAGTCCGTCCTCGTCACTGGCGGCGCAAAACGTGTGGGTGCCGCGATGTGTCGGTGCTTTGCCGGGGCGGGCTGGCACGTTATCATTCACTGCAACACCTCGCGCGATGCGGCGGACCAGCTGGCGGCAGAACTGGAGGGCGCGGAGGTGGTGCAGTGCGACCTCGTCGATCTCGATGCTGCGACGACGATGGTGCGTAACCTGGCGGAAAAGCAGGAAGACTGGCGCTGCCTCGTCAATTCGGCATCTATTTTCGAACCCGACGATGTCGACGCACTCGATATCGAGACGAACCGCAAGGCGATGCGTATCAACGCGGCCTCACCCGCCCTGCTGGCGCAAGCCTATTTCGCCTACGCGCGCAGCCATGACGGGCGGCGCGTCATCCAGGTGACGGACCAGAAGCTGGCCAACCTCAACCCCGATTTCTTCAGCTACACGATGAGCAAGTCCGCCGCCGACATTGCCGCACGGATGATGGCGATGGTGCACGAAGGGCGCGACAGGGTGTACACGCTGGCCCCCGGAGCTATCCTGCCAAGCCACGACCAGAGCAGCGAGGAAGCCCAGCGCTCTCACCGGCTGAACCTGCTGGAACGGCATACCGCTGCTAGCGAAGTGGCCGATGCCGCGCTGTTCCTGGCGGAGGGTCCGCTGGCCAGCGGGCAGGCGATCTACGTCGATTCGGGCCAGCACCTGCTCAACCAGCCGCGAGACGTTATATACCTTGAACGCGAAGGGAACGGGGAATGACGAAACCGAAGAAACGCCACGCCCTGTCCACGCGGCTGTGGCACTGGATCAACGTTGTCAGCGTGATCGTGCTGTTCATGAGCGGGCTCAACATCTCGAACGCCCACCGCCGCCTCTACTGGGGCGATTCCGGTTTCGCACCGGAGCAGGCGTGGCTGGAAGTGCCCCGCTTCCCCGGTTGGGCGACAATTCCCGATTACTACAGCCTGGCCGCAGCGCGTGACTGGCACGTGGTGTTCAGCCTCGTATTCGGCTTCTCGCTGCTCGCCTTCCTTGTGCTGGCCCTCATCAACGGCCACCTGAAGCGCGATATTTTCGCCCGTGCGAAAGAGTGGAAACCTTCCAACATCTGGCGCGACATTCGCGAGCACCTGAAATTCAATTTCGAACACGGCGAGGGCAAGTACAACATCCTGCAGAAAATCGCCTACGCCAGCGTGATCCTGGTGCTGATCCCGCTGATGATCTTCACCGGCATGGTGATGAGCCCCGGCATGGAAGCCGCCTGGCCGTGGCTAACCGAGGTATTCGGCGGCAGGCAAAGCGCGCGTTCTCTGCACTTCCTTGCCGCCTGGGGCCTGTTTGCCTTCTTCGTGGTGCATGTGCTGCTGGTGCTGGCGTCCGGTCCGATCAGGCAGATCAGGGACATGATTACCGGGGGGAAAGAGCCATGAAGCGTCGCAATTTCCTGGTCGCGGGCCTTGGTGCCTTCCTTGCCGGGTGCAACGAAATCGGCAAGTCGGACTGGTTCGGCAAGGTAGTGGACGGCGCGCAGGGCTGGCACCGCGAGCTTCACCGCGCGCTGGGCGGCGGTCGCATTCCCATGGCGCCGGAATATACCCGCGCCGACCTCTCTCCATACTTTCGCGGCAACGGCAGCCTCACCGTCGATACCGATGCCTACCGTGCTGCGGAGGCAGAAGGTTTTGCCAACTGGCGACTGGCCGTAGGCGGGCTGGTGGACAATCCCGGCGAATTGTCGATGGACGACATCCGCGCCCTTCCCCAGCGCACGCAGATCACCCGCCACGACTGTGTAGAAGGCTGGAGCGCGATCGGCGAATGGACCGGCCCGCAACTCTCGCAGATCCTCGATGCGGCAGGCGTGCAGCCGGAGGCGAATTTCATCGTCTTCCGCTGCGCCGATAATCTCAACGGCGCGGACTATTACGAAAGCTGCGACATGGACGATGCCTTCCACCCGCAGACCATCATCGCGCACGAATTGAACGGCGAACCCCTTCCCGTGCGCAACGGCGCGCCGCTGCGCCTGCGGATCGAGCGCCAGCTCGGGTACAAGCACGCCAAGTACCTCACCGGCATCGAAGCGGTCGCCAGCCTCGACGATATCGGGGGCGGCAGCGGCGGTTACTGGGAAGATCGCGGCTACCGGTGGTATGCCGGTATCTGATCGGACAGGGCCCCGACCGCGCTTAGCGGCGCATATCCTTGCGCAGAATTGACAGGCGGCCAATCGGTCCGCAAACCTTGCCGGACCAAATCAATGACCGGGGGACGCGGGCTCTATGTGGCTGCTCGACAAGATGCTGAAAAAACTGATCCGGGCGGGCAAGCTCGTGATCACCGACTACGACGGCAAGGTTTACGAATACGGCCCCGGTGGCAACGTAAACGGCGAATATGGCGAGCCGATCAGGGTGCGCCTCACCGACAAGAAGGCGAGCAGCCACATCGCCCGCTATCCCCAGGTCGGCGCAGGCGAGGCCTACATGTGGGGCTGGCTGGAGGTGGAGGAGCCGCACGATATTCGTGACATGGTGCTCTACGTCACCAGCCAGGCCAAGGCGCACGGCGACAAGGCGCTGCAACCGCAGGGCACGCTGAAACGGCTGGCGCAGAAGACCGCGGCGAAGATCGACAGTGTCAACCTGAAGACCAAGGCGCGCAAGAACGCCGAGCACACATACAACCTGACGCGGCGGCTGTACGAGCTGTTCCTCGACGAGGATCGGCAGTACACCATGGGCTACTACCGCGACACGTCGAACTCTCTGGAGAAGGCGCAGCTCGACAAGAAGGCGCACATCGCCGCAAAGATGTACATGCAGCAGGCGCGCGAAATGGATCGCCCCTTGCGCGTGCTCGATATCGGCTGCGGCTGGGGCGGCCTCGCGCTCTACCTCAACAAGCATTACGGCGCGGAAGTGCTGGGCGTGGCCCTCGCACCGGACCAGATCGCCTTCTGCAAGGAGCGGGCGAAGGAAGCGGGCGTTTCCGACAAGGTGAAGTTCGCACTGATGGACTACCGCGACGTCGAAGGCACGTTCGACCGGATCAGTTCGGTCGGCCTGCTGGAGCATGTCGGCACCCCGCACTACCCGCAGTTCATGAAGAAGACGCACGAACTGCTCGCGCCCAAGGGCGTGATGTTCAGCCACTGTTGCGGCCGTGCGGGCCCTCCCGGCTTTACCGACGCCTGGACGCGCAAGTACATCTTCCCCGGTGGCTATATCCCCGCCCTGTCCGAACTCGTGACCGAAAGCGAGAAGGCCGGCTGGCAGATCATGGACGTGGAGGCCATGCGCTTCCACTACAGTCACACGCTGGAGGAATGGTACAATCGCACCACCATGCACCGCGAGGAACTGGTCGAACTCTACGACGAGGAATTCTTCCGCATGTGGCAGTTCTACCTTGCGGGCGCGGAGCAGAGCTTCCGCCACGGCACGCTGGTGAACTGGCAGATCCAGTACGTGAAGGAGCGTGACGCGATCCCGACGACGGGCGATTATGTCTACGAGGAAAGCGCCCGCCTGCGCAGCCTCGAAGAACCGCCGCGCTGGCATCTCGATCCGGCGCTGAAGGAAGCTGCTGAATAGAGCGGAGAGGGACAGGATGAGCCAGACCCTGATCGACCGGCTGATCGGCAAGGCCATCACGTATGGCACGCTGAAACTCACCCTGCACGATGGGCGGACGTCCACCTACGGTACGCCGCATCCGGACTACCCGGACGTGGAAATTCGCCTGGCGGACGGCAAGGTAATCCGCGACATTGCGCTCGATACCAAGCTGGGCGTGGGCGAGGCCTACATGGATGGCCGCATCATCATCGAGCGCGGCGGGATCATGGAGCTGATCGAACTCGCGCGCCGCAATGCCCCGTGGGAGGCGAAGGGCGGCTTCGGCCGTATGGCGCCGCATCGCAAGCTCCTGAAACGGCTCGCCTATATCAAGGACAGCGTAAACAACCCCTTCAAATCGAAGGATAATGTTTCGCATCACTACGATATCGGCAACGATCTCTACAAGTTGATGCTTGATGAAGAGCACATGCAGTATTCGTGTGCTTATTGGCCGCGAGACGGCATGACGCTGGGCGAGGCGCAGGAAGCGAAGCTTGCCCATATCGCCGCCAAGCTGATGTTGGAGCCGGGCAATCATGTACTCGATATCGGGTGCGGCTGGGGTGGCATGGCGATCTTTCTTGCCAGCCGTGCCGACGTGAAGGTCACGGGCATTACGCTAAGCGAAGAGCAGCTCGCCCTCGCCCGCGAACGCGCCGAAGCCGCGGGCGTCTCGGACCGCGTGGCCTTCGAACTGGTGGATTACCGCGACCTTGCCACGCGCGGAGAGACTTACGATCGCATCGTCTCCGTCGGCATGTTCGAGCATGTCGGCGTGCCGCAGTACGAGACCTTCTATCGCGACTGCGCGAAGATGCTGAGCGGCGACGGGGTGATGCTGCTCCATACCATCGGCCGCTTCGGCAGCCCTGTGGCGGCGGAGGCATTCACGCGCAAGTACATCTTCCCCGGCGGCTACATCCCCTCGCTCAGCCAGATGATGGAAGCGAGCCAGAAGGTTCGCCTGATGACAACCGACGTGGAAGTGCTGCGCGTGCATTACGCAAAGACGCTGCGCGAATGGTATGCCCGCTGCATGGAGCACCGCGATGAGATCGTCGCCATGTTCGACGAGCGGTTCTTCCGCATGTGGACCTTCTACCTTGCCGCCGCGACGTCCACTTTCGAATGGGGCGGCCTGTGCAACTTCCAGGTGCAGTACAGCCGCAATCGCTATGCCCTGCCGCTGACGCGCGATTACATGGAACAAGCAGAGCGCAAGCTGCTTTCCAGCTAGGTCTTGACCGCAACAAGTCCCCTCACCCGGCGCGCGGTGTTCGCGCAGGCCTGGCCGATCATGCTCGGGCAGGCATCGGTGCCGCTCGTCGGAATCGTCGATACCGCCGTGATCGGACGCACCGGCGATGCGACCGCGCTCGCCGGCGTAGCGCTGGGCGCGACGATCATCACGCTGGTGTTCTGGACCTTCGGGTTCCTACGCATGGGCATGACCGGGCTGACCGCGCAGGCGCACGGCTCGGGCGACAGGGCGGAAGTGGACGCGCTGCTGCTGCGCGCTCTTGCCCTCGGGCTGGGTCTCGGCTTCGTCCTGCTGGCGATCAGCTGGCCGATCCGTGAGGCGGCGCTGGCTATCATGTCCGGCACGCCTGCCGTAGACGATGAGGCCAGCGGTTACATGCAGGGCCGCTTTCTCGGCGCGCCTGCGGCTCTGGCCGTCTATGCCATCAACGGTTGGCTGCTGGGCCTTGGGCGCACGAGGGAAGCGCTGGCGCTCCAGATCGCGATGAACGTGGCCAACATGGGCCTCGATATCTGGTTCGTCTGGGGCATGGGCCTGGGTGCCTACGGGGTCGGGCTCGGCACGGCCTGCGCGGAAGGGATCGCGCTGCTACTCGGCTTGCTGATCGTGGGCCGCGTGGCGGGAGCCAACATCCTTGCGCTGGTCTCGCGCACGCCGCGTTCGCTGCTCACCGACCGTGCGCGGCTGGGAAAGCTGTTCGCCGTGAACCGCGACATCATGATCCGCACGGTCGCGCTGCTTATCCTCTTCACGTGGTTCGCCAATGCCGGCGCGCGCCTCGGCGCAGCCACGCTGGCGGCCAACCACGTCCTGCTGCAATTCGTCAGCTTCGCGGCCTTCATCCTCGATGCCTTCGCCTTTACCGCAGAAGAGCGCGTCGGCAGCGCCTACGGCAAAGGAGACCGCGACCGCTTCATGCGCGCAATCCGGCTCACAGGCGAGTTCTCGCTGCTGAGCGGCGCCTTGCTGGCGCTGGCGTTCTTCATTCTGGGCGGACCGTTGATCGATTTTCTCACCACGGACGCAGAGGTGCGCGAAGTGGCCCGCACCTACCTGCCCTTTGCCGCGCTGATCCCGCTGATCGGGATGCCCAGCTACATGATGGACGGCGTGTTCATCGGCACCACGCGCGGACGGGCGCTGCGGAATGCGGGGGGCGCCGCTACGACCCTATACATTGCGCTGGACCTGCTGCTGCGTCCCTACGACAACACCGGCGCCTGGATCGCCATGACGGCCAGCTATCTCTTGCGCGCAGGAGGCCTCGCACTGTATTTCCCCGCACTGCTCAAGGACATCCGCCAGACAAGGGCTCCGAAATCCGCATGATCCCCCAGGTGCTTTCACGCTTTACTGCCCGCATGGTCGCCGCCGTGCTGCTGGCCGTCGCCGCCGTGGGTCTTGCCACTCCGGCACAGGCCGACGTGCAGGTCTCGTTCCATTCTTTCAACGGTTCGGTCCTCTGGGGTCGCTATCCACACACCTTCGTGGTGCTGAAGGGCGAGCTGGACGACGGCACGAAGGTCGATGCCAATTACGGCTTCTCCGCCCGCTACACCTCGCAGGCGATCTCCTCCGGCCCCGCCGAACACATGATCATGACCGAGACCGAGCGGACCATTGCCGCGACCAACCGCCATTTCACGGTGACGGTGAGCGACCGGGAATACCGTCGCCTGCTTGCCACCGTTCTCGCCTGGCGTGACTATCCCGGCGACTACTACGACCTCGACGAGAACAACTGCATCCACTTCGTGGCCGCCCTTGCCCGGGTTGTCGGGCTGGAGGCGGACGTGCCGGAAGACTACCTGCGCCGTCCGAAGGCATGGCTGAACTACATCAGCCGCAAGAACCCTCAATTGGGTGCCAGAGAGATTCCCTAGTTTGCCGTAAGCGAAATGCGCTGCTAACCGCCGCCGCGCAAATTGTGTGAACGGGATTCGGCCATGTCTGAAATCAAACGCGTCGTGCTCGCCTACTCCGGCGGCCTCGATACCAGTGTCATCGCCAAGTGGCTCGAGAGCGAGCGCGGCCTCGAAGTCGTGACCTTTACCGCCGATCTCGGCCAGGGCGAGGAAATCGAGCCTGCCCGCGCCAAGGCCCGTGCCATGGGCATCCCCGACAAGCACATCTTCATCGAGGACGTGCGCGAGGAGTTCGTTCGCGACTATGTCTTCCCGATGATGCGCGCCAACGCCCGCTACGAAGGCGACTACCTGCTCGGCACTTCCATCGCGCGCCCGCTGATCTCCAAGCGCCTCGTTGAGATCGCGCACGAGACCGGCGCCGATGCCATCGCTCACGGCGCCACCGGCAAGGGCAACGACCAGGTGCGTTTCGAGCTGTCGGCCTACGCGCTCGATCCCAACATCAAGGTGATTGCCCCCTGGCGCGAGTGGGACCTCAACAGCCGCACCGCGCTGATCGCTTGGGCGGAAGCGCACCAGATCGCAGTGCCGAAGGACAAGCGCGGCGAAAGCCCCTTCTCCACCGACGCGAACCTCCTGCACACCTCGTCCGAAGGCAAGGTGCTGGAAGACCCGTGGGAAGAGACACCCGACTACGTCTATTCGCGCACGGATCACCCGGAAGACGCGCCCGACACGCCCGAATACATCACCATCGATTTCGAGAAGGGCGACGGCGTTGCCCTCAATGGCGAGGCAATGAGCCCGGCCACCCTGCTTGCTGCGCTCAACGACCTTGGCCGCAAGCACGGGATCGGCCGCCTCGACCTTGTCGAGAATCGCTTCGTGGGCATGAAGTCGCGCGGCATGTACGAGACACCCGGCGGCGAGATCTATGCCCGCGCCCACCGCGGGATCGAGCAGATCACCCTCGATCGCGGCGCCGCGCACCTCAAGGACGAGCTGATGCCGAAGTATGCAGAGCTCATCTACAACGGCTTCTGGTTCAGCCCGGAGCGCGAGATGCTGCAGGCCGCGATCGACCTCAGCCAGGAGAAGGTGAACGGCACCGTCCGCCTGAAGCTCTACAAGGGTCTTGCCAGCGTCGTGGGCCGTAAGTCGCCCAATTCGCTCTACTCGGAGGCGCACGTCACCTTCGAGGACGATGCCGGTGCCTACGACCAGGCTGATGCGGCAGGCTTCATCAAACTGAACGCGCTGCGCCTGCGCCTGCTCGCCCAGCGGGACCGCTAGGCCAGTGAAAACGTGACTTTCCTGCTGCAACAGCGAGAAAGTTTCACGATCTACGCCGAGCCGTTGACTTATCCACCCTTGTCCACTGGCATTTCGCCAAGAAGTGGATAAGTCGACGCTCGCGCCCTTGCCCGACTCGGCTCTCCGGCGCATTCTCAATTCATCGAGAGCGAAGACGGATCGCCTCCCTGGATCGCCTGCCGAGACAGGAAGACGGAAACCGAACCGATCTCGACGCGATGACAGCATCATTGCGGAGTAGGAAAGGGAAAACGGAGCCTTCGGGCGACACCATCCCGGACTGTCGAGACCGCGAAGATCTATCATCGGACAGCCGGAGCGATGAACCCCGGTGTCGATGGATCGAGGCGCAGCTTGCTGCAACACGAACCGCTCGAGACACCAGAGTAACAGCCCCGGTTGCGGACAGGCAGCCAGACCTGTCGGGACCGGCCTCAGGCCCCCTGACTTGTCAAGGCACCGGTCCGGCACCGGCGCGAGCGCCGGGCGACATATCCCGATGGCCAAACCCGAAAGGGGGCGGAACAGACGGAGACACGCCAGGCGATAAGCGTTCCTTCAAGGAACCCACCGCCGGTGAGAGTGGGGTCGGTAGCGATACCGACCCCATTTTTCGTGGTTAGGACAGCCCGCGTTCCCTTCGGCCCATCGGTTCGTCGCATTTTCGCCTCATTTCGCGACCAGTCGCCCCGGCTCAGCGGCAACCGGCCCTGCCCGAACTCGGTGTCTCAACCTTCTTGCGCTAAGCCCCCTGCCATGGACGGGACCAATCCCCATCGCGCTTTCGGACGCTGGCTGGCACCGATTGCCGCACTTGCCCTGCTGGGCGGCGGAGGCATGGGCCTTGCGCAGGACGCGCCTGCGACCGCGCCGCTGAGCGCCGATCTCGCGCCCGTTGCCAAGCCGGACCAGCCCGCCTTCCAGCCCAGCGAGGAAGCGCAGTTCGAAACCGCTTTCGCCCGGTTCGACATCCCGGCGGAGCCTGCCCTGCCCGATCACGCGGTGGACATCACCACCATCGAGCCTGCCGAGCCCGCCGCCACCCCCATCGGCCCCGGCATCGCCAGCTACTACGGCCGCCGCTTCCACGGTCGGCCCACGGCCAGCGGCGAGGCGTTCGACATGCATGACTTTACCGCCGCCCACAAGACGCTGCCCTTCGGCAGCCGCGTGCGGGTGACGAACACGCGCAACGGCGCTTCCGTCGTGGTGCGCATCAACGATCGCGGGCCGTTCGTGCGCGGGCGGCATATCGACCTGTCGCGCGCCGCGGCAGAGGAGATCGGCATCGTGCGCGCCGGGCATGGCCGGGTGGAGCTGGAACTGCTCGACAGCTGAGCCCCTAGTCCTCCGCCGCGCCCACCTCTTCCGGGCGCGCCAGCCACCAGTCCTCCTCCCCAGCCTCGTAAGCGCAGAGCCGCTCCGGTTCCGCCCAGCGCCACTGCGCGTCGGTCATGCCGCTTTGCGCCTCGGCATCGGGCGGCAGCGCAGCCTGCATCGCTGCGAGGCGCTGCTCCAAAGGCACCGGCGGCGTGTCCGGCACGCCCTCGTCGCAGGCGAATGTGGAACACATGGAACACTGTCCTGAAGCAAATTCCGGACCCTCCCCCTCGCCCGCTTCCAGCGCCTCTATCGCCTCGTCGAAGTCCTCCTCCGCCATCAGCGGCGCGTGGCAATCGTCGCACACCTCCCGCGCCTCGGCCCGCTTGTCGAGCCGCGCCAGGTGGGCGAGCAGCAGGCGGTCGGAATAGCGGGTGCGCGTGGCGACCTCCTCCCCGTGGTAGAAGACCTTTTCCTCCACCCCGTTCAGCGCGCGGTCGGCCAGCACCTGCTCGGCATGGTCGCGCGCCAGCACCAGCGCCGCATCCCAGCACTTGCGAAAGGCGTATGAGGCCCGCCGCGCTCGGTAGGCCGTCTGCGGAGAGACCTGTACCGCCCGGCACGCGAGGCGCACATTGCCATGCTCCGCCAGAGCCGAGCAGAACGCCGCCTGCTTCGCCGGGGTGAGCAGCGGCACAGGGCCAGGGCGGGATTTGGGCCGGGCGTGCGAGGACGGCCCACCCCCAGCCCCTCCCGCCACCGGGAAGGGAGCGAGACTTTCCGAGCCGCAGGCGAGGTTAGTCGCAGCGGGGTGGGCAGCATCGAGCGCCATGAGCCGCAAGTCCTCCGCCGTGCACGGCAACCCCTCCATCATGGTGACAGGCTCGCGAACCTCCCCCTCCGGCGCCCACCCGCGCCCCGCGGCAGAGCGCATCACATAGCCCCGCGCGGCTTCCCCGTGCGGAGCGGACGTTTTCGGGCGTGCGGGCGTGTTTGCGGGACTGGGCGCGTGATCGACAGGATCGCCGCCGCCGGGCCGGCTCCAGCAGGCATCCGTGGGCGAGGGAATTTCGCCCGGTGCTAGTTCGGGCGCGAGGTCGGGAATGTCTTTGGGAAGGGTGAAACGGTCGATGGACGTATGGCGAGACATGAGCGGCTCCGTAAGTGTCAGGACCGCGAGAGGGAGCCACAGCGCCGCCCCGGTAGGAAAGCGCCAACACGCCTCCCCGTCACCCGCCCCGCTTAGCAAAAAGCAACCTCGCCCCCATTCGCGCGGGCGGCGCGTTGCGACCCTGCACCCCTGACGACTGCAACCCCTAACGACTGCAACCCATGTACAGACCGGACCCGCCCCATGCTCACCCAACTGAACCCGCCCCTGCCCGTGACGATCATCGACAAGGGCAAGGGCTACGCCGTCGCGGTGATCGACTACGGCCCCGAACACCACCTGATCTGGGTGACGGCACTCAATGAAAACGGAGAAATCTGGTGCGCGCCCAACCCGAAAGTGCGGATGCAGGGGAACTGGACGATGGGGAGGAAGGTGCCGGAGGGTGGGTGTGGGGGGCGTGGGGAGTGATTTCAGATATATGTTGGGAGTGAACCAACATTTATAGCTTCGTCCATCTCGACGAGTTTGGCAGTATTCAATCCGATACCACCCTGTTTTATTAAAAATCGCACGAGGGAACTCGTCGAGATTCCTTCGTACGTATCGTGATCTTGCAGAATTTCGTTTGCGATCTGCTTACAAATCTCGAATGTTACGCCCTCACGATTCCGAAAAAGGTCCGCTACATCTTGCCTACCAAGAGCGCGATCTAGACCGGCCAGTGAAAAATCGGCTTCTTTCCGTTCAGCTAAAATCGTCAGCGCAAGAGTGCGTATCGACCAGAAGAAGCGCCGTCGAATTTCATCGTTGAAAGTCCAATCCGACCGCGCAGTAAGGCTTAAAACCGCGACAGCAATATCGCGCTCCTTCTGATAACTTCGCTTCCGTTGAAAGCTGTGACGCATTTCATCAAGGAAACTCTGCGCCTCAAAAACCGAAACACCTTCGAAAGCAATGTGACAGGCGAACAAGTCTCCTTCCGCCGCCCTCGAAATCATCCAATCCTGCGGATAAAAATGTACGCTAAGTCCATCAAATTTTCTTGGACTCAACAGCTTTCCTGTTTTTGCAGCTACCAAGACATCTACGTCAGAGTCTTCGCGTGCATCACCCCTTGCTCGACTACCATAGAGGACGATAGCCAAACTCATCTAACCCTCGACAATTTTGCGATAATCGTACCGAAAAAGACGGTGTAGAAGATCACCGCAAGCATCGCATGGATACTCTGAAAAAGTACGAGATTAGACCCCAGATCGCTAGCATATTCGTTGCTATATCCAGCCAAGATTGTGATGTTGAAACTCTTTCGCCAAGGCTGCGAGAATTCAAAGAGATGTAAGTAAGCCAATCCCGCTACGAACCATAGCGCGGCGATACCCATCAATGGGCGCAATGCCGAGGCGCCCCAGCCATTGAGCACTCCGATTAGCCGCAAAAGCAAATTCTCGAGAATGTTGAAAACCAAGCCAAAAGCGGACGCAATCCGATTACGGTTCTCGGGGAACAATACGTGAAAGAGATCAGACGCAATCTTGGCCTTAGACTGCTGAAGGTCGTGTAATTTTGCAGTCTTATAAAAGGTGTGATCGTCACCAACGGAATCATGTGAAGACAGCAAGGTCCTAGCGAGATGTGCTCGCGTGCCTTGAAGTCTAAACCACTGATACAACCTGTTTCTGATCCCTGCGCTATCTTCTTGAACGCCGCTGAATCCGGCTTCAATCAAATCACTTGGATTGGTGAGAAACGTTCGATCAAAATCAGTTTTGCTGCCTGACATCCCTATTTTTTTGAAGGTGTTATTCCGAAACTAACAACGACTAAAATGCGATAGGGAGAAAGAGCAGCTTTCAAACGAACAACTTCTGAAATGGGTATCTCGCCAACTCGAATAGGCAAAATCACATCCGATAAAGATACATCGGTCGAACATGAACAGTGTGTCCGAATCGAAAAGGCCCTGAAAATCGCAGTTTTTGAATGTAATACCAATGATCTTGAAAGTATCCCCCCGCGAAACAACGCCATCGAGGTGCTGTCCAATAAAGTATTTCTCGCAGGGGCCAGCCGTCTGATCGAAATCCCAGCTGCCCTCGGTCAAATTTCCATCGAGATCCGGATTGTGAATTGGGTCCCACCAGCAGTCTCTGCGCCGATGACCCATGTGGCCTGTATAATGGTGGCTTTTCGGCTCCGCCTTTTGGACCGGCTTGACTTTCTCGCGGGCGAAAAACGATCTGATTGTTGTCAACACATCGCCCTCCTCGTTGGACTTACCTAATGATCAGTGGCGTAGCCTGCCCAACCGGTTTCGACAATTTTTCCCGTGATTCAGACAACTGGAAAGGAATCGTCCTCACTTGAGTGTGCTCAATCGACTACCCCAACATCGGCTTCAAATAAGCCCCCGTATAACTCCCCTCCACGCTGGCAACCTCCTCCGGCGTCCCCTGCGCGACGATCTCGCCGCCGCGCACACCGCCGTCCGGGCCGAGGTCCAGCAGCCAGTCGGCGGTCTTGATCACGTCGAGGTTGTGTTCGATCACCACCACGGAATTGCCCTGGTCCACCAATCGGTGAAGCACTTCCAGCAGCTTTCGCACGTCCTCGAAATGCAGGCCGGTGGTCGGCTCGTCGAGGATGTACAGCGTCTGCCCGGTGCTGCGTTTCGACAGTTCCTTGGCCAGTTTCACGCGCTGCGCCTCCCCGCCCGATAGCGTGGTGGCCTGCTGGCCCACCTTCACGTAGCTGAGGCCCACCTCGTTCAGCATGTGCATCTTGTCGCGGATGGGGGGCACGGCCTTGAAGAATTCCTCCGCGTCCTCGATCGTCATGTCCAGCACGTCGGCGATGGACATGCCCTTGAACTTCACCTCCAGCGTTTCGCGGTTGTAGCGCTTGCCGTCGCATTCCTCGCACGTCACGTAGACGTCGGGCAGGAAGTGCATCTCGATCTTGATCAGGCCGTCGCCCTGGCACGCCTCGCACCGGCCGCCCTTCACGTTGAAGCTGAAGCGACCCGGCTTGTATCCGCGCGCCTGCGCTTCGGGCAGGCCTGCGAACCAGTCGCGGATATTGGTGAAGGCGCCGGTGTAGGTGGCGGGGTTGGAGCGCGGGGTGCGGCCGATGGGCGACTGGTCGATCTCGATCACCTTGTCGCAGTATTCCAGGCCCGTCACCTTGTCGTGCGCGCCGGCCACCACGCGGGCGTTGTTGAGCGTGCGCGCGGCGGAGGCATATAGCGTGTCGATGGTGAAGCTGGACTTGCCCGACCCGCTGACGCCGGTGACGCAGGTGAAGGTGCCCAGGGGTATCGAGGCGGTGACGTTGTTGAGGTTGTTCGCCCGCGCGCCGTGGACGGTGAGCTTGTGGCCGTTGCCCTTGCGGCGCTTTTCCGGAACCTCGATCTTGCGGCGGCCGGTCAGGTAATCGGCGGTGAGCGAGTTCCTGGCCTTCAGCACCTGATTCAGGGTGCCCTGCGCCACCACCTCGCCGCCGTGCACGCCCGCGCCGGGGCCAAGGTCCACCACGTGGTCCGCCGCACGGATGGCGTCCTCGTCGTGCTCCACCACGATCACGGTGTTGCCGAGGTCGCGCAGACGCTTGAGGGTTTCCAGCAGCCGGTCGTTGTCGCGCTGATGGAGGCCGATGGACGGCTCGTCCAGCACGTAGAGCACGCCCGACAGGCCGGAGCCGATCTGCGATGCGAGGCGGATGCGCTGGCTCTCGCCCCCGGACAGGGTGCCGCTGGTGCGGTCGAGGTTGAGGTAGTCGAGGCCGACGTTGTTGAGGAAGCCCAGCCGCTCCACGATTTCCTTGAGGATGGCGCGCGCGATCTGGTTCTGCGTGGCGGTGAGCTTCTCCGGCAGCGCCTCGAACCATTCGAGCGCATCGGAGACGCTGAGGCGCGTGGGCTGGGAAATGTCGGTATCGACGATCTTCACCGCGCGCGCCTTTTCATTCAGGCGCGCGCCGCCGCAGGTCTCGCACGGCTGCGCGGTCTGGAAGCGGGCCAGCTCCTCCTGCATCCACGCGCTCTCGGTCTGCGCCATGCGGCGGTTGAGGTTGCCCATCACCCCCTCGAACGCCTTCTGCACGGTATATTCCTTGCGCCCGTCCTTGAAGGTGAGCGGCACGCGCTTGCCCTTAGTGCCGTAGAGGATCACATCGCGGTGCTCGGGTTTCAGGTCGCTCCAGGGCGTGGTGAGGTCGAAGCCGTATTCCGCCGCCAGGCTGCCGAGCACCTGCATGTAGTAGGGCGACGGCGGGTTGGACTTGGCCCAAGGCACCACGGCGCCCTTCTTCAGGCTCAGTTCCTCGTTCGGCACCACCAGTTGCGGGTCGAACAGCTGCTTCTCGCCGATGCCGTCGCACGTGGGGCAGGCGCCTTGCGGGGCGTTGAAGGAGAACAGGCGCGGCTCGATCTCCTCGATGGTGAAGCCCGACACCGGGCAGGCGAATTTCTCTGAGAACACGATACGGTTGGCAGGGATGCCTGCGCCTTTCAGGTTGCCGCCGCTGTCGGCCTCGTCCTCGCGCCCCCGCACCACGCCATCGGCGAGGTCCACGTAGGCCAGCCCCTCGGCCAGCTTCAGCGCCTGTTCGAACGAGTCCGCCAGCCGCGTTTCCAGCCCTTCCTTCACCGCGAGGCGATCCACCACCACCTCGATGTCGTGCTTGAATTTCTTGTCGAGCGCAGGCGCGTCCTCGATCGCGTACATCTCGCCGTCGATGCGTACGCGGGTAAAGCCCGCCTTCTGCCACTCGGCCAGTTCCTTGCGGTATTCGCCCTTGCGGCCGCGCACCACGGGGGCAAGCAGGTAGAGCCGCGTGCCTTCGGGCAATTCCATCACCCGGTCGACCATGTTAGAGACGGTCTGCGCCTCGATCGGCAGTCCGGTGGCAGGCGAGTAGGGAACGCCCACCCTCGCCCACAACAGGCGCATGTAGTCGTAGATCTCGGTAACGGTCGCCACGGTGGAGCGCGGGTTGCGGCTCGTGGTCTTCTGCTCGATGCTGATCGCTGGAGAGAGCCCGTCGATGTGCTCCACATCGGGCTTCTGCATCATTTCCAGGAACTGGCGCGCGTAGGCCGAGAGGCTCTCCACGTAGCGTCGCTGCCCCTCGGCATAGATGGTGTCGAACGCGAGGCTCGACTTGCCGGAGCCGGAAAGCCCGGTGATGACGATCAGGCTGTCGCGCGGAAGGTCGATGTCGACCCCCTTGAGGTTATGTTCGCGAGCGCCTTTTACGGAGATTTTGGTAAGAGCCATAAGCCGTCCAAGTGGGGCCTTGTATGTCACAAGTCCAGTGGGCCTGAAGTCCGTGCCTGACCGAAGGTGGCCGGTCCGCATCTGTTCCTATAATGTTCCGGCAACTGACGCAAGGCAGCCCAAAAGCCGTAGTGCGCCGCTGGCGCGATTCCCGTAACGCTATGCCTGGCCGAAATCGTTGAAATCACGCTCGAAAATCGAACCGCGGAAAATTTATCAATATGCGTGAACAAGTCGCGATTAGGGTTAACCAAATATTAACCGTTTGTTCTTCCGCCGTCTGAAAACCCGCTGAATTTCGCTGATCCGGCGAGGTAGGCTGACGATCTGCCATCTTTCAAGAGTACGCATTTTGCGCAATCTGCACTTAATTCGCGGTAGCATACTCTTAACGCGGCTCTTCCTAAAATCTCCATAATCTCAATACCTTGGACGGGAATGAGAGAGGAAGAGAAATGAGGAAGACAAACACCGCGATTCTCCGAGCGACGATGATGGCCGGGGTTGGCGTGGCCAGCCTGACCGCACCGGGACTTACCAAGCCCGTCCAGGCCCAGGCTCTCCAGCCGGTCGTCGATGTCTGCACCGGAATATCCCTCGACGATTCCGTGCTGACGGATGTGCTGAACACCACGGTCGTACCCACGGCGACAGGGCTTGAAACGCTTTACGACAATCTGCTCAGTATCGAGCTGGACCTCGGCATCGGCACGATCGACCTGCTCGACATTCCCGACGTGGATCTCGGCATCGCGGAGACCACTGCGGCGCTTGCGTCCGGAGACGCGGTTACGCTTCAGGTTCTCGATACCGACGGCAACCTGGTATCGCCCGGCGATTGCAACCTCCAGGCAGACAATTACACGCTGAGCGACGAAGCAGGGCTTGCCATCGGTGGCAACCAGATCACCGGGCTGGGAGCGGAAGGACTGACGGCATCGGCCGGAGAGCTCGACGCCATTGCGCTGGGCAACAACGCTTCCACCACAGTAGGCGCGAACGGTGCCATCGCCATCGGCACGGATGCCAGCGCAACGGCAGCAAACAGCGTGGCCCTTGGCGCAGGCTCCATTGCGGATCGCGGTGCGCAGACCGGCTACACCGCCGATTTCCTTGCCGGGACATTCGACTCCGTCGGTTCGGTATCGGTGGGCGCGCCGGGCGCGCTGCGACAGATCACCAACGTCGCCCCCGGCTCCGCCCCGACCGATGCCGCGACCGTCGGACAGGTGCAGGCCGCCATCGACAGCGTCAGCGGCGCGGTCGCCAATGCCGTGCAATACGATGACGCCACGCAGACTTCCATCACCCTGGGCGGTGCCGGTGGAACCACCATCGCCAACCTGGCCGATGGCGAGGTAAGCGCAACGTCGGGCGAGGCAGTCAACGGCTCCCAGCTGTTCGCCACCAATCAGGACGTGGCCGCGAACGCCAGCGATATCGCCGACCTGCAAACGGATGTCGCCACGAACACCACGAATATCACGAACCTGCAGACGGACGTTGCGGCGAACACCACCGATATCGCGGCGCTCCAGGACACGGCCGTGCAATACGACGATGCCACCCAGGCCAGCGTGACCCTGGGCGGTGCCGGCGGCACCACCATCGGCAATCTGGCCGATGGCGAGGTAAGCGCAACGTCGGACGAGGCGGTGAACGGCTCCCAGTTGTTCGCAACCAACGAGAACGTAGCCGCGAATACCGGCGACATTGCCGATCTCCAGACGGACATGGCAACAAACACCACCGACATTACGAACCTGCAGGCGGACGTCACGACGAACACCACCGATATCGCGGAATTGCAGGATACGGCGGTGCAATACGACGATGCCACCCAGGCCAGCGTGACCCTGGGCGGTGCCGGCGGGACGACCGTCACCAATGTCGCCGATGGCGCGCTCAGCGCAGGCTCCAGCGATGCCGTCAACGGCTCGCAGCTGTTCGCCACCAACACTCAGGTGGATGCGAACACGGCGGCGATCCAGGCCAATGCCGACGCTATCCTGGCGATCGAGACCAACGGCGATCCGCTGGGCGTGACTTATGACGATGCGACGCGCACCAGTGTCACCTTCGACGGCGCCGGCGGCACGACGCTCGCCAATGTCCGGGATGGCGAAGTCAGCGCCACGTCCGACGAAGCGGTGAACGGCAGCCAGCTGTTCGAGACCAACGAGGCCGTTGCCGATCTCGATACGCGGGTCACCACCAACGAGGGCGACATTGTCGACCTCGACAACCGTGTCACCACGAACGAGACCGACATCGCCAACATCGACGCGCGCGTGACGGTGAGCGAGGGTGACATCGCCACCAATACCACCGACATCGCCAATCTCGATGACCGGGTGACGATCAACGAGGGCGATATCGCCGATATCGACGCCCGCGTAACGGTGAATGAAGGCGATATCGCCAACAACACTACGGAGATCGCCAACCTGGACGACCGGGTTACGGTGAACGAGGGCGATATCAGCGACATCGATGCCCGCGTTACCGTGAACGAGGGCGACATTGCGGACAACAGCACCGCGATTGCCAACATCGACAACCGCGTGACGGTGAACGAAACCTCGATCGTCGAAGTGCAGCAGCAGCTTGCCAACGTCCCCATCGGCTACGTGGCAGATGCCGATCCCACGATGCTGAGCGATACGCCCACCAACACCGCTGCGCTGATCGGTGCCGGCGGCGATCCTGTTCGCGTGACGAACGTGGCAGCGGGCAATGTCGCAGCCGGGTCGACCGACGCGGTCAACGGTTCGCAGCTGGCGGCCACCAACGCAGCCGTGGCAGAGAACCGTGTGGATATCGACCAGAACACCTCGGACATCGCGACGATCAATGCCAACCTCTCGGGCAGCACGGTCGTCGCGGTGCAGTATTCCGATCCCGACAACCCGACGCAGAGCAACGGCGGCACGATCACGCAGGACGTGACCTTCGTGGGCCTCGACTCCTCCGCGCCGGTGCGGGTGCACAACGTCGCCAACGGCACGCTAGCGAACGACGCAGTGAACCTGGGGCAGTTGCAGGCGGGGCTTGCCGACGTGATGAGCAGCTCGATGGAATATACCGACCAGCGGTTCGACATCATCAGCGCCGGGCTGGACCAGCTGGCCTTCGACCTCGACGAACTGCGCGACGAGGCCTTTGCCGGAACCGCGGGCGCCATGGCTCTCGCGGGCGTCCCGCAGACGATGGATCCGGGCCGCTCGATGGTTGGCGGCGCGATCGGCCACTACCGCGGCGAAACGGCCTTTGCGATCGGCGCGTCCACCACGTTCAACGACGGCGCGGGCGTGCTGAGCGTGGGCGGCACGATCGATACCAACGGCAAGGGCGGCTTCAGCGCCGGGGCCGGTATCAGCTTCTAACGCCAGATCGGCAGACAGGAGGAGGGCGTGTCACCCAGCCGGGTGGCGCGCCCTTCTCTTTTTCAGTCGCGCTTCCCGAAGCTGACCCCGTCGAGCGTGCCCAGCCCTGCGTCCTCGATCCTGAAGGTGGCGCCGTACTCCTGCGCGGCATCACCGAAGAAGCGGCCCAGCAGGGAGCCGTTCCCGCCGTTCAGGTCCGCCTCGATCTCGCCCGTCACCGCCGACAATGCGCCGGCGAAATCGTAGATACCGTAGGCGATGGGCACACCGCCCGCGTCTACGCCGCTCGGTGCAATCCGCACGGTCAGCGTCTGGTCGCCGAAATTCACCCGCAGCAGCGAGGTGCCGCCGAACTCCGCCAGGATGTCCGATCCCTGCCGCAGGGTGCCCGCCGTGCGCCCCGTATAGCTGGCGCTGCCGGTGAGCGGTATCTGGTCGAGCGGCGTGGCAATGCCGAAGGCGATCCAGTCGAGCGAGGTTGCCTCCACCGCGCCGCCCGCGTCCAGTCGGGTGCCGATCACGCGGGCAAAGCTGGTATAGGTCAGCGCCACGCCCTGCGAACTGCCGTCGAACAGGCCGATGTCGTACTGCACCTCGCCCCCACCCGCCACCGGCTGCGTGGCGCGGTAGGCAAGCAGGTCGTTCGCATCCTGCGCGGAGACCCGGTTGCCGGGGCCGAAGCCGATGGTGAACTGGCTCGTCCCCACTTCCCACCGCTGCGTCGCCGCGTCGTAGGTGAGGAAATATTCGCTCAGCAGGGATTCGATGCCGCCTGCCTCCGGGAACAGGTTCGCATTGCGGCTGGTGCGGAAACGTGTGACGCCGGTGAGGTTCGCCAGCGTGTCGCCGGGCAGGACGGCATCGTATTCGCGGCCCGCGAAGCTGGCGCTGTAGAAGTAGTCGCCCGAGGTTGCGTAGAGCGTGCCGCCGACCTCGTCCGCATCCGGCCCGTAGAACCGGCCCGACCAGTCGCCGTTGAACGCCAGCGCCCCGGCCCCGTCGGTATGGTTGGCGGTAAAGCTGCCGGTGAACAGGTTCTCGCCCGAGGCCAAGTCTGCTGTGCCGGACAGCGTTCCCGCATTGGCCTCGTCGCGCGACTGGCCCTGCGTGTTGCTGACCGAGGTGTTCGCGGCGATCGTCACCTTGCCGGTGGCAAAGTCGACCTGGACGGAGCCGACGCCGCTCAACAGCGAGAGCGTGTCGTACGGCGCACCCTGTGCGGAAGACCCGGACAGCGCGCCGCGAAGGGTGATGAAATGCGCCGCCCGGCCCCTGGGCGCGATATCGGCCACATCGCTGGGCAGGCCGAAGACGAAGCTGGATGCGGAATATTCGCGCTCGTCGTCGATGGCATTGTAGCTCGAGGTGTAGAACAACCCCTCCCGCACGTATTCCGGACGCGGTTCGATCAGCCCCTGGTCGCCAGTGGAGAGGAGGAGGTTGCGCTCTTCTCCGTTCGCGCTGTTCGCAAAGGCGAAGTTCCCGGCAGAGGGCAGCGCGTCACTCGGCAGGAAGCGGTAATTCTGCGGCCCGACCCCGATCACGTAGGCATTGTCGGCCGCATCGTAACTGATGGTGACTTGCGAACCATCGCCCTTCGTAGAAGCCTGCGCCGCGCCGCGGTCGTAGGTAACGGCGGTGATATCGGCCTGCGTCGCGAATGTGCCCGTTTCCAGCGGCGGCTGCACGCTGGTGTTCGGTGCTGTCGGCACCGGCGTGGGTGTGGGCGAAGGAGTGGGCGTCGGCGTCGGCGTCGGCGTCGGCGTCGGCGCTGGAGAAGGTGTCGGCGTTGCCGTGGGCGCGGGGCCGGGCGTGATGACCGGGCCGCCGCCGCCGCTTGAGGTTCCGCCCCCGCCGCACGCTGCCAGTGCCAGCGCGAGGCTGGAGATCGAAACCGTCTTCAAGGAGTGCATGTGTACCCTTCTTGCGCCTTAGCGGGAGCGCCCGGTATGCCAGCAGGCGCGCCACCCCTGCGGGCGACGCGCCAACCCGTTGTCAGTCTTTCTTGCCGAAGAACACGCCGTCGATATCCAGCTGGTTGTCGCCGCCGCGAATGGTGTCGCGGGTGTAGATATCGAAGCCGCCGCCGATCTCTGCCGCCTGCGGGCCGAAGAAGTAGGCGAACATGTCGCCCACATCGGTGTCGGCCCCGTCGCGCAGGTTCGCCTGGTTCAGCTTGTTGCCGGTGATCGAGCCAAGGTCCGTGGTGTAGGTGCCCAGATCGCGCGTGGCCCCGGTGTTCTCGTTCGTGCCGTTCAGGTCCAGAGCCGCGCTCCACGAACCTGCCCCGAAGTTCACCGTGATCGCGTTGGTGCCATCCACGGTGTAGAACTCGTCACCGTCGAAGCCGGTGCTGGCCCCCACGCCCACGACCGTGGTGGTGTAGCTGGCGCTGCCGGTGGTCGGCACGTCCACGTCCTCTGTCTCGAACCCGAAGACGAGCAGATAACGGTCCACCGTGCCGTCACCCGCCTGGTAATCGATGAAGGAGGTGTAGGTCAGCTCCACCAGCGAATTGCCAGCCGCGGGGTTGAGCAGCTTCATGCCGTTTACCGGGTCCACCCCGGTTTCGCCCAGCACGGTATCGCCATAGGCGATGAACTGGTCATTCGACTGCGCGGCGTTGATGTCGGTTTCGTCGAATGTTGCCTCGATCCCGCGCACGACGGTCCATTCGCCGGTGGCAGGATCGTAGCTGACGGGCGCGACACCGGTCACTTCCATGAAATCGCCCACCTGGCCGAACTGCTGGTAAACCTCGGTGCTGAACGAATAGCGCGACTGCTGCGTGCGCAGCTGGATCGCGCCGAAATCGGTCGGCTCGGTCAGCTCGGCAAAGTTGGTGGCAATGCCCCGGAACGCGGGATCGCGAGAGCCAGCCAGCGAACCGGCGTAGGAATATCCGCCGCCCAGCGACTGGAACGTGGCGGCGACTTCCAGCGCAGCAGGGCCAAAGAACAGCCCTTCCCAGCTTCCTTCCACGCCGTTCAGGCGGAACACGCCGTCGAAGTCGTTTTCGAAGCCCGAAATGTCGGCGCTGGCGTTGTAGTTCACCGTGCCCAGCGAAGCGCCGGTGGCCAGATTGTACCGCTCGGCATCGCCCGTCAGGTAGATGCTGTCGCCCTGGAAATAGACGTCCATCGTGCCGGGCACGAGCGAGCGCACCAGTTCCGTCGGCGCGCCGTTCTGCCCGGCCATCGCATAGAGATAGACCGAGTAGTTGGCAGAGCCCGTGCGCGGCACTTCGGAAGCCGCTGTGGGGATACCGGCGTAGAAGCCGTAGGCATCGAACACGCTGCCCGCGCCCGCAGGATTGCGGCTGCTGAACAGACCGTGCGTGACATAGGAAAGGTTCTTGTCCGGCGTTGCCGGGAAGTCCGCGACCACCAGCACATCCTGGTTGTTGCCGGTGCCGTTGACGAAGCGCGAATAGTTGACGTTGCCAGCCGCGAAGCTGCCCGTCTCGCTGCCCGGAACGAAAGTGACCGTGTCGGCACCGACCACCACTTCGTAATTGCCGGTGGCGGAATCGTAGACGATATCGAGCCTGCTGGTGCCGGATTCCGGCTGCGTCACCACGCCGCCGGTGGAATTGGTGTCGAGACTGAGCAGCGAGGCGCGCGTCGCAAAGCCATACCGGCCATCGGGATCGATCAGGGACGTGGTGCCCGGCGGCAGGCTGGGCAGCGTCACCAGCGTGGGATCTGCACGACCCGGCAGCAGGTCCGGAAGGGAGACGCTCGCCCCCGCCTTGCCCACGGCCGCGCCGAAGATGTCGAGTTGGCCGCCCGACACGGGGTCCACCGTCTGGGCGAACCAGCGCGCGATCAGTTCCTCGGCATTGGGACCGGTGAACTGGCCCTGGTAATAGCCCCCGCTGCCCGATGGCGTGTTCGGCCCGGCGATGCCGCCGAAGAACGCGGGATCGGGGAAGAATTCGGAATTGTCGTATGTGATCTGGCCGGTTTCCAGCGTGTAATCACCCAATTGCGTCAGCGTCCCGGCAATAGGATCGTAAAGCCACGGGCTGAGCGAGCCGCCCACCGTGCCTGCGCCGAAATTGACGACGAACTGGCCGGTGCCGGTCACCTCGTAATTTCCGCCACGCCCGTTCGACATGGTGGTGTTGTCGGACTGGCCGTAGAGCAGCGCGCCATAGGTCGCCTGCCCGGTGCGAGGGATCGCATCTGCCGGGGTCAGCTGGCCGAATGCGACGTAGCCCTGCTCGACGTCGAAATAGGTGAGCCGGTCCAGCGAACGGTATTCGAACGCGAGCAGGCTGGAATAGGTCAGCGCGAGTTCGGGATTGTCGTCTGCAGGTCGCAGGACATAGGCCGTGTGCTGTTCGGCCACGTCCTCTCCATTCACCTCGCGGGTGGTCTGGAAGCTGTAACCGTCGAAGGCAGCATTGCTGAGCGATGCGTTGCGCGTGGCAGGAAGCGCACGCTCAACCGTGCCCGCACCGGCGGTGTAAACGAAGGTTCCGGCACCCTCCGAAAAGTTGACCGATGAACCGTCCGAGGTGTGCGGATTGGGCTCTCCGCCGTTGAAATTGAACCCTGTGTCGGTGTCGATCTGGGTGCGATACTCCATGCCCATTTCGGCAAGGTTCTCGTTCACCACCATCGCGCGCAGCGAATCGTTGGTGGGGAACAGGCTGGTGTCCTTGCCAAGCATGACGCCGAAGAAAATCGGACCGCCAAGTCCGGTGTTGTGGGAATAGACCGCACCCAGTTCGTCGGCATTCGGGCCGTAGAATTGCCCTTCCAGCGAAACCGTGCCGCCGGTGTAGTTGGTGACCGAGAAAATGCCGCCGAAGGTCTTCGTGTCTCCGTAGATCGTGCCCTGCACCCTCCACGGGTCGATCTGCGTGACAGAGCCATTGCTCAGTGTGCTGAGCTCTCCGGTGCCAACGATGCTGCCACCTCCGAAATTCACCGTCAGCAGACCATCGCCGCGCGAGGGCAGGACGGTATCCTCGAAGGCCGTGGTGCCGTAAAGACGCACTTCGTAATCCGCCGAGCCAGTGGTGGGAATGTCGGCAATCGGCGTCACGATGCCATAGGCGATCGCCTCGATCTGCCCGCTGATCGTGGTTGCTGTCTCGTCAGTGCGCTGCCAGATCGCCGCGCCGACATAGCGGAAGAGCGGGTTGTCCGGCGTGCCGAGATCTTCGGAATTGGTGGTGACCAGCAGGCTGTCCGTACGCGTGCCGGAAGTGACGACGTAGACGTTCGCCTCAGCACTGCTGAGCGCGGAACTGCGTGACGACAGCGGGAAGGTCTGGCTGACCGAGCCGCTTGTGACACGGTAACTGTTGCTGGACGCGATGTATTCGAAAACCACGTCGGATTGGGCGACGGACCTGTTCCCTGAGGGATAGCTTGCCTGTCCGCGCAAGGACGTATTGCCGAAGCTCTGGCTCTGCAGCGTGCCGACGAGATCGGCATTCGCACCGGGAGCGGGCGTCGGTGTTGGCGTGGGCGTAGGCGTCGGTGTTGGCGCCGGAGTTGGCGTTGGTGTCGGCGCAGGCGTAGGCGTGGGTGTCGGTGTCGGTGTCGGTGTCGGTGTCGGACTGGGCGACGGTGTCGGCGAAGGTGCCGGTCCCGGCGTTATGATCGGCCCGCCATCGCCGCTGGTGCTGCCGCCGCCACATGCGGACAAGGCAAGAGCAAGACTCGACAGCGACGCCATGGCCGCAATCCGACGCTTGGAATTCATATTTTCTGAAAGCCCCTGAAAGATCCCCTGTCCGAAGGGTTTAGCGCCCCTTCCTGACAATGCGATAGTGCCCCCGATTCTAAATTCTGGCAATACTCAGAATGCAGCGGTTACGCCGAATTCCGCAGCGACGCGGTCGTAGTCGTAAATCTCTACCGTCGACCAGTTCCGCTCGTACCGCAGCCGCGCCACCGGCGCGAAGGTGCCGACGCGCAGCGCGCGCAGCGTCGCGGAGATGCCCGCATCGAAACGGTCATCGCGGCGGCGTTCGGGATAAAGTAACAGTCGCTCGTCCGCCTCGAGGTGCGAATAGCCGAGATTGGCCACCAGCGTGGTCTGCCCCGCCTCGCGATAGGCGTAGGCGGCAATGCCGCCGCGCGTGGTGGAATAGCCCGGATCGCGCGCCTCGCTGCGGCTGCCCGAAACGCTCAGCCCCCCGCCGAACCGCTGCGAGAAGGCACGGTCCACGCCGGTCGAGAGCGAGTATCGCGTGGCATCGCGCAGATCGTTGAACTTGTCCTCGCTGCGCAGCACGGAGCCATCGACGCGCAGCTGCGTGCGCTGGCCGATCGGGTGGCGCCAGTCCCCCTGCGCGCCGTAGGAGAAGGCATAGGGATCCCCGCCGAACCACCGCCACTGCACCACGCCGGTCAAGGCGAAACGGTCCGCGCCCGATTGCAGCTCCGGCCCCAGCTCCACGCCGATCGAATAGTCGTCGAACTGGTTTTCCTTGTAGAAGGAGCCGCCCGCGTTCACCTCGCCGCGCAGCAGCACTTTCGAGGATACCGGCAAGCGACCCCACAGCTGCGCGCGCGTGGCGAGGCCGAGACCGCTGGTCGCCTGGGCATCGTCACTGAGGTCGAAATCGCCGATGATCGTGCCCAGCGTGTCCGACCGGGTGGCGCGATTGATGTTGCTGTCGGGCGCGAACGCCAGTTCGAGGCTGGCACCGTAGAGGCGCGAGGAATTGAGCGCGCTGGCGTAGAAGCGCACCAGCCGCTCCACTTCCGGCGGCAGGCCCGACGCTTGGGCGGCCCGCAGTTCCCGCTCCGCCGCGCGCAGGTTGCCCATCGCCGCCTGCATCCGCGCCAGTTCCACGCGCACCCGCGCCGCATCGGGCTTTTCGTCGAGGATCTGCCGCAGGATCGTTGCCGCCTCGCGCGTCTCGCCCTGCCCGTCCAGCATCATGGCGAGGCGAAAGCGCGCTTCCGTGCGCAGTTCGATCTCGGGATGCTGCGCCAGGGCGCGATAGGCGGTTTCTGCCGTGTCGAAATCGCCGGCATCGCGCGCCTCGTCGGCAAAGGCGAACAATTGTGCGGGCGTGAGGTTTACCGTTTCGGTCCCGCCACGCTCGCCCTGCCGAACCTCTTGCGCGGCGGCGTGCACAGGGGTGGCCGCGATCAGCGCGGCACACAGGACCGATGCGAGGGAGAGGCGATTGAAATGCATGGAAGATATCCGGGTGGGCGGCTATCTGCGCCTGCTGCGCGGGATTGTCCATAGGGCACGGGGAAAGCTGGACGAATATGTCCGCAATCGCCATGTGCTCCCCATGTCGTCACGCCGCCTCTTCGTCGCCCTTCGCCCTCCCGAAGATGTCGCCGAAGCCCTGCTCGACTCGATGGAAGGCGTGCCCGGCGCGCGTTGGCAGGATGCCGACAACCTGCACGTGACCCTGCGCTTCGTCGGCGAGGTGGACCGTCACACGGCCGCAGACCTGACCACCGCGCTGGAAAGCGTGCTGTTCGCCCCCTTCCCGATCCGCATCTCGGGCGTCGGCCATTTCGAGGGCAAGGGCCGTGCCCGCGCGATCTGGGCGCGTATCGGCCCCAGTGCGGAACTGGACCTTTTGCAGATGCGCGTGGAGATGGCCTGCCGCCGCGCCGGACTGCCTTCGGAAACGCGCCGGTTCACCCCGCATATCACGCTGGCGCGCCTCAATTCGGGCAGCGGCTTCATCGGCGACTGGCTGCACGCAAACGGCGCACTGAGCCTTGGCCCGTGGCAAGTGGATGGCTTTTCCCTGTTCGAAAGTGACCTTACGCCGAACGGAGCGATATATTCGGAAATAACGAAATTTCCGTGACTTACCCAAACGTCTAAGAATGTTTCTCAAGGCACATGTCCCGCGCCATTCGTTCCCGCGCAACTCGTGAACCGTGGGCCTGATCGGACGAAGTGTGGACCGATCCTTTCTGCAACCCGTTGATAAGGTGAAACGATACACGGCGACCGCCGACAGTTCCTATCCGCGCCGGTTGCCACAGGCACAACAGGACTCCCATGTCGCATACGACGCTAGAAAACCCGATCGACGCACACGCGATTGCCGCCCAGGCGCCGCGCTTGAACCCGCGCGACGGCTCGACCCACCCTCCCAAACCCGCACGTTCGTCTGCTGAAACATCAACGAAGGGGAACGAGGAAAGGGCTGATAGTTCGAACGAACTCGAACCGGCCTTGAGCTGGATGCGCGGCGAAATGGTGCGCGAACTGGTGCGCCGGATGCGCCGCAAGTACCGCTCCATCAAGGGGGAGAACCTGCGTGGCAGGATGCGCAAGCGCAAGGCCGCGCTCGCCATGTCTGCCGCCGTTATGGGCTTCAGCACGGGCGCGGTTGATATCGCGGCCTTCGATCCGCAGCACAAGATCACTTTCCAGCAGGTCGACCCGACGCAAACGCGCGTTCACGCGCTGGAACTGGTGTCCAGTGACACCATGAAGGAAGCGCTCGCCGAAGAGGAAGGCGTGCGGCTGACCGTTTATCGCGACGTCGCAGGTTATCCGACCGTTGGTGTGGGCCACCTCGTTCGCCCGGAAGACGGTCTTCGTGTCGGGGACCGCATCACTTACGACCAGGCGCTCGATTTCCTCGAAGCCGACTTGCGCCGCGCCGAACAGGGTGTGAAACGCCTCGTCGGCGACCTGCCGCTCTACCAGCACGAGTTCGATGCGCTTGTGGACCTTGTCTACAACGTCGGTGAGGGGAACGTCTCCGAAGACCAGAGCCCCAATCTCAATGCCGCTATCCAGATGGCGGATTATGACGGGATCGCTCGAGAGCTGACCTATACGACTGCCGCCGGCAAGGTGGCGCGCGGACTGGAATTTCGTTCCGAGCGTCGTCAGTCGATTTTCATGAGCGCCCAGTATGAAGACCCGCGCGCAATTGAAATCAACACGAGTGGCCAGGCGACCACGTGATACGCGAAGCTTGAACCCAGCATTTCCTCCGGCCAAAAGCCAGCCCATGTTGCATAGCCGCACAGACCAGACAGCAAGACCCGCCCCGGCCCGTATCGTTGCCGCGCTGGCGGGTCTTGCGATGCTTGGCGCGTGTTCGGCGCAGGAAGGTCCTCCGGTCGATGCGTCTGGCGAAATGGCCGGCAGCCTGGACATTCCCGCACCCGCAGGTTCCGCCGCTGCCGAGGCCGAGCGTGATTGTCTGCTGGTGGTGTGGGAACAGCAGGTCTCTCCCGATCGCGAATTCGACCGTGCCAACGATCCTGCCGAGGGCGGACTTATCTCCTGCGCCACAGGCACGAGCGCGAGCCAGTTCGAGGCCGCCCTCACCGCCCTGCGCGAGGCCGCGACCGGCGAGGATCGCGACGCCCTGCTGGGCGAGATCGGCGTCCCCCTGCTCTACATCGATGCAGACGGCAACCGCCGCGACATGATGGAAACGGATCTTGCGGAGCGCGAGTTCACCGAAGTCTTCTCCCCCGAAATGCTCGCCCTGATGCGCAGCCTGGACCTTCGCGACATGACTGTCGTGCCCGATCAGGGCGGCTTCTTCGAACTTGGTGCGATCTGGCTCAGCCCCGGTGAGCCGGGAGGCCGTCCGCGCGTGGTGACGGTGAACAGGCAGGCGCTGGCCGAAGCGGCTGCTGCGGCGACGACCACGGAGGGGGAAACCTCCTCCTGAAACCCGCGTTCAGGCTCTTGGCAGGTTCCATCTGTAGGACTATGCGCCAAGTTTCAGTCGAAACCACAAAGCTGCGCCGTCCGGCGCGCCAAGACCAAATCCTGAAGGAAGAGACGCCCGAATGCGCAAGAGCAAACTTCTCGCCACCACCATGATCGCCGCGCTTGCCAGCGCCTGCACAACGATGGAAGAAGGCAGCATGAACACGCCTGCCGCCCTGCCCGATACGGCAGAATACAATCCCGACATTCCCGAAGCGACCAGCATCTTTGCCGAGCTGTCCCCGCTCTACATGCATGCCCCGCAGTTCGACCAGATCGAGGACAGCGAGTGGCAGGGCATCATCGAGGAAGCCATCGCCATCCAGCTGGCCGAGATCGAGGCGATTGCCGAGAACCCCAATCCGCCCACCTTCGACAACACGTTGGTGGCGATGGAGCGTTCGGGCCAGGTGTTCAGCCGTGCCTACGGCGCATTCAGCCAGATCGTTTCGGCGAACATCAACGATACCATCGCCATGACCGACGAGGAGCTCGCTCCGCAAGTCGCCGCGATGACCGACAGCATCTACCTCAACCCGCAGCTGTTCGCCCGCGTGAAGGCCGTCTACGACAACCGCGCCGCGATGAGCATGACGCCGGAAGACGCGATGCTGCTGGAGACGACATACGACGAATTCGTCCACCGCGGCGCGCTGCTGGGCGACAATGCGCAAACCGAACTGCGCCAGATCAACGAGCGGCTTTCCTCGCTTTCTTCGCAGATCTCGCAGCGCATCACGACGGGCCAGAACAACGCCTCGATCTTCGTGGATGACCGGGCCATGCTGTCCGGTCTTTCCGAAGGCCAGATCGCGTCCGCCGCCGCTGCCGCCGCCGAAGCGGGCCGCGATGGCGAGTTCATGTTGAACGTCAGCAACACAACCGGCGTCCCGCAGCTCGCGCAGCTCGACAACCGCGACGTGCGCGAGATGCTCTACAAGGCCAGCATCAACCGCAACCAGTCGGGCGAGGCCAGCACGCTGCCGCTGATCCAGGAAGTGGTCGCGCTGCGCAACCGCCGCGCCCAGCTGTTCGGTGAACCGAGCCACGCCAACTGGCAGATGTATGACCGCATGGTTTCCGACCCCGCGGCCGCCATCGGCTTCATGTCGGACATGGTTCCCGCCCTGCGCGCCACGCAGGAACGCGAGGCTGCCGTGCTGCAGGCCCGTATCGAGGAAGACGGGCACGACTTCACCCTCGCCCCGTGGGACTGGCAGTATTACGCCAGCAAGGTGCGGGCAGAGCGCTACGCCCTCGATAACGAGGAGATCAAGCAGTACTTCGTCGTCGAGAACGTGCTGGAGGACGGCGTGTTCTACATGGCCGAGCAGCTTTACGGCCTGACCTTCGAGGAACGCACCGACATCCCCACCTATCACCCGGACGTGAAGGTCTACACCGTCTTCCACGACGGTGAGGAACAGGCGCTGTTCTACTTCGATCCGTTCCAGCGCGAGAGCAAGCGTGGCGGTGCGTGGATGAGTAACTTCATCGAGCAGAGCCACCTGCTAGGCCTGAAGCCTGTCGTCACCAACACGCAGAACATCGCTCCGCCCGCCGCCGGCCAACCCGCGCTGGCGACCTGGGACGACGTGACCACGATGTTCCACGAGTTCGGCCACGCGCTGCACGGCATCTTCGCCGATCAGCAGTATCCCTCGCTCTCGGGCACGAACACCGCGCGCGACTGGGTGGAATTCCCCAGCCAGTTCCACGAGAACTTCGCCGCCGTTCCCGAGGTGCTGCAACGCTACGCTCGTCACAACGAGACCGGCGAAGTGATCCCGATGGAACTGGTGGAAGCGATCGACCGCGCCAGCAAGTTCAACCAGGGCCACAGCTTCGGCGAGATCATCGCCGCATCGCTGCTGGACATGGAATGGCACTCGCTCGACCCGAGCCAGCCCGCGCCGACGGACGTGATGGCCTTCGAAGCCGAAGCGCTGGAACGGATCGGCCTGCGCAGCGACCTGGTGCCGCCGCGCTACCGCACGCCCTACTACCGTCACATTTTCGAACACGGCTACGATGCGGGCTATTATGCCTACACGTGGACCGAAATGCTGCACCACGACGCCTACAGCTACGTGGCGGCAAACGGCGGCATGACCCGCGAGATGGGCGACCACATCGTGAACACCTTCCTCGGCCAGGGCCACTCGAAGACTTACGAACAGATGTTCCGCGACTTCACCGGCCGCGACCCGCGCGTCGAGCCGCTGCTGGAGGCACGGGGGCTGATCCCCGAGGATGACGACGTAACGGGTGTCGATGGCGCAGAAGGCGAAATTTAATCAATCGGCGGGGCAAGCACATGCCCCGCCACGCTTTCTTGAGAGATTTGGGCGGCATGGGTCTGGAAGCGAAACGTAAGGTCATCATTGCCGCGTTCTTCGCCTTCCCGGTCAGTTTCCTGATTGTGATGACGAGCGGTTCTCAAGATTCCGCTTGGGCAGCAATTGCTTTCATTGCCTGTTTCGCTGCAGGTTTCATTGCAGTTCTCGGAGTGATCCTCCTGCCGTTTTTCTCCAAATGCCCGAACTGCGACGATCGCTATTTTTCTTTCAGTCCCACTGCATTCTTTCTCTTCCGTCGTTGCAGAAGCTGCTTTGTCAGGGAAGGTAATGAGCCGGGTTCTCATTGGACGGAATAGCCGCTTATCCAGCGGACCTATTCAATCGTGGTTAAAGCGCGCTGGCCCGGTTCGCCCAGCCAGCGCGCTTTCACACCCCAGACATCGTTGATGATATCGAGCGACAGCGCCTCTTCGGGGGCGCTGTCTGCTTTCAGGCGTCCTTCGTCCAGCACCAGCACCCGGTCGGCGTAGTTCATGGCGAGGGCGAGATCGTGCACCACCAGCACCACGCCCACGCCGCTGTCCGCCTGCGCGCGCAGCACTTTCAGCAGGCCGATCTGGTGCGCAAGGTCCAGTGCGGCGAGGGGCTCATCGGCCAATATCCAGCGCGGCTCTCCCGCCAGCACGCGGGCCAGCAGCGCGCGCGCCTTCTCGCCGCCCGAAAGGGTGGACATGGGCCGCGCGGCAAAGTCGGACATGGCGGTGGCGGCCAGCGCGCTGGCAACGGCGAACTTGCCCGCGTCGCCGTGCGGCAGGCGGCCAAGGGCGACGAGGTTGGCAACCGATACGTCCCATGCGACCTCGCCCGATTGCGGCAGGTAGCCGATGGCCCTGGCCCGCTCTCGCGGCGGCATGGCAGATAGCGGGGCGCTGTCGAGCAGCACCTTGCCCTCGTCCGCTGGCAGTAGCCCCGCGAGCGCCGAAAGCAGCGTCGATTTACCCGCGCCATTGGGTCCGCAGATTGCGGTGATCGTGCCGGGTTGCAGCGCGGTGGTCACGCCTGTGAGGCGTTCGCTTATGCAGAGATCAACGGTCTCCAGCATCACGCCGCCCTCCGCATTCGCAGCAGGAGCATCAGGAAGAACGGCGCACCGATCAGCGAAAGCGCGATGCCGAGGCGCAGTTCGGTCACCAGCGGCAGGATACGCACCACCACATCCGCCACCAGCACCAGCAGCGCGCCCGCCAGCGCGCTCGGGACGATCAGGCTAGAGGGGCGCTTGTCGGTCAGCGGGCGCACGAGATGCGGCACGATGAGGCCGACGAAACCGATGATCCCCGCCACTGCCACCCCGCTGCCCACGGTGAGGCCGGTGCCCACAACCAGCAGCGCCATCAGCCGCCCCGGTGAGACACCCAGCGAACGCGCAGCGGGTTCGCCCAGCGTCATCGCGTCGAGGTCGCGTCCCGCCCACCACAGCGCGGCAAGGCCCGCCAGCGTCAATGGTGTGGCCAGCGTTACGTCGGCCCAGCTACGGTCCGTCAATGCGCCCATCAGCCAGGTTACGATGCTGCTCATGGCAAACGCATTGGGCGCAAGGCTGATCGCCAGCGAAGTGAGCGCGCCTGCCAGGCTGGCGATCATCATGCCCGCCAGCGTGAACAGCGCGATACCGTTGGCGGGGTTCGCCGTGCGCCCTGCGATCAGCGCCAGCAGCGCCATGGCCCCGCCAGCGCCCACCAGCGCGAACAGCGGCAGCAGGATCGCGCTCGCAACGCCGATGTAGAGCGCGATCACTGCGCCCAGCGCCGCGCCCGGCGCGATTCCGAACAGGCCGGGGTCGGCAAGTGGGTTGCGGAGATACCCCTGCATGGCAGCACCCGCAGCGCCCAGCCCCGCCCCGATCACCACGGCCAGCACCGCACGTGGCAGGCGGAGTTCGGCAAGGATCGCGAACGCGTTGGGCGTCGTGTCGGGATCGACCCACACCCGCCCTGCCAGCAGCGATAGCGGCACCGCGATAAGCAGCAGGGCGGCAAAGATCAGGCTGGCGCGGTTCATGGCACCTGCCGCCTGATTTCCGCCAGCCGTTCCAGCGCGCGCGGGATGGTCGGCCCGCCGCAATAGAGCAGCGAGGATGCAAGCGTGTGATGCGCCGTGCCGTCGGCCTCGACCATCACCGGATGAGAGAAGGCGCGTTCATCGCCCGCCGTGATGACGACCTGCGGCGGGTCGGCCAGCACTTCCTCCAGCGGCAGGTAGGCGCCCTGCCCCAGTCCGCGCGCGGCGGACAGGCTGGCGAAACCGCTCTGCTGCATCAGATCGTGGGCGAGCGAACCCTCGCCCGCGACGATGCCGCCCTGCTGCCACAGGATCGCGGTCGCAGGCTCGCCATTCCAGCGATGCGTCTGCCAGCTCGTCGCGATTTCTCCGGATAATTTCGCGGCGCGCACCTCGTTTCCTGTCGCAGCGCCGAGCAGTTCTACCTGTTCTAGGCTCGCTTCCAGCGACGAAGCGATCCCCAGTGCCACCACCCGGATGCCCGCCTGTTCCAGCGCGCGGCGGGTTGCGGGCTGGATGAAAACGTCGGCCACCACCACGTCGGGCGCGAGGGCCAGCACTTCCTCCGCCGTGCCCCCGGTGCCGGCGAACTGCGCCGCGCGCTGCGGCAGCATCGAGCTGGCGGCGGGATCGTGGCTGTAGTGCGACACGGCCAGCAACTGCCCCGGTGCGACGATTTCGGCGAGGATTGCGTCTGCGCAGGGGTTCAGGCTGACCACGGTGGGATAATCGCCCTGCGCACGCTCTACCGGCCCGGAACAGGCCGCCAGCACAAGGACGAGGACGACCGCGCCCCTCAAAGCGACAGCCTTGCCCCGATGTGCGCGCCCGTGCCCGCCGTGCCGTAACCGGCGGCAGTCTGGTATTGCTCGTCCCACAGGTTCTCCACCCGTCCGAACAGTTCCACGCGCTCGCTCACGGTCCATCTGCCGCGCAGGGTGAGCACTTCGTAACCGTTCAGCCGCACGGCATTGGCCGCATCGTCGAAGCTGTCCGAAACCACGCGCAGGTCCGCGCCGAGCGTGACGGCTTGCACCGGCTGCCATTCGCCCGTCAGCGTGGCCGCATGGCGCGGGCGGCGGGCCAGCGTAAGGCCGGTATCGCGGTCCTCGGTATCGGTTAGCGTGTAGACTGCCGCCAGCGACACGCCATCGGCAGCGCGCGCCCACAGTTCCGCCTCGATCCCGCGCGCGCGGGTGCGGGTGACATTGTCGTAGGTGCCGAAAGGACGGTCGGTGCAGATGCCCGTCGTCTCGCCAAAGCAGCTGACGAAAGCGATCTGGTTGTCGGTGTTGCGTTGGAACAGCGTCACCGCGCCGTAGATCGGCTCGCGCGACAGCGTGCGTTCGCCATAGGCAAGTCCGAGGTCGAAGCTGGTGCTCTGCTCGGGATCGAGGGCGAGGTTGCCGTAGTCGGAGTAGAGCTGGAACAGGCTGGGTGCCTTGAACCCTTCCCCGATGCTGGCGCGCAGGCGCAGGCCGGGCGAGAGTTCATAGCTGGCATCGGCGCCGAAGCTGACGGTCGTGCCGAAGTCGGCGTGGTCGTCCACCCGCGCGCCGATGTGGCCGGAAATCGCGTTGTATTCGATCCCCGCCTGCGCATAGGCGCCGCTGCTGCGAGTATTCTCGCCAGCATCGAAAGCCGTCGCGTAGCTGGTCCACTCGTTCTCCGCGCCGAAGTGCAGCAGGAAGGGTCCGATCGGCCGCCACTCGCCGCGCACTTCGATCCGGTCGGACCGGCCCTGGCTGGTGAATGTCTCCGCGCCCGCGGTGTCGAGGTTGTCTCGGTCGGTATCGGCAAAGCTGTAGGCGGCAGACAGGAACAGCGCGCCCGTATCCAGCACCGCGCCCGCAGAGCCCGTCCACTGGCGGGTTTCCTGCACCTCGTCGGTGTCGGCGAGGATGAAATCGGGCGCGGGAAAGCCGTCGAGGTCCAGTTCGCCCTCGGCGTAGCGGGTGCGGGCGAAAAGTTCGAAACGGTCGTTGAAGTAGTAGCGTGCGTGGCCGTTCAGCGCCCATTGCTCGAACCCATCGGCCTCGGTGCCCACATCAGCCGCGGAGATGCCGTCGGTGCTGAACCATGTACCCGACAAACCGAGGAAACCCGTATCGGCATCGCTCAATCCGGCGGAAACGGTGCCGCTCGCGGTATCGCGGGCGCCGTATTCGGCCATGGCACGAACTCCGCCTTGCGCGCGAGTCGAGGCGACGATGACGCCGCCGATCGCGTCCGATCCCCAGATGGTGGAGTTGGAGCCGCGCAGGATCTCCAGCTTGTCGAGATCGAGCGCCAGCAGGTTGCCGAAATCATATCCGCCGGTGGGTGCGGCAGGGTCCGAAACGCGCACGCCGTCGATCACGGTCAGCACCTGCTCCGCCTCGCTGCCGCGCAGCCGCACGCCGGTGAACCCGCCGGTGCCGCCGTTGCGACTGATGGCAACGCCCGGTGCGCGTTCGAGTATGCGAGTGAGGTCAGCCCCCTGAACCGCCCCGATCTCGTCCTCGCCGATTACGGTGACGGCTTGTCCGGTATCGACCACCTCGATCCGGGTGCCGGTGGCGGTAACGGTGATGGTCGCCTCGTCCTGCGCGAATGCAGGATGGGCGAGAGATGCAAGGAAAACGCCGAAAAACAGATATTTGTACACAAGACCTCCAGTCAAAAGCGTGCTTGCCGCTCATGACGGAGGGAGCGCGGAAATGCGCTCTCCCGCTGGCTGTCGGTACACCCCGCCCGATAGCGTAAGCGACCGTCTCAGGCAGGTCTCCTGGCTCCCGGATCGTCGCTTTCCGCCCGCCTTCCCGCCCCCTGAGTCGAATCAGGCAGACAGTGGCATCTGAGCAGGTCGCTCCCCGGTCACAGTTGCGGGGGCAGCGCGGGTGTTTCACCCGCTTCCCTCTTAGGCTCGCTCCGGAAGAGTTCCGGCACGAACACCCGTGACGTCGCGCCCGCCATATGGTCCAAATGCCGTAGTGGCAATGGTGAACGGCCCCATGGTTAACGGGTCGGTAGGCGGCGTCCCTCTCTGGAACGGCCCTGTCGGCGCTGATGTCTGGCCAAGCTGCCGGCCCTATGGGCGGCCGCGTGAACCAGAATGCCCGCCCGACTCCGCAGATGATGATCGCCGAGCGCCGCCGTGCACGCGCCGCGCGCCGGACCGCGCTGTACCGCCGCCTGGGCGTGGTGGCCGCAATGCTTGCCGTCCCGGCGCTGGCGGCGGAGACCGCGTTCGAGCCGGAGATCCGGCAGGCACCCTCCGTAGCCGTCGAGCCGATGGGATACGAGACACCGGGCCAGAGCTTTCCCGGCTCTGCCTTCTACTACCTGGAGGACGCGCCAGTTGCCGCTGACTCCTACACCCCCAACGGTGCGTCACCGGACAGCGCCGCACTCGTCCCGTCCGCCCGGCCCGGCATCGGCCCGGCTGCCGCCGCATTGGTGGCGATGGGAACGGGCAGCGACATGGTGCGCGCGCAGGAATGCCTCGCGACGGCGATCTACTACGAAGCCGCCAGCGAAAGCGATGCGGGCCAGCGCGCGGTGGCGCAGGTGGTGCTGAACCGCGTGGCCCACAGCGCATGGCCCAATACCGTGTGCGGCGTCGTCTACCAGGGATCGGCCCGCCGGACCGGGTGCCAGTTCACCTTTACATGCGATGGTTCGCTGGCCCGTCGCCCCTCGCGCGGCGGGTGGGAGCGCGCTAGCCGCATCGCCCGCGCGGCACTTGCGGGCAGCGTTTACGCGCCGGTGGGCCTCTCTACCCACTACCACACGCTGGCCGTGCACCCCTACTGGGCACCCAGCCTGACGCGCACGACGGTGATCGGCGCGCACGTGTTCTATCGCTGGCCGGGAGGGGCGGGGCAGAGCGCGGCTTTCGCCTTCAACTACGTCGGCGGGGAGCCGCAGCCGGGCCGCGCCACCACGCGGCATTCGCGGGCACCGGCGAAGGGGCCGAATCCGGTCGCGCTGGCGCAGGCTACTTCGCTGCCAGAGGTACCGGAAACGCCGCCCGGCGCGCCCCAGAGCGCACCGGCAGCGACGTCCGCTGCCGCGCCCGCCAACACCCATCTGTTGCCTTCCTCGGGCACGGTGCGCAGCGAATATGCCAACAGCGGACGCTGGATAGCGCGGCCCTGAGCAAACAGGCCGGACAGCCTCAACAATTCGGAAACCATGCCTTCCAACCTTCGCTTAGCGCGAGGGTGGCTAGAGGTCGTGCCATCGCCCGCAGAGGCGAGGTCGAGAAAATTCGGAAGTTCGCAAACCATGCCCATTCGCTTCGCCGCATCGCTCCATCGCACCAGTTGCCGGATGCCTCGCCAGAAAGCGCGCGCCATGCATTTCCGCCCTGCCAACGACAATCGCGGCAAGCAGGTTTCCAGCCCTCACCTTCACGCGGCGCTGCGCCACTTTGCAGAGCATGGGCTCGCCGCGGCAGACCACGCGCGGCAACAGGCCCTTGCCGCCGCCGATGCCGGTGATCGCGAGACTTTCGAATGGTGGCTGGAAATCTGCCGCGCGCTCGATCGTCGCATGGCCAGCCGGATCGACATGCTGGCGCAGGCCGGCGGCTGAACCACCCTTTATACCCGACAATACCGGACAACTCGCACGCCAGCGTCCCGCCAAGACAGGGCGGGGAACCGTTGGCGCCTTGCCGCGTCTTGTGACTATGCATCCGGCTTGAGCTGCAGGGCGTTATTGCTATTGCGAACTATTTGCAAAAACAATTCCTTTTCGCTGTTGCAATGCCCTTCCCCGCGCCCTAGGGCGGCCATATCGAATCCGGGTGACTGGTCCCGCGTGGGCGCTGGGCAGTCACCACAGGCAGGCAGACGCGCCCGAGAAGGATAGAGACTTTCCATGGCTCGCAAGAAGATCGCCCTTATCGGCGCCGGCATGATCGGCGGCACCCTCGCCCACCTCGCAGCGAAGAAGGAAATGGGCGACGTCGTCCTCTTCGACATCGCCGAGGGCATGCCGCAGGGCAAGGCGCTGGACCTGTCGCAGTGCGGCCCGATCGAAGGCTTCGACGCCAAGATCACCGGCACCAATGACTATGCCGACATTGCGGGTGCGGACGTGGTGATCGTGACCGCTGGCGTGCCGCGCAAGCCGGGCATGAGCCGTGACGACCTGCTGGGCATCAACCTCAAGGTGATGAAGGCCGTCGGCGAAGGCATCAAGAACAACTGCCCCGACGCTTTCGTGATCTGCATCACCAACCCGCTGGATGCGATGGTCTGGGCGCTGCGCGAATTCTCCGGCCTGCCGCACAACAAGGTGGTCGGCATGGCGGGCGTGCTGGACTCCGCGCGCTTCGCCACCTTCCTCGCCTGGGAATTCGACACATCCGTGAAGGACGTGAACGCCTTCGTGCTGGGCGGCCACGGCGACACCATGGTGCCCGTACTCTCCTATTCCACCATCAACGGCATCCCCGTGGCGGACATGGCCAAGATCAAGGGCGTTTCCGAAAGCCGCCTCGACGAGATCGTGGACCGCACCCGCAAGGGCGGCGGCGAGATCGTTGGCCTGCTCGGCAACGGCTCGGCCTATTACGCCCCCGCCACCAGCGCCATTTCGATGGCCGAAGCCTACCTGGGCGACCAGAAGCGCATCCTGCCCTGCGCCGCGCACCTGACGGGCGAATACGGCGTTGACGGTCTCTACGTCGGCGTGCCCGCCGTGATCGGTGCCGACGGCATCGAAGGCGTGGTCGAAATCGAGCTGTCGGACGAAGAAAAGAACAACCTCCAGGTCAGCATCGATGCGGTCAAGGAACTGCTCGAGGCCTGCAAGGGTCTGGATAGCTCGCTGGCGTAATGGCGAAGTCTGGCTACCCCCAACGAATAGGACCCTCTCCGCACAGGGATAAGGTCATAATCTATGGGTTAGGTGCCATCATCTCGTTCGCTTTTGCTTATGGCATACTTTGGCTCGCACCGTCTTTCCTCCTTGTCCTGCTTGTTCCGCCACTACTCGGCATATTCGGACGTAAGCGATGGCGGGGTCGGGCTTTAGAATTTCTGGTAATTTACTTAATAGTCGTCGCATTCCCTACGATCGCCGCTGCACTCTTAATTTAGTCGAAGGAAGATTATGTCCATCCTCGTAGACAAGAACACCAAGGTCATAACCCAGGGGATGACCGGCAACACCGGCACCTTCCACACGCAGCAGGCGCTGGATTACGGCACCCAGATGGTTGCGGGCGTCACGCCGGGCAAAGGCGGTTCCGAGCACCTCGGCCTGCCGCAGTTCGATACCGTGCGCCAGGCGAAGGAAGCCACCGGTGCGACGGCTTCGTGCATCTACGTGCCGCCGCCCTTCGCAGCCGACGCGATCCTCGAAGCCATCGAGGCCGAGATCGAGCTGATCATCACCATCACCGAGGGCGTTCCCGTGATGGACATGGTGACGGTGAAGCGTGCACTGACCGGCTCCAAGTCGCGCCTGATCGGCCCCAACTGCCCCGGCGTGCTGACGCCTGAGGAATGCAAGATCGGCATCATGCCCGGCTCCATCTTCAAGAAGGGCAGCGTGGGCGTCGTCTCGCGCTCGGGCACGCTGACCTACGAAGCCGTGCACCAGACCACGGCGGTCGGCCTCGGCCAGACGACCGCTGTCGGCATCGGCGGCGATCCCGTCAACGGCACCAACTTCATCGACGTGCTGGACATGTTCCTCGACGACGATGACACCAAGTCGATGATCATGATCGGCGAGATCGGCGGCAGCGCCGAGGAAGAAGCCGCCGAGTTCATCAAGCAGGAAGCCGCCAAGGGCCGCCGCAAGCCGATGGTCGGCTTCATCGCCGGTCGCACGGCCCCTCCGGGTCGGCGCATGGGCCACGCGGGCGCTATCGTGTCCGGCGGCAAGGGCGGCGCGGACGACAAGATCGCGGCGATGGAAGACGCAGGAATCCGCGTTGCCCAGTCCCCCAGCGAACTTGGCACCACGCTCGACGCATTGCTGAAGGAACTGGCGTAACCGCCGTTCCTTTAGACTCCAAAGGATAGAGCCATGGGTAAAGAGCCGGACAACTTCCTCCCCGAGATGCCGTCACAGGAAGGCGCGCAGCCCGGACCGTCGTGGAGCAACCCGCGCTGGCCGCTGACGGACGACGCGGGCGGGTGGTCGCAGGCCATGGACCCGACCGACATGGTCGCCGTGGTGAAGGAAGCGGCCGCCAAGGCCGGCAAGCCGACCGATTCCGCCTCGATCGAGGCGGCGGCACGCGATTCCATCCAGGCCATGCTGCTGATCCGGCTCTACCGCGTGCGCGGGCACCTGGCGGCAAAGCTCGACCCGCTGGGGCTCTCGCACACCGACGAGCCGGAAGAGCTGTCACTCAAATGGCACGGCTTCGACGGGCAGCAGGACAAGGAAGTCTACGTCGGCGGTGCCTTCGGCTTCGACTGGGTGAAGGTGGGCACGCTCTACAACGCGCTGCGTCTCACCTATTGCGGGCACGTCGGCCTCGAATACATGCACATCGCCGACACCGAGGAACGGCGTTTCCTGCAGGACAAGTTCGAAAGCCCGGAAGAGACGATCCAGTTTACGCCCGAGGGCAAGAAGGCGATCCTGAAGGCCGTCATCCGCGGCGAGGAATACGAGAAGTACCTCGCCAAGAAATATGTCGGCACCAAGCGTTTCGGCCTCGACGGCGGGGAATCGATGATTCCGGCGCTGGAAGCGGTCATCAAGTACGGCGGCGCGCTGGGCGTGCGCGAGATCATCTACGGCATGGCCCACCGGGGCCGCCTGAACGTGCTCGCGAACGTGATGGCCAAGCCCTACAAGGTGATCTTCCATGAGTTCTCCGGCGGCAGTTCCAACCCTGATGATGTCGGCGGATCGGGCGACGTGAAATACCACCTCGGCACCAGCACGGACCGCGAGTTCGACGGCATCAAGGTGCACATGAGCCTGGTGCCCAACCCCTCCCACCTCGAAGCGGTGAACCCCGTGGTGCTGGGCAAGACCCGCGCGCAGCAAGCCTTCCGCGACGATCTGGACAATCACGAGCAGGTGCTGCCCGTGCTGATCCATGGCGACGCGGCGTTTGCTGGACAAGGGGTGGTATGGGAATGCTTCGGCCTTTCCGGCGTGCGCGGCTATTCCACCGGCGGTTGCATCCACTTCGTGATCAACAACCAGATCGGCTTCACCACCAGCCCGAAATTCGCTCGTTCCAGCCCCTACCCGTCCGACGTGGCGAAGGGCGTCCAGGCCCCGATCCTGCACGTGAACGGCGATGATCCGGAAGCGGTGACCTTCGCCTGCAAGCTGGCCATCGAATATCGCCAGCGCTTCAAGCGCGACATCGTGATCGACATGTGGTGCTATCGCCGGTTCGGCCACAACGAGGGTGACGAACCCAAGTTCACCCAGCCGCTGATGTACGACGAGATCAAGGACCATCCTCGCGTTTCGGAACTTTACTCCGAACGGCTGAAGGAACAGGGCGTGCTGGAAGACGGCACCGCGCCGGAAATGCGTGCCGAGTTCATCGCCCACCTCGACGAGGAGTTCGAGGCCGGCAAGACCTACAAGCCCAACGAGATCGACTGGTTCGCCGGCCGGTGGAGCGGGTTGCACAAGCCCGCCGACCCCGAAACCGCGCGCCGCAACGTGGAAACCGCGCTCGACAAGAAGCTGTTCGACAGCCTCGGCCGCACGCTCACCACGGTTCCGGAAAATCACGAGATTCACAAGACGCTAGGCCGCGTGCTCGATGCCAAGCGCGAGATGTTCAAGACCGGCGAAGGATTCGACTGGGCAACGGCCGAGGCGCTGGCGTTCGGCAGCCTCGTGACCGAGGGCTTCGGCGTGCGCCTTTCGGGCCAGGACTCCGGGCGCGGGACGTTCAGCCAGCGCCACGCCATCTGGGTCGACCAGAAGACTGAGGAGAAGTACATTCCCCTCGCGACCCTGCCGCACGGCAAGTTCGAGGTGTACGATTCCACGCTGAGCGAGTTCGGCGTGCTCGGGTTCGAATACGGCTTCGCCCTCGCCGATCCCAAGACACTGGTTCTGTGGGAAGCGCAGTTCGGCGACTTCGCCAACGGCGCGCAGGTGATGATCGACCAGTTCATCGCCGCGGGCGAGGTGAAGTGGCAGCGCGCCAACGGCCTCGTGATGCTGCTTCCGCACGGATACGAGGGACAGGGACCGGAGCACTCTTCCGCGCGCCTCGAACGCTTCCTGCAACTGTGCGCGAACGACAACATCCAGGTCTGCAACATCACCAGCCCGGCGAACTACTTCCACGTGCTTCGCCGCCAGATGCTGCGCCCGTTCCGCAAGCCGCTCGTCATCATGAGCCCCAAGAGCCTGCTGCGCCACCCCAAGGCCAAGAGCGATGCCTATCGCTTCATGGGGGACCATCACTTCCAGCGTATCCTTTCCGACAAGACCGAGATCGACGACAAGAAGGTTCGCCGTCTCGTGCTGTGTTCGGGCAAGGTCGCCTACGACCTGATGGAAAAGCGCGACGAGGAGGAACTGGACGACGTTTCCATCGTGCGGATCGAGCAGCTCTACCCCTTCCCGGGAGAGCCGCTGGCCGTGCGCATGAAGCGCATGACCAACCTCGAAGAAGTCGTCTGGTGCCAGGAAGAACCGCACAACAACGGTGCCTGGTTCTTCGTGCAGAACCGCATCGAGGATGCGCTGACCGCCGCCGGTCACGATGGCATGCGCCCGCGCTATGCAGGCCGCGAGGAAGCGGCATCGCCCGCTACCGGCTATGCCAAGCGTCACCAGGCACAGCAGGAGGCGCTCGTCTCCGTGGCGCTGGGCCTTTCCGAACGCGGCAAGACCGCCGCATCGCGCAAGACGCGCGGCAAGAAGTAAGCATTAGAGAGCCAAGGAACCCACCGCATGGCAACCGAAGTAAAAGTCCCCACGCTTGGTGAATCGGTCACCGAAGCCACCGTTGGCGAATGGCTGAAGCAGCCCGGCGATGCCGTGGAAGCGGACGAGCCGATTGCCAGTCTCGAAACCGACAAGGTCGCCGTGGAAGTGCCCTCCCCCGTGGCGGGCGTGCTGGCCGAATTCACTGTCGAACTGGGCGAAACGGTGGAAGTCGGCGCGGTGATCGCGCGTGTCGAGGAAGGCGCGGAAGGCAAGTCCGCCGACAAGCCCGCTGCGGCAAAGTCCGACGATTCCGCGGCGAAGGAAAGCGCCAAGGAAATGGAGAAGCTTCCCGACGAGGATGCGAAGGGCGGCGATGCGCCCACCATGTCTCCCGCCGTGCGCCGCGCCGTGCTGGAACACGGTGTCGATCCCACAACCATCAAGGGCACCGGCAAGGACGGCCGCCTGACCAAGGAAGACGTGCTGGCCGCAGCCAAATCGAAGGGCTCGGGCGAGAGCGCACCTGCCCCCGCGCCTTCTCCGTCGCCCGCCCCCGCTCCCTCCGCCAAGGGCGAGCGCCGCGAGGAGCGCGTGAAGATGACGCGCATGCGCCAGACCATCGCCAAGCGCCTGAAGGGCGCGCAGGAAGAGGCGGCGCTGCTCACCACGTTCAACGATTGCGACATGACCGCCGTGATCGAAGCGCGCGAGGCCTACAAGGACGTGTTCGCCAAGAAGCACGGCATCAAGCTCGGCTTCATGAGCTTCTTCGCCAAGGCCGCAGCTCTGGCGCTGAAGGATGTCCCCGCCGTCAATGCCCAGATCCAGGGCGACGAGATCGTGTACCACGACTACGTCGACCTCTCGGTGGCCGTGTCTGCGCCCAACGGCCTCGTGGTCCCGGTGGTCCGCTCGATCGACCAGATGAGCTTCGCCGAGATCGAGCTCGCCATCGCCGACTTCGGCAAGCGCGCCAAGGCAGGCGAGCTGACCATGGAAGACATGCGCGGCGGCACGTTCACCATTTCGAACGGCGGCGTTTTCGGTTCGCTGATGTCGACCCCGATCATCAACCCGCCGCAATCGGCCGTGCTGGGCCTCCACCGCATCGAAGACCGCCCCGTTGCCGTGAACGGCGAAGTGGTGATCCGCCCGATGATGTACCTCGCGCTCAGCTACGACCACCGCATCATCGACGGCCGCGAAGCCGTGACCGCGCTCAAGATCATGAAGGAAGCGATCGAAGATCCCATGCGGATGCTGATCGACCTCTGAGGAAATACCAATGGCTGAATACGACTACGACGTCCTTGTTATCGGTGCCGGTCCCGGCGGCTATGTCGCGGCAATTCGCGCCGCGCAGCTGGGCCTGAAAACCGCCTGCGCCGAAAGCCGCGAAACGCTGGGCGGCACTTGCCTCAACGTCGGCTGCATTCCTTCCAAGGCCATGCTGCACGCATCGGAATTCTACGATGCTGCCGCCAATGGCGCGATGGAGCACATGGGCATCGAAGTCAGCCCGAAGCTCAACATGGAAAAGCTGCACGGCCAGCGCATCGAAGCGGTCGATGGCCTGACCAAGGGCATCGAGTTCCTGTTCAAGAAGAACAAGGTCGACTGGAAGAAAGGCCACGCGAAGTTCGTGGACGCGCACACCGTCGAAGTGGGCGGCGAGAAGGTGACGGCGAAGGAAGTGGTGATCGCCACCGGTTCCAGCGTCACGCCGCTTCCCAATGTCGAGGTCGACAATTCCAAGCACGTGGTGGTCGATTCCACTGGCGCGCTGGAACTGCCCAAGGTTCCGGAACACATGGTGGTTATCGGTGCGGGCGTGATCGGCCTCGAACTCGGAAGCGTCTGGCGCCGCCTTGGCGCGAAAGTTACCTGCGTCGAATTCCTCGACGAAGTGCTGCCCGGCATGGACGGCGACGTGCGCAAGGAATCGCGCAAGATCTTCAAGAAGCAGGGCATCGAGTTCAAGCTGTCGACCAAGGTCACCGGCGTATCGGTGAAAGGCAACAAGGCCACGCTGACGCTGGAGCCTGCCAAGGGCGGCGACGAAGAAACGATGACCGCCGACTGCGTGCTCGTGTCCATCGGCCGCAAGCCCAATACCGAAGGTCTTGGCCTTGAGAACATCGGCCTCGAAACCAACGATCGCGGCCAAATCGAAGTCGACGGCGAATTCCGCACCGCGGTCGAAGGCGTGCGCGCCATCGGTGACGTGGTGCCCGGGCCCATGCTCGCTCACAAGGCAGAAGACGAAGGCATCGCCGTGGCGGAATGGATCGCTGGCGAGACCGGCATCGTGAACCACGACGTGATCCCGTCGGTCGTCTACACCTGGCCCGAGATTGCCGGTGTCGGCCTTACCGAAGAGCAGGCCGTGGAGAAGATGGGCGGCGACAAGAAGGCTGTCAAAACTTCCAAGTTCCCGATGATGGCCAACTCCCGCGCCAAGACCAATCACGAACCGGACGGCTTCGTAAAGGTGATCGCGGAAGCCGAGAGCGACCGCGTGCTGGGCGTCTGGGCCATCGCATCCGTTGCCGGAACGATGATCGCCGAGGCCGCGCTGGCCATGGAATTCGGCGCGACGAGCGAGGACATCGCCTACACCTGCCATGCCCACCCCACCCATGCCGAAGCCCTGAAAGAGGCTGCGATGGGCGTGCAGGGCAAGCCGATCCACATCTGAAGTGCCCTTCCGGGATCGCGTCCCCGCGCTTCTCGCGCTCGCGATCCCGGTGCTGGCGGGTGCGCTCTACATGGCGCTGGCCGGAGCACCCGCGCACTACGCGCTGGCCAATCTTGGCGCGCTGGCGATCGCCTGTCTGTGGATCCTCGGCGGACGCGGGCCGCATACCTCGCTCAGCCGCCACCTGATGACCGGCGTTCTGCTGTTCACCCTGCTCACCCCGCTTGCCGTCAGTCCGGAAGCGATATCCGTGACCGGCGACCGCGTGATGCGCTGGTTCCCGCTCGGCTCGGTCAACCTGCACACGGGGATGCTGGTGGCACCCGCGCTGTGCGTGCTGGCGGCGCGGCACCGCACCCTTGGCGCACCGATCCTGCTGGCGGCCATCGCCTGCGTCTGGTTCCAGCCCGATGCGGCGACCGGCTTTGCCCTCACCTTTGCCGCCGTGGGACTGCACCACGTCACCCGCGACTGGAAAGTGGGCGCGGTCGCCATCGCCGGGTTCTTCGCCTCGATCAACATGGCCCTGCGCGGTGAACTGCCGCCGCAACCATTCGTCGAGCGCGTGCTGGTCGAGGCTGCCGGGATGAGCATTTTCCTCGCCATTGCCCTCGGCCTTGCGCTGGCTGCATCCTTTGCGCTGATGCTGTTCGCGATTCCGTTCGACCGCGAAAAGCGCTTTGCCCTCGCCGGGCTGCTGTTCGGCTTCGCCGTGCTCGCCCTGATGTCGACCTATCCCACACCGTTGATCGGCTACGGCGCCTCGCCCATACTCGGCTTCGGCCTTGCCCTAGGACTGCACAGGATACCCAAGAGATGACCCAGCTTTCGCCCTTCCACCTCGCCTTCCCCGTCGACAACCTGGAAGCCGCGCGCGAATTCTGGGGCGACGTGATGGGCTGCAAGGAAGGCCGCTCCAGCAAGGACTGGTGCGACTTCGATTTCTACGGCCACCAGATCGTGGCGCACCAGGCGCCCTCCATCGTCGCCAAGGCGGGTCACGGCACCAATCCGGTCGACGGCGACGAGGTGCCGGTGCCGCATTTCGGCATCGTGCTGGACATGGATGAATGGAAGGCGCTGGCCGAACGGCTGATCGAAAAGGGCGTGCAGTTCGACATCGCCCCGCGCATCCGTTTCCAGGGTGAACCGGGCGAGCAGGCGACGATGTTCTTCCGCGATCCCGCAGGCAACGCCATCGAGATGAAAGCCTTCGCCGACCGCTCCAAACTGTTCGCCACGCACTAGCGGCCCGCCGCCGGAGCGACTATCGGGCGCACATGGCAAAGCAGAAGATCATGCAGCGGTTCGCCAAGTGGCACATCTGGCTGGGCTGGCTTGTGGGCGTACCCGTGCTGATGTGGACCGTCACGGGTCTCATCATGGTGTGGCATCCCATCGAATACGTGCGCGGCAACCATCTGCGTGCTGAACTGCCGCCGGTAGAGACAGCCTCGCTGGTCCTGCCGCAACTCAGCGGCCCGGTGCAGAGCGTGACGTTGGAAAACTTCCCCGATGGTGCGGGTTGGATCGTGGTGGAGGAGGACGGCGGCCGCTACCGCTACTCGCCTACGGACGGGCGGCTCTACAATCCCGTACTGGAACGGGACGCGCGTGCCATTGCGGAGACGGCCTATGCCGGAGATGCGGCCTTGGAAGCGCTAACCTACTTTCCCGGCGATGCCAACCCGATGGACCTGCGCGCCGGGACGAACGCCTGGCAGGCGCGCTTTGCGGACGACACGCACATCTACATCCATTCGCAGACCGGCGAGATCCTCGCTGTGCGCAGCGGATGGTGGCGGGTGTTCGATTTCATGTGGGGCCTGCACATCATGGACCTGCAGGATCGCGAGGATACCAGCCATCCGATCCTGATCATCTTCGCCGCGCTGGGCGTGGCAGGATCGCTGCTGGGGTGCATGCTGATGTTCCGCCGCCGCAAAGCGCGCGTGAAGGTACCCGCATGATCGCCCCCGTCCTGCCCCCGTTTCTCGATCTTGGCGGCACCGCCGTGTTCGCGCTCTCGGGCGCACTGCTGGCGGCGCGGCTGAACCAGACGTTCGTGACCTGCGCCTTCTTCGCCTTGCTGACGGGTGTTGGCGGCGGGTCGGTTCGCGATGCGTTGCTGGGCGTGCCCGCCTTCTGGCTGCGCGATTTCTGGGTCGCCCCGGTCATCCTGATCACCGCGCTGATCGCGTGGTTCATTCCGCGCAAGTGGTGGCAGGGCCGGGACAGCTGGCTGGAATGGGCCGACGCGATGGGGCTGGCGCTGTTCAGCACGCTTGGGGTCGCAAAGGCGCTCGCGTTCGACGTTGCACCCTTCCCCGCCATCATCCTCGGCGTGGTGACGGGATGCGTGGGCGGCGTTGTCAGGGACGTGATCGCGGGCGTGCCCAGCATCCTGATGCGGCCGGAACTCTACGTGACCGCAGCCGCCCTCGCCTCCTCGCTATGCGGCATCATGCTGCTGCTGGGGGTGCAACAAGGCTGGGCCATGGGGATCGCCGCGCTGGCAGGTTTCGTGCTGCGCGGCGCGGCGATGGTGTGGCGGATAGAACTGCCCGCCTATTCGAAAGAAGGCACCGACTAGCGGGCGAGCTGCTCGAAATCGGGGGCCTGCGCCGTGGTGTAGCGGCCATCGCCTACCCATTCGCCGTCCTCGATGTCGCCGTCGACCTGCCAGTCCTCGTCATAGCCTTCCTCGCCCGGCAGCGGGCCGCCGGGATAGGCCGGGCGCGGGTCGCCGGCACCGGGGACCTCGCTGACGAGAGCTTCATCATACGAATAGGGCTCGTCCGCCGCGGTCCGCGTGGTGGCGCGGGCGCGGGAATAGGCCGCATCGCTCAGCTGTCCGGTGGCATTAGCCGAAGGTGCCTGCGACGAGTAGGCGACACCGCCGTAATCGATACTGCGCACTTCGCCCGAATTGTCGATGAAACAGGTCCAGCGCTCGCCGTTCTCCAGCGAACCGGAGACGTTCCACCCTCCGGCATCGCGGTCCGCCCGGTCGACGTTCTCCACGCGGTTGTCGCGATATTCGACCTGGTCGACGCACATATCGACAGCGCTTTCGATACCGCGACCATCGTAACGATCCCGGCGGTCGTCATAGCGCACGCGCGCGCGCCGATCATCGTAGCGATCCCGGTCGCGGTTGCGGTTCGACGAACTGAGGATCGCCGCCAGAACGCCCACCACGGCGACGCCTGCGATCACGTCCCCTGCATCCACGCCGCGGTTATGGCGGTGACGATAGGGACGATAACGGCGCCACTGGTTCGCTTCACCCGCGCCGATCGTAAGGACGTCTGCCTGCGGGGCGACACTCGCGGGAACAGCAGCCGAAGGCAGGTCCAGCGCGGATGCCGGGGTCGCGGCCATGGACAGGGCAGCGGCAAGCGCTGCCACGCTGGCGAGACGGGTTGGGCGGAATGTCATGGTCGGTTCCCCTTGGGAATACGGATTGCGGACATGGCTAGGCGGTCCAGACTGACGTCAGCCTGAACCGCCCGGCGGCGATGCATCACGGTGCGCCGATCAAAGGCCGCGGATGCCATCGATATCGATGTCGGTCACCCGGCCGCGGCGGATGTCGCAGCTGAAGCGGCCCTCATCCCAGCCATCGTTGCGATAGCCACGGCGGTAGTCGTTACGGCCCCACCCGCGACGGTCGCGATAGCGGTAGTCGTCGCGCACGGCGATCCGACCTTCGACTTCGTAGCCACGACGTTCGCGGTCGACATCGCGGATTTCGTAGACTTCGGCGCGGCTGCCGGTGCGTCGCTGGGCATAGCGTTCGACTTCGCGGACACACTGTTCGACGGCGTAGCGCCCGTTGTCGTAGCCACCGCGATAGCTGCCACGGTAATCGCGGCGATCGTAGCGATAATCGCGGTCGTAACGGTCGTTGTTGCGCGAAGACAGGATGGCGGCGAGGCCACCCAGGACAACAGCACCGGCAATCACTTCACCGGCGGAAATGCCGCCACGATCGCGATCGCGATAGCGATGGTCGTCCGCCATGGCGGGAGACGCCGAGGCCACTGCCATCGCGCCAGCCGCGACTGTTCCGAGCGTGCCCTTGGCGAGAGCTTTGGTAATGGACTTCATGGGTCTCTCCTTCTCGTGCCGATGACGGGATTGCCATCGTTGAGACAGGTTCTACCCGAGTCGCAGTGAGGTCTCGCTGAACTCGCGCGTTAGCGGATGTTCAGGAAAGCCAAGACTTACCTGAACACTCTACTCCGTCGGCTCCAGACCCGTCCAGTAGGCAAGAAAAGCCGCGATATCAGAGGCTTCCGCAATGGCCTTGTCGGTCGGCTTGCCCGATCCGTGGCCCGCACGCGTCTCGATCCGGATGATTTGCGGGCGTTCTCCAAGGTCCTCCGCCTGCAAGGCTGCGGTGTACTTGAAAGAATGTCCCGGAACCACGCGGTCGTCGGTATCGGCGGTCGTCACCAGCAAGGCGGGATAGTCCGTATCGGGCTGGATGTTGTGCAGCGGGGAATAGGCGCGCAGGATGCGCCAGTCCTCTTCCCGGTCGGGATAGCCGTAATCGTCCACCCAATAGCGTCCCGCGGTCCACTGGTCGAAGCGCAGCATGTCCATCACGCCAACGGCTGCATTGCCCGCGGCAAACAGGTCCGGACGCTGGTTGGCGACCGCGCCGACCAGCAGGCCGCCGTTGGAACCGCCCTGGATGGCAAGGCCATCCTCCGGCGTGACGCCTTCGGAAATCAGGAATTCGCCCGCCGCGATGAAATCGTCGAACACGTTCTGCTTGTTCGCGCGGCGTCCGGCATCGTGCCATGCCTTGCCGTACTCGCCGCCGCCGCGAATGTTGGCGAGCGCGAAGGCACCGCCGGCCTCCACCCATGCAAGGCGACTGGTGGAGAAGGACGGCGTGAGCGAGACGTCGAAGCCGCCGTAGCCGTAAAGCAGCGTGGGCACGGCTTCGCCGCTCGCGGCCACTTCGGCGCTGCGCATGATGAACATGGGCACGCGCGTGCCGTCCTTGCTCTCGTAAAAGCGCTGTTCGACCACGAAATCGTCGGGATCGAACGTCAGTTCGGCCTCGGCGAAGACCGTGCTGTCACCGGTCACCACATCATACCGGTAGATCGTGGCCGGACGATTGAAGCTCGAGAAGCTGTAGAACATTTCCGGACTGTCCGGATCGCCGTAGAAGCCGCTGGCGCTGCCGATCCCGGCAAAGTCCATCTCGCGCACGAGTTCCCCGTCCAGCGAATAGACGTAGGCTGCGCTGGAGGCGTCTTCGAGGTATTCGAGCACGAGGTGGCCGCCCACCAGCGACGCATCGGCGATGGGCTGTTCGCGCTCTGCGACGACCTCGGTCCAGCCAGCTTCGGGTGCGTCCATGTCGATGGAAACCACGCGATAAAGCGGCGCGCCCTGGTTGGTGGTGAAGAACAGGCGCGAGCCAACGGAATCGATCAGGCTCCAACTGTTCTCGAAGCCTGGTACGAGCACGCGCGTATCCCATCCCGCGGCGAGGTCGATCACGTTCACTTCGTACCGGGAATCGGTGCCGGTGGAGGACGTGACGATAGCCCAGCGGCCGTCGCTGGTGGTCTGCGCGGTGTGGTTGCGTTCGGGATGGTCGGGCGTGGAGAAAACCAGCTTGTCGGCTGCCTGATCGCTGCCGAGCGCGTGGTAATAGACCGCCTGGTCCATGTTTAGCGCCTGGAAGTCCTCGCCTTCCTCCGGCTCGGGGAAGCGGGAGTAGAGGAAGCCGTCGTTGCCCACCCACGAAAGCGAAGTGAACTTGGCCCAGCGGATCTCGCCGCCGATCTGCTCCCCGGTCGCAACGTCCATCACCCGCAGGATACGCCAGTCGGTGCCGCCGTCCTGCACGGAGTAGAGCAGCTTGGAGCCATCGGGCGATGGCACCCAGCCTGCGAGCGCGGTGGCACCATCGTCGGCCCATTCGTTCGGGTCGATCAGCAGGCGGGGCTCTGCATCCAGGCTATCGCGCACGTAGAGCGGCGACTGGTTCTGCAGGCCGGAATTGCCGGTGTAGAAATAGCGCCCACCGCGCTCGACGGGCACGGAGAAGCGCTCGTAATCGTAAAGCTCGCCGATGCGCTGCGTGAACCAGTCACGCGCGGGCAGTGCATCGAGATATGCATCGGTCACGGCGTTCTGCCGTTCCACCCAGTCGGCAACCTCCTCTCTATTGCGAACGTCCTCCTCAAGCCAGCGGTAGGGATCGGCAATTTCCTCGCCGAAGAATGTCTCGGAAACGTCGCCCTGGCGGGTTTCGGGATAGTCTGGTGCAGTCATGTCCTGGGCGATAGCGGGTGTTGCAGAAGCGGCAAGCAGCGTTGCTGCGAGGATGTGGAAACGCATGAATTCTCCGCGGGATAAGCAGTTGGTTGACGATGTAACCATCGCCCCAGTGAATGCAAGGCGGTCCTTTGGACTACTCCGGCAAGAAGGCCATCCGCGCAAAACAGAAGGGCCGCCGGATTGCTCCGACGGCCCCTCACTTGTTCGGTTACGATGCGCTTATGCGTCTTCGTATTCGTCCTCGGTCATCACCGGGCCGCTGTCCTGGCCCTTGGCATCTTCGTCACGGTCGACGAGTTCGATGTAGGCGATGGCAGCGGCGTCAGACGCACGATAGCCAGCCTTGATGATGCGGGTGTAGCCGCCGTTGCGGTCGGCGTAACGCTCGGCCAGCACTTCGAACAGCTTCTTTTCCTGCGCTTCATCCATCAGGCGGCTGTGCGCCAGGCGACGGTTGGAAAGGCCGCCACGCTTTGCGAGCGTGATCAGCTTTTCGACATAGGGACGCAGTTCCTTGGCCTTTGCCGTGGTGGTGAGGATCTGCTCGTGCTTGATCAGCGCGGCAGCCATGTTGCGGAACATGGCGGTGCGGTGCTGGCTCTTGCGGCTGAGCTTACGGCCGGAAATACCGTGACGCATTGTTACTTACTCCAGTTCGAAAAGGGCCCGTTTGACGGAAAGCCCAGTGCAGGCCGGAAAACGGGGTCCGGCCCAAGCCCCCTAAGTGGCAATTAGCCGAGCAGTTCCTGCTCCAGCTTCTTGGCCATTTCCTCAATGTTCTCGGGCGGCCAGCCCGGGATGTCCATGCCGAGACGCAGACCCATCGAGGAAAGGACTTCCTTGATCTCGTTGAGCGACTTGCGGCCGAAATTCGGCGTACGGAGCATCTCGGCCTCGGTCTTCTGGACCAGGTCGCCGATGTAGATGATGTTATCGTTCTTCAGGCAATTGGCCGAACGCACCGACAGTTCCAGCTCGTCCACCTTCTTGAGGAGGTAGCGGTTGAGCTGGTTGGTGTCGCTTTCCTGCGGCTCTGCGGCAACGCCGATCATGGCGCTGGAAGGCTGCGGGATGCCATCCTCGAAGTGGACGAACAGGGTCAGCTGGTCCTGCAGGATGCGCGCCGCGTAGGCGATGGCATCTTCAGGGGTTACGGTGCCGTCGGTCTCGATGGTCAGCGACAGCTTGTCGAAGTCCAGTTCCTGCCCGACGCGAGCGTTCTCGACCTTGTAGCTCACCTGCTTGATCGGCGAATACAGGCTGTCGACCGGGATCAGGCCGATCGGCGCGTCAGCGGGACGGTTCTGCACGGCGGGCGAGTAGCCCTTGCCCGTGTCGGCGGTCAGCTCCATGTTGAGCGTGGCGCCTTCATCGAGATGGCACAGCACCAGGTCCTTGTTGAGCACTTCGATATCGCCGGAAACGGCAATGTCGCCGGCTTTCACTTCGCCGGGGCCGGTAGCGGAAAGCTGCAGGCGCTTGGGGCCTTCGCCTTCCATCTTCAGCGCGATCTGCTTCACGTTGAGGACAATGTCGGTAACGTCTTCACGCACACCGGCGAGAGACGAGAATTCGTGCAGCACGTTCTCGATCTTGATCGAGGTGATGGCGGCACCCTGAAGGCTGGCAAGCAGGACGCGGCGCAGGGCGTTGCCGAGCGTCAGGCCGTAGCCACGCTCGAGCGGTTCGGCCACGAAAGTAGCTTTGCGCTTCTTGTCGGAGCCTTCCTTGATCTCGAGGGTGTTGGGCTTCTTCAGTTCCTGCCAGTTCTTCGTATTGACGGACATGGACTTCCCCTAAAGGTATTTCGTGGCGCAAAGGCCGCGGAGCGCTGGAGCGCCGCGGCCGATGCGAGTGACTTGGTGCGGGAGCCCTGAACTACAAGGCCCCGCGGCAGGCTTCGATCAGACGCGGCGACGCTTGGACGGCCGCACGCCGTTGTGCGGGATCGGCGTCACGTCGCGGATGCTGGTGATGGTGAAGCCCACCGCCTGCAGCGCCCGCAGCGCGCTTTCACGACCCGAACCCGGACCCTTGATTTCCACCTCGAGCGTGCGGACGCCGTGTTCAGCGGCCTTCTTGCCCGCATCGTCCGCCGCAACCTGTGCTGCATAGGGCGTCGACTTGCGGCTGCCCTTGAAGCCCATCATGCCGGCGCTGGACCAGCTGATCGCATTGCCCTGCGCATCGGTGATGGTGATCATGGTGTTGTTGAAGCTGGCGTTGACGTGAGCAACACCGCTGGAAATGTTCTTCTTGTCACGGCGCCGAATACGGCCTGGTTCGCGTGCCATCTGTCTGTTCCTTTAAACCTGAGAAGGGAAAAGCGCGGAAATCCGCAGCTTACTTCTTCTTGCCGGCGATCGGCTTGGCCTTGCCCTTGCGGGTGCGGGCGTTGGTGTGAGTGCGCTGACCGCGAACGGGCAGGCCCTTGCGGTGACGCAGGCCACGATAGCAGGCGAGGTCCATCAGGCGCTTGATGTTCATCGCGGTGTCGCGACGCAGGTCGCCTTCCACGGTGTATTCGGCGTCGATGGTTTCACGGATCTGCAGGACTTCGGCGTCCGTCAGGTCCTGCACGCGGCGCGAATGATCGATGCCGAGCTTGTCGGCGATCTTCTTCGCAGTGGTGGGACCGATACCGTGAATGTAGGTGAGCGCGACGATAACGCGCTTGTTGGTGGGGATGTTTACCCCGGCAATACGAGCCACTTAAATCTCCATGCTCCACAGGGGATCATCGCTGCGGACGCCCCTATCTCATCGCTACAAAAACCTATCCGCCCGCCTCGAAAGCAAAAAACAGGAGGCTTGCCGGTGGCTGGCCGCCTGATGGTGACTATCGATACTAATGGACGAATAGAGGGCGCAGATAGGGTGATTCTGCCTGTTCGTCAACAGGCGAAAGGGCGCAAACGGAATCTTCCGCTGCGCTGCTGAAACCCCTCGGTTTCGATGAGGGCTGTATAACCCGTGTCTGCGGCCTAGTCAAAACCCCTCATCACTCGCCCTGCCCCGGTTCTTCCACAGCTCCGCCGAGGCGGTCGACCAATGCAGTCAGAAATTCGGTCTGGACCGAATCCACCACCGGCGCGAACTGCGCTGCCGGAAAGCGCGCCTCGCCGCCGGTCACGTAATCCCAGCTGATGCGCGTGCCTGCGCCTGCATCCTCGACTGTGACGGTGAGCGTTCCGGTCAACCCTTCCGCCTGGAGCGGCCCTAGCGATCCGGACATCCGCAGCGTGCTTCCCGCCATGACCGTGATGACGCGCATGTGTTCGACCGAACCCTCCCCCCAGCCATCGGCGGCAGGCAGGGTCTCGCAGAAACAGCCGCCAGCGCGGGGATCGAGGGAAAGGTTTGCCGAATCGTTCGACCAGGTGTGGCTCCACCAGTCCTCCGGGTGGATCAGCGCTTCCCAGACCGCCTGGCGATCCGCGGCGACGACGGCGCTGTCGTGCGTGGCAAATCCACCCGTGGACGATTCGACGACTTCGGCAGAAGCGGGCGCGGCCAGCAGGCCGAGAACCAGTGCTGTAGCTAAATTCCGCAAGAGTCCCTCCATCCTTTGACGGAAGGATAGCGCGCAGGTCAGGCGGTGGCCAAGACCTTCTCGATGGCGGTCGTTACCTCGTCGATCGAGGCCATGCCGTCCACCCGCTGCACGATGCCGCGTTGCTCGTAGTAGGGAAGGATCGGCGCGGTCTTGGCGCGATATTCTTTCATGCGCGTGCGCACGGTTTCCGCATTGTCGTCCGGGCGGCGCTTGAATTCGGTGGAACCGCACTTGTCACACACGCCCTCGACTTCGGGCTGCTTGTGGCGATCGTGATAGCCCTCACCGCAATTCGCACAGGTGTAGCGGCCCTCGACGCGGTCGACCAAGGCCTCCTCGTCGACCACCAGTTCGATCACGTGTGCAAGCTTGCGGCCATGCTTGGCGAGCAGTTCGTCCAGCGCGACAGCCTGAGCCTCGGTGCGGGGATAGCCGTCGAAGATCGCGCCGACATCCTCGCCCATCGCGGCCAGTTCGGCATCGATCAGCGCAGACACGATATCGTCGGACACCAGTTCCCCGCGATCCATCACCGCCTTGGCCTCGACCCCGACCGGGGTCTGCGCCTTTACGGCGGCGCGCAGCATGTCACCGGTGGAAAGCTGCTTCATGCCGTGATGTTCGACCAGCAGGTTTGCCTGGGTGCCCTTGCCTGCGCCCGGAGGGCCGAGAAGGATGATATTCATGAAACGCGATTCCCCCGAGTGAAGAGAAGTCGGACGCTAGACTAGCGCATCCGCCCCTTCAACTTCGCCTTCTTGATGAGGTCGCCGTACTGGTGAGCCAGCAGGTGCGACTGGATCTGGCTGATGGTGTCGACGGTCACGTTGACGACGATCAGCAGGCTGGTGCCGCCAAGGAACAGCGGCAGGCCGGTCTGCGCGATACCCCATTCGGGGATGATGCAGACAGCGGTGAGATAGATTGCACCGACCACGGTGATGCGCGTGAGCACATAGTCGAGGTAGTCGGCGGTGCGCTTGCCCGGACGGATGCCGGGGATAAAGCCGCCGTTCTTCTTCAGGTTCTCCGCCGTATCTTCCGGGTTGAAGACAACGGCGGTGTAGAAGAAGCAGAAGAACATGATGCCGAGGCCATAGAGCAGCATGTAGAGCGGCTGCCCGTGCGCCAGGTACTGGTTCAGCGTCACGATCGTGCTGCCCCAGGCGCTGTCGGTGTCGACCGAGTTGCCTGCAAATTGCGTAATCGTGAGCGGCAGCAGCAGCAGCGAGCTGGCGAAGATCGGCGGAATGACGCCTGCGGTGTTGAGCTTCAGCGGCAGGTGCGAACGGTCCGCCTGCATCCCGCCGCGCTGGGTAGCGCGCTTGGGATACTGGATCAGCAGACGACGCTGGGCCCGCTCGAAGAAGCAGATGACGAGGATCAGCACGACGACCATCACGATAAGCCCGCCGATCAGCACGCCGCTGATGGAGCCGGTACGACCGCCCTCGAAGAGATTGGCGGTAAAGGTCGGGAACTGGGCGACGATGCCCGCCATGATGATGAGCGACACGCCGTTGCCGATGCCGCGCGCGGTGATCTGCTCACCCAGCCACAGCAGGAACATGGTCCCGCCAACCAGGTTGATGACGGCCACGACCTTGAACATGATGCCGGGATCGACGACGGCCTGCAGACCGCTGGATGCGCCGTAGGCTTCGAGGCCGCTGGCGAGGAACCAGCCCTGGATCGCGCACAGGAAGACCGTGCCGTAACGGGTATACTGGTTCAGCTTCTTGCGCCCGGCTTCGCCCTCCTTCTTCAACGCCATCAGGCTGGGGTGCAGCGAGGCTGCCAGCTGGATGACGATGGAGGCGGTGATATAGGGCATCACGCCCAGCGCGATCAGGCTCATACGCTCCAGCGAACCGCCGGAGAACATGTTGAACATGTCGAGGATGCCACCGCGCGTCTGGTCGTACAGCGTTCCCAGGATGAGCGGGTTCACGCCAGGCAGCGGCACGAAGCTGAGGAAACGGAAAACGATGAGCGCACCGATGGTGAACCAGATGCGCTGCTTGAGTTCGGTGGCCTTGCTGAAGTTGGAAAAACTCAGCGAGCTTGCGAGATTATCGGCGCGGGATGCCATGAGAAATATCTAAATCCTGGTATTGGGCGCCGGACCCTCCCGGCTCAGGAAGGCTAGATAGGGGTGCGCGGGCCCGATGTCGAACCCGCGCATCCCTTTATCCGATTATTCGGCGTCCTTGCCGGAAGCCTTGTCGGTCTTCTTGGGTGCGGTCTGCTCTACCGAACCGCCAGCCTTTTCCACGGCTTCGACGGCGGCCTTGGAGGCACCGGCAACCTTGAAGGTCAGCTTCGCGGTGAGTTCACCCTTCGCCAGCAGGCGCACGCCGTCCTTGCCGCCACGAGCCACACCAGCAGCCTTGAGCGCTTCGTGGTCGATGGTGTTCTTGGCGTCGAGCTTCTTGGCATCGACCAGCTTCTGGACCTGGCCCAGGTTCACTTCGGCATAGTCCTTGCCGAACGGATTGTTGAAGCCGCGCTTCGGCAGGCGCATGTGAAGGGGCATCTGGCCGCCTTCAAAGCCCTTGATGGCAACGCCCGAACGGCTCTTCTGGCCCTTCTGGCCACGGCCACCGGTCTTGCCCTTGCCCGAGCCGATGCCACGGCCCACGCGGATGCGACCCTTGCGGGCGCCTTCGTTGTCACGGATGTCGTTCAGTTTCATAGTCTGCACTCGCTTTCGCTGTCTTCGCGCTTAAATGGAAGCGGCCCGCTACGCGAGCGGGCCACGACCGTCAAATTGTTTCGCGGGTCGCAAAGGGCCTCAGCCCTCCACGATCTCCACCATGTGCGGCACCTTCGCGATGGCGCCGCGCACTTCCGGGGTGTCCTTCAGTTCGACAACCTTGTGCATCTTGTTCAGCCCGAGGCCGATCAGGATCTTGCGCTGGCTTTCGGGACGACGGATCGGCGAACCGATCTGCTTGATCTTGATGGTAGCCATCTTGAATTACTCCGTGATCGCTTCGGCTTCGGCCTGGGCCTCGGCTTCGCTCACCTGGCCACCGCGACCCAGCAGGTCGGCAACCTTCTTGCCACGACGCTGGGCAACCGACTTCGGCGAAGACTGGTTCACCAGCGCGTCGAAGGTGGCGCGGATCATGTTGTAGGGGTTGGACGTGCCAATCGACTTGGTCACCACGTCGGCAACGCCAAGGCTTTCAAACACCGCACGCATCGGGCCACCGGCGATGATGCCCGTACCAGCCGGAGCCGAACGCACGTTCACCTTGCCAGCACCGAAGTGACCACGACCGTCGTGATGGAGGGTGCGACCTTCCTTCAGCGGAACGCGGATCATCTTCTTCTTGGCAGCGGCGGTTGCCTTGTTGATGGCTTCCGGCACTTCGCGGGCTTTGCCGTGGCCGAAGCCCACGCGGCCCTTGCCGTCACCCACCACGACGAGCGCGGCGAAACCGAAGCGCTTGCCGCCCTTCACCACCTTGGCGACGCGGTTGATGTGGACGAGCTTTTCGATCAGCTCCTCGCCATCGTCGTCGCCACGGTTGCCACGGCGATCGTCACGGCCACCGCGACCGCGGCCACGGCCGCCGCCACGATTATCGTCACGGTTGCCGCCACGGCCACCACGCTGGCGCGGACGACCTTCGTCGGCGTGCGCCGGCGACTGGTTGTCGGCCGCTTCGGTGCTTGCGGTCGTCGGAGTCGGGGTCGAACCTTCGATGTTCTGCTCGACCTGCGCTTCGGCGCCGGTTTCTTCGTTCTTGTTTTCGTCAGCCATCATCAGAACTCCAGCCCGCCTTCACGAGCGGCATCAGCCAGCGCCTTGACGCGGCCATGGAACAGGAACCCGCCGCGATCGAACACGACAGTCGTCACGCCAGCCTTCTTGGCGGCGGCGGCGATATCGCTGCCGACCTTCTTGGCAGCATCGACATTGGCGCCCGAGCCCTTGCCACCCAGCGTGCTGGCGGCGGCAACGGTACGGCCGTCCTTGTCATCGATGATCTGCGCATAGATGTGCTGGCCGGTGCGGTGCACCGACAGGCGCGGCTTGTCGCCGGAACGCTTGCGAAGCGCGGTGCGCACACGGCGGCGGCGACGTTCAAAGAGAGAAAGCTTTGCCATCTTACTTCTTCTTCCCTTCCTTGCGGAAGATATACTCACCGCGATACTTCACGCCCTTGCCCTTGTAGGGCTCCGGCTTGCGCCATTCGCGGATCTCGGCAGCGAACTGACCGACCTTCTGCTTGTCGATGCCCGAAATCTCGACCGTGGTCTGGTCGGGCGTCTTCACTTCGACACCTTCCGGAACATCCAGATCGACGTCGTGGCTGAACCCGAGCTGGAGCTTGAGCTTCTTGCCCTGGGCCTGTGCACGGTAGCCGACGCCGGTGATTTCCAGCACCTTGGTGAACCCTTCGGTCACACCGTCGACGAGATTCTGCACGAGGGTGCGCTGCATACCCCAGAACTGACGCGCCTTCTGCGTCTTGTTCGCGGGCTGCACCGAGATTTCCCCGCCTTCGATCTTGTAATCGATCAGGTCGATCGTCGACATGGAGAGCTCACCCTTGGGGCCCTTCACGGTCAGCGTGCCGTTCTCGATCTTGGCAGTCACCCCGCTGGGGAGCGCTACCGGACGTTTGCCAATGCGGCTCATCAGAACACCTCCGCCAGCACTTCGCCGCCGACGTTCTCGATGCGCGCTTCGTTATCCGAAAGCACACCCTTGGGCGTCGAGACGATGGTGATGCCAAGGCCGTTGCGCACTGCCGGCAGATCCTTGCTGCCCGAGTAGATGCGGCGACCCGGCTTGGAGACACGGGCGACGTGCTTGATCGCAGGTTCGCCCTCGAAATACTTCAGTTCGATCCGCAGTGCGGGGTGCTTGCCGCTGCTGTCTTCGCTGTAGCCACGGATGTAGCCTTCGCGCTGCAGCACTTCGAGCACGTTCGCACGCAGCTTGGAAGCGGGCGACAGGACGGAGTCCTTCTTCGCCTGCTGGCCGTTGCGGATACGGGTGAGCATATCACCCAGGGGATCGGTCATAGCCATCTATCGTTTCCTCACCAGCTCGACTTGGTCACGCCCGGAATCAGACCCTTGTTGGCCAGGTTCCGGAGTTCGATGCGGTTAAGCCCGAACTTGCGGTAGTAGCCGCGCGGGCGGCCGGTGGTGGTGCAGCGGTTGCGCACACGAGTGGGGTTCGCATTACGCGGCAGCTCAGCCATCTTCAGGCGGGCCATGAGGCGCTCGGTATCGTCGAGCGACTCATCGTCGGCAATTGCCTTCAGCTTCGCGTACTTTTCCGCGTACTTCTTGACGAGCTGCTTGCGCTTCTCGTTCTTGTTGATGGAACTCAGTTTCGCCATTGGACTTAAGCTCTCTCTTGCTTCTTCAGTTCAAGGGAACGGCTCACGCCGCTTCCTTCTCTTCGGCACTTTCGGCCGGGAACGGGAAACCGAACAGGCGCAGCAGTTCGCGCGCTTCTTCGTCGGTCTTGGCGGAGGTGGTGACGATGATGTCCATGCCGCGCACCTTTTCGATCTTGTCGTAGCTGATCTCCGGGAAGATGATCTGCTCCTTGATGCCCATGGCATAGTTGCCATTGCCATCGAAGCTCTTCGGATTCAGGCCACGGAAGTCGCGGATGCGGGGCATTGCGATCGTCACCAGGCGGTCGAGAAATTCGTACATGCGATCACGACGCAGGTTCACCTTGCAGCCGATGGGCATGCCGTCGCGCAGCTTGAACTGTGCGATCGACTTCTTGGCCTTGGTGATCACCGGCTTCTGACCAGCGATGCGTTCCATTTCCTCGGCAGCGGTCTGGACCTTCTTCTTGTCCTGGCTCGCTTCGCCCACGCCCATGTTGAGCGTGATCTTTTCCAGACGAGGAACCTCCATGTGGTTCTTGTAACCGAACTTCTCGGTCATCGCTTTCGCGATCTCGTCCTGGTACTTCTTCTTCAGGCGGGGTGTGTAATCAGCCATCGATGGTCTCCCCGGACTTGACGGCGACGCGCACCTTCTTGCCGTCCTTTTCCTCGAAACGGACGCGGGTGGGCTTGCCATCCTTGGGATCTGCAACGGCAACCTTGGCGATTGCCATCGGGGCAGGCATGCGATCGATGCCGCCCTGCGGATTAGCCTGCGAAGGCTTGCGGTGACGGGTCATCACGTTGACGCCCTCGACGACGATCTTGCCTTCCTTCGGCATGACCTTCTGGACAGTGCCGGTCTGGCCCTTGTCCTTGCCCGAGAGCACGACGACCGTGTCGCCCTTCTTGATCTTAGCGGATGCCATCAGAGCACCTCCGGAGCGAGCGAGATGATCTTCATGAAACCCTTGCCGCGCAGTTCGCGCACGACCGGGCCGAAGATACGGGTGCCAAGCGGCTCCTCGTTCTTGTTCACGAGCACCGCGGCGTTGCTGTCGAAGCGGATCACGGTGCCATCGGGACGACGAACGTCCTTCTTGGTACGCACGATAACCGCACGGTGCACATCGCCCTTCTTCACGCGGGCACGCGGCTGGGCTTCCTTCACGGAAACCACGATCACATCGCCGACAGACGCGGTACGACGCTTAGACCCGCCCAGCACCTTGATGCACTGGACGCGCTTTGCGCCGCTGTTGTCCGCGACGTCGAGATTGGATTGCATCTGGATCATCGATCCGGTTCCTTCTCTTGGCTTGCCGGGACGGTCCGATCATCGGCGCCCGGCAGTTCCTACGTCAAATTACTCAGCGCCACCGGGGGTGGCTTCGGCGACTTCCAGATCCGCTTCCACGGCCTGGCCACGGCTCGCGACCAGGCGATCCTTCACCGCCCAGGTCTTGGTCTTGGAGATCGGCTTGGTCTCCTCGATACGAACCTTGTCGCCAACGACATATTCGTTCTTCTCGTCGTGAGCGTGATACTTCTTCGAACGCTTGATGATCTTGCCGTAAAGCGGGTGCTTCACGCGGCGTTCGACGAGCACGGTCACGGTCTTGTCGGTCTTGTCGGAGGTGACAGTCCCGGTCAGGATACGCTTGGGCATTGTCTACTCCTTACGCTTTCGCTGCTTCACGGGCGCGTTCGCCCTGAAGCGTCTTGATGCGCGCGATCTGGCGACGGACTTCCTTGACGCGGGCCGGACCTTCCAGCTGGTTGGTCGCAGCCTGGAAGCGCAGGTTGAACTGCTCTTTCTTGAGCATGGTCAGCGCTTCGTTCAGCTGGTCGTCGGTCTTCGTGCGCAGGTCTTCGGTGTTGCTCTTGTCAGCCATTATTCGCCTCCCAGGTGCGAGGTGTCGCCGAAGCGGGCGATGACCTTGGTCTTGATGGGCAGCTTCATGGCAGCACGTTCGAAAGCGAGCGCGGCCACGGGGCCGGGAACGCCGTCGAGTTCGAACAGGACGCGGCCCGGCTTCACGCGAGCGGCCCAGTATTCGACGGAACCCTTGCCCTTACCCTGACGGACTTCGGCAGGCTTCTTCGACACGGGAACGTCGGGGAACACGCGGATCCACAGGCGACCCTGGCGCTTCATCGCACGGGTGATGGCACGACGGGCGGCCTCGATCTGGCGAGCGGTCAGACGCTCCGGCTCGAGAGCCTTGAGACCGTAGGCGCCGAAGTTGAGGGTGGTGCCACCCTTGGCGGTGCCATGGATCTTGCCCTTGAAGGCCTTGCGATACTTGGTCTTTTTCGGTTGCAGCATGGTTCTTTACCTCAACGAGCCGGGCGGACGCCGGACGTCTGCGATTCCATCATCAGGCGGTCCTGCGAGGTCGGATCGTGACCCAGGATCTCGCCCTTGAAGACCCACACCTTGATGCCGATGATGCCATAGGCGGTCAGCGCCTCGGCTTCGGCATAGTCGATGTTGGCGCGCAGCGTGTGCAGCGGCACGCGGCCTTCGCGATACTGTTCGACGCGGGCGATTTCGGCACCACCCAGACGGCCGCCGCACATGATCTTGATGCCTTCGGCACCAAGGCGCATGGCCGACTGCATCGCGCGCTTCATGGCGCGGCGGAAGGCGACACGGCGAACCAGCTGATCGGCAATGCCCTGGGCGACGAGCTTGGCATCGATTTCCGGCTTGCGGATCTCGACGATGTTCAGCTTCACTTCGCTTTCGGTCATGGTCGACAGCTTGGCGCGCAGCTTCTCGATGTCAGCGCCCTTCTTGCCGATGATGACGCCGGGACGCGCAGCATAGATCGAGATGCGGCACAGCTTGGCCGGACGCTCGATCACCACCTTCGAAATCGCTGCCTGCGGCAGGGTATCGATGATGTACTTGCGGATCTCAATGTCTTCCTTGAGCAGCTTGGCATAGTCGCCACCTTCGGCGTACCAGCGGCTGTCCCAGGTGCGGTTGATCTGCAGGCGCAGACCGATCGGATTGCTCTTGTGACCCATCTTACGCCTCTTCTGCTTCGCGTACGACGATCCGCAGCCGGCTGAACGGCTTCAGGATCCGCGTGGACTTGCCACGGCCGCGCGTTGCGAACCGCTTCATGGTGATCGACTTGCCGACCGACGCCTCGGCGACGACCAGGGAGTCGACGTCGAGATCGTGATTGTTCTCGGCATTGGCGATTGCCGATGCGAGCACCTTCTGTGCATCGCGGGCCATCGCGCGCTTGGAGAAGGAGAGGATGTTCATCGCTTCCTCGGCCTTCTTGCCACGGATGAGGGCGGCCACGAGGTTCAGCTTCTGCGCGGAACCACGGATGGTGGTGCCGACAGCCAGCGCCTCGTTGTCCGCCACGCGGCGGGGAGACTTAGCCTTTGCCATTAGCGCTTACCCTTCTTGTCGGCAGCGTGGCCAGGGAAGCTGCGCGTGGGCGCGAACTCGCCAAGCTTGTGACCGACCATTTCCTCGTTGACCGAGACGGGCACGAACTTGTGCCCATTGTAGACGTTGAACGTCAGGCCGACAAAATCGGGCAGGATCGTCGAACGGCGCGACCAGGTCTTGATCGGCTTGGTGTTGTTCGCTTCCTGCGCTTCCTGCGCCTTCTTCAGAAGGCTCAGCTCGACAAACGGACCTTTCCAGACGGAACGTGCCATTGGTGCTTACCTCTTCTTCTTCGCGTGACGCGAACGGATAATCATCTTGTCCGTCTGCTTGTTCTTGCGGGTACGGGCACCCTTGGTCGGCTTGCCCCACGGAGTAACCGGATGACGGCCACCGCTGGTGCGGCCTTCACCACCACCGTGCGGGTGGTCGACCGGGTTCTTGGCGACACCGCGCGTCAGGGGCTTAACGCCCATGTGACGGCGACGACCGGCCTTACCCAGGTTCTGGTTCTGGTTGTCGGGGTTCGAAACCGAACCCACGGTGCCCATGCAATCGGCGCGCAGGTAGCGCTGCTCGCCGCTGTTCAGACGCACGATAACCATGCCGCGGTCGCGACCGACCAGCTGCACGTAGGTGCCTGCCGAACGGGCGATCTGGCCGCCCTTGCCCGGCTTCATCTCCACGTTGTGGATGATGGTGCCGACCGGCATCTGGCCCAGCAGCATCGCGTTGCCCGGCTTCGTGTCGACCTTCTCGCCGGCGACAACCTTGTCACCCGGTGCGAGACGGTTGGGCGCGATGATGTAGGACAGCTCGCCGTCTTCGTACTTGATCAGCGCGATGAAAGCGGTGCGGTTGGGATCGTATTCGATCCGTTCCACGGTCGCTTCCATGTCCCACTTGCGACGCTTGAAGTCGATGAAGCGGTACTTCTGCTTGTTACCGCCGCCCTTGCCGCGCGAGGTAACATGGCCCTTGTTGTTACGGCCACCGGTCTTGCGCTTGCCTTCGGTGAGCGACTTGACCGGGCCACCGCGGTGGAGGCCGGTCTTGTCGACCAGGACGAGGCCGCGGCGTGCCGGGCTTGTCGGATTATATGTTTTCAGTGCCATCGGATCAGCCCACGCCTTCCGTGATGTCGATCGGATCCTGACCCTCTGCGAGAGTCACGATTGCCTTCTTTTCATCGTTGCGCTTGTAGAGCTTGCCCTTCCAGCGCTTGCTCTTGCCCTTCGAGACGATCGTGTTCACGCTCTTCACCTTGCGATCGAAAAGAGCCTCGATGGCCTCCTTGATCTGCGGCTTCGTCGCATCGTTCGCCACCTTGAACACAACTGCATTGTCTTCCGACAGGAGCGTTGCCTTCTCCGTGATGTGCGGAGCAAGAATCACGTCATAGTGACGCGCGTCGATTGCTTCTTTCTTAGCCATTGAAACGCGCCTCCAGCTTTTCGACAGCATCCTTGGTAAGGACCAGCGTGTCGTGGTTGAGGATGTCGTAGACGTTCGCGCCGACAGCCGGCAGGACATCCACACCCGGAAGGTTGCGGGCAGCCTTGGCGAAGCCATCGTCGACGCTTTCGCCGCCGATCACCAGCACCTTGCCGTTCCAGCCATTCTTGTCGAAGTGACCCTTGAGGGCCTTCGTCTTGGCATCGGACAGCTCCAGGCTGTCGAGGATGACCAGGCCATCCTTCGCCTTGCTGGACAGAGCCATCTTCAGGCCGAGCGCGCGCACCTTCTTGTTGAGCGACTGCTCGAAGTCACGCTTGCGGGCACCGTGGGCCTTGCCGCCGCCGATGAAGATCGGGGCACCCCGGTCACCGTGGCGAGCGCCGCCGGAACCCTTCTGGCGACCCCACTTCTTGCCGGTGCGGGCAACGTCCGAACGCTCACGCGTCGGGCGGGCCGTGGCGCGGCGGTTTTCCAGCTGCCACGTAACCACGCGGTGCAGGATATCGGCACGCGGCTCGACACCGAAGACAGCGTCGTTCAGTTCGACGTCGCCGGCGGCCTTGCCGTCAATTTTCTGGACCTTGACCTTCACGATCAGGACTCCTTCTTGTCGTTAGGTTCGGCCTCGGGCGTTCCGCTCTCGGTGCCGACACCCGCGTCCTGCTGCTGAGCCAGCTTTTCCTGCTGCTCGGGCGAGACTTCGGGGTTCACAGCGTGTTCTGCCGCGCTTTCGACCAGGCCTGCATCGGCCTCTTCGGAAGAGAATTCATCGGCGTTACGACGCATGGCGCCGGGGAACGGCAGACCTTCGGGAAGCGGCAACTTCACGGCATCGCGAACCAGCAACCAGCCATTCTTGGCACCCGGCACGGAGCCGCGCACGAAGATCAGGCCGCGCTCTGCATCGGTGCGCACGACTTCGAGGTTCTGCTGGGTGCGCTGACGGTCGCCCATGTGACCGGCCATCTTCTTGTTCTTGAAGACCTTGCCCGGATCCTGGCGGTTACCCGTCGAACCGTGCGAACGGTGGGAGATCGATACGCCGTGCGTTGCACGCAGACCGCCGAAACCCCAACGCTTCATGGCGCCGGCAAAGCCCTTACCCACGGTGTGACCCGTGATGTCGACCTTCTGGCCAGCGACGAAATGGTCGGCGGTGATGGTGGCACCAACAGGAAGGAGACCTTCCTCGTTTTCCACGCGGAATTCGGCAACCTTCATCTTCAGGCCGACGTTGGCCTTCGCAAAGGCCTCACGCTGCGGCTTGTTGACGTTCTTCTGCTTCGCATCGCCGGCGCCGAGCTGCACCGAGAAATAGCCGTCGCGGTCGGCCGTACGCTGTCCGGTGACCTGGCACCCTTCCAGCGACAGAACCGTCACAGGTACGTGACGTCCATCCTCCTGGAACAGGCGGGTCATCCCGACTTTCTTCGCGATCACGCCAGTGCGCATGATCCAAACTCCTTAAACAGAGGCACAAGGGGACCATCCCCAGGTGCGTGCCCAACCCATCGATTTTTATGCTGCGAGCCCCGTCCGGGCTGAACTGCTTTCACGGCCTAGGCCGATCGGGCGAGACGGGGAACGCAGCCCGGACCATGAATTTCCCGAGGGAAGGTCCGGCGGTATTCCTTGTGTCCCGATGATGTGTCACCGGGCGCTGTCTTCGCGATCTCCCTATCTGGAGATCGGTATGCTCCGGCAGGACCGGAGCGGTTGCTGACTCAGGCCAGCTTGATTTCCACGTTCACACCCGCGGCAAGATCGAGCTTCATCAGCGCGTCGACCGTCTGGGCGTTGGGCTGCACGATGTCGAGCAGCCGCTTGTACGTGCGCACCTCGAACTGCTCGCGCGACTTCTTGTCGATGTGCGGGCCGCGGTTCACGGTGAACTTCTCGATACGCGTCGGCATCGGAATCGGACCACGAATAAGCGCGCCAGTGCGACGTGCCGTATCCGCGATTTCGCCAGTTGCCTGGTCGAGCACGCGGTGATCGAAAGCCTTGAGGCGAATACGAATATTCTGTGCGTCCATAATTCCGTCTACCGATGCGAAAGAGCCAAGCGAGCCATCAACAGTTGCCGCCTCCGGCCCGCCAAAAATAAAAAGGCCCGCCCCGCTCTAACCCGGTATTCCGGAACGGGCGGCCTTCCCTTAAATTCGTTTTGAAAGAGACGAATCTCTTTCTGTTGGCGCGCATATACGGGGGAGAGGGTGAACTGACAACCCCCGAAATGCGTCATTTTTCGGACACCACCCCTCCCCCGTTGAAACGGCGGGAAAACAGGAGGCCGCCCTCATAAAAAGGGCCCGGCACTCGATGTGAGTGCCGGGCCCCTTTATTCCGCCGCGCCTGGTGGCGCGGGCCGGATTACTTGGTGATCTTCGAGACGACGCCCGAGCCAACCGTACGGCCGCCTTCGCGGATAGCGAAGCGCAGGCCTTCGTCCATGGCGATCGGAGCGATCAGCTTGACCGAGATGGTCACGTTGTCGCCCGGCATCACCATTTCGGTGCCTTCCGGCAGGATCACTTCGCCCGTCACGTCGGTCGTGCGGAAGTAGAACTGCGGGCGGTAGTTGGCGAAGAACGGAGTGTGACGGCCGCCTTCGTCCTTCGACAGGACGTAAACCTCAGCCGAGAACTCGGTGTGCGGGGTCACGGAACCCGGCTTCGCGAGAACCTGGCCACGCTCCACTTCGTCACGGCCAACGCCGCGGATCAGGGCACCGATGTTGTCGCCGGCTTCGCCACGGTCGAGCAGCTTGCGGAACATTTCGACGCCGGTCACGGTCGTCTTGGTGGTGTCCTTGATGCCGACGATTTCGACTTCGTCGCCAACGTTCACAACGCCGGTTTCGACACGGCCGGTAACAACCGTACCACGACCCGAGATCGAGAACACGTCTTCGATCGGCATCAGGAAGGCCTGGTCGACCGGACGGTCGGGCTGCGGGATGTGCTCGTCGACAGCCTTCATCAGTTCGATGATGGAGTTCTTGCCGATTTCGTCGTCACGACCTTCGAGAGCGGCCAGAGCCGAACCCTTGATGATCGGAATGTTGTCGCCGTCGAAGTCGTAGTCGCTCAGCAGTTCGCGAACTTCCAGTTCGACCAGCTCGAGCAGCTCTTCGTCGTCAACCTGGTCGACCTTGTTCAGGTACACGACCAGGGCCGGCACGCCGACCTGACGCGACAGCAGGATGTGCTCGCGGGTCTGCGGCATGGGGCCGTCAGCAGCGTTCACAACCAGGATAGCACCGTCCATCTGGGCAGCACCGGTGATCATGTTCTTCACGTAGTCAGCGTGACCCGGGCAGTCGACGTGAGCATAGTGACGAGCTTCGGTTTCGTACTCGACGTGTGCGGTCGAGATGGTGATGCCGCGCTCGCGCTCTTCCGGAGCCTTGTCGATGTTTGCGAAATCGACAGCAGCACCGCCGTAGGTTTCAGCCATCACCTTGGTGATAGCAGCCGTCAGCGTGGTCTTGCCGTGGTCAACGTGACCGATGGTGCCGATGTTGCAGTGCGGCTTGTTCCGCTCGAATTTTTCCTTCGCCATTTTTCTAATAACCTCTGTTAGTCAAAAGTTGAATTTCACCGGGAGAGGAAGCGGCACCCGTTGAATAAGGCGCCGCCCCTAGACGCTTGCCCATGCTTAGGCAAGCTTCTCCTTGATCTCCTGCGCCACATTCGACGGAACTTCGTCATAGTGGCTGAACTGCATCGTGTACTGGGCACGGCCCTGGGTGAACGAACGCAGCTCGTTCACGTAACCGAACATGTTCGCCAGCGGCACGTGAGCCTCGACAACCTGGGCATTGCCGCGGCTGTCGGTACCCTGGATCTGGCCACGACGGGAGTTCAGGTCGCCGATCACGTCGCCCATGAACTCTTCCGGAGTCACGACTTCCACCTTCATCACCGGCTCGAGCAGGTTGATGCCCGCACGCTCGGCCGCTTCGCGCATCGCGCCGCGACCGGTGATTTCGAATGCCACCGTGCTCGAGTCGACGTCGTGGTACTTGCCGTCGATCAGCTCGATGGTGAAGTCGATGATCGGGAAGCCGACCAGGTAGCCGCTCTCGGCCTGCTCGCGCATGCCCTTCTCGACCGACGGGATGTATTCGCGGGGAATGTTGCCGCCCTTGATCTGGTCGTCGAAGATGATGCCCTGGCCGCGTTCGCCGGGGACGACGCGAACCTTGGCTTCACCGAACTGGCCCGAGCCACCCGACTGCTTCTTGTGGGTGTAGGTCACTTCGACCGGCTTGCGGATGGATTCGCGGTAGGCAACCTGCGGTGCACCCACGTTGGCTTCCACCTTGAACTCGCGCTTCATGCGATCGACCAGGATGTCGAGGTGAAGTTCGCCCATGCCCTTGATGATCGTCTGGCCCGATTCGTGGTCGGTCGACACGCGGAAGCTGGGATCCTCGGCAGCCAGGCGGTTGAGGGCAACGCCCATCTTTTCCTGGTCGGCCTTGGTCTTCGGCTCCACCGACAGCTCGATCACGGGCTCGGGGAATTCCATCCGCTCGAGAATGATCGGGTGCTGCGGGGCACACAGGGTATCACCGGTGGTGGTTTCCTTCAGGCCCGCGATGGCGACGATGTCACCGGCGAATGCTTCTTCGATGTCCTCACGGTTGTTGGAGTGCATGAGCAGCATACGGCCGATCTTCTCGCGCTTGTCCTTCACCGAGTTCAGCACGGTGCCCTTGGAGAGCTTGCCCGAGTAGATGCGGGTGAAGGTGAGCGAGCCGACGAACGGGTCGTTCATGATCTTGAAGGCGAGAGCGGCAAAAGGCTCGTCATCCGAGGACGGACGCGTCTCTTCCTTCTCCTCGTCACCCGGAACGACGCCCTTGATGGCGGGAACGTCGATCGGGCTCGGCATGTAGTCGACCACGGCGTCGAGCAGGGGCTGCACACCCTTGTTCTTGAACGCCGAGCCGCACAGCACGGGAACGAAAGCCTGCGCCATGGTGCCCTTGCGGATCAGCTTCTTCAGCGTGGCCGCATCGGGCTCTTCACCGCTTTCGAGGTAAGCTTCCATCGCGTCGTCGTCCTGCTCGACGGCAGTCTCAACCAGCTTCTCGCGATATTCGGCAGCCTTGTCGGCGAGGTCGGCGGGAATGTCGACGTAGTTGAACTCGGCACCGAGGCCTTCCGATTCCCAAACGATGCCGCGCATGTTGACGAGGTCGACCACGCCCTGAAGGTCGCTTTCCGCACCGATCGGCAGGTAAAGCACCAGCGGCGTTGCGCCGAGGCGATCGATGATCGACTGCACGCAATAGTAGAAGTCGGCACCGGTACGGTCGAGCTTATTGATGAAGCACATCCGCGGAACCTTGTACTTGTCCGCCTGGCGCCACACGGTTTCGGACTGCGGCTCCACGCCGGCCACGCCGTCGAACACGGCGACCGCGCCGTCGAGCACGCGCAGCGAACGCTCGACTTCAATGGTGAAGTCCACGTGTCCGGGGGTGTCGATGATGTTGATGCGGTGCTTGGGTCCCTGGCCGTCTTCGGCGGACCAGAAGGTGGTCGTCGCAGCCGACGTGATGGTGATCCCGCGTTCCTGCTCCTGCTCCATCCAGTCCATCGTCGCGGCACCATCGTGCACTTCGCCGATCTTGTAGGACTTGCCGGTGTAGTAGAGAATACGCTCTGTCGTGGTGGTCTTGCCGGCATCGATGTGAGCCATGATGCCGATGTTGCGATAACGCTCCAGCGGATAGTCGCGGGCCATGTTGAATTCCTCAAAAGGTTCGGGGCGAAAAGGATCGCGCCCCATATAGTCTCGAATGTGACCGCTTGAAGACCGAGGCCGAGGCCCCGGTCTCACAAGCAGAACACTTTACCAGCGGTAGTGCGAGAAGGCGCGGTTCGCGTCCGCCATGCGGTGCGTGTCCTCGCGCTTCTTCACGGCATTGCCGCGGTTGTTGGCGGCATCCATCAGCTCTGCCGAGAGGCGTGCGCTCATGGTGGTTTCGGCACGGCCGCGCGCGGCGTTGATCAGCCAGCGGATGGCCAGCGCCTGGGCACGCTCGGGGCGAACCTCGACTGGCACCTGGTAGGTGGCACCACCGACACGGCGGCTGCGCACTTCGACCTGCGGCTTCACGTTGTTCAGCGCTTCATGGAACAGGGCGACGGGATCGCTCTTGGCACGGCTCTCGACAGTGTCGAGCGCGGTGTAGACGATACCTTCGGCCACGGCCTTCTTACCGTCCAGCATAAGGTTGTTCATGAACTTCGACAGCACCTGATCACCAAACTTGGGATCGGGCAGGATTTCCCGCTTCTCGGGACGACGACGACGACTCATCTTTCAATTCCTTCGGAATGCGGCGACCCCTCCGGGCCGCCTTGCGGTGCCAGCCCGCTCCCCCACCCGGCCACCCAGAGGATACCTTGTAAGGTGTCCGGGTGGGGGAGCGCGCCGACGCCGCGTGAAACTTACTTCGGACGCTTGGCGCCGTACTTCGAACGGGACTGCTTGCGATCCTTCACGCCCTGCGTGTCGAGCACGCCGCGCAGCACGTGGTAACGCACGCCGGGAAGGTCGCGCACACGGCCGCCGCGGATCAGCACCACGGAGTGTTCCTGCAGGTTGTGACCTTCGCCGGGAATGTAGGCGATGATCTCGCGCTGGTTGGTCAGACGGATCTTGGCAACCTTGCGCAGTGCCGAGTTCGGCTTCTTCGGGGTCGTCGTGTAGACGCGGGTGCAAACGCCGCGCTTCTGCGGGCTGGATTCCATCGCCGCAGACTTGCTCTTCTTGACGATGGGCTGGCGCGGCTTGCGGACCAGCTGGTTAATAGTCGGCATAAAATCTCTTCACCGTTTTGTGGGCTGGAGCCTTGCCCCCTCCCTCGCTCGCGAACGAACGGGAGTGCGGCAAATGCCCTTCACCCGTGGATGGCACCATCGGCAGACCGGATGGAATGTATCGGGTTCGTGCGACGCCATACGACCGCTCGTCCTGAGCCTGTCGAAGGATCGCGCGAGCCTGAAACGCTCCACCCGGAAACCTGAAGCACCGGGTTACTTTGACGGCTGCCCCCGAAAGCGTAGCGTCCAAATCAGGACGTTTCCGCTCCAATAGAAAAAGGCTCCACCTGTCGGGGAGCCCCGGGACATGACCGGCAATGTTCAGCTCTATCTGGCCGGGGACTCGCTACGAGAGCGGCCTCGGATGGGCGCGCAGATAGTTGGATTTGGGCGGGGGGTCAAGGGGAGACGCGAGCGCCGTTAGCAGAGTTGGATCTTAGCCTTACTCATCAACGTCGCCAAACTTCGAAAGTCGATGAACAAGCTTCTCGTAACTCTCCGGGCCAAGCTGCGGCGGCTGCACGACAAACTCCCAAACCAATTCGCCAATGGGGGTTTCGTCGTTAAGGACCTTACGCATTTCGGATCGCGGAACGCCATAAACATTCCTCATTGTCTGAAAGAGTTTGTTCCCTTCAGCCCACTCGCCAGAATTGCCGAAATGTCCAGGTATGAGCATTCGCCATTTCGGTGCGCCAGACGGTTTCACATCTGCAATTTCTTCCGCAATCAATTGGCATAAATAATTCATTGGAACGACGCGGTTTTCAATCAAGGCTAACGCCGTGCGCAACCGATCAAAGAATTTGAAGATGCCTCGTGGCGATATTCGGTGAAATTCTAATAGATAAGCTAGCCACTGAATTGAAGTCAGTGAATTCCTATTGTCGCCGATATGTGTCTGCGGAAACCAAAGCTCATTATCATGAGATTGAGCGATGGATGGGTAAATAGATTGAACCAAGCTTTCCATGCTTGGAAATGGCAGTCTGAAAGTTCGATCAATGAATCGATCTAAATATTGTCGACCATCAAACTGCGATCCGTATTCATGCGAAAAAGAGCTGGACAACTGATCAGAATTTATCCCGATTATGAAATATACTTCGGGGACGTTAAATAGGTGCTTTATCTCTTCGAGCACTTTGATTGCATAATTTGGGCGGCACCTGTCTAATTCTTCAATAATGATAAAGACTGGCAATGAGAGACCCTGCCTCTCAGCCTGCTTAGCTAACTCCGAAAGAGCGGCGCGTAATTCGTTAACTAGGCCTCTTGCGCGCTTATGCTCGAAAATCCTTTCGCGAAGATACTCTCTCGATGATGTCGAAGGTGAAGTCTTAGCTAGATCATCCGATGCGTCTTCTAAAGCATCGTCCGTAGCCGTTCTAACCTCGCTCCGGAGTTCCTCATCGGAGCCGTCCCAAACCGCCTCGATCCCTTCAACAGCACCTTGCGTAATAAGGAATTTGAGAGCTTGTTTACTAAGACCTTTCCCGCCTATTAGCGCAATCTTGCCAGCCTTACTCGCAAAGTTAGTCCATCTATCTTCGATCTCTTTTGTGTAAGATTCACTCTTGAAGGCTTCTTCGAGGGTCGCAGCCAGCGAAATCAATGGCTCTCCGACAAAATCATCAGACCAAGTATCAAGATATGCAACGGGAGATTCGCAGGAAATCTGGCGAGCTAATCGCTTCAAAAAGAACGTCTTTCCTATTCCATAGCTTGCATCGACAGCAATGACCTGAGAACGCTCTTCACCAACAAATGAGCCATAGCGATAAGCGCTTCGGATATAGGAAATTAGATCATTCGCGTCATCCTTTCGACCGAATAGATCGTCCGCCCAAGGATCGCTTATTGAGTCAATCATGCTCTCTCTTCAACCAATGTAGCATCAACCTCAAGTTGGCTGAGCTACATTTCCACCAAGAAGATCAAAGAGTTTAGCATCGTGTTTTACGGTCGCCCTCCCCTATAAGCCCCCCGGGCATACTCTACGCCGACAAATGACCAAGCACCCAATCTTTTGTTCAGCCTCAAGCGCCGGCGTTCGCGTCCGCTCACTTGGCTTTCCTCCGCTTCGCTCCGGGCGCGCGTTTGCGCTTGCGGCGCGCTGACGCGCGCCGAGCATCGCCAGCCAGAAAGCTCTTTCCTACGCTGCGGGTAAGTTGCTCCACCGCCGAGCATGACCAAGAACCTCCCTCATCGTCCCCGCGCCACGCCCTCGCAAGCCACGTCCTACGTCACCGCCCCGCCCTCGCCGGTCGAGCCGTGCGATCCACTGCTCGATTTTGCGCCGGTGCCGCACACGGCTCCGCGCAGGAATTCCATCACGCCCGATCGCCAGCGCCGCTTCATCGCCCATCTTGCCGCCACCGGCATCGTCAAGCAGGCCGCGCTCCATATCGGGGCCAGTCTGGAGGCGCTCTACAAGCTTCGCCAGCGGCCCGGGGCGGAGGAGTTCCGCGCTGCGTGGGACATGGCGGTGGATCGCGGCGTCTCCCGGCTGGAGGATTGCGCGCTCGCCCGCGCGATAGAGGGGGAGGAGCGCATGGTCGTCTCCTCCGGCAAGGTGCTGGGCACCGAGCGGCGGCATAACGAGGCGCTGGTGATGTTCTTCCTGCGCAGCCGCCGGGCGGACCGCTATGGCAAGCAGGTGCTGCCCGGCAGCCCGCTCTACGAGACGATCAAGGCGCAGGTGCTGGCCGAATACCACGCCAGCCGTCCCAGCAAGGCAGAGACGCTCGCCCGCCTCAACGCCAAGCTCGACAAGATGCGCGAACGCCGCGCGGCGGCAGAGGCGATGCTGGCGGGGGATAAGGGGGAAGGTTCTGCGGCGTAGTTTGTTTGTGTGAGCGCCTCCGCGGGAATTTTTGTTTGTTCCCTCAAGCGCCGGGCGGGGCACGTCCGTGCCCCTTGGCTTTCCTCGCATAAGCTCTGGCGCGCATTCGCGCTTGCGGTCGCTGCGCGCCCGTTTCCCGCGCACGCTTTGAAGTCATGCTGGAGTTCGGTCGGCGCCTAGCCAACCGCAAGGGCGACCGCCCGCCCGCAGCGGGCGCGTAGCGAAGCGGAGCGCGTCTAGCGAGGATGTGAGCGCGGAGGCGCTCACACAAACAAACATCCCCGCGGACACCTGGCGCAACCTCCCGTCTTGTCCCTTGGCCATTTCCAATCTACAACCCGGACAAAATCAATTTGGCCGAAGAGCCTTACCGGGAGAACCTTGCATGATCCGCCGCATTACCCTTGCTTTTGCCGCCTCTACCCTGGCGCTCGCCGCCGCGCCTGTCGTGTCGCAGGAACGCCCGGCGGACCTCACCGAGCTGCCGCCCGTCCCCACCGACTACACGCCCGATCGCCTGCCTTGGGGCGACTACGATTTCACCGGCACCTGGCCGATCGAGAACATCAACCAGGGGCACATCCTGTTCCAGCGGCCCGAGCAGTACGGCAACCGTTTCTGGGTAAACGACGAGGAGTTCGAGCGCCGCCTCGCCTCCGCACGCGGGGACGATGCCAGCTTCACGCAGGCGAACGAGACCGGCATCGGCGCCAGCGGCACCACGGGTCTGGAGCAGTGGTTCCTCGACACGGACTGGGCAAAGTCCACCGCCATGCTCGTCTCCCCCGCCGACGGACAGCTGCCCGACCTCACCCCGCAGGCGATGGAGCTGTTCCAGCAGGGCCGCAGCGGCTGGGTGCCGGGACAGGCCTACGACTGGGTGGACGACTTCGACAGCTGGGATCGCTGCGTTTCGCGCGGCTTCCCCGCATCGATGTACCCCTTCCGCTACAACAACGGCATCCGCGTGTTCCAGTCGCCCGGCCAGATCACCATCATGCTGGAGATGCTCGGCACCCGCGTGGTGAAGCTCTACGACAGCGCCGAGGAAGCCCGCGCCGCCAAGTGGGCGGAGCCGGTGGAAGCCTGGATGGGCAACTCGCGCGGGTGGTGGGAAGGCAAGACGCTGGTGATCGAGACGACCAACATCGTCAGCGGCGACAGCGCCACCGAAAACGTCTACGAACGCTCCGCCGCGCCGCTCAACATGGCCACCCAGTTCACTGGCACGCTGGACGTGCCCGCCTTCAACACCGTGCCGATGAGCACCGAGGCGATGACGGTGGAACGCCTGACCATGACCGGGCCGGACACCATCATCCATGAACTCACCTATTCCGACCCGCAGGTCTACGTGGAGCCGTGGACCACGCGCATCGCCTGGAGCCGGGACGAGGACTACCAGTTCTTCGAATACGCCTGTCACGAAGGCAACTACATGCCGCGCGACTACATCAGCGCCAGCCGCGCGCAGCAGGAGCGCATCGCGCAGGGGCTGGAGGAGCCCGTCACCGCCGAGAACGACGACCGCAGCCGCTTCGCACGGCCCTTCGACTGGGATCCCGGCGTCGGTCCGCGCCCCGGCCCGCCTCCCGTGGGCAGCAGCGAAAGCGATGACGAGGACGAAGCCGAGGGCTGATACGAAAAGGGGCCCGGATGACAGGGGCGGGGAGCGATTCCCCGCCCTTTCTCTATCAGTCCGGAACGCGGGTCATGATGACCGATGCGCCTTCCAGCCCGTAGGCGCCGTGGAGGGGGACGATCGCGAGCCTTACCCGCAGCGCGGCAGACCTGTTGGGCATCAGTTCGATCTCGATCCGTTCCTGCTCGTTGTCCTCGCATACCCTGTCCAGCGCCTTGCGGAACGCCAGGCGCTGCTGGCGCACCACGAGATCCCCCAGTCGTACGCCGATAAGCTTCGCGTCCGCGACTCCCATCCAATCGCGAAACGATTGATCCGTCGCTTCGATCAGCCCGCGCGGGGTGATGCGCACATAGCTGACATCGGGATGGAGGCTGATGGCATCCAGCAAGCCAAGCTTCGCATCGGCCATCCGGTAATGTTCCACCTCGTCGGTAATGTCGCGCATGACAAGGACCAGGCGATCGCCCAGTGGGATCGACTGCAGGTGGGTCCAGCAATCCTTCGCGAATACGGAGGGGATGTCTGCCTGCAGCGCTTCCCCTGTCGCCATGGTGCGGCGGTGCTGCACCTGGATCACGCTCCCTTCCAGGGAAGGCATCGCTTCGGCAAGCGTGAGTCCGCGCCGAAGCGCAGGCAGTCGGCAATACTGCCGGGCACGCGCGTTGGCGTAGATGATCTCCTCTTGCGCCGTGCACAGGATCACGCTTTCGCCAAGCCAGTCGGCAAGTCCCGTAAGCTGCTCCTCCGCGCTCAGCGCGCTCTCGTCCCCGGCGCCATGCGTGAGCTGCTGGAATAGCCTTCGCTGGTCAGGACGTGCGACGGTCTTCCGTGGGTGGTGACGAAAACCGGCGTCGTCTGCGATGTGTCGCGCCATTTCGCGAAAGAGCGGACGAGCTCTGCGGATGATACGTGATTCTTGCGGACGTCATGCATTCGACGTGCCTCTCGAATTTGTGTTCCCCTCGGCCATGAAGACCGGACGTCCGAATTAGCGTTCGGACGACATGCAAGTCGCTATCAGACTTGGATAAATCAATCACCAGAAAACTATGACAAATAGCAATCTGACCGAGGAGCGGGGCGCGAAACCCGCTTTTCCGATTCGAACCGAAAGGCGGTTCAGTCGTCCGCGACCTCCTCGATGGCGGCCGCATCGCTCCACGCCTGCTCCGCGCGCTCTGCCATGCCCGGCGTGATGAAGAGCGTGTACTCGCCGCCCGAACCGCCATAGCCCTGGGCCCGGATGCGCAGCTTGTCGAGCAGGCCCGGCTCCCCGGCCAGCAGGCCCAGGTCAACCGGCAGCAGCGCATCGAGATCGCCGGCGCCGTCGTCGTCGCTCTCGACCACGGCGAAGCCCAGCGGCGTGTCGAAGCCCAGTTCGATATAGGGATCGATGGTGCCACCGAAATCGGGATCGCTTTCCCCGCCGCCGGTCATGCGGATGGAGAGTTCTCCGTTGCCGGCGCGGATCGCGGCCTTCGCCTCCTCGCTCAACTGGTAGTCGATATAGCTCGGCATCAGCGTGGCATCGCCCGCCTCGTCCCAGCCCTGGGCCAGCACGCCAGTCGCCTCGTCACTGATGCCGATCACCTGCAAGGGCAACTGCGCTGGCACCTCGCGCTGTTCGCGCACGCGCAGGCGGTAGGCGCCGGTGCTCTCCCCAAAGCCGGTGGCGACGATGGTGTAGGTGCCGTCCTGCGCGAAAGTGTGGCGCAGCAGGGCATTGAGGTCGCCGCCGCCATCGTCATCGAAAGCCACGCTCTCGCCCGCAGGGTCGCGCAGTTCGAGATAGGGGTCGAGCGCGTCGTCGGTGGCGATCAGCGCCACTTCCACGGCTTCCCCTGCCTCGCCGCGGATCGTGAACAGGTGCTCCCCGCCCATCAGGGTGCCGGTCTCGCGCGCGCCATAGGTGACGGCGCGCGTGCCAACGTCGACATAGTCGCTGGTGGAAAGGCGCAGGTCGAACGTACCGCCGGAGCTTTCGCCGTCGCCCGCCCATTCGGCATCGAAGCTGTCGACTTCGATGGTGAGGCGGCGGCTGCGATCACTCGCGCCGATCATCACGCGGGAATTCAACTCGTCGCCGAAGTCGTCGTTCTCGCCCAGCAATGCGCCGCTCCCGTCCTTCACCCGCAGGACGGGATCGAGGTCGCCCGTCGCAATCGCGTCCACCTGAAGGCCGGTATCGGCTGGCAGCGTGACGGTGAAGACCGCCGCTTCGCCGGCGACCGTGCCCTGGAACACGCGCACATCGCTCTGCTCTCCGTCAAGGTTGCGCACCTGTGCGTGGGCGGTCGAGGCGATCAGGGCCGCACCTGCAAACAAGGCGGCGTGGCGAATGGTCTTGTGCATCAGGTATGTTCCCCCTTGTAGCCCGTTTCCGGGTGCCTGCGATCAGGCAGCATATCCACGATAGGCCGTCAAAGCTTAATCGAAGTTATCCGCCCCTAACCCTCGTTCCATTCGTCGCTCAGCAGGCCCCACAGCGCCGTGTCGCACCAGCCGATGTGAGTCTTCATCGTATGGCGCAGGTGTCCCTCGCGCGTGAAGCCCAGCCGTTCCAGCAGCGCGTTGGAGCGGCGATTGCGCGGGTCGACGTCGGCGAAGATGCGGTGATAGCCCTCGGTGCGGAAAAGATGGGTGATGAGCGCGGTAAGGCACTCTCGCGCGATACCGCGCCCCTCGTTGCCGGGCACGAGGATGTAGCCGATCTCCGCCACCTGCTCCACATCGCTGCTGGCGACCATGCGGAATACGGGAGCGCCGCCTTCTTTCGGCTCGCACACCCAGGTGCGCCCGCCCCAAGTACCGCCCTTGTCGAACAGGTAGTCGCGAAATTCGTCGCGATCGTCGAACGGCCCGCGGCCCCAGTAGCGCATGGCTTCGTCGCTGGAAAAGGCCGGCCACAGCGCGCGCTCGTCACCCCGTTGCAGCGGGCGGCAATTGAAGCGCGGGGTGGCAAGTGCAGGTGTCTTGGTCATTGCGGCGCCGTGCATAGACCGCCCGCAGCGGCATTGTCGAAGGCGTGACGCGATTTCCTGCGGATTTGCGAAAGCGGCTCTCCTGCCGCTGGCTTGTTTCGAGGGTTCGTTTAAGACAGGGGAACGCGACTGACGGGATGGTGGGACGATCGATGGAACACATTGTAAGATATGGCGATTACATGCCGCACGGGATGTGCCTGCTGTGGCAACCGTGGCTGGTCGTCCTGTGGGCGGGGTCCGACCTGCTCATCTTCCTGTCCTATACCGCGATACCCATTGCGCTGCTTTCCGTCATGCGCCAGCGCAAGGAACTGCCGCACCGCGGACTGATCGCGCTGTTCGCCTCGTTCATCCTGCTTTGCGGCCTCACCCACCTCTTCGGCATCGTCACGCTGTGGTACCCGATCTATCCCATCGTAGGCTGGGTGAAGCTGGCGACCGGCATCGTCTCGATGACCACGGCCGTCGTGCTGTTCCGCCTCGTCCCCACGCTCGTCGCGCTTCCATCCCCGGCGGACGTGCAGAAGGTGAACGACAGGCTCACGCAGGAAATCGCCGCGCACAAGGCGACCCTCGCATCGCTGGAGAAAGAGGTCGAGGAGCGGACTAAGGAACTCAAGACCGTGAACCAGACCCTTGCCGTGCAAACGCGCGAGGCCGTGCACCGCAGCGGCAACCTGCTGGCCGTGGTGTCGTCCCTCGCCAACCAGACGGCGCGCGGGAAAGAGCGGACCGAGGACTTCCTCGACACCTTCCTCGGCCGGGTCCGCGCGCTGGCCGAAGCCACGCGGCAGATCAACCGCAGCGACGGCGCGTCGGCCCAGCTTGAGCATGTTGTCGAGAACGGGCTTGCCGGGCTGAAAGAGATCTATGCCGAGCGCGTGCGCCATTCCGGTCCGCAAGTGAAGGTGAATTCCGAAGCCGCGCAGCAATTGAGCCTCGCGCTCTACGAACTTGGGACCAATACCCAGAAATACGGCATCGTGGATTCCGAGACGCGAGAGATCGACGTGTCATGGGCCGTGCAGGGCGACACGTTCGAACTCGTGTGGCGCGAGCACGACCAGTCGATCGGGGGCATCTCCGACGCCTCGCGAACCGAGGGTTTCGGCACCAAGCTGCTGACGCGGGTGATCCCGACGATCCTGCAAGGCGAAGCCACGCGCCGGATCGAGGACGGCGAGATGGTCTACCGGATCGTCGCCCCGCTCGAGGCGGTCATCGCCGTGGAGGACACGAGCGAGAAGCACGTGCTGGCCGCGCGCATCGTCGACGAGAGCTTCGGCCTCGACCAGAGCGAGGAGCGGGGCGGGAATTGATCGCGCGAAAGTGCCGCTAGCGTGCCGTGAGGAAATCCACCAGCGCCTTCACCTTCTTCTGCCGCCACTGCGGACGCGGGGCGACCAGCCAGTAGGCGCGGCGGCAATCTTCCTGTTCCTGCAATGCCTCCAGCCTGCCGTCGGCCAGCGCTTCCTCCACCAGTGGCAGGGGCAGCCACGCGCGACCGATCCCGGCGATGGCGGAGGACAATACCTGCCCGGCATTGCCGACCTGCAGGGCGACCTCGGCGCCTTCGGGCGCTTCGTAGGTCGGCCAGCTGATCCACGCATCGGGCGCGCCGGGCGCTGCCACCATGACCTTGCAGCCGTTCACCAGCTGCGAACCTTCCAGTTCGCCCGGTCCTTCCACCAGCCTGATGGCAAGGTCGAGATTGGCCTCGGTAAAGTCGGCGTTCTCGTCCGCCGTCAGCTGCACGGTGATTTCCGGGTTGGCCTTGCGGAAAGCCGCCAACCGCGGGGCGAGCCACTGGGCGAAGAATTCGCGCGGGCAGGCAATCGCGTAGTTGGACGAGCTTTGCCCGGCCTGCATCGCCTGCACGCTTTCCTCGAACTTCAGGAACCCGTCGCGCAGCGAATCGAGACCCGCCTCGGCCTCGTCCGTCAGTTCCAGCCCCTTCGACGTGCGGCGGAACAGGACCACGCCCAGCACATCCTCCAGCGCGCGGATCTGCTGTCCCACGGCAGCGGGCGTCACCGCCAGCTCGTCCGCCGCGCGGGTGAACGACAGGTGCCGGGCCGCGGCATCGAATACGCGCAGGGCGTTCAAAGGCAAATGTGTGCGTTTCATCGTCGAAGCTGCCTCTAGGCCATGGTGACAGTGCGCCGCAAGCGGCTTGACCGGGGGCGCGCTTGGTCACAATGCTGCCCGCATCAGGGAATTCCGGGAGTTATCGATGTTCCGCCACTTGCTCGGCCTCACTGCCGCCGCACTGATGTTTGCCGCGCCCGCGTCTGCGCAAAGTTTCCTCGAAGGCACCTTCGATGCCGACATTCCCACGCTGGCACAGCTGGCGGGGCACCGTTCGGGAGAGCAGATCACCCGGCCCGACGTGGTGATCGACTACATGGAAGAACTGGCGCAGGCCGCGCCCGACCGGATGCGGCTGGTGCAATATGCCACCAGCTGGGAAGGCCGCCCGCTCGTCTACGCAGTCATCTCCAGCCGCGAGAACATGGCGCGGATCGACGCGATCCAGGCCGACATGCAGCGCATCGCCAGTGGCGGCGCGCCGGGGCCGGACAGCGTGCCGGTAACGTGGCTCAGCTACGGCGTGCATGGCAACGAGATCAGCAGTTCGGACGCGGCGCTGGCTCTCGCCTATCACCTGCTGGCGGCGCAGGGTGACGAGCTGGTCGACACGATCCTTTCCCAAAGCGTCGTCATCATCGACCCGATGCAGAACCCGGATGGACGGGCGCGCTTCACGAACAGCTATTACCAGCAGCTCGGCATCGCCCCCTCTCCCAACCGCGCGACGGCAGGACATGACGAACCGTGGCCGGGCGGGCGCTTCAATCACTACCTGTTCGACCTAAACCGCGACTGGTTCGCGCTGACCCAGCCCGAAACGCAAGGGAAGGTGGCCGCCGTGCGCGACTGGCAGCCCGTGGTGCTGGTGGACGCGCACGAGATGGGCGGCGACGAGACCTACTTCTTCCCCCCCAGCGCGGACCCGTTCAACCCCTACATCACCGCCGCCCAGCGGCAGAAGCAGGTGGTGCTGGGCCGCAATATCGCCGGCTGGCTGGACCGGCTGGGCGTGCCCTATTTCACGCGCGAGGTGTTCGACGCCTTCTACCCCGGCTACGGCGACACCTGGCCCACGCTCAACGGCTCCATCGCGATGACTTTCGAGCAGTCGAGTTCGCGCGGTCTCGTGTGGGAGCGCCGCAACGGCGAATTGCTGACCTATGCGGAAGGCGTGCGCAACCACTTCGTCACCACGCTGGCGACGGCGGAAACCGTGGCGCGCAACCCGTCGATGTTCCTTGCCGACTATGCCAGCTATCGTCGCAGCGCGGCCGATGGCGCGGCGGGCAGCGGCTGGTTCGTGATCGACCTGGCGGATCGTCGCTGGAACGCCGAGGCGCTGGCTCGCAGGCTGGCGCACCAGGGCATTGCCGTGGGCAAGGTGAATGGCCCCGCCAGCGCCTGTGGCCGCTCCTACCCGCAAGGCTATCTCTCGGTATCCATGCGCCAGCCTACCGCGCGGCTGATCCGCAGCCTGCTGGACGACGACATCGCCCTGCCCGCCGACTTCATCGAGGGACAGGAGGACCGCCGCGCCATCGACCTGCCGCACGAAATCTACGACACGACCGCGTGGTCCGTCGGGCAGATGAGCGGGCTGGACGTGGCGCAGTGCTCCAGCGCGTCTGCCGGAACCGCCGTGGTGGCGGACAGCCCCATCCCCGCCCTTGCCAGCGCGCCGGGTGCCTTCGGCGTGGCCGTACCGTGGACCGACAGTGGCCAGGTGCGGCTGGTGGGCGAAGCGCTGAAGGCTGGCATCGTGGGCCGGGCAACCGACACCGCCTTCGCCATCGGTGGCCGCGAGTTCCCGCGCGGCACCGTGGTCTTCACGCTGGCTGACAACGACGGCTCGCTGGACGGCCTGCTGACGCTGGCGAACGCAATCGGGGCCGAAACCGTGGCGCTCGAATCGGGCTGGGTGGACGAAGGCCCGAACCTTGGCAGCGACAGCTTCGTGCGTCTTTCCGCGCCTACCATCGCGATGGTGTGGGACGACGGCGTCTCGCCGCTTTCCACAGGCTCAGCCCGCTATGTGATCGAACAGCGCTTCGGCCTGCCGGTCGCGCCCATTCGCAGCGGCTCCATCGCCAGTGCCGACCTTTCCGACTGGGACGTGATCGTCGTGGCCGACAGCTACGACCTGCCTTCCGCCGCCCGCCCTGCCCTTGCCGACTATGTCAGCGACGGTGGGGTGCTGGTGGCTTTCGGCGGCGCGCTCGGCAGTTTTGCGGGCGGCGACGACGCCCTCTTCTCCACCCGAGCCGAAACAGTTCTGGGCGGTGATCCCGACGAGGAGGAGGCCGAGGGCGAGACCGCTCCCGGCACCGCGATCGAGAGCGTGGACGACTACCGCAATGCCATTGCCGACCCCACCCGCCGCCCGGACACGTTGCCCGGCGCGCTGCTGAATACCGAAGTGGACCCGGAGAACTTCCTCGCCGCAGGCTACGACGGCAGCGCGCCCACGGTGTTCGCCGACGGCTCGCTGATCCTCACCCCGCTCAGCCTGACGGACGGGGTGAACGTGGTGCGCTATGCCGCCGCCGATGAACTTGTCGCCTCCGGCTACGTGTGGGACGAGAACCGCCGCCAGATGGCGTTCAAGCCCTACATGCTCGCCCAGCCCAGCGGGCGGGGCCTCGCCATCGGCTTCGCCCACGACCCGAGCGTGCGCGGCTACATGGACGGTCTGGACATGCTGCTCGCAAACGCGGTGATCGTGGCGCCCAGCAGGGTGAGGTAAAGAAGTAGAGCCAGGGTTCCGCGACTGTTTGTTTTTCGATCCGGCCTCCGCCGGATCGTCCTCGCTATACGGCTCCGCTTCGCTGCGCGCCCGCTGCGGGCGGGCAGTCGCCCTTGCGGCGCACTAGGCGTGCGCCGTCTCCCGCGCATCCAGCAATGGCGGTCTCCGGTTCGGTCTGCGCCTAGCGGACCGCAAGCCCGAACGGGCGCCCGAACTCATGCGAGGAAAGCCAAGGGGCACGGACATGCCCCGCCCCGGCGTCTGAGGGAACAAAGAATAATCATCGAGGACGAAGCCGCGGAGGCGGCTTCGAAAATCAAACAGAACTATCCGCAGGCGCGGCGAGCGGGAAATATGGGATCGCGACTTCGAACTGCGAGCCATCGGCCCGGATGAAGGTGTAGTGCCCTTCCATTGCGCCCATGTTGGTCGTCAGTTCGCACCCGGACACGTAATCATGCGTTTCGCCGGGAGTCAGCACCGGGGTTTCCCCCACCACGCCTTCGCCGTCTACGATGTTCACCATCCCGTTCGAATCGGTGATGCGCCAGTGGCGGCTCTTGAGCTGCACGGTATCGTCGCGGCCGTTCTCGATGCGAATGTGGTAGACCCAGAACCAGCGGCCCGCGCCCACGCGCGACTGCTCCGGCATGAAGCTGACGGCAACGCGGACTGTAACGCCCGCCGTGATGGCCGTGTGCTGGAAAAGCGAGGAGAGCGCGGAGTGAGTCATTACACCCACAAGGTAGCGGGTTTACGGGTCGCTACAAGGGGCCTTTGGACTCAGTCCGCCGGGTTGTGGCGCCCCAGGAAGTCCAAGATGGCGTCGTAATAGGCCTGCTCGTCCTCCGGCTTGTCGAAGCCGTGACCGGCATTTTCGAAGCTGAGCGTTTCCAGCTCGATCCCATCGCGCTCGGCGCGGCTGACCATCAGTTCGTACTGCGAGTAAGGAACCACCTCGTCCTCCTCCCCGTGGACCAGCAGTACCGGCCGGGTGAGGCGGCCCACCTGCACGGCGGGCGATACGTCGTCGAGGTCGAAATCGGTCTGGTCGCCGTCAACCCGGTCCCACCAGCGCCCGCGATTACGGCCGAACAGGAAGTCCTGGTTGTAGTGCAGTTGCCGCTCGAAATGCGTCACGCCTGCAAAGCTCACGGCGCAGCGGTAGATCTCCGGATTGCGGATTGCGCCCCACAGCGCGGCAAAGCCGCCGTAGCTGGCCCCGAGGATGCAAACCCGCTCGGGATCGACTGTCCCGCGCGCCACGAGGTGCGCCACCACATCGTCGAGATCGTCCTGCATGGCGCGCCCGATCTGGCCGTTGCCGAGCAGTTCGAAATTCTCGCCGAATCCGCCGGAGCCGCGGAAATTGGGCTGGACCACGGCGTAACCGCGGTTGGCCAGCAGTTGTACCATGTCGTCGTATTCGTCCCAGTCGCGCACACCGTAGGGCCCGCCGTGGGGATTGACGATCAGCGGCAAGCCGCTCTCCCCGCGACCGCGCGGCAGGGTGAGGTAGGCCTGGATCGAGGTGCCATCGCGCGCTTCGTAGCGGAAGCTGCGCGGTTCGCTGAGGTTCTGCGCGCGCACCTGCGGCCGGTATTCCGCGAACAGCGCAAGGTTGCGGGCTTCCGGGGTAAAAACGTAGAGTGCGCCCGGATCGGCGGAACCCGATTGCAGCACCAGCAGGCGGCTGCGATCGTCTGATATGCCGAGGATCGTGACACGGCTGCCCGGCAGGGCAACGGCAAGCTGGCGCTTCCATTCGCGGATTTCGGGGTCGATCCATTCGCGGCGGAAATTGTCTCCGGCATAACCGACCGCGAGTGGGACGCCGTCCCGGTCGAGAGAAACCGAATCAACGTCCGCATCTGCCGATTCGAAGACCACCGCGCCGGGCTGGCCAGTGGCGAAATCGAATTCCATCAGCGCCTGCCGGTCGCTCCCCTCCGGCTTGGCGAAGACGAAGGCGCTGTCGCGTCCTGAGCGCAGGCCGGTCCAGTTCCAGTATTCGAAGGCATCCTCGTCATCCACGCGGGTGCGCGCGATGGTGCGGAAATCGTCTGCCGCGCTGCTGCGGTATTCGAGGTGCCGCCGACCGCCGCGCTGGCGGCCATAGCCCAGCCGCATGACGCCTTTCTCGTCGGCGAACCAGTCCACCAGGCCCGTGACGGGCCGCTGCACCAGCACCCCTTCCGGCGGCCCGGCGGCGAGATTATCGAGATCGAAGCGATAGACGCCGGGATAGGCCCCGATGCCCTGCCCCATGGAGACGAGCACGAAATTGCCGTCCGGATCGATGTGCACGATGTTGTCGCCGTTGAACGACATCCGCCGCAGGATGAGCGGCGCAAGATTGCCGCTGCCCACCTCGACGGCCAGCAGCCGCGAGTATCTGTAGGTCTCGCGGCGGTCCTCCATCAGCATGGAGATCAGCAGCCTGTCATTGCCGGCCCAGCGGAACCAGTTGAAATCGTCCTGCTCCCCTACCTTCACGGCATCGGCGAGCTCCAGTGTCTCCGCATCGAAGACGGTGACGAACAGGTCCTCGCTCACCACGGTGGTGAAGGCGAAATGCGATCCGTCGGGAGAAAGCCGTGCTCCGCGCAACTGCGACTGCGCGGCGAATGCACCGGTCGGGATGATCGGCGGGATGGTCGAGGTATCTCCGGAAATTGCCGTCTGGGCCTCGACCGACTGGGCCTCGACCGACTGGGCCGCTGCCGGGGAATGAGCCACAAGAGGGATCAGCCCTGCTGCCAGAGACAGTGCCGCAGCCAGTTTCACAACGCGCATGGTAAAATCGTTCCCCAATCCCCGGACCGGGTGGACGATAGCGAAACCAAGGACTTAGGCAAGCCTGTTGAGGATCAGACCCCGGCCTTGTCCAGCGCCTGTCCGATATCCTCGATCAGGTCGAGCGGGTCTTCCAGCCCCACGTTGATACGCAGCATCCCGTCCTCGATACCTGCGGCCGCGCGGCCTTCCGCGCCCATGTTGTGGTGCGTGGTGGTGGCCGGGTGGCACATCAGGCTTTTCGCATCGCCGATGTTGTTGGAGATATCGACCAGTTCCAGCGCGTTGCAGATGGCCATGGCGTTCTCTTTCGCCTGATCGCCCGAACCCGGCGCGAAGAAGGCGAAGATCGGCCCTGCCGCCACCATCTGCCGCTTGGCCAGCTCGTGCTGCGGATGGCTCGGCAGCCAGGGATGCAGCACGCGAAGACCGCGATCCTCGATGAACTTGGCCACCTGCAGGGCATTGGCGCTTTGCGCGGGCGCGCGCAGCGGCAGCGTCTCCAGCCCCTTCATCACCACCCAGGCGTTGAACGGCGCGCAGATCGGCCCGGTGTTGCGCTGGAACGGGGAGAGCTTTTCCTCGATCCATTCGCGGCTGGAACACACTGCGCCCGCCATCACGCGGCCCTGCCCGTCCATCAGCTTGGTCGCCGAATAGGCCACCACGTCAGCGCCGAAATCCATCGGGCGCTGGAGGATGGGCGTCGCAAAGGCATTGTCGACAATGGTGGTGATCCCCTTCGACTTCGCGAGGCCGCAGACGAATTCCAGGTCCACCAGGTCCATCGTCGGGTTGGCGGGCGTTTCGAAGAAGAACGCCTTGGTGTTGGGCTGCACGGCAGCTTCCCAGGCAGCGTTGTCCGTCCCGTCGATCGCGGTGTGCGTGATGCCGAAGCGGTTCAGCACGTTGTCGAGGATCCACCGGCACGAGCCGAAGGCCGCGCGGCCCGCCACCACGTGATCGCCTGCGGAGAGCATGCACAGCAGCGAACTCGTCATCGCCGCCATGCCGCTTGCCTGCACCAGGCACGCCTCTGCCCCCTCCATCGCGGCGATGCGGCTTTGCAGCATCTCCACCGTGGGGTTCTTGAAGCGCGAGTATTGCATCCCCTGCGCCTCGCCCGCGAAGCGCGCGGCCACTTCCTGCGCGCTGTCGAAAGTGAAGCCGCTGGTGAGGTAGAGCGCTTCGCTCGTCTCGCCATGCTCGCTACGGTGCGTGCCCGCGCGAACGGCCTGCGTTGCAGGGCGCCACTTGGCGGTGATGGCGAGGTCTGTTCCGGTCGTCTTTTTCATTGCGGCTGTGCGTTTAGGCAGGCACGCCAACGGGAGCAAGCTGCGTCAGCCCTGCCGCAACCATTTCAGTGCCCCCGCCTCCATACCCTTGAACTTGGGCCAGCCGTCCCGCGTGTCTTCCAGCGGCGCGACCAGCAGGGGCGAATCCTCCGGCATTTGCCATTTTATCCGGTGATAGAGTTCCGAACGCGTAAGGTCGGACCGGACCAGCCAGAGGCCATCCGCCAGCGCTTGGGCATCACCGTGCCATTCGAACCTTTCGGGCAAGCCGGACGGCGCATCGAACCAGACGAGGTAGAGGATGTCGGCCATGCCGAATCAAGTGCCGGGGTTGCGCCTGGTTCCGATGGCAATTGTCATCAGCGTGGCGCCTGCTATGCCCTCACATCGATGAGCGCCGCGCCCAGTCTCTCCCGAATCCGCCAGTCCGGCGATCCGATCTTCTGGAATGGTGCGATGGCGCTGGCCTTCCTGCTCGCCTGCCTCGTGCGGCTCGGCATTCCGACGACACCCTATTTCGACGAAGTGCATTATCTGCCCGCCGCTCGCGCGGTACTGGAATTGTTCCAGGCCACCAATGTCGAGCATCCGCCGCTTGCCAAGCAGATCATGGCGGCGGGCATAGCGCTGTTCGGGGACGAGCCTTTCGGCTGGCGCATTTTCAGCGTGGTGGCCGGAACGCTGGCGCTGTTCGCATCCATGCGGGCCATGTGGTTCGCCAGTTGTTCGCGAGCCGCCAGCGTTCTGACCGGCCTGTTCGTCGGCACGAATTTCGTCCTCTTCATCCATGCGCGCATCGCCATGCTGGACGTGTTCATGGTCGCCTTCCTGATGCTGGCGGCATGGATGTTTGCAGGGGCCTTGCGAGAGAACGAGACCGCCCGTTGGCGGCTGGCGATTGCGGGGGTGGCGCTGGGCTGCGCGATGGCATCGAAATGGAACGCTATCCCCCTCGCCATGCTGCCGGGCCTCGCCTTCCTCGCCGCACGCTGGACAGCCGGACGGCGGCGACTGGTCATGTCGGCACGCGGTGCGCCCGTCAGGGGGATGACGCTGTGGGAAGCGGGCGTATGGCTCGGCCTCGTGCCGCTGCTGGTCTATGCCGCATCGTACTGGCCGTTTCTCTACTGGAGCGTGCCGGGCGGCGATCCATCAGGCCTTGTCGACCTGCACCGGCACATGCTGGCCCTTCAGACGCAGGTTCCGGAGGCCCATCCCTACCAGAGCCAGTGGTGGGACTGGGTGATCAACCGCCGGGCGATCTGGTATCTCTACGAGCCGGTGGATGGCGCGATGCGCGGCGTCATGCTGATCGGCAACCCGCTGACGATGTGGTTCGGCCTGATCGCGATGGCGTGGTGCGCCTGGACGGCATGGGTCAGCCGCGCCGAAGCTCCGCGATGGGACTGCATTGCGCTGGTGGTGATCTATCTGGCCAGCTTGGGCCTGTGGATCGTCGCGCCCAAGGCGGTGCAGTTCTACTTCCACTATTTCCTCGCCGGAATGGCGGTCAGCGCGGCGCTGGCGCTGGGCGTGGAGCGGCTGTGGCAACGCGGCGAGCGGCTTGTTCCTGCCTTGCTGATGCTGGGCGCGCTGGGGTTTTTCCTCTACTGGTTCCCGATCCTGACGGCAGCCCCGCTGGACGATCCGCAGGACTTCCTGAAATGGGCGTGGACGGAAGGGTGGCGCTAGCCCTTCTTGCGGCGGTCTTCCAGGTCGAACACTTCGACGGTGTCGGCCTCGCTGTGGTCGATACGAACGGGTTCGCGTTCGTCCATGGTGTCGAGGTCGGCAAAGGCCTGCTCGATCTCCGCGCGCTTTTCCAAGATCAGGCGGGCGACGCCTTCGGTCAGGCCGCCTTCGTCACCCACGCGGCCGAGCGCGGCGGCGATATCGCCGATCACCGCGCTCTTGGGCGTCATGTGCAGATGACCCCGATTGTCGACGTAGGCTTCGATGGACTTGGCCACGGCCGCTGATTCCCTGTTGCTGCACTGCAAAATGTACAGTGAAATCCGCTGTTAAGCAAGGAATAGCCAAGTATATGGTTAAATCTGCGCCCGGCTTTTCTTCACGCAACGAAGTGTTCGCATTTATTGCTTCGAACCGGGCCGCCTGAACTATGTTTCGGTAACAAAATGACTTGATACGCTAGCGCAACCCTACCGGAACCGGCCCCAAACGAACTTGCTCGACAGCGCGTAATTCCACACCGACGCAATCGCCACGCCGACAAGCGCGGCGGCCCACCAGACCAGCCCCTCGTCGTTCAGCACGGTGGCGACGGCCACGTTGGCGAAAGCGCCCACCGCGCAGGCGCCGCAGAATTTCACCCAGCCCCAGAACATGTCGCTCGCCCCGCCCAGTTTCTTGTCGCGATAGGTGAGCAGGTTGTTGAGCCAGAAATTGAATGTCATCGCCACCATCGTGGCGATCGCCTGCGCCCAGCCGAAGCCGATTTCTTCCGGCCAGTAGAGCACCGCCAGCACGGCCATGTGCACGAATACGCCCAGCCCGCCGACCATGCCGAACAGCGCAAAGCGGACAGGGATCCAGCGGCCGAGGTAGCGATCGAGCAGTCCGGCGACGAAATCCACGACCACGCCGTTGTCCAGCTTGCTCTCTCCCCTCAGGCGTTCGGCAAATTTCAACGGGAATTCCTTTACTTTCAGCCGTGGCTGGGCGGTCGCGAGGATATCCAGCATGATCTTGAAGCCGATACCGGAAAGGCTTGCCGCCTGCTTGCGCAGCTGCTCGGTGCGCAGGAGGAAGAAGCCGCTCATCGCATCGGTCAGTTCGGTGCCGGTCAGCTTGCGCGCCAGCGCATTGGCAATGCGGCTGCCCGTCTCGCGGCCCTTGCTGGACAGGCCATCGGCATTGCCGCCTACGGCGAAACGGCTGGCGTAGGCGAGGTCGTATTCGCCGGATTTCACCGCTTCCAGCATCTCGTTCAGCAGCGCAGGATCGTGCTGGTGATCGGCATCCATCACGGCCACGAAAGGCGCGGCGGTGGCGCACATGCCCTCGATCGCGGCGCTGGCGAGGCCGCGCCTGCCGATGCGCTGGATCACGCGGATGCGCGGGTCGGTCTGGCCGATGCGGCGCGCTTCCTCCGCGGTGCCATCGTGCGAATTGTCATCGACGAAGACCGCTTCCCAGCCAGAGGGGCCAAGCGCCTTCTCCAGCCGCTCCACCATCGGTGCGATATTGCCGCGCTCGTTGAGCGTGGGCAGCACGACGGCCAGTTCCAGCGGGCGCGATCCGTTCGCCTTCGCCAGCCGCGCGGCGGTCTCGATCTGCTGCTGGAATTGCTCTGTCACCATCTTCATGTGCCCGCATTACGGCGAATTGTTAACCATAAGGTTACTGCGGGACAGATTTGGCTCAGAGTCGGGCCACCACCGCATCACCGATTTCTGCCGTGCCAGCCGTGCCGCCAAGGTCTCCGCCAAGCACGCCGTCCTCCAGCGCCTTGGCTACCGCGGCCTCGACCTGCGCGGCCTTGTCCTCCAGCCCCAGCGAATGGCGCAGCAGCATGGCGAGCGACAGGATCATGGCCATCGGGTTGGCCTTGCCCTGCCCGGCAATATCTGGCGCGGAGCCGTGGATCGGTTCGTACATGCCGAAGGTGCCGTATTGCGTCTGCCTCTCGCCCAGCGACGCGCTGGCGAGAAGGCCGATGGAGCCGACGCACATGCTCGCCTGGTCGGACAGGATATCGCCGAACAGGTTGCCGGTCACGATGACGTCGAACTGGCCGGGGTTGCGCACCATCTGCATGGCGGCGTTGTCGACATACATGTGGCTGAGCTCGACATCGGGATAGTCGGCGGCAGTCTCGATCACCACCTCGCGCCAGAGCTGGCTGGTCTCCAGCACGTTGGCCTTGTCCACGCTGCACAGCTTGCCGCCCCTGCCCTGTGCGGCGCGGAATGCGACGTGGGCGATGCGGCGCACCTCATCCTCTGCGTAGGACATGAAATCGTAGCCCTGCCGCCTGCCATCATCCAGCACGCGCATGGCCTTCTCGCCGAAGTACACATCGCCATTCAGCTCGCGCACGATCAGCACGTCGATCTCGCGGGCGATTTCGGGCTTCAGGCCGGACATGTCCTCCAGCCCCGGAAACATCTTGGCAGGACGCAGGTTGGCGAACAGGCCGAGGTTCGAGCGCAGGCCGAGGATCGCCTGCTCCGGACGCAGGTGCCGCTCCAGGTTGTCGCACCCGGGATCGCCCACGGCGCCGAACAGCACGGCATCGGCATCGCGCGCAATGGCCAGCGTCTCGTCGGGCAGCGGGTGGCCGTGCTTGCGATAGGCCGCGCCGCCCACGTCGGCTTCGGCAAGGTCGAGGTCCGACAGCTCCAGCGCATCCAGCACGCGGCGCGCCTGCGCCATGATTTCAGGGCCGATACCGTCCCCAGCCAGCAGTGCAATTTTCATCTCAGGCAATCCGTCCCAGCAATTCTCTCAAGCGATTGCGCGCCGCCATAACGTCTGCGCGCCTGTCGGCAAGCAGGTAGTGATCGAGCGCGGGGCCGAGCGCGTCCATTGCCTCCAGCACCTGTGCCATCTCGCCCTGCGGCCTCTCCCCCGCTCCGCCATAGCCCAGTTCGCGCAGCAGCAGCACTTCGTAACCCAGCAGCGCGCTGGCCCAGCCGCGCGCGCTGGGCGCATGACAGATGGCGGAAAGCGTGCCTTCCAGGGCACTGAAAAGCGGGGGATATGGCTCCCGCTCCGGCAGGGCGGAAGCGGTGAGTGCGGTGATCCAGCCGATGGCCGCGGCGGGCAGCGGCTCGGCTAGCCATGGTCCGCGGCTCTCGGTCAGTTCTACCCTGGCGAAAGGCAACTGGCTGGCCGAACGGGCGCTGAGTTGCAGGTCCACGAGGTTTCCGGGGATCATCACGGGTCGCAAGTTACGCCCGCGGCCGCCCGCGACATAGCCCGCGACAATTCCGAATTCCTCGGTGAAGAACCGCGCCACGACAGCCGTCTCGCCATGCTGGCGGGCGGCGACGAGGATGGCGGGCGCGCGGACGTGCATCCGCTGCCCCTAGTCGCCTGCGCCGTCTTCCCCAAGCACATCCTCCCCAAGAACATCTTCCAGGAATTCGGCCTGCTTGCGGAAATAGTAGAGCCTGTTGGACAGCTTGCGCCAGCCGTGCCCCTCGTCCGGGATGCGCACGAAATCAGCGCGCACGCCGTTTTCGCGAAGGGCCTTCACCATGATTTCCGTCTCGGAAATGTCGATGCGCGGGTCCATCGCGCCGTGCGAGTACAGCACCGGCACGCGTATCTGCTCGGCGCGGAAGACGGGGCTAATCTCGCCATAGAAATCGCGCCAGCGGTCTTCAGTGATGTCTCCGTATTCGATCCGGTCGCTGGCCTTGAGGCCGGGCGAGGCGACTTCCAGTGCGGTGATCCAGTTGCCAACGCCGAACAGCGAGACACCGGCGGCAAAGGCATCGGGGTAGTCGGCCAGCACGGCGTTGACCATATACCCGCCGTAGGAACCGCCCATCACCGCCGCGCGCTCTCCGTCGACCAGGCCTTGGGTATCGAGCGCCGCCAGCAGGTCCACGAGGTCACGCACCGAATCCAGCCGCGCCTCGCGGTCGTCGAGCGTGGAATAGGTGCGGCCAAGGCCGGTGGACCCTCGCACGTTCGGCTCGAACACGGCCACGCCGCGGGCGACGTGGTATTGCGTGACGGGGTCCCACGTAGGGCCGGACTGGCCGCTGGGTCCGCCGTGGACGCTGAAGACGACGGGCGGCGCGTCTTCGCCCGTGCCAGCGCCCTCGGGCAGGTAGAGCATTCCTTGCAATTCCACCCCGTCGCGCGCCGGGAAGCGCACGACCTGCGGACGCACGAGGCTTTCGGGGTCCAGGCCCGCGTAGTTCGATGCGTAGATGCGCTGTGCCTCGCTCTCGCCGGGCGTAAAGCTGTAAATGTCGCCGGGGGTCTGCCAGCCGTTCACGCCGACCACGGCGGTATCGCCTTCGCAATCGAGCGAATAGCTGCCCTCGGGCATGTCCGGCCCGGCGACGCCGCGCATCTCGGTTCCGTGCCACAGGTGCAGGCTGTCGAACCCGTCCTGGCTCTCGGTCCAGGCCATGAAGTCCCCGCACATTTCCACGTTGCCCACATCGCGGTCCGGCGCGTGGTAGACGTTAGTTTCGCCGGTGGTGACGTTGTATTCGGTCAGCGCGCCGAACTCGCGCCCGGCGTTGCTGGAATAGACGAACGTGGTCGAATCCGGCGTCCATTCGAACCCGCCCAGCGAATGACTGGCGCGGTCCTCCAGCGGCGGCGCGCTGATGGTGGTGAGTTCGCGGCTTTCGAGATCGAGGAGATAGAGGTTGTCGGCATCCTCGCCCACGCCCTCGGTAACAACGGCATGGCGGCCGTCGGGCGAGAGGCTCTGCGCGTAGTAGCCGAAGGTGCCTTCGTAGATCAGCTCGGCATTGCCGTTAAGATCGGTGCGCCAGATGTCGAAGTCGCGTCCGTTGCGCAGCGTGGAGGAATAGACGAAGCTGCCATCGTCTGCGAACCCGCCGAAGCGGCGGAAATCCCCCTCCGCCGCAGGCAGGATTTCGCGTTCCTGCGTCCCATCACGGCTGATCCAGAAGTAGCCGGGCTGCTCGTTGCCGTTGCGGTCCGCCGAATAGAGCAGGCCGCTGCCGTCGGGCGTCCAGTGAAACTCGCTGGGGTTGGTGCGGAACGTCAGCTGGCGCGGCTGGCCGCCGGTGACGGGCACGATCCACACCTCGGGCTGACCCGTCACGCTGGATGAGAAGGCGACCAGTTCGCCATCGGGAGAGAGCCTCGCCCCGCCCGCCCCGCTCGCCAGCAGGTAGCGGGCGATGTCGACCGGCTGCTCTCCGGCAAGCCCGATGTCGACGGAGGAATCGTCCGGCTCCATCGCCTCTATGCTCATGTCCGGGCCAGACTGGCCGCCGAACGCGGTATCTTGTGCCTGGGCACTTGTTGCCAAGGCGGCAGTGGAAATCAGCAGGCTGGCGACAAGACGCATGAATTCGGACCCTTCTCTGGAGAAAGGCCGAAAACAGCACAGATTGTCGGAAAGGAAAAGCGCCCGTTCGGGCGATCAGCCCTTGTCGGCCAGCTTCGCTTCGAGCGCGGCGATCTTGGCTTCCAGCACCTCGACCCTCTCGCGGGCGATCGCCGCCATGTCCTTCACCGCGTCGAATTCCTCGCGGCTGACGAAATCGAGGCCGCCCATGGCTTCCTTCAACTTCTCGCGCCCGGCATCGCGGGCCTCCCGGCTCATGCCGGCAAAGGTGCCAGCCGCGCTGTTGGCGAGTTTGACGAAGTCGGCGATCAGGGGGTTCTGGCTCTGCATGCGGTATATCTGGGCGGTCGAAGGTTGGTTCGCAAGAGAAAACGGACCGCAGGACCGCAAGGCCGAACGGCCGCCTGCAGCGGGCGCAGCTTGCTGCGCGTCTAGCGAGGACGATCGCGCGGAGGCGCGATCGAAAAACTAAAGCGTCATGCGCTGAACCGCGCCTGTTCCCTCGCCCTCGCCCGCATCGGGATTGGCTTCGAGGAACTGCCAGTTCAGCACCGTCGCGAACAGCGCCCAGGCGAGGTAGGGCAGCAGCAGCACGCCCGCCCACTTGCGCACCTTGAAGAACAGCACGACGGTGACGATCAGCGCCACGTCCAGCGCCACGATCACCCACAGCGCCTGCTCTATCTGGCGGGCCGCGAAGAAGGTCGGCGACCAAGCGAGGTTGATGGCAAGTTGCACGATGAAGGCGATGATCGCCCATTTGCGCAGGCGCGATCCCCATGCGGCGCAGACCATCGCGAAGGCCAGCCCCATCATGAAGTAGAGCACGGTCCACACGATGCCGAAAGTCGCGGGCGGCGGGAACAGCGCGGGCTTTTCCAGCGCCTGGAACCAGGGGCTGTCGGCGCTGCTGCCGCCCACCTGGCCGGAGAGGAAACCCAGCAGCATCACCGTGGGCACGATGAACAGCGCCCAGCGGATCAGGCTGGCGCGCAATTGCGACGGGGACGCAAGACGGTTCATCGTTATCGGTCTCTCCCTGATTCGTTGCGTCAATCTGACGGGCGGTCAGCTATCACGCAAGGCGGACACGAGGTACTCCACGTTACCCTCCGTTCCCGTTATGGGACTCTCGATAATTCCCTGTATGCGCCAGCCGCCGCTTTCCAGCCATTCGCGCACCTCGTCGCACACGCGTTGGTGAAGTGCCGGATCGCGCACGATGCCGCCCTTGCCCACTTCTCCCCTGGCGACTTCGAATTGCGGCTTGATGAGAGCGACGAGCTGGCATCGCGGCGCGGCCAGCGCCAGCGGCACTTCCAGCACCTTGGCAAGGCCGATGAAGCTGGCGTCGCACACCACCCAGTTGCAGGGCCGGTCGATGATTGCGGGCGTCAGGGCGCGGGCGTTGGTCTGTTCCAGCACGGTGATGCGCTCGTCCTGCCGCAGCTTCCAGGCGAGTTGGTTAGTGCCCACGTCCACCGCGAAGACATGGGCCGCGCCGTGGTGCAGCAGCACCTCGGTAAAGCCGCCGGTTGAGCTGCCGATATCCATCGCCACCGCGCCCGTGGGATCGAGGCCGAATTCCCTGATCGCGTGATCCAGCTTCATGCCGCCGCGTCCGACCCACGGATGGTCGCGCCCGCGCACCTCCACCGCCCAGCTATCAGGCACTTGTTGCCCGGACTTGTCGATCCGGCTGAGCTTCCCGGGAGGCCCGGCGAACACCAGCCCCGCCATGATGAGCGCCTGCGCGCGGGTGCGGCTCTCTGCCTCCCCACGCTCCACCAGCAATGTGTCAATACGGTTACGGGACGGCTTGCGCTCACTCATGGGGAAGTCGATAGAGCCGACCATGGCCAACCGTCCAGAAGGAACCGCCGCGATGAAACTTGCCCACGTTCTCACCCTGCCCCTCGCCACCCTCGCACTGGCAGCCTGCAACAACAGCGACGATGCCGCTCCGGCAGAGGAAGTAGCCGCGCCCGAGCCGGAACTGACGCCTGCCCCGGTGGCCACTGCCGCAGAAGACGGCACCGCCCTGATGGCAGGCACCTGGAACGTGCGCGAAACGCCAGAAGGCGGCAGCGCGGTCTTCGGCGAGGAAGGCGCAGCGCCCGCGCTCTCGTTCAACTGCGACGCGATGAGCGGCACGGTGACGCTCGACGTCGCCAGCAGCTCGCAAACGCCCGAGGCCTGGCGCGTGGATGCCGGCGGTGAAGCCGCGCGGCTCGATATGGCACCGGTCGAAGGCGGACTTTCCGCCGAGATCGAGCCGGGCCTCGCGATTTTCCATGCCTTCTCCACCACCGGGCAGGTCGTCTCGCTGACCAATGCGACCGGAGAAAAGATGCAGTTCCCGACACATCCGGGCATCTCGCGCGTACTGGATGCATGCAGCTGATGAACAAACGACTCCTCGCCGCCACTTCCGCCCTTCTTGGCGTTCTTGCGCTCTCGGCCTGCGTGCCGCCCTCGCCCGAACCTACGCCGGTCCCCTCGCCTTCGCCGACGCCTACGCCCACACCCGCGCAGGCCCAGCCCGAAGCCGCCCCGCCGCAGGTGGTGACGCCCAGCTTCGACAACTGGATGGACGCGCCTCAGACGCCGGGTGACTGGCGCTATGTTGCGGAAGGCGGGGACACGCTGGCCGTATTCGGCACCGGGCGCACGCCCGATACCGTGCAGCTCATCCTGCGCTGCGAACGCGCCTCGCGCCGCGTCAGCATCGCCCGCGCCGGCACTACCAGCGGGCAGGTGGAGATGCTGGTGCGCACCGAGACGCAGGACCGCCGCCTCACCGCCAGCCCAATGCAGAGCGGCGGCGCCGGGTTGATCGTGGCACAGCTTGCCGCCAGCGATCCGTTGCTTGACGCGATGGCTTTCTCGAAAGGTCGTTTCGCCGTGGACGTGGCCGGCACCAGCCCCGTCTACGCGCCAGCCTGGCCGGAGATCACGCGGGTGATCGAGGATTGCAGGGGTTAGGAAATCGAGAGCGCCACGGCCTCTTCGAACAGGCGCTCTATTCTGACTGTGAAAAACAATAATACAAGACTTGCGTTCGCCTGTTCAGTGATTCACAACTGCGTTCAAGACCTGCGAAACCACGCGGTCTTGGCCCCCGGTGAAACGGCAGGGTTCTGGCTCAAAAGCGCGAAAGGAGGTGATCCGATGTCTCATGGTTCAGCAGGGAGGTCGGTGATGACCCATGCGGAGCATATTCGGTAATTTCCTACTCGCCGAGTAAGGTTTCGTGGGCGGTCTAACTGACCGCTGACCATGCGAAGGCCAGTTCCACTTCAGGTGGAGCTGGCCTTCTCATTTTCCGGGGTTCACAAGCAAGCGAAACTCTTGCCTCTCCCCGCGCCGCCCACTAATCGCCGGTGCCATGAAGTTCGAGCATATCCAGCATCCCGCTCCCGTCCCCGGTGCCACACGCGCGCAGGCGATTGCCGATCCCGGTTTCGGCAAGGTCTTCACCGATCACATGGTGATGATCGACTACGACGAAGGTGAAGGCTGGCACAACGCCACGCTGGGCCCGTGCGAGCCGATCCCGCTGCACCCGGCATCCAGCGTGCTGCACTATGCGCAGGAAATCTTCGAGGGACTGAAGGCATACAAGCTGGCCGACGGCACGATGGCGCTGTTCCGTCCCGAGGCGAATGCGAAGCGTTTCAACGAGAGCGCCAAGCGCCTCGCCATGCCCGAATTGCCCGAGGACGTGTTCATCGAGGCGGTGAAGCAGGTGGTGAAGAAAGACGCCGACTGGTTCCCCGGCGTCGAGGGCGGTTCGCTCTATATCCGTCCCTTCATGTTCGCCAACGAGCATTTCCTGGGCGTGCGTCCGGCGACGAAGTACAAGTTCATCGTGATCCTCTCGCCCGCAGGCAACTACTTCAAGTCCGGCGCGCCAGCGGTGTCCGTGTGGATCAGCGAATACACCCGCGCCGCCCCCGGCGGCACCGGCGCTGCCAAGTGCGGCGGCAACTACGCCGCCAGCCTGGTGCCCACCGGAGAAGCATTCGCCAAGGGGCACGACCAGACCGTGTTCCTCGATGCGGCGGAGCACAAGTGGGTGGAGGAACTGGGCGGCATGAACCTGTTCTTCGTGTTCGACGACGGGCGCGTGATCACCCCGCCGCTGGGCGGCACGATCCTGCCTGGCATCACCCGCGATTCGATCATCACGCTGGCGCGCGAGCAGGGCCTCGACGTGGCCGAGGAAATGTATTCCATCGACCAGTGGCGCGAGGATGCGCAGAGCGGCAAGCTGGTGGAAACCTTCGCCTGCGGCACGGCTGCGGTCGTGACGGCGGTGGGCAAGGTTGCCGGACGCGATGGCGAGTTCACCATCGGCAGCGGCGGGCCGGGACAGCTCACCACAACCATCCGCGACAAGCTGGTCGGCATCCAGCGCGGCACCGTGGAGGATACCCACGGCTGGGTGATGAAGCTCGACTAGAGCGCCAGAGCCACCGGCTCTTGTCCGGGCTTCCACGGTTTTTCGCGTTGCATCACCGTCTTGAACAGCGGCGATTGCAGGTGCCCTTCCAGCCACGGGTGGACATGCGGCAGGTCGGCCGCGTCGAACCAGTCGCGATCGTGATTGGCGAATTGGCGGACGAAGGGGAACACTGCCGCGTCCGTGATGCCGCGCTTCCTGCCGCATAGCTGCCCGCCGTCGGCCAGCCGCGCGTCCAGCATCTCCAGGAATTCGAGGCCGCGTGCGCGGTGCGGCAACGGATCGCAATCGTCGTAGCGGTTGGGATACTTGTAGTGGTCCAGCGCGTGCTTGAAGGGGCCATCGCAGTCGGCGATCAGGTCCGGGTCGTCGCGCTCCAGCCAGCCTTCGGGATCGCTCTGGCCAAGCGCCCAGCGCATCACCTCGATGCTTTCCTCGATCACCGTTCCATCGGGCAGCACCAGCACCGGCACCGTGCCCTTGGGCGAGGCTTCCAGCATCGCCTCCGGCTTGTCCGACAGCTTGACCTCTCGCAGCTCGCACTGCGTCCCGCTCACCACCAGCGCGAGGCGGGCGCGCATGGCGTAGGGGCAGCGGCGGAAGCTGTAGAGGATGCGGTCAGGAATGGTCTTCTGGCTCCGGTTCTTCGTCTTTCACGAGCTGGCTCGGCAGTACCGCCCCGACGTGGGCACGCCCCTGTGCCATCGCAAGCTCTTCCTGCCGCTGCCGCTCGCGGTAGGCCGCGCGCTGCTCGTCTGTGCGTTCGTCCCAGCAGGCGGGGCAACTGACGCCTTCCTCGTAGTGCTCCGATTGCATGTCCTCAGCGCTGACAGGGCGGCGGCAGGCGAAGCACAGGCCGTAGCTGCCCAGCGCAAGGCCGTGCCCCACGGTCACGCGCTGGTCGAACACGAAGCACTCGCCGCGCCACATGCTCAGTTCCTCCGGCACCGTCTCGAGGTATTTCAGGATGCCGCCATTGAGGTGATAGACCTCCTCCACCCCCTCGGCCTTCAGGAAGGCGGTGGACTTCTCGCACCGGATACCGCCGGTGCAGTACATGGCGACCTTGGGCTGCTTGCCCTCGCCCAGCAGCCGCTCGCGCTCGGCGCGGAACCATTCGGGGAAGTCGCGGAAGCTGGGGGTCTTGGGATCGATCGCGCCTTCGAACCGACCCACGGCCACCTCGTAGTCGTTGCGCGTGTCGATCACGATGGTGTCCGGGTCGGCGATCAGGGCGTTCCAGTCGGCGGGATCGACATAGACGCCGGCATTGGTGCCCGGGTCCAGATCGCCCTGCCCCATGGTGACGATCTCCTGCTTCAGCCGCACCTTCATGCGGTGGAAGGGCATGGTGACAGCGCCCGAGAACTTCACCTCGATATCGGCGCAGCCGGGTAGCGAACGGATATGATCCAGCACCGCGTCGATGGCTGCAGGAGCGCCCGCGATGGTGCCGTTGATCCCCTCCTTCGCCAGCAGCAACGTTCCCCGCACGCCGCCCTCCCGGCAGGCGGCCAGCAGGGGCCCCCGCAGCGCGGCGGGATCGTCGAACGTGGCAAAGCGATAGAGCGCGGCGACGCGGATGGGCGTATTGTCGATGGGAAGCGGGCTGGCCATGCGCCGCCCTTTAGCCGCCCGGCTACGGCGATGCCAGAGCCCTGCGCGGGCGAACCTGGAACACCTGGAACACCTGGAACAGGGTTCAGGGGCAAAAACCGCCCGGAGTGTCACTCTAGCGGCATGGCGCGTAACCTTGCAGCGTAAAATGTGACCCTGAGCCGTGCAGGCGTCACCCTCGGCGCGGCGAAGTGTCAACTTCGGCACGGTATGGTTGACGGGTGTCGAGAGGTTGTCCGAGCGCATGACGAAGCACTCGACCACGCGCACCCGGCAGTAGGAAAGGGATGGCAGCCACTTCTGTCGAATGGGATTGCGTCAGCTTCTGGCTATTCGTGCGAATGGCAGGAATGACCGAAACTGGGTGATGGGGTGGACGCCCCCCGACGGCATTTATGTGCCATAGTGGAGGTGTTTACACACCACTAGCGAAGGAGGCGTCCATGGCAGAGGTTAGCACGATTGGTCTGGATATTGCGAAGAGTGTTTTTCATGCTCACGGGGCCGATGCCTCGGGACGGGTGGTCTTCAGTCGGCGGTTGACCCGGGCAAGGCTGCTAGACTTCTTCGCGCAGCAGGCACCTTGCGTGGTCGCGCTCGAGGCCTGCGGCGGCGCGCATCACTGGGCGCGAGAGATTTCGGCGCTGGGTCATGATGTGCGGCTCATCCCGCCGGCATACGTGAAGCCCTTCCTCAAGCGCGGCAAGAGCGATGCGATCGATGCCGAGGCGATCTGCGAAGCAGCCGAGCGCCCGAGTATGCGCTTTGCCGCGATCAAGACTGAAGAGCAGCAGGCCTCGGCCATGGTGTTTCGCACGCGCGACCTTCTCGTGCGTCAGCGGACGCAGCTGATCAACGCGATCCGCGGCCATCTCGCCGAGTTCGGATGGGTAGCGCCTAAGGGACCCTCGCATGTGAGCGTGCTGGCGAGCCTGCTCGACGAGGAAGAGGAACTGGGTGCATCGCTTCCCGAGGCAGCCCGGGTGATGCTCCAGGTGATGACCGGTCAGCTGGCGCGGCTCGATGAAGAGATTGCCCTGCTCGACAAGGAGATCGCCCGGCGAGCGCGCGAGGATGAGGATGCACGCAGGTTGATGACCATCCCCGGCGTGGGTCCGATCACCGCCACTGCGCTACTGGCGCTGGCACCTCCGGTCGAGACCTTCTCAAGGGGACGGGACTTCGCGGCATGGCTGGGCCTTACGCCGAGACAGCACTCGAGTGGGGGACGGGAGAAGCTGGGCTCGATCTCCAAGATGGGGGAGCGCACGCTGAGGCGGCTGCTCATCATCGGCAGCAGCGCGGTGGTGCTACATGCCAGCAAGCGCGGGGCACCCGAAGGCTCATGGCTCGAACAGATGCTGGCCAGAAAGCCGCGCATGCTGGTGACCGTCGCGCTCGCCAACAAGACGGCACGGATCGTCTGGGCAGTGCTGGCGAAGAAGGAGGATTACAGGGCTCCGGTTGCAGCTGCGGCGTAAGCCGGGGCGGACTAGGAGGCGTCGGTAGAGGCAAGAGAACGAAGGAGGGTATGGCACCACAGTCGGCGAGACGGGACCGGACATCCAGTGCTTTCCACCGTGCCCAAGAGCACGCTTAGGGTGATGTGGATCCGGTGCGCGAACTCCCATACAGGCCAGCGGAACTACGCCGCAAGAACAGGCCGGACAGATGGCAGCATCCGACCAAAGCCAAGCCCGATTTTTACCCTTGCTTCTTTAGGGGCGTCCACAGATGGGAAGCGGACCCTCGAATGTTCATGCGGCGAATACTACGTGCAACAAATAACCAGCCGCGTAAGCAAGGATCGCTGCAGCGCCCCCGATGCCGAGCGTCTGCAGCCCGGATATGAGCGGCGATTTACCGAGCACCCGTCCCTTGCCTATCCCCAACGCGAAAAACGTTGCCGCACTCAGCACCGTACTGGCGCAGAACGTCTGGTCGAAATCGCCGGTGCCAAAGAAGAAGGGCAAGAGAGGCAACAGGCCGCAAATTGAAAATGCGATAAAAGTGACAAAAGCGGCCCGCATGGGACGAGCCGAAGTCTCAGACAGGTGTAGTTCCTCGGCCATCATCGTATCGAGCCAGACCTCCCTGTCCGAAGTTATAACATCGACGATCTTGTCGAGCGTATCGCCCTCGAAACCCTTCTTGGCAAAAATCTCGCGTATCTCCTTACGCTCACCCTCCGGAAAATGTTTAATTTGCCAGTCTTCATCTTCGCGCTGCTGCTCGACTTCCTGCTGACGAGCACGCGTTCCAAGGTAATTGCTGACGGCCATGCTGAAGCCGTCTGCCACGAGATTGGCTATGCCCAAGATAATCACTGTCGAAGCGACCAGCTTTCCACCCGCACTCCCGGCTACCACTGCAAAGGTCGTAACGACACCGTCGACACCGCCGAGCATGAAATCTCCCAGAGGGCTTTCTCCACGAGGACGGGTTACTCGACTGCGAATGCGCTCAAGCGAATGCTCGTCAAACAGGTTTCGGATTTTGCGCGCCACCCCTGCTAGTCGCGAACCACCAAAACCGAGCAGTTGGCATGACGGACGACGCGCGAAGCGTTAGCGGCAAGAAGCCAATCCTTCATCTCGGGTCTGTGGGAAGAGAGGACGATGAGGTCTGCATCAACCTTCTCGGCAACTGCCAATATTCCGCTGCCAATGCTGCCCACCCAGACTTCCCTCTCTAATTCCCTCGCGTCCAGATCATTGGCGAGCAAGGCAAGTCTGGCTGATGCCTTGTCGAGCAGGGCCTGCATCGACAAGCGCGACCACTGAGCCTCCAGCATGGCAACCCTGTCAGGAACTATGGTGCATAGGATCACGATGGCATCAAATGTCTTGGCCATCGCCTGAGCAACTGGCACAGCCTTGCCCCACGAGCTGGGTTCGTCGAGATCTACGGGGACGAGAATGCGAGAGTACATAGTCGACGTTACCTCCGCTCCATTGCTCCCCGTCGGACATACTCCAATGCAAGTACGTATCGCAATGGTACTCCAGCAGAATGAAATTTCTGCAATCGGGTCGTTAGCTGACAATCCGCTTCCGGTTCCGACAGTGACAAATCCGTCAGCGGACGTGGGCGGCCATGGGCGCCTGTGCGTTTGTCGGCACCCGAACCCGGACGGGATGCGGCAGGCGGACCTCCAGCCAGTCTGCGGTAAGCTCGGCGAGTTCCGTGCGGAAAGCTTCCTCGCGGGTTCGGCCGGAGTGTCCCCAGCGCAGCAGGGCGACCGAGAGCCTTTCGGCGATGGCAATGTCGAAGGCGGGCGCTCCGGTGGTTCGCAGCGTGTCGACCGCCTCGAAGACACGTCCCAGCGCGCCGACCGGAATGGACTGCGCAAGACGCAGTTCGTCGAGCAACTGGTAGATCGTGCAATAAGGCGTCTCAGGAGCCAGCTTCATGACATGACCTTGTGACCACGGGCCCTCGTTCGAGCCTTCGGTTACGGGTCTAGAGAATCATGGATAAGGAAACATTAAAGTTCCGTCATGTGCCCACGAGCGGAATACACCCCCAAGTACGGGCCTGTCGAATAGTTCTGTTCTACTCTCACTTCCACGCGACTTTTCGAAGAAAAACGCCGAAGCAGTCAGCCCCCTCGCCTCACCCGTCCAGCGTCACCACGATCTTGCCCTTGGCGTGGCCTTCTTCCAGTTCGGCCATCGCTTCGTCGATCTTCTCGAACGGGTAGGTGCTGTCGATCACGGGCTTGAGCAGCCTCCGGTGCGCCATTTCGGCGAGGTAGGCGAGTTCGCTGCCGCTGGGGTGCATGAACAGGTAGCGATAGTCGACGCCCGCCCTGGCCGCGTGGGCACGGAATTTCAGGCTGGCGAACCAGAACGTCGCGGCGAGGCCATAGCGTCCGTCCAGGTCCTTTGTGGCGGTGCGCGGTTCGGGCATTCCGGCGATGGAGACGACGCGCCCGCCCTTCTTCACCACGCCGAAGGTGCGCGACAGGGTCTCGCCGCCGATCAGGTCGAACGCGCCGTCGACGGGGTCGATCACGTCCTCGAACTTCTCGTGCTCGTAATCGATCACCACGTCGGCGCCCATGTCCTTCACCAGGTCGCGCCCGCGCTGGGATGCGGTGGTGACGACTTCGGCTCCAAGGTGCTTGGCGATCTGGATGGCGAAAGTGCCCACCCCGCCCGCGCCGCCAGTGATCAGCACGCGGAAACCGGGCTTCACCTGCAATTCGTCGCGCAATGCCTGGAGGGCGGTGAGGCCCGCCAGCGGAATGGCGGCGGCGGTCTTGAAATCGAGGCTTTCGGGAATGTCGGTGAGGAATTCCTCGCGCACCACGGCATATTCGGCAAATGCGCCCAGCCGTTCCTTGCCCACCCGCGCCATCACGCGGTTGCCGGGAAGGAAGCGGCGCGCGCCCTTGCCGTTCGCCTCAACCACGCCAGCCAGTTCGTTGCCCAGCGTCGTGGGCAGGTCGAGCCGCAGGATGGGTTTCAGCATCCCGTCGCGGATCTTGTAATCAACCGGGTTGAGGCCCGCCGCGCGGACCCGCACCAGCACTTCGCCGGGGCCGGGCACGGGGCGTTCGACCTCGCGCATCTGCGCTTTGCTGGCGTCACCGTATCCGGTGAGGGTGTAGGCTTTCATGGGATCGCTCCGAGGGTTTGGTGGCAGTTTCGATACAGGCGCGAACCGCGCCCTTTCTCCACCAACACCCCCGGAAACGGCTATGTTCCCCGTTCGTCGTTCCCGTTCGTCAGACGCTGTCGGGATAGATCGGGCGGATATCGACCGGGATGTCGTCCATTCCGGCAATCGCTGCCTCTGCATGTTCGTCCAGCCGGGCGTACTGTTCAAAGAACGCCTTGGTGCCTTCGTAATCGCCTGTGGCCTGCAGCATCAGTTCGGTGCGCAGCAGCTCGGTGATGCCCTCGACCAGCTTGTCCTCGTCGATGACGTAGTGGTCGTTGTCCTCGTCGAAACGGTAGGCGCCGTAGTCCAGCAGGTAGCCGTACTGCGCGGCTGCACCCTTGCCGTGGGCTTCCTCGATGCCGAAACGCATTGAGCGGAACAAGCCCGCGACGTAGGTCGCCAGCAGTTCGCTGCGCTCTGCGGCGGGCAGTTCGCCGCGCTCCATCATGTAGAGGAGATTGTAGATGCCCATGACATCGGCCTTACTCTCCTCCAGCGCCGAATACTGTTCGCGCAGCTGCTCGTTCACCGTGGTCTGCTGGCCGTCGACGGTGATCGTGCCCGGACCCAGCGAGTGGCTGAGTTCGTGGAAGAGGGTGAAGAGCTGCATGTAGCGGCGGCTGACCAGTGCGGCCTGCTCCTGCGCCAACACAACGTCGGCGATGGGATCGAGGATGCGGTCGAACTTCGCGCCCAGCACGTTGGAGAGGATCACCTTCTTCGCGCCCTTGGCTTCGCGCACGCGCTCGTCGTTGGGCAGGTTGAAGGCGATGGTCTGCACGCCCGGCACGTTGTCGCCGCCGCCGTGGACCTGATCGGCCACCGCGATGGGGCTTTCGAAGCCGCGGGCGAAATTGTGATACTGCGGGTCGACCGGAAGGTTGCCCTCCATGTCGCGCAGGTAGCCGACATAGCGATCGAGCGCGGCGCTCTCATCCGGGTTCTTCAGCGTCACGAAGCTCTCGAACGCGGTCTTGGTGCCGTAGAGGCGGTCGGTGTAGACCTCGTAGGGGCCGATGGCGATTTCGATGGGCGTGTCGGTCAGGTCCATCCAGGCCATTTCGCTTTCGAAATAGTCGTCGGAAAGGAAGCTGTCGGCGCGCAAGTTCAGGAAGCGCTTGAGGCTTTCGTTGGTGGTGATGCTCGCCGCCTCGCGCAGCAGTTCCGCGGCGGGCTGGAGGAACTCGGCATATTCCTCGCTGTACGGCACGGCGACCAAGCCGCCTTCGCCATCCCGCTTCACCACGGTGTAGGGGCTCATCAGGTCTTCGCGCTGGTCCGGGTTGGCCTCGAGGTAGGCGTCGAATTCCTCGCGCGTCAGGTCGGCGGGATAGAAGCCCGCGCCCTCGGGCCAGTCGTTCTCGCCGTAGAAGGGCCGGTTGTCGGCCACGGTGTCCCACGGGCCGTAGTGCAGGTCGAACATTTCCAGCATGGCGGCATCGCCGCTCGCCTCGATCTCCTCGCGGAGGGCGGGCAGGTCGCCGCCGCGCTGGCGCAGGTATATCTCGTCCATGTAGCCGCTGGCCTCGATCAGCAGGTTCACCACCTGCCGCTCCTCGTCGGTGAGGTAGCTGGTGTCGGGCGCCATCTCCACGTCGGCAATGCTCGCGCGGCTCGCGGCCATGTCGTAGCCGCCGGTCTCGGCCTGCTCGGCGGTGGGAGAGCACGCTGCCAGCAGGGCAACGGGCGCGGTGGCGAGCGATAGGGCGATGAGGGCGCGGCGCATTCGGGTATTCCTCCAACTGGTAACAGGCGCAAGCATCTAGCCGAGCGCCATCGCGAAGTCACGCGCTTGCCTTGCGTCGACGGAGAGCTATTCCCGGCCCATGACAAGCGGGGATTTCGAACGAATACAGGCCAGCGCGGGCGAGCGGCTGGCGCTGCTGCTGGAAAGCTATCGCAGGCTGACGGGTGAGGCGCTGGCGGCCGATGCCGATGCGCTGTGGAATGCGCCTCATGCGGTGCTGGCGCACGATCGCGCGGCGCCGCCTGTGTTTTTCTACGCCAACGCCCGCACGCTTTCGTTGTTCAAGCGGTCTGCCGACGAAATGATCGGCCTGCCCTCCCACCTCTCCGCCGAGCCGGAAGCGCGGGAAGAGCGTGCCGCAATGTTCGCCAAGCTGGAAGCGGAGGACATCGTGACAGGTTACTCCGGCCTTCGCGTAGCCTCGGACGGGTCGCGCTTTCGCATCCTAAATGCGACGATATGGAACCTGCGCGACGCCAGCGGCACCCTGCACGGGCAGGCTGCGCGGGTCGACGAGGTGGAGATGCTCAGCCGGTAAAGTCGGGCAGCGAGAGCGGTTCGCGCGTCTCGGCCTGCGCGATCATCCGGCGCGCTTCGTCCCACGCCTGCGCCATCAGGGCCTCGGCCAGCATGGCCTCCACCGGGTTGATGCCGTTGCGGGCCTGATCCAGCGAGGCGCTTGAATAGAGGAAGATGTTGCGCGTCGCCTCGCCGGTTTCGGGGACGTCGGCTTCGGCAAACTGGCGCTCGTCTTTGGCCAGTTCCACGGCCACGCGGTGCTCGCCCGCTGCCAGACCCTCAAAGCGATAGGTGCCATCGGCGTCGGTGATGGTCGACAGGCCGAGCGCCGGGATCGTCACCTGCGCCCCTGCCACCGGGCGCGCGGTCGAATCGTTCACCGTGCCCGAAAGGTCGCCTGCATGGGCGAGGCTCGGCATGGCGAAGAGAGCGGCGGCGCTGGCAAGGATGGCTATGCGGGTCATGCCCCGCGAAAGACACGAGTTTTATTACGAGACGACGACTCTTTCGTGACAGGCGTGTGGCAAGGTCAGGCCGCGGCCAGCAATTCCTCCGCCGCGGGCGAGGCTTCCAGCAGTTCCAGCAGCGCGCGTTCCCAGCGGTTCTGATACTGCGTGCGGCGCGGCAGTTTCAGCGATGCGCGCCATTCCTCCTGCCGCGCGATCAGGTCTATCACCGCCGGGTGCACATAGCTCTTGCGCGTCACGGCAGGCGTGTTGCCAAGGTATTCCGCCACCCGTTCCAGCACCGCCTTGATCGTCAGCACCTCGCCCGCCTCTCCCAGCAGGCGCAGGGCCATCACGCTTGCATGCCAGGTTCGGAAATTCTTGGCGGTGAAGGCCTCGCCAGTCGTCTCGCCAAGGTAGGCGTTCACATCGCCCGAGCTGACTTCGTGCACGGCGCTGTCCTCGTCCACCCAGCAGAACAGGTGCTGGCCGGGCAGGTCCTGCATCTTGCGCACGCACGATGCCAGCGCGCTGTCGGACAGTTCCATCTCGCGATCCTTCCCGCCCTTGCCGGTAAAGCGCAGGCGCAGCGTCCGCCCGGTCAGTTCGGCATGGCGGCGGCGCAGCGTGGTCGCCCCGAAACTGCGGTTCTCGCGGGCGTAACTGGTGTTGCCCACCCGGATCGCGCCGAGGTCCAGCAGGCGCACCACGCTGGCAATCGCGCGTTCCCGGTGCACGCCGCGAGCGCGCATGTCCTCCTCCACCCGCTTGCGCAGCAGCGGCAGGCTCTCGCCGAAAGCGACGCAACCGTCGAACTTCTCGCTCTCGCGCCAGATGCGGAATTCGGGGTGATATCGATACTGCTTGCGCCCGCGCGCATCGATGCCGGTGGCCAGGATGTGGCCGTTGGGCACCGGGCAAAACCACGCATCAACATAGGCGGGCGGCAGGGCGATGGCGTTGAGGCGCTTCTTCTCCGCCCGGTCGGTGATGAGCTTGCCGTCGGGATCGTAGTAGGCCCAGCCCTTGCCTGCCCCCTTGCGGGTAATGCCGGGAAGAGTGTCATCGACATGGATGAGGTTGGAAGGGCGCGTTGCCATGGTGCGCGGATAACGGCCTGATATGTCGGGCGGTTCCGCGGGCTGGACGAAAGACCGGGTGCCCCGTCATCGCCGACGCGAAAGCGCGGCTTGCCCCTTTCCCAAGCATAGCTTTCTTGCAGCACCCGCGCCCACGACCCATGTTGCGCGCCAACACCCGATTGCAGGAGAATATTGATGTCCGATGTCTACACCCCGCCCGAAGTCTGGCAGCCGACGGAAAGCGGCGGGCAGTTCTCCGGCATCAATCGTCCCACGGCCGGCGCACGGGTGCAGAAGGACCTGCCGGTGGGCGAGCATCCCTTCCAGCTCTATTCTCTGGGCACGCCCAACGGCGTGAAAGTCACCATCATGTTCGAGGAACTGCTGGAACGCGGCTATGCCGAGGCGGAATACGATGCATGGAAGATCGACATTTCCAAAGGCGAGCAATTCTGGTCCGGCTTTGTCGATATCAACCCGAATTCCAAGATCCCCGCGCTGGTGGACCGTTCCGGCGACACGCCTTTCCGGGTGTTCGAAGGCGGCGCGATCCTGCAGCACCTGGCGGAGAAGTTCGATTACCTGCTGCCGAAGACCAACCCGGCCCGCGCCGAAACCTTGAGCTGGCTGAGCTGGCAGATCGGCACCGCGCCCTTCATCGGCGGCGGCTTCGGCCACTTCTACGAATATGCGCCCGAGAAATACGAATACCCGATCAACCGCTACGCGATGGAAACGAAGCGCATCTTCGACGTGGCCAACAACCAGCTGGCGAAGACCAATTTCCTGGCCGGTGACGAGCTGACCATCGCCGATATCGCCGCCTACCCGTGGTTGGGCAACCTCTACCACGGCGCCTACAGCGGATCGGACAGGTTTCTATCGCTGCACGAATACGAGAACGTGGGCCGCTGGGTGAAGGAAATCGACGCCCGCCCCGCCGCGATCCGTGGGCGGCTGGTGAACACCAAGGCCATGCCCGAACGCCACAGCGCCGCCGATTTCGGCAATGTCGAGGACAAGAGCCTGTTCGATCGCGTGCGCAAGCGCGCCGACGTGTGAGGATATAGCCAAAAAGGGCGGGTTGCGCCGCGCGCGCGGCCCGCTATATGAGCGCCCTCCTGCTGGGGTGTAGCCAAGTGGTAAGGCATCGGTTTTTGGTACCGACATTCGCAGGTTCGATCCCTGCCACCCCAGCCATCCATCCCTGATCTCAGCCGACACCCCGCCGCGTCGCCAGCACGAAGCCGGTGACGGCGAAGACGCTCGTGCCCAGCACTACAAGCGCCGCGCCTGCCGCGCCCAGCCAGTCGACAAGCCACGGCAGCGCGACGAGGCCGATCGCCGTCGGAATGCCGCGCAGCAGGAAATTGGTGATCGCCTTGCCATGCGCCAGCAGCAACGCCTCCAGACTGGCCCCTGCCAGTTCCAGCGCGGCGGCGGCGGCGAGGATGATCATCGGCCAGTAGGCGGCAAGGAAGGCGCTGCCTGCGATGGCGACGATGATCCACTCGCCCGCGACGAGGCCGAAGCCCACCACCACCACGCCGGTGCCGACAGCGAGCTTCGTCATCTTGCCCGCAAGCTTGCGCGCGCTTTCGGGATTGCGCACCAGTTCGGGGTAGACGGCGCGCAGCAGCGCCTGCGCCAGCTTCAGCAGCCCCTCGCCCAGCTGCGCCGCCACGCGGTAAATCCCCGCCAGCGCCGCGCCGCCGAACGCGCCCACCAGCAGCACCAGCAGCTGACGGCTGGCGATGGTGAGCATCCCGGTGAGCGAGGTGCCGATCACGAAGCTCCAGGTTCCGCCCGTCAGCGCGGCCTGCTCTTTCGGCAGGCGGGTGAGGCTGAAGCGGCGCCAGCGGATCGTCTCGGTCTGCCCGGCCATGCGCCAGTACATCGCGGCCGTGGCAATCTCGGCAATGCCCCAGACGACGAGGAAGGCGGCGATGCTGGGCGCTGTGAAGGCAACCACGGCAGCGCCCACGGCGCGCATCACGCTGGTAGTGGCGTCAGCGGCGGCGGCGCGCGCGTACCTGTCGTGCACGCGCAAGAGGCCCGTGGGGGTCGAGCGGATCGAGAGGAGCGAGACGAATGTGAACAGGAAGGTCGGCAGCCGCAAATCGGGCGGGATCGGCAGCCAGTCCCCGGCCAATGCGAGAATGAGTGCGGCGGCAAGCGTGCCCACCATTACCGTCACCGCATCCAGCGCGAGGGCATAGCCTGTCGCGGTATTGCGCCCGTCCTCGTCCTGTCCCCAGCGCACGACCGCCTGCCACGTCTGGAAGCTGGTGAAGCCCACCACGAGCTGCGCGAAGGTGAAGGCGATCACGAACTGGCCGAAGCCCTCCAGCCCCAGCGCCCGCGTCGCTAGCGCGAGGTAGACAAGGCTGAGCACCGCATTGATTCCGCGCGCGCCCATCAGCCAGCCGGTGTTCTGTAGCGCACGACGCATCATGATGCCTCCGCCCCTGCCCCACGGCGACGGGAATTGCAAAAGCCAACTGCGCGCGGCAGATGTCGGCGGGAGGGGAGACACGACGATGACGATACCCACGGCCCGGCTGGCCTTCTTCAAGCTGAACGTGCCCGATGCCGACGAAGCCCGCGCCTTCTGGGAAGACGCCTTCGGGTTCGCCGTGACGCAGACCTACGACGAGGACAGCTTCGTCGAACACATCATGGCGCTGCCCGGACAGGCCGAGGCCGGACCGAGCCTGATGCTGGTGGAGAGCAAGCCGGCGCGCGACGTTTCCGTGGGGCCGGGCCACGGGCCCGTGGGGCTGGTCTGCGACGATATCGCGGCCAGCCATGCCCATGCGCTGGCATCTGGCGCGACATCCCTGATGGACCCGCTCGACGTGGGCGGTGTGCTCGTCTCGATGCTGAAATCACCGCAGGGGCACGAGATCGAGCTGGTGCAGCCGCTCGGCTGAAGCGGCTCTTACGCCTTGGCGCCCTGCCGCCCCCCGATCACGCCGCCGTTTACCACGCCCAGCGCGAATACGAGCGCGGCGATCACCAGAGCCGGGATGGCCGTTACCGTCATGATCATTTCCAGCGGCATGGCGGCCGCCAGCGCCAGTCCGCCCAATGCCGGGAAGGCGATGCCGCCCAGCCGCCCGAAACCGCCAGCCCAGCCGATCCCGCTGGAGCGCATTTCGGGCGGGTAGCTGAGCGTCGCGAGGTTGTTGATGCCGGTCTGCCCGCCGACCTGCGCGAAGTTCCACACCACCAGCGCGGTGACGAAGGCCACGGCGAGCTGCGGCGGGATCTGGCCCAGCGAGAAGATCGCAACGGCATCGACCACGAAGTAGGCGGTAATCAGCCAGTAGGGGTTCATCCGGTCCATCAGCCAGCCCATCACCAGCGTTCCCGACGCGCCGCCGAAGTATCCGATGATCATGTAGAAGGCGAAGGTCTCCAGCGAGAGATCGGCAAATTCGTACAGGAAGGTGGCGAGGTAATTCGCCAGCAGGGCGATGTTGCCGAGGCTGAAGAAGCACAGCGCGAACAGCAGGATGGTCTGCACCCGGTAGCGCGAGCCGAACATGGCGAGCGGCCCGTATTTCGAGACTTCCGCCTGGTCGCCCATGTAGAACTCGGTGTCGTCGGCCAGTTGCACCTCGGGATTGCGCCGACGGATCGCCTCGGCAATGCGCGGGTCGCGGCCGTTGCGGTTGACGCGGAACGACAGGCTTTCGGGGATGAACAGCAGGAACAGCAACGCCGCCAGCGGCACCACGCCGCCGACGATGAAGAATCCCTCCCAGCCCAGTTCGTCCAGAAACTGGTTCACCATGATCCCGCTGCCCAGGTTGCCGCCGGAAAAGCACACCAGCGCAATAGACATGAACAGCGCGCGCCGTTTCTTGGGCGTGCTTTCCGATAGCAGGGCGAGGCCGACGGGCAGCATCGCGGAAAAGAAGATGCCGGCAACGCCGCGCAGGATCGCGAGCATGTCGAAACTGGTGGCCCACGCGGCCCACAGGGTCAGCGATCCGAACACCGAAAGGCACAGCCCCAGCACCGGCTTTCGGCCGATGCGGTCGGCCAGCGGCGGCATGATGAAGGCGCCGATCGCCATGCCGATCTGCTGGTAATTCACGACCGGCGCCATATCGACCGACGTGCCGCCCAGCCCCTCGGCAATGGCGGGCAGGATCTTGCCGAGGAAATACATGTCGAAACCATCGAGGAACAGCACGATGGAGACGATCACCAGTGTCGCTATCTCGCGTTTCCCCACGGGCCGATTGTCGATGTATTCGGCAACGTCGAAACGCGCGCGTTCGCCGGTGCTGGCGTTTATGCTGGCCATGTCCTCTCCCTCGATGCGGGAGATTGACGATGTCCGAAGCTTACGTCAACGGGCGCTTTCCAGCGCGGGCTGCGGGTTGTTGGGGACGAGGATGAGCTCGCCCTGCTCGATGCGCACGCTGGCAAGGCGAGACAGCAGGTTCATGCCGATCACGTTGGTCTCGCCCAGCCCCGGCGCGATCACCGCGTCGAGACCGTTCGCCGCCACGTTGCCGAAGCGCAGGCTCTCGATGCTGGTAAGGTGGGCGGCGACGGTGCCGTTGGCGGTTTGCAGGCGGATGGGCAGGCCGCCGTCGCGCGCTTCCAGCCCGGCGGCCTCGGCCGTTTCCTGACTGACGGCGGTCAGCGTTGCGCCGGTATCGACCATGAAGGGAAACCGCTTACCGTTGACCTCTGCCTCCAGCCAATAGTGCCCGTCGCGCGACAGGGGCACGCGGGTTTCACCGCCCTGCACCACCTGTTCGGGCAGGCCCAGTTCGGGGACGGCCATCGAAAAGCGCGGATCCAGCCGCGAGAGTTGCAGCACCACCAGCACCAGCACGCCCACCAGAGTCAGCGTGCTGGCATAGCGCAGCAGCCGGCCCAGCGCAGGCACGCGTGAAAGGAGCAGGGAGCCAAGAACGCCAGCCACCATTGCCGCCACCGCGGCCATCAGCAGGCCCGATTGCGGAATCTCGCGGATCATCATGGCAAGCTGATCGAAGATGGCGGCAACGTCCATGACAAGCAATATAGGGTGCGTCGCCTGAATTTGTTAAGAACGATCTCAGGGCGCGGGGCGCTTTATCGTCGCCTCGGCAAGGATGACGGAGAACCGGCCTTCCGCATCGGTCCAGCGGGCGACGGGCGTCCAGTGCCCGGCCAGCAACAGGGTATTGGCGCTGCGCACGTCGAACTTGTGGCTGTTTTCGGTGTGGATCGTCTCGCCCGCCTGCATGGCAAAGGTCTGGCCCGCCACGGCGAATTCGACGTCGGCATCGGCAACGGCGTGCATCTCGATGCGGGCGAAAGTGTCGTTCCAGCGCGCCTCGTGGTGGAATTTATCCACCGGGATGGTGCCGTCCAGTTCGCGGTTGATACGGCGCAGCAGGTTGAGGTTGAACTCCGCAGTCACGCCTGCCGCATCGTCGTATGCCGCTTCCAGCACCTTGCGGTCCTTGATCAGGTCCATGCCGATCAGCAGCTTGGCCCTGTCGCTCAGCGTCTCGCGCATGGAGCGCAGCAGGTCCACTGCCGTGCGCGGCACCATGTTGCCGATGGTGGAGCCGGGGAAGAAGCCGAGCTTGGGCATGTCAGCCACTTCGGCGGGAAGCTCCACCTTCTTCGTGAAGTCGGCCTCCACCGGATGGACCGGCAGGCCGGGAAACTTGGCGGACAGGTCGGCTGCCGCAGCGCGCAGGAAATCGCCTGCGATGTCGAGCGGTACGTAAGCGCCCGGCTCTATCGCCTTCAGCAGCAGCGGCGTCTTGACCGAGGAACCTGAGCCGAATTCCACGACAGCGCGGCCCGCCCCGATGGCTTCGGCGAATTCCTCGCCACGGTTTTCCAGGATCTCGGTCTCCGCCCGCGTGGGATAGTACTCGGGGACTTGCGTGATGTCCTCGAACAACTGCGATCCGGCATCGTCATAGAGCCAGCGCGCGGGAATGGCCTTCTGCTCCTGCGCGAGGCCCGCCAGCACGTCGGCGCGGAAGGCACGGTCGATCCCCTGCTCGTCCAGGTCGACGAGCTGGATTCCCTGAGAGTTCGCCATTTAGAGGTCCTTTGCCAGCCGCAGGCCGGTGAATTGCCAGCGTTGCTGGGGGTAGAAGAAATTTCGATAACTCGCCCGCGAGTGGCCGCGCACGGTGACGCAACTGGCGCCTTTCAGCACCCACTGCCCGGCCATGAACTTGCCGTTGTACTCACCCACCGCGCCTTCGGCGGGCTTGAAGCGCGGATAGGGCAGGTAGCCGGAACGGGTGAACTGCCATACGTCGCCGAACAATTCGCCCGTGCCCACCGGCAGCGGCGGCGCGGCGGTATCGAGCTGGTTGCCCGCAGCGGCATCGAAACGCTGGTCCGTCTCCGGCGCGTCCTGCCCGCGGGCCACGGCTTCCCACTCGAACTCGGTCGGCAGGCGGCATCCCGCCCACGAAGCGAAGGCATCGGCCTCGTAATAGGAAATGTGCGACACCGGCGCATCGGGATCGCGCTCCTGCCACCCGGCATGGGTGAAATGCTCGCCCTCACGCCAGTAGAGCGGCGCGGAAATGTTGCAACGATCGAGCCAGGCCCAGGCATCTGACAGCCACAGGCGATGGTCCTTATAGCCGCCGTCGGCGATGAACTGCGCCCATTCGCCGTTTGTGACGAGGCGGCGCGACAGCGCGAAGGGTTCCAGCAGCACGCGGTGCGCGGGGCCTTCATTGTCGAAGGCGAAACCATCGGACTGGTGGCCCACGCGGGCAATCCCGCCGGGATGCTCGATCCAGCCGTCCTGCTGCGCGGGCCGCGCCTTGGGCTGCCTGTCCCAGATCGCGGGGCCGAGCGGGTTCCTGGAAAAGGCGTGCTTGATATCGGTCAGCAGCAATTCGATGTGCTGCTGTTCGTGCGCGATGCCCAGCTCGATCAGGTCCGTGCAACGCTCGTCCGCCATCAGCGGCTGCATCGCCTCGTTCACATGGGCCCGCCATTCGAGCACCTGCGACAGCGTGGGCCGCGTCACCAGGCCGCGGTTGCCGCGCATGATCCGCTCGCCCTCGGCCTCGTAATAGGAATTGAACAGGAAGGGCCACCGCTCGTCGAACAGGCGATAACCCGGCACGTGATCGCGCAGCAGGAAGGTTTCCCAGAACCACGTGGTGTGCGCGGCATGCCACTTCGCAGGCGAGGCATCTTCCATCGACTGGATGGTGGCATCGGCCTCGCTCAATGGTTCGAGCAAGCCCTCCATCACGGCGCGCGTGGCGGCGAAACGGTCTGCCAGAGAGGAAGGCCGGTCAAAAATCTGGCGGGTACTGGTCTGAGACAAGGCCCTCTCCCGGAAGACGATCTGTGAACGTCCTACGAACGAATGGCCTATCGGGTTTCCGATTAAAACCCCTGTTCCGAACAAAATATCCCGAAAGCGAGACGTCAGGCGGCGCGCTGGACCCGGTTGCGCCCGGAGCCTTTGGCTTCGTAAAGCGCCGCATCGGCGCGGGCGAGAAGGCTTTCGCAATCGTCTCCGGGGCGGAAATAGGCCAGTCCCACGCTGATCGTCACGCTGGGCAGGCGGGTGCCGGTAAAGCCCTGCTCGACCGCCTGCCGCAGGCGTTCTGCCAGCAGCCGCGCCGCGCTTTCCTGCGTGCCCGCGATCAGCCACACGAATTCCTCGCCGCCGATGCGCCCCACCACGTCACCCTTGCGCGATTGCGCGCGGGCGATCTCGGCGACCCGCTGGATCACCTCGTCGCCCACCTGGTGGCCGTAGGTGTCGTTCACCGACTTGAAGTAGTCGATATCGAACAGCATCGCGCTCAGGGGGCTGCCGCAGTTCTCTGCAACCAGGGACATGCTGTCGAGCTTTGAAAAGGTGCAACGCCTGTTGGGCAGTCCGGTCAGCGGATCTGTGTTGGCCAGTTTCTGTGCCTCGGTAGCGAGCCGCATGGCCCGGCTGCGGGCGGTATCGAGGGCTTCCTCCCGGCGCACCTGCTCGGTCACGTCCATCGCCACACCGAACACCGCGGTGCGTTTGCCGCGTTGATCGAATTCGTTCAGCATCGTCATGCGCAGCACCCGCTCCAGCTCGTTCGTCGGCCTGATGCGATAGGTGAAGGTGTAGGTGCCCAGCGTCTCCTTGTTCCTGGCAATCTGGCCGAAAACCTCGCTGCCACCGTCGGGCAGGCGATGGCGCAGGTCGCCGGGATCGGGCGCGAGGGAGCGCGGCAGGCCATTCATTTCCAGCATCTTGGGCGACCAGTCCTGTTCTCCCGTCACCAGATCGAGGCGCCAACGCCCGATGGAAGCGGTTTCTTCCGCAAGGTCGAACAAGGTGAGGCTTTCGCGCATCTCCCGGTTGCGGGCGATCAGCTCGCGCTGCAACTGCTGGCGTTTCATCAGGGCGGCGGCGATCGGAAGGGCGGTTGCGAGCATGGTCAGCATCCAGGTCTGGAACACCAGCGTGGCCTCCCCTGCGCCCACGCCGAGGTGGGGCATCGGCGAGCCCGCAAAGATACTGAGCGCCGTGGCGCACACGGCGTAGACCAGCACGACCAGCAGGCTGGCCACCTGTCCATAGCGCACGGCAATCATCACCATGGCCGCCACCAGCAGCGGCATCAGCGTGACCTGCGAGATTTGCAGGGCGAGCATGGCCAGCCCCGCGCAGGCGAGCAGCAGCGGGTAGAGCGAAGGCTCGACGCCCGAACGCGCAACATCGTTTCCGCGCGCAGTCAGCTTGCGCACCAGGTTTAGCAGGATCGGGGAGAAGATGATGACGGCATGGACATTCGCCATGAACCACCACGAGAATTCCCCGACGGTCTGCTCTGCGCGGAACGGAATGGCGATCAGCGCGCCGGCAAGGCATCCCGCGATGGCCGCCGCGAAGGCTCCGCCCAGTTGCCGGAACTTGCGCGGCACCTGGCTGCGCCCGCCCAGCGCCATGGTGCTGAGGCTGGCGATGATGGCGGACTGCACGACGCTGGAAATGGAATAGACGATCGCTTCGGCCAGCGGGATGCCCGCGCTCCAGATCGTGGCGGCCTGTATCGGCAGCATGGCCAGCGCCAGCACGGCCCAGTGCCTTTTCCGCACCACGTAGAAAGCGGCGACCGCCACGCCCGAAGGCACCCAGACGAGGATCACCCCGCCCAAGGCATCGCGCAAGGCAAGGCAGCCGAGCGCCGTCAGCGACCAGATCACCCCTGCCAGAACAGGTTCGCGCAATGCGCGCCAGACATGCACCTTTGGCTGCTCCCCATGCATAGCGATGGGGATGCCTTAGGGTTCAGGAGTAAGCGGACGCGCCACGACCGGATAGGGATAACACCCTATCCGGGAACGTTATTCCGCCGCTTCGCGCGCTTCGCCTAGTTCCAGGTTGATCATCTCTGCCAGCAGGAACGACAGTTCCAGCGACTGCGCGGCATTGAGGCGCGGGTCGCAGTGCGTGTGGTAGCGATCGGCCAGTCCCTCGTCGGTGATGGCAACGGCCCCGCCGGTGCACTCGGTCACGTCCTGCCCGGTCATTTCCACGTGGATGCCGCCGGCATGGGTGCCTTCCGCGCGGTGCACGGCGAAAAAGCCGCGCACTTCGGACAGGATGCGGTCGAACGGGCGGGTCTTGTAACCGCTGTCGGACTTGATGACGTTGCCGTGCATCGGGTCGCAGCTCCACACCACCGGCTGCCCCTCGCGCTCGATCGCGCGCACCAGCGGCGGCAGGCCCTCTTCCACCTTGCCCGCGCCGAAGCGGCTGATGAGCGTGATGCGCCCCGGCTCGCGCGCCGGGTTCAGCACGTCGAGCATCTTCAGCAGCGCGTCCGGCTCCAGCGAGGGGCCACACTTCACGCCGATCGGATTGTTCACGCCGCGCAGGAATTCCACGTGGGCGGAATCGATGAAGCGGGTGCGATCGCCGATCCACAGCATGTGGGCGGAGGTGTCGTACCAGTCGCCGGTGAGCGAGTCCTTGCGGGTCATCGCCTGCTCGTAGGGCAGCAGCAGCGCCTCGTGGCTGGTGTAGAACGTCGCGGTCTTGAGCGACTGCTGCTCCTCAATATCGATGCCGCATGCCTCGATGAAATCGAGCGCCTCGCCGATGCGGTCCGCGATCTGCTTGAACTCGCTGGTCCAGGCGCTGCGATCCATGAAATCCAGCGTCCACTGGTGCACCTGCCGCAGGTTGGCATAGCCGCCCCCGGCAAAGGCGCGAAGCAGGTTCAGCGTGGCGGCAGCCTGCGAATAGGCACGCAACATCCGCTGCGGATCGTTGCGGCGCGATTCGGGGCTGAAGTCGATGCCGTTCACATTGTCACCGAAGTAGCTCGGCAGCGTCATGTCGCCCTGCGTCTCGGTGTCACTGCTGCGCGGCTTGGCGAACTGCCCGGCCATGCGGCCCACTTTCACCACCGGCATCTTGCTGGCGAAAGTCAGCACGGCGGCCATCTGCAGGATCACGCGGAAGGTATCGCGGATATTGTTGGGCGAGAATTCGGCGAAGCTTTCCGCACAGTCGCCGCCCTGCACCAGGAAGGCCTGGCCCGCAGCCACCTGCGCGAGGTCGGCCTTCAAATTGCGCGCCTCGCCAGCAAATACCAGCGGCGGAAACCCTGCCAGCGTGCGCTCGGCCTCGGCCAGCGCGTCCGCGTCTTCGTACTTGGGCAGGTGCTTCGCGGTGAAACGGTCCTGCTTCCAGCTCTCGGGTGTCCAGTTCTGTGCCACGTATTCTACTCGTCCATGCGCGCCCGCTCCCCGCCGGGCGATCAGTTTCCATTTTGCTGGGGAGACACGGCTCCTACAGCCCGGTTCCGCAGGGCGCAAAGGTTACTTGAGAAACGGACGCGGGCCAAGCGAGCGGGTTCAGCGCCCGGATGTCATCTGCCCGGCGCCTGCGCCCGCACCCTCTGGCAACACCGAAATCCGCAAGCCCGGCCGCGCGACGAGGTATCGCTGCGCCAGCGCCTGCATCTCTTCCGGCGTGGCGTTGGAATAGTCGCTGTAGAGCGATTGCAGGTAGATCGCGCGGTTCGGGTCGAAGGCCGCGCCTTCCAGCTGGTTCAGCCAGAAGGTGTGGCCGGTACTGGCGCGCTCGATACGCTGCCGGATCGGCTCCACCACGCGGGCAAGCTCGTCCGGTGTCGGGCCGTTCTCGGCAAGGTCGGCAACGATGGTCTCGGCCTCGTCATAAAATGCGGGCACCAGCGCGGGATCGATCTGCGCGAGGGCGAACACCAGTCCGCCGCTCTGCGTGTCCAGCGGCCAGCTGGAGGTGACGAAGGGCGCATAGGCCGCGCCTGCCCGCTCGCGCAGGTTATCCATCAGGCGGTTGGAGAAGACTTGCGAGAGCAGGTCCAGCTTGCGGCTCTGCACCAGCCCGCCGGACCCGCCCGCCGTGGGCCAGGCGATGACAGCGGCGGCCTGATCGGGGTCGCCCTCGTGCGTCAGGCGCACCGGCCCTGCCCCCAGCTCGGGGAATTCGAGCGGGCGATTGGCCACTTCGGGCGCCAGCGGCATGCGCGGATCGAGCGCCCCGAACGTGCGCGACAGGGCCTGGATGGTTTCCTCGCGGTTGATATCGCCGAAGACGGCGACTTCCACCGGACCTTGCGAGAGCAGGCGTGACCACGTGCGACGGAAACCTTCCGCCGTTGCATCCTCGATCAAGTCCGGCCCCGGCGTAACGAAACGCGGATCGCGGTCGCGCAGCAGCCAGTCGAGATCGCGGTTGAGCACGCCGTTGGGATCACGGCTGTAGGATTCGTAGCCCAGCAGCGCACTGGCCTTGGCCCGCTCGAAGGGAGCAGGATCCCAGCCGGGCATCTGCAGTTTGGCCGCGAACAGGTAAAGCTGGTTGGCGAGGTCTTCCTGCCGGGTCAGCCCCTCGAACACGAAGGCGCCGTCCTCGATGCGGAAATCGAAGCCCAGCTTGCTGCCTGCCGCCGCGCGGTCGAGGTCGTTCTGGTCCAGCGGGCCGACGCCGGAATTCACCAGCGCGCTGGGCGCGAGGTGGGCATAGGCCGCCTCGTCTTTCTCGAACCCGCGCCAGCCAGCACCGAAGCGGACCCGCACGGTGACGCGGCCCGGCTCGTTGTTGCGGCTGAACAGCAGGGCGCGAACGCCGTTCTCGAATTCCAGCCGCTCCACGTCCAGCACGCCCAGCGGTTCGCGCAGCGATGGCAGCGCGGGATCGCCGATCGGCGGCAGGTCGGCAAAATCGATGGGTTCCGCATCGTCCCGGCCACCGGCCAGTGCCACGGCGGGCGATTGCAGCGCGGCGCGCAGTTCCTGCTCGTTCGCGTCCATGGGATCGGGGGTGAGCATGATCGCGCGGATCACCTCGCCATCGAACAATGCCTGCGTCGCTTCCTGCACCTGCGCGGGCGTGAAGCGTTCGCTGATGGAGCGGAAGACCTCGAGGAAGGTCTCGGGACTCGCCACGGCCTCGCGAATGTCTACGGCCTGCGTGATCTGGTCCGCCAGTTGCGATCCGGCCTGGATGCGCGATTGCTCCACCATGTCCACGAAAGCCACATCGAACAGGGCCACGGCCTGGTCGATCTCCGCCTGGCTGGGCGGCTGCGCCAGGGCATCGGCAATCACCCCGCGCACGTCCGCCAGCGCGGACTCCCAGTTCTCTCCAGACGGCGTGACCGACACGAAAGTACCGTCGACCGTGCGGCTCACCTTTTCGCGGCCCACGGAGGCGGCAAGGTAGCTGCCACCGGCCCGCGCGCGGTTTTCCAGCCGCCGGTTCACCACGGCGGCGGCGACCTGCATCAGCAGGTTGCGGCGGTTGTATTCGAGGTTGTCGATCACCTGCACCCACGGGCGCATGACGGCGAAGGTCAGCGTGCGGGTCTGGCCGGGTTCGACAACGATGTTCACTTCCCCCACGGGATTGTCCGGGTCGGCACCGGGAGGCGCGACGGGATCGCCAAAATCGGGAGCCGGTGCGGGCTCGCCCGGCACGTCCCAGTCGGCGAAGTGCTTCTCCACCATCGCGGCCAGCACCTGCACGTCAGCATCGCCGACGAGGACGACGGTGGCATTTTCGGGCCGGTACCAGCGCTGGTGAAAGGCCTGCACGGCCTCTGCCGTTGCGCCTTCCAGCGTTTCGACCGTGCCGATGGGGCTGCGGCTGGCAAGGCGCTGGCCCGAGAACAGCGTGGCGGTGACGGCTTCCTGCACGCGGCGGGCCGGGCCTGCACGTTCTCGCCGCTCGGACAGGACGATGGGTACGTCCGTCGCCACGTTCTGCGCCGATAGCGTCGGCTGCGTCACCATGCCGGTGAACAGGCGCACGGCATCGTCCATGCTGGATCGCGTGGCATTGGGCAGGTCCAGCTTGTAGACCGTCTGCGTCGGGCTGGTGGTGGCGTTGGTATCGTTGCCCAGCGCCGCGCCCTGCCGCTGGAAATGCGGGATCGCCTCGCCGGGGCCGAAATAGACCGACTCGCGGAACACGAGGTGCTCCACCAGGTGGGCAAAGCCGCGCTCTTCCTCGCGCTCGTGGATGGAGCCCGCATCGATCGCGACGCGCAGGGACATCTGGCACGGCGGCACGCCGTTCTGGCGCACGGCATAGCGCACACCATTGGGCAGTTCGCCGAACAGCCACTGCGTATCGATGGGGATATCGGTGCCGCGATAGATCCACGGATCGTCCGGCTCTGCATATCGGGGCGCATCTTCCGCCGTGGCGGTGATGGTGCAACTGGCCTGATACTGCGCCAGCGCAGGGGCCGGTGCGAGAAGAGCGAGCGGAAGAAGGGCGCCTGCGATGCGCGAGAGTAAGGTCATGCTGCCCCTTAGGCCATGAAGCGATGAAGCAAGGGTGAATAGGTGGTCTTTAAACCATGACGGAAAGCCTTGCGACACCTGCATGGTTCCCGCTCTTGCGAGCGCCTTGCCCCGCGCCTACATCGACACCCATGTTCATCGAGACCGAAACCACGCCCAACCCCTCCACCCTGAAGTTCCTTCCGGGGCAGCAGGTGATGCCTTCGGGCACCCGCGATTTCGCCACGCCGGAGGAGGCCGAGGCCAGCCCGCTGGCGCAGGCGCTGTTCGATACCGGCGAAGTGACCGGCGTGTTCTTCGGCAGCGATTTCGTCTCCGTCACCGCTGCGCCGGGCGTCGCCTGGGCGGACCTGAAGCCGCAGGTGGTGGCCGTGCTGCTCGATCATTTCGTATCGCAGGCCCCGCTGTTCACCGGCGGCGATGCCAGCGGCATTTCCGTGCCGCCCGAAGCCGACGAGGCCGACCTTGGCGATGACGAGGGGACCGAGGATATCGTGGCCCAGATCAAGGAACTGATCGAGACCCGCGTTCGCCCCGCCGTGGCCAACGACGGCGGCGACATCCGCTATCGCGGGTTCCGCTCCGGCGTCGTCTACCTTGCCATGCAGGGAGCCTGTTCCGGCTGCCCCAGTTCCACCGCCACGCTGAAGCACGGAATCGAGGGGCTGCTGAAGCATTACGTGCCGGAAGTGCAGGAAGTCCGCGCAGCCTGATCGAAAAAACGCGTTTGAACGATTGCGGGGGTTCGGCGTTGGGGTCGTGAAACCAATTCACCGGAGATTTCCCCGCACATGACCGATACGCTATCCGACGCCGACCTCGACCTGATCTTCCGCGAAGCGCGCAGCATGAACGGCTGGCTCGACAAGGAAGTGACCGACGAGCAGATCCATGCGATCTACGAATTGCTGAAGATGGGGCCGACGTCTGCCAACCAGCAGTCCGGCCGCTTCGTGTGGTGCAAGTCGAAGGAATCGAAGGAACGCCTCGCGCAGCACGCGATGGAAGGCAACAAGGAGAAAATCCTCACCGCCCCCGTCTGCGTGATCATCGGTTACGACCTCGACTTCCACGAGCAACTGCCCTGGCTGTTCCCGCATACCGATGCGAAAAGCTGGTTCGAAGGCGACGAGGAAGGCCGCCGCGAACAAGCCTTCCGCAACTCCGCGCTGCAAGGTGCCTACCTGATGATCGCGGCGCGCTCGCTCGGTCTCGACTGCGGGCCGATGTCCGGCTTCGACCAGGACGCGACGACCAGGGAATTCTTCGCCGACCAGCCGCGTTACCGTGCCGACTGGCTCTGCTCTATCGGGTATGGAGACCGCACGACGATCTTCGATCGCAGCCCGCGCCCGGATTTTGACCGCTTCAACCAATTGATCTGATCGCCAACGCCCCCTAACCGGGGCGCGTGAGAACGCTTGCGATTGAATGTGCGACGGAGGCTTGCTCGGCGGCCCTGTTCGATGATGCGAAGCTGGTCGATGGCCGGTGCGAGACCATCGGGCGCGGCCATGCCGAGCGGCTGGTGCCGATGATAGCCGAACTGCCGGACAAGGGCCGCGCGGACCATATCCTCGTCTCGCTCGGCCCCGGCAGTTTTACAGGCGTGCGCATCGGTCTTGCCGCTGCCCGCGCGCTGGGACTGGCATGGGGCGCGCCGGTGCTGGGCTATCCTACGCTGGAACTGGTGCGCGCCCGCAGCGGGCAAGCGCAACCGCGCGCCGTCACCGTGTGCATGAACGGCGGCCACGGCGAGTATTTCGTGCAGAACTTTGCCGCCGATGCGAGCGCCGAGGACCAGGTGCGCTCCCTGCCCCCGGCCGAGGCCGCCAACGCCGCGCGGCATCCGGTAATTGCCGGGAACCGGGCGCAGGAACTGGCGGACCTGCTTGGGGACGGCAGGTTGGCGCTCGACCTGTTGCCGGATGCCAATTACGCCCATCTCCTCGACGACGCGCGGCTGACGCCGGATTTGGCGCCCATCTATGGTCGCGGTCCCGACGCGAAGCTGCCGGAGAAGCGCCGGTGACGGACGCGCTCGATGCCATCATGGCCGTCATGGAAGGCGCCTTCGATCCACGCTTCGGAGAGGCGTGGACGCGGCGGCAGGTGGCGGATTCGCTGACGCTGCGCAATGTGTTCTTTACCCTGATCGATCCAGCAGGCGCGCAAGACGTCGATCCGGACCGCGTCACCGGCTTTGCCCTGACGCGGCAGGTACTGGATGAAGAGGAGATCCTGCTGATTGCCGTCCTGCCCCAGCATCGCGGCAAGGGCGTGGGCAAGCAATTGCTGCAGGAAGTTATAGATCGCGCGCGGAATCGCAGCGTTACGCGCGTTTTTCTTGAGATGCGCGACGGTAACCCTGCAGAGCACTTGTATCGCGGATTCGGCTTTGAGAAGATCGGTCACCGTGCTGGCTATTACCGCGGCGCTGTTGGCGGCCCGCTGGATGCCATTACTTTTGCGAAAGATATCTGAAGCAAAAGGCAAAGTAAGCGAAATGATAATTCGTTAAGCATTTCTCGAACGCTTTTTCCCGTATTTCTAACTCAAAGACCTTGTGAACGGCGCGCAATTCCGTAAATGCCGCCTTTCCTTCCCGCCAAGAGGAAGGGTCAATAACGGGTCCCAAAAATACCGAGGTACAAATGGAAACATCCGAAACCGGTGCCAACGAAATGCTGATCACGCTGACAGCAGACATCGTGACCGCCCACGTCGCCAACAACAATGTCGACGGGGAAACCCTGCCCGGCCTGATCGAGAGCGTTTACGGCGCTCTGTCGGGCCTCGGCACAGAAGAAACTGTCGAAGAACGTCCCGAGCCTGCCGTAACCGTGCGCGCCTCGGTGAAGAGCGATCATCTCGTGTGCCTGGAAGACGGCAAGAAGATGAAGATGCTCAAGCGCCACCTGATGACCGATCACGGCATGACGCCGGAAGAGTATCGCGAGCGCTGGAATTTGCCGGCCGACTACCCGATGGTCGCCCCCGACTATGCCGAGAAACGCCGCGAACTGGCGAAGAAGATCGGCCTCGGGCGCAAGCCCGGTCAGAAGCGCGGCCGCAAGAAGGCTGCCTAAGCGCCTGTAGATGGGCGAAGGCCCAAGCTTGAGTGAAACGCCCCGGGCCACTATGGCTACGGGGCGTTTTCATTTTTATGCGGGACCAGCCTTGCACCAGCAGATCGATCTTGAAGCCCTTTGCGCCGAACGTGGCCTGCGGATTACCGACCAGCGCCGGGTGATCGCAAAGGTCCTGTCGGAAAGCACCGACCATCCGGACGTGGAGAAGGTGCACGAACGCGCCAGCGCGGTCGATCCCAAGATTTCCATCGCCACCGTCTACCGCACCGTGCGCCTGTTCGAGGAGGCCGGCATCCTCGACCGTCACGATTTCGGCGATGGCCGCGCCCGTTACGAAGCCGCGCCCGAAGCGCACCACGATCACCTGATCGACGTGGAAACCGGCAAGGTCGTGGAATTCGTCGATCCCGAACTGGAAGCCCTGCAAAAGCAGATCGCCGAAAAACTGGGCTATCGCCTCGTGGACCACCGCATGGAACTCTACGGCGTGCGGATCGACCGCGAAGACAAGAACTGAGGCGCCGCGCCATGGCACCCGCTGTGGCTCCCGCTGCGCCCGCGATTTCCTCCCTCGGTTGGTTGCTGATCGGCTTTCGCCTTCTGCTGATGGTGGCGCTGCTCTGCGTGTGCGTGCCGCTGCACTACCTCTGGAAGCTGCTTGGCCTCGACCGGTTCTGGCCGCGCGTTTTCCTGGCCGGGATCGGCATTGTTGCGGGGCTGGATCTCAAACGCCACGGCCAGCGACAGCGCGGCGCGCTGCTGCTTTCCAACCATGTCAGCTGGCTGGATATCCCCGCGCTCTCCCACGCCGCCAACAGCGCCTTCATTGCGCACGACGGGCTGGCGCAGTTCGGCCTGCTCAAATGGCTGTGCGACATGAACGAGACGGTTTTCATCGCCCGGCACAAGCGTTCCGACGTCGGCAACCAGGCGGAGCAGATCCGGCTGGCGATGGACCACGGCGGCACGCTCACGCTGTTCCCTGAGGGCACGACCAGCGACGGCACCGGGATCATCCCTTTCAAGTCCAGCCTGCTCGGCGCGCTGGAGCCCTTGCCGGAAGGCGCGGTCGTGCAGCCGGTCGCCCTCGTCTACGAGGACGTGCCGGAAGTGAGCTGGGTCGGCGAAGAGCCGGGGCTCGACAACTTCAAGCGCATCCTCGCCCGCCTTCGCCCGGTGCGGCTGGACGTGCACTTCCTGCCGCCCGTCAGCGGCGAGGACCTGACGAACCGCAAGACCATCACCGCCGCCGCGCAGGCGGCCATCGGCGGGGTGGTCCGTTAGCGGCAGCGATTGAATGGCGGCCCGCTTTCGCCTAAGAGCGCGCCCATCATGAAATCCACCAGTTCCCCCAGGACCTACAGGGTCAAGAGCTTCGGCTGCCAGATGAACGTCTACGATGGCGAGCGCATGGCCGAATTGCTGGAAGCCAAGGGCATCACGCCCGCATCCGAGGGTGAAGCGGCGGACCTCGTGGTGCTCAACACCTGCCACATTCGCGAGAAGGCGACCGAGAAGGTCTATTCCGACATCGGCCGGCTGGTGAAAAGCGGCGCGGAGGCGGGCAAGGAGCCGATGATCGCGGTGGCAGGCTGCGTGGCGCAGGCCGAGGGTGAGGAGATCATGAAGCGCGCACCTGCCGTCGGCATGGTGGTCGGCCCGCAGGCCTATCACCGTCTGGGCGACATGCTGGACCGCGCCGTGAAGGGCGAACGCTCCACCGATACGGACATGCCGGAGGATGCGAAGTTCGCTGCCCTGCCCAAACGCCGCAAGGTGTCCCCCACCGCCTTTCTGACGGTGCAGGAAGGGTGCGACAAGTTCTGCACCTATTGCGTGGTGCCCTATACCCGCGGCGCGGAAATCTCCCGTCCTTATAGCGAGCTGGTGGACGAGGCTGCAAAACTGGTTGATGCAGGCGCGCGGGAAATCACGCTGCTGGGCCAGAACGTCAATGCCTGGAGCGGTGAGGATGCCAAGGGCCACACGCTCGGCCTCGACGGGCTGATCCGCGAACTGGCGAAACTGCCGGATCTGAAGCGTATCCGCTACACCACCAGCCACCCCAACGACGTGACCGAGGGCCTGATCGCCGCGCACGGCGAGGTGGAGAAGCTGATGCCCTACCTGCACCTGCCGGTGCAGAGCGGCAGCGACCGGGTGCTGAAAGCAATGAACCGCTCGCACACTGCCGAAAGCTATCTCAAGCTGCTCGAACGCTTCCGCGCTGCGCGGCCCGATATCGCGCTGTCGGGTGATTTCATCGTTGGCTTCCCCGGCGAGACCGAGGCGGAATTCGAGGAAACGCTGAACATCGTCGATGCCGTTGGTTACGCCCAGGCCTTCAGTTTCAAGTATTCGCCCCGCCCCGGCACGCCTGCCGCCGGCATGGAAAACCATGTGGCGAAGGAAGTGATGGACGAGCGCCTGCAACGCCTGCAGGCACACCTCGGGCGCGACCAGTATGCCTTCAACAAGGCCAGCGTCGGCAAGACCTGCGACGTCCTGATCGAGCGCAAGGGCCGCCGGCCGGGCCAGTGGCTGGGCAAGTCCCCCTGGCTGCAATCGGTGTTCTTCGACAGCGAATTGCAGATCGGCGACACCGTGCGGGCAGAACTGGTCCACGCCGGGCCGAGCTCGCTGCAAGGCCGCCTGCTGGAGCGTGTGGCCGCATAGCGGCGCGCTCTACCTATTCCCCGTCGAACACGTTCCTGCGATAGGCCCGCGATGCTGCGCGCGACAGCGCCGCGTCCCCGGCGTTGCGGCCGGTGCTGTAGAGTGCCTGCAGGTAAGCGAGGTCAAACTGGGTCAACTCGGCGGGCGCCCTTTCTGGATCGGAGAAGAGCGAGAGGATCGTGTCGAGAGGCTCGTCTCCCTCAATAGGCGCATCGTCGACGGAGGCGAACATGCGCATCGAGGCGTAGTCGGCGACCTGCTCGGTCTGCAATCCGAGGATCGCATCGTATTCCAGCAGCACCATGCCGCGTGCGATCACCGCCTGTGTCGGGGGTCGGAAACGCGTAGCATAGGTGTCGGCTGTGATCGGAGCGCCTGTCCCGGCCTCGGTTTCTGACGGGTTGGAGTTGCCGACTTCAAGGTCCAGACCAACATCGATTTCCCGCCCTGATGCAAGGGTTTCCTCGATTACGTGCCAGGCCCGCGCCGACCGGCCTGCGCCAAAGATCGCGCTCGATCTCGTATTCGCGCAGGGAATCGAACAGCCACGGCTTTTCCTCGCGCAGCAAGGAAACGGCAGCTTCACTGTCCTCCACCACGCCGATGACGATGTTGGGCTCGCAGCCATCCTCGCCTACCTGCAGCCCCACGCGCTCGGCATTCGCCCGGACGCGGGCCACCAGCGCGACCGCATTCTCCCGCGGGAGGCCGTAGACGAGGACGCAGACAGGGCTCTGGAACCGCGGCATCTGCTCGCCGAAACGCCGGTCCCGCGTCACCTCCCGGCTGAGGTCGCGAACCGCACGCTCGGCTTCTTCCTCGGTTGTTCCGCGAACGATAATGGAATTGTCATCAGGATCATCCTGCGCTGCCGCTACTCCGCTGCCGGCTGCGTACAGCAGGGCCAAAATCGCGAGAGGCAGGCACATCGAATGCGAGACGCGTACCATACGGGTGCTCGAGCGACTTTTCATGAGCCCACGACTAGCACTGCAATCGCGCTGGTGACAATCTCCTTGATTTTCAATGCTTCACGCAATCAGGAGCGTTTCGGAAGCTGCCCAGTCATTCCCCCGACGCGGCCTCGGCCTCCAGCGCGATCATCTCCGGCTCCTCGGCAAGCAGAACTTCGCCTGTCTGATCGGTCAATTCCGCCGGCGGGACCGTGGGGTTTGACGGGTAGGCATCGCCGTCGAACTTCAGCAGTGCCATGCCTGCCTCGGCCCCTCCGCCGCCGACCGATACCAGCAGGTCCTGCCAGCCGTTGCTGGCCGTTTGGGCGACGGCGACGGGCGTGCGCGAGACGCTGATGTTCGCCACTTCGCGCCACATCGGGCCCGCCGGCGCCAGCACCAGCGTGTTGCACCCGCCGGTCCCGCAGAAATAGCGGCTGGCGAGATAGACAATCGCTTCATCGGCACCGTCGCCATCGAGATCGTGCAGGGCGTAGGCGAATTGCCCCGGTGCCACATCGGGATAGTTCTGGAGGAGATAGCGCCGGATGTCTTCCTGCGCCGAAGGCTGGCCGCCGGGCGCAGTATCGGCCACCTCTACGGTGTAAGTCTCTGCCGGCGCGGGTGCCTCTTCGCTGGCCGAACAGGCCGAAACGGTTATGGCACCCAGAACTGCGAACGCTTGAAGACCTTTCATCACGACTCTCCCCTGATGGTGGGTAAGAAACTGCCGCAAGTGAAGGCGTCCTTGCAAGACCGGCTGCTTCTGCGCGGAGGTCGGTGGACCCGGTCAATATGACAGCTGGGCGACTTTCCACCGTCATCTTGCCCCGTCCGGCTTGCCTCAACGCGGGCGAAGCCTATCTTCGCAGGTAGCCAATCGAAAGGAATCGCCAAGACCCGCATGGCCCGCAAACCTCCCCGTGACGCCGGCGACAATGCCGCCACGATCGCCCATCCCGAGGAACGACGCGATGCGTCAAGGCGAGCAAGGGTGGAGGTTTCTTTCGACGACCAGACCACGCTTGGCGCGCTGTTCGGGGAATTCGACGCCAACCTCGTCCAGATCGAGAACCGCCTCGGTGTCTATATCGCCGCACGCGGGGACACGGTTTCCATCGAAGGGACGGAAGACGACGTCGCCCGCGCACGCGACGTGCTCATCAAGCTGCACGAGAAGCTGCTGACCGGCGAGGACATCGACGCAGGCGCGATCGACGCGCTCATCACCATGGCGGACGAGCCGCTGCTGGACGGCATCGTGACGGGCAAGGCCAAGGGCCCGCCGATCATGATCCGCACCCGCAAGAAGACGATAACCCCGCGCAGCAACACGCAGGCCGATTACATGCGGCAGCTCAACAGCCGCGACATCATCTTCGCGCTTGGCCCCGCGGGCACCGGCAAGACCTACCTTGCCGTGGCGCAGGCCATCAGTCAGCTCATCACCGGCAGCGTGCAGCGCCTGATCCTCTCGCGCCCAGCCGTGGAAGCGGGCGAGAAGCTGGGCTTCCTTCCCGGCGACATGAAGGACAAGGTCGATCCTTACCTGCGCCCGCTTTACGATGCGCTCTACGATTGCATGCCGCCCGAACAGGTGGACCGCCGCATCGCATCGGGCGAGATCGAGATCGCGCCCATCGCTTTCATGCGCGGGCGCACGCTGGCCGATGCCTTCGTAATTCTGGACGAAGCGCAGAACACCACCCGCGAGCAGATGAAGATGTTCCTCACCCGTTTCGGCCAGAACAGCCGCATGGTGATCTGCGGCGATCCCAGGCAGGTGGACATTCCCGGCGGCGACCGCATGAGCGGACTTGCCGATGCGGTGCAGCGCGTGGAAGGGCTGGAAGGCATCGGCGTGACCCGCTTCACCGCTGCCGACGTGGTGCGGCACCCGATCGTGGGACGCATCGTGGAAGCTTACGAAGGCCCTGCCGAAGGGCGCGGACACGCCGACTAGTCCCTTGGAACTCGAAATCGACATCGAAGACTGGCCCGAGCACGACTGGGAAGATCTTGCCGAGCGCGTTGCCGGGGCGGCGCAGCAGGTCGCCCCGGAACTCGCCAATCCCCGCCTCGTCACCAGCCTGCTGTTTACCAGCGACGCGCGGGTGCACGAACTCAATCGCGAATGGCGCCAGCGCGACAAGCCCACCAACGTGCTGAGCTTTCCCATGCTGGAGCGCAGCGACCTCGTTCACCTCGACCCCGAGGATGGCCCGCCAGAAATGCTGGGTGACATCGCTCTCGCCCACGAGACCTGCGAGCGCGAGGCCGAGGCAAAGGGCATTGATCTGGAGACGCACGCCGCGCACCTGATCCTGCACGGCCTGCTCCATCTTGCCGGTCACGATCACGAGATTTCGGACGCGGACGCCGACAAAATGGAGCAACTGGAAGTGAAGGCGCTTGCACTTTTGGGGATAGCAGACCCATATAGCGCGGCCACATCCTGAACGGAGAAAGTAACAGGGCAATGCCCGATAGTGACAGACCTGACGATTCCCAAAACGGAGAATCGGAGAGTAGCAGCCCCTCAGGTACTGGGGGCGGCTTATGGAACGCGATCCGCGGACTGTTTGAAGAACAGGGCGACACCAGCCTGCGCGCGCAGCTGGAAGAGGCCATCGACGAGCACGAGGACGAGGCCGCCAACGGCGGCGAGCAGCCTTCGAAGGGGGACCTGTCCTCCGTCGAGCTGACGATGCTGCGCAACCTGCTGCATTTCAGCGAGCACGATGCCGACGACGTGGCGATCCCTCGCAAGGAGATCATCGCGGTGGAAGCCACCGTGCCGTGGGACGACATGGTCGCCCTGTTTGCCGAACACGGCATATCGCGCATGCCCGTCTATCGCGACCAGCTGGACGACGTGATCGGCATGATGCACCTGAAGGACGTGTTCGCCGTTCTCGCCAGCGGCAAGACCCCGCCGCCGGACTGGACCACGATGATGCGCCAGCCGCTTTACGTGCCGCAGGCACGCGGCGCGCTGGACGTGCTGGCCGACATGCGCCAGCGCCGCGTCCATCTCGCGATCGTGGTGGACGAGTTTTCCGGCACCGACGGGATCATCACCATCGAGGACCTGGTCGAGGAAATCGTCGGCGAGATCGAGGATGAGCATGACGAAGCCCCGATCGAGCAGGTCGTGGCCGTCGACGAAGGCGTGTGGGATGCCGATGCCAGCGTGGAACTGGACGATGTTGCCGAGGTTGTCGGCGACCCGGCTCTTGCAGAGGTCGAGGAAGCCGTCGACACGCTGGGCGGTCTTGCCTTCGTGCTGGCGGAGGAAGTCCCCCAGCCCGGTACGATTCTCACCCACCCGAGCGGATGGCGCATAGAGGTGACGGCGGGGGACGAAACCCACGTCACTCGGCTGCGGCTCCACAGCCCCGACGGGGAACGCGAGACAGAAGAGGCCTGAAACGAGAGCGGGCGGCCAAGTCCTTTACGCTGCACAGTTTTTGGGTGCAGTGCGGCAAAAAGCTGCCCGTCCTGCAATTTCGGTCTCGACAGGGGCCGGTTTTCACTCGACATTGTGCACATGCGTCGTCTTCCGCCCCTGCGCGCCCTCGAGGCCTTCATTCGCGTGGTGCGGCTGGGTTCGGCACGCTCGGCGGCCACCGAACTGGGCCTCAGCCCGTCGGCCCTGTCGCGGCGGATCAGCAATCTGGAAAGCTTTACAGGGCGCAAGCTGTTCTCCCGTTCCGGGCAGACCATGCGGCTGACCGACGAGGGGCGCGCGTTCTACGATGCCGTGGCGCCGCACCTGGAATCACTGGCGGCCGCGGTGGAAACGCAGAGCGAGAACCTGCAACTGATGCGCCTGCGCCTTGGCGTAATGCCGCTGTTCGGCACGCAGCGGCTGTTCCCGCGGCTAATCGAACTGCGCAAGGCACATCCCCGCCTGCACCTCGATATCGACACCGGCCCGCACCTGATCGACCGCGTCGGCGACACGCTGGACGCGGCCATAACCCTGACCCATCGGCCCGATCCCTCGCTCTATTCCGTGCAGCTAGATCAGAACACGGTTCACGCCATTGCCAGTGCCCAGCTGGCGGAGGAGATGGGCGAGAACCCCGGGATCGACGTGCTGTCCAAGCAGACCTTCCTGCTCCATACCGACATGGTGATGAGCTTCGATGCGTGGAAAGCGGCACTGGGTCTGGAAAAGCTGCAACCTGCCGCCATCGACCATTACGATTCGGGACAGATCATTCTGGAGGCCGCAGCGCAGGGCATGGGCATCGCCATGATGCACGACGATCACCTCAACCGCATCAACGACCCGCGACTGGCGCGTATCTACGACAAGCAGATCGAAAGCCCCTATTCGTACTGGTTCGTCTGTCGTCAGGCCGACCTAGCAGCGCGACCGGTGCGTATCTTCCACGACTGGATCGTCAACGCAGGTTTGTAATCTGGCCTCTAGCCTAGATCAGCGAAATCGGGCATCGTCGGGCAAAGTCAACGAGGGAGGACTGTCCGATGAAACTTGCAACCCTGCTTGCCGCCACTGCCGCCGTAACGCTTGCCACGCCTGCCGCTGCGCAGATGCGGGCGTTGAACGATCCGGTGGTGGCCCACCCCGATCCTGAAAGCCTGTTCACCAGCGACGACCCGGAACTGCACCGCAACAAGCAGGCCGCGCTGCACATCATGCGCGAACTGCTCCAGTGCAACCAGTGGGATCGCGCGGGCGAGTGGTTGACCGACCGTTATATCCAGCACAACCCCATGGCAGCCTCGGGCCTCGAAGGCGTGATCTATTACTTCACCGAAGTCGCCAAGGTGGAACGCATCGACGATTGCGGCGAGCTCACCAGCCCCATCGTGGACGTGGTGGCAGAGGACGACCTCGTCACGGTGCTGATCAAGCGCGAGATTCCCTACGGCGACGACCCGGAGGATACCTACACCACCACCTGGTTCGACACCTGGCGCTTCGTCGACGGCAAGGCCGACGTCCACTGGGACCCGGCCACCCTGCCGCCTGCCCAAACTCAATCGGCACCGCCGCAATCCGCCGCTCCCGCCTCGCCGGAACAGGAACTGGCCGACCGCGCCGCGATCGAGGAGCTGATGTGGCGCTATGTCAGAGCGACGGACACGCTGGACGCCGACGCCTATGCCTCGGTGTTCACGCCTGACGGTTCGTTCAACAATGTGGAAGGCCGCGACGCGCTGCGCGGGATGATCGCATCGCTGGAAGAAGGCAATGCCGGGCGCTTCGCGCGCGGCGAGATGCCGGGAGCGGGCATGTACCACATAATGTCGAACCAGCGGATCGAGTTCGTCGATGCCGATCACGCCCGCGTCCACTACTACTGGCAGACGCTGTTCGGCGGCGGTGCCGGAGTGGAACCAGCGCCGCGTGTGGCCGCCGTGGGCCGCGGCGTGGACGACGTGGTGCGCGTGGACGGCGAGTGGCTGATCCGCAGCCGCAACGTGGTGCCGACGGAGGGCTGATCGCCCCACCGCCACCTCACCACATAAAGAAAGGGGCGCCGCAGCGGGCGCCCCTTTTCACATCAGGCGACGGTGGCCTTGACGATCTTGCCCGGGTTGGCGGGCGGTTCGCCGGTCGGCAGCGCGTCGACATGCTCCATGCCGCTCTCGACCTCGCCCCAGACGGTGTACTGGTTGTCGAGGAAGCGGGCATCGTCGAACACGATGAAGAACTGCGAGTTGGCGCTGTTGGGGTCCATCGTGCGGGCCATCGAGCACACGCCGCGCACGTGCGGCACGTTGCTGAATTCCTGCTTCAGGTCGGGCTTGTCCGAACCGCTCATGCCGGTGCCGGTGGGATCGCCGCCCTGCGCCATGAAGCCGGGGATCACGCGGTGGAACACCACGCCGTCATAGAAGCCTTCCTTCGCCAGCTCGGTGATGCGGGCCACGTGGTTGGGCGCAACGTCGCTGCGCAGCTTGATGACGACATCGCCGCCCTTCCCGTCTCCGCAATCGAGGGTGAAAGTCAGTTTCTCATCGGCCATTTACGTATCTCCTGTGATAGGGTTGCCCGCCGCCTAGATGATCGCGCGGGGAAAGTCACCCACGCCCTGCAAGGCCCGCCTTGCTTTTACGGCCATTGTGCATAGACCCCGCAGACATGGCCGAAACCGATCTCCACGAACATGACGCAGAGGCAGCCCAGCAGGGCGAAGGCGAGCAGTTCGACGAGGAGAACCGGCTGAAGCCGGAATTCGTCCGGCAGGTTCGCGAAAGCCTGAACGACGATAACGAGGAGAGCACCTACGACCTCGTAGAACCGCTCCACCCCGCCGACATCGCCGACCTGTTCGAGCTGCTGGAGCGCGAGGATCGCCGCGAACTGGCCGCCGCCATCACCGACCTGATGAGCAGCGAGGTGGTGGCGGAGCTGAACGACTACGTCCGCGAGGACATGCTGGAAGACCTGCCGCCCGAAGCGGTGGCGGAGATCGTCGGCCAGCTCGACACCGACGATGCCGTCCAGCTGATCGAGGATCTCGACGAGGGCGACCAGCGCGCCATCCTCGCCGAAGTGGAGGCGGAGGACCGCGCGGTCATCGAGACCGCCCTCGCCTACCCGGAAGAAACCGCCGGCCGCCTGATGCAGCGCGAGCTGATCGCGGTGCCCGATTCCATGACGGTGGGCGACCTCATTGATTACCTGCGCAGCGAGGAGAACCTGACCACCGAGTTCTGGGAAGTCTTCGTGGTCGATCACCGCTTCCATCCGCTCGGCACCTGCCAGCTTTCGTGGATCCTGCGCACGCCGCGCTCCGTGAAGATCACCGACGTGATGAAGCGTGACCAGACGCTGATCCCTGTCGGCATGGACCAGGAAGAGGTGGCCCTGCGCTTCCAGAAATACGCGCTGATCTCCGCCGCCGTGGTGGACGAGAACGGGCGGCTCGTGGGCCAGCTGACGGTCGACGATATCGTCCACATCATTTCCGAGGAAGCGGGCGAGGACGCCCTGCTGATGAGCGGCGCGGGCGAAGGCGACATCAACGAACCGCTGCGCGATGCCTATTCCGCGCGTGTGCGCTGGCTTGTGGCGAACCTCGGCACTGCGGTGGTGGCGAGCGCGATCATCGCGTGGTTCGGCGCGGCGATCGAGCAACTGGTGGCGCTGGCCGTGCTGATGCCGATCGTCGCGAGCATCGGCGGCAATGCGGGCACGCAGACCATGGCCGTAACCGTGCGCGCCATCGCCATGAACCAGCTGACCAAGTCGAACACACGCAGGCTCGTGCTGCGAGAGCTGAAAGTCGCGCTGATGAACGGCGCGACCATCGCGGTGCTGATCGGGCTTGCGACGGCGGCAATCTTCACCCCGCAACTGGGCGGCGTGATTGCTGCAGCCATGGTCATCAACATCATCGTATCGGGCATGGCAGGCGTACTGGTGCCCGTCGCGTTCGAACGGCTGGACCAGGACCCGGCCGTGGCCTCCAGTGTGTTCGTGACGATGATCACCGATTCGATGGGCTTCTTCGCCTTCCTCGGCCTGGCCGTCGCCAGTGGTCTCGTCTCCATGTAGAATGGACTATCCGAGGTATTTCGGAACATGGGTCCGACCCATCCATTCGAATCCTGGTGCGACTCTGCACTTTCAACCCCGACACCATCATGGCGAACAGGGAAATCCACATGGCGAACAAGCACCTGGACCGAGTTTACCAGGCATCCGGCAATTCCGAAATGCGCGAGATCTACGACGAATGGGCCGAGCAGTACGACGACGATGTCGTCGGCAACGGCTACCTGACGCCCAAGCGGCTGGCGGAAACGCTGGCCCGCTTCGTAGCCGAGCGCGACACCCCCATCCTCGACTATGGCTGCGGCACGGGTCTCTCGGGCGAAGCCCTCGCCGATGCCGGTTTCACGGCAATCGATGGGGCGGACCTTTCGGCAGGGATGCTGGAACGGGCCCGCGAGAGGAATGTCTATCGCAAGCTGCAGCACGTCGATCCCGACAAGCCCCTAGACGCGCAGCTTGGCGACTACCGCGTCTTCACTGCCGTCGGCGTCATCAGCAAGGGCGCGGCCCCGTCCTTCGTCTACGACGACTTGCTGGGGCTGATGAAGCCCGGCGCGCTGCTGGCCTTCTCGCTCAACGACCTGAGCCTGGAAGACCCGGACTATTCCCGTCTGGTGCCGGACAGTGTCGAGGCCGGAAAGGTAAAGGTGCTTTCCGAAGAACACGGACCGCACCTGGCCAAGTACGGCGACAACAGCGGCTCCACCATCGTGGTTCTCGAACGACTCGGTTAGCATTACGGCGTAACGGCTTTGTCATTCAGGCAAGCCGTTAAGTATAAATGCTTTCTGTCCTTCAGGGGCGACTTGGCCCAGTCAGGAACCTGTCGCAATCCGGTTGATTATACTCACCGGACACCACCCGGATCATGCGAACTGTAACAGCGGTCGTATTCCCTAGTCGGAGACCGCTGCTTGTATTCTTTTGAGTCGCTTGATCGATTGGAGAACGTCTACCACCTGCTGGTATCCGCGACCCTCGCCGACACGCCGCCCGACCTCTTGGCAATCCTTGCGCTGCGCCAGCGTTTCGCCGTCGAGTTCGACACCCTGCTCCTCACACTTGGTGACGATCTGAACGCGCCCGCCCAGGGCACTCTGCATGATGAATTGCAGGGGCGCCTCGAAACGCTGCGGATCAGGCTCATGTCCTATACGCTGGCCTGGCAGCCGCGGCAGATCGAAGACGACCGCCAAGGCTATCGGCGGGCAGCGCAGGATACCGCGGACCTCGTGCGCCAGTTCATTGCCGAAACGCGCGAACAGCTGGAGCAGGCCGCGCGAAGCCGTCCTGCCTCAACGGAAGATCGCGCTACCGGCTAGCGAATGGCAACAGGGTTGATGATCGCCTGCACGCTGCCTTTCAGGCGCGGCGCGCCCAGCACGAAGAAGAACTCGTGCACGCCGTCTGCTGCCAGTTCGCGGGTATCGACCGTCTCGAGGATGTAGATGCCGTTCTCGGCAATCAGCATCGCGTGGACCGGAAGGACCCGGCCTTCGGGATCGGGTGCATTGGTTTCGCCGCCCGCCGAATCCGATCCCACGGCGACCACGCCCTGCTCCACCAGCCATGCCGCGGCATCGGCATTGATGCCGGGTGCCTGGTTGATGAACACGTCCGTCTCGTCGATCCGGTTCAGCCAGCCGGTGTGAATCAGCACCACGTCGCCTGCGCGAACGGTGACGCCCTGCGCCTCTGCCGCCGCCTGCACATCGGCTGCGCTGAACGAATCCATAGGCTCGTTCACGTCCACGCCCCTGTAGGCCGCCATGTCGATCATCACGCCGCGCGTGGCGATGGCAGGTATATTCTCGGCTCCGTAGCGCACCAGCCCGTCCTCGCGCATGATATCGGTGTTGGCGACGCCGTTGTAATGCACGCCGTCCAGCCCGATGTGGCCAAGCCCGTCGATCTGGGTGCCGATGCCGAGGTGGGTTTCCACCCGGTCATCGTGCCCTGTCACCTTGTTCGGTCCGTTCACGCCGAGGTCGAAGATTTCCATGGAATAGGTGCGATCGCCCCAGACCGGCGTTTCCGGCCCGCTGACCACGCCCAGCCGATAGACCTTGCCTTCGGTGACGAGGTCGGCCGCGTCGCGAACCATGGCGGTGGTGAGACCGGTAAGCGCGCCCGCGTCCGGATCGGTGTAAAGCTGCTCTGCCGTTTCCGTCGTTTCTCTATCGTCGGCCTGCGCAGTGCATGCGGCCAGCGCCATTGCCGCCGTGGCGGATACCAGTTTACGCATATCAATCCCCTCCCATTTTGCTTTTGCGCAGACTGCGACGGCGGGGGCCGCTATGCAAGTCTTGAGGGCGGGGCCCGAGTGCCTATCTTGTCCCCATGCCCGCCCACCTGACCAAGATCGCTTTCGGCGCTGCGAGCTTCGCCGATATCGAAAGCTGGTACGCCGGGCGGCGCAGTCCCCATGTCACCACCCGTTATCGGCCGACCCGGTGGGAAGAATGCATAGGCGGTTCGCTGTTCTGGATTCACCAGCACAACATCGTCGCCCGCTCGAAAATCCTCGGCTTTTCGCAAACCGACAACGGCCGCTGGCTGATCGAGCTGGAGCCCAATCTCGTGCGCGTGATGCCAAGGCCCAAGCGGGCGCACCAGGGCTGGCGATACCTGAAAGGGGAGCCGCCGCGCGATCTGGAGGACGGCGAGGAGATCGGCGACGTGCTGCCCGGCAAGCTGGCCGGGAAACTCCAGCGGTTGGGCCTTATCTGAGACAACTCTTTCGAAATCCGGTAGTTATCGCGTCCCAACCTCATTGTGCATTGCAACATAACTCGTTATCGAGAGGAGGAACAAAAACTCCCTCCGGCGGTTCAGTCGCCATGGCAAATTCGAAGGACACGCGCGTGGACCAGACATTGATGCGCCGCCTGCACGAGGCCTGTCGTCCGTCCTATTCCCATAGCGCCTTTGCCTTGCGTGCGCAGGATGATGGCGACTACGTGGCCGAGCGTGGGCAGCGCGTAGTCAAGCATTCTACGCTGGGCGCTTCCATCAACTTTCTTGCGCCAGAGCGGCTGTCGCGGACCTAGGTCGCGTTTACCTGCCCACCGGCGCGGCATTCATGGAAATCCGTTCGGAACATTGCCCCTCCCCATCCCGTTGAACGGGAAAGGAGAATGCAAATGCCAGAACGCCAGAGCCGCCACCCCGACAACGACCTGATCGAAGGCATGCAGGATGGTGCCACGCCGTCGCAGGGCAGCCGGTCGGGCGGCGAAGTGAACACCCGCGTCGGCACGCGCGACGAGATCAATCGCGCCACGGACCCAGACAACCGCGAGCCCGAAGTGGGCAGCGACAATCCGGCAGACGACGCGAAGAAAGGCCCGAAGACCCGCGCCGCCATCCAGGACGAGCGCAACGATTCGTAACTAGGCCGCCGCTTCCATCGAAGCGATTTTCAGCAGGGCGCTCGCGAACCCTTCCGGTTCCTGGGCGCCCTGTAGCATGTACTTGTGGTTGATGACGAAAGTCGGCACCGCAGAGATGCCGCCAGACACGCCGCGTTCTTCCTCCGCGCGCACAGCGAGCTCCAACGCCTCGTCGTCCAGCGCCTTTCGCGCTGCCTTGCCATCAAGGCCCGCCTCTTCGCAGATAGCGACAAGCACGTCCCGGTCCGCCATGTTGCGGCGTTGCTGGAAGTGCGCGGCGAACATCGTCTCCTTCAGTTTCGTCTGCTCTGCCGGTCCGTAGGCTGCCAGCGCCCAGCGCAGCAGCTTGTGGCAATCGAAGGTGTTCCACATCATCGCGGGCGGTTCCTCGCCCCCATTTTCGTTTTGGCCCTGCCAGGAGATGGGGAAACCCACACGCTCCGCCGCGCCTTCCAGTTCGGCGCGCATCGCGGCAATCTCGTCCTCGCCGCGGTTGTAGGTCTTGGCCAGGTGCTCGGCCTGCAACTTGCCCTCGGGCGGCATCTGCGGGTTGAGTTCGAAGGGCATCCACCGGATCGTCACCTCCACGTCGCTGCCCGCCAGCCGCACGCCCTCGGCAAAGCTGCGCCAGCCAACGAGGCACCACGGGCACATCACGTCGGACCAGATATCGACGATCATCGGATGGCTCATGCCATGTTCTCCAGCCAGTATTCGAACAGGTAATGCGCGATAGCCGTGTGCGGCGGCGGCAGGAAGCTCTGCGCGTCCTTCGGGTTCGCCATCGCATCGGCCACCTCCTCGCGGGTGAACCAGCGCGCGTCCTCGATCTCGGTCTCGTCGATGGTGAGTTCGCGGCTATCCGCAAAGGAATGGCAGCCGATCATCAACTGGCTGGGGAACGGCCACGGCTGGCTGGCAATGTAGGACACATCGCGCACCCGCACGCCAACCTCTTCCCACACCTCGCGCTTCACGCCTTCCTCGATACTTTCGCCGGGCTCAATGAACCCGGCAAGCGCGGAATAGCTGCGTTCCGGCCAGCCCTTTCCGCGCCCGACAAGCAGCGCGCCATCACGCTCCACCAGCATGATCGCGACCGGGTCGACGCGCGGGAAATGCTGCCCCTCGCAGGACCCGCAGTTGCGCTGCCAGCCGCCCTTGGCAATGTGCGTGCGCTCTCCGCAGCGGGCGCAGAAGCGGTGCCGTGCGTGCCAGTCCGCGATGGAGCGCGCGCCGCCGAACAGGGCCAATTCCTCGGCCGGCAGTTGCATCAGAGCCAACATGGTCTCGCGTATCGTGACGGCCTGGCGCATGTCACCCTCGGGCGGTACGGCGACGAACAGCGGCGCCCCGCCCCGCAGGCCGAGGTAGACGAGTTCCGCTTCCTCGCTCACGCCCGAAAGGTCGCTCGTCAGCAGCGCGCCGCCGTCGTCAAACCGTGGCATTACGCCATCGAGGGCCACCAGCCGCGCATCGTCCCTTGCTCGAAGCTGCGCCAGTTGCGCAGGGTCGGCGCGGGCGTGATCGTCGCGGTCGAGATCGTGACCGGTGAAGGCGAGTGGTGTGGTCATCAACCCTGCATCATCCTTGCTGCGTCGCGCGCCACGGCGAGCGGGAAATCGCCCTGCACGTCGTAGGCATCGGCGGGCATGTATTGCGTCATCAGCGTGTGGCGCAGGCCCCAATTCGTGTTGACGAGCCCTACGGTGCCCGCAGCGCCGAACCAGCCGAACAGCCCTGCTGCAGCACCCGTGCCGACAAGTCCGCCTGCACCGAAACCAAAACGGCGCCCGTTCCGCTCGAACCCGCCGTTAGCGGCCAGCGTTTCAGGGAACAGGTCTGATGTAGCGAGCGCCACCGCCGCTTCGCTCGCGACCTGCGTACCCTCGATCACCCCGCGTCCGGCCAGCATTTGCAGGAAACGATCATAGTCGTGCGCGCTGGAAACAAGCCCTGCCCCGCCGAAGGGGAAAGCAGGCTCGTCCAGATAGACCGAGCTTTGCGGCAGATCGATCGGCACGGGTATTCCGCCCAGTAGGAAGTAGTTGCCGGTAAACCGCTGAACGTCGCCGTGAGCCACGCGGAAACCGGTGGAGGTCATGCCGCACGGCGTGAAGATGCGCTCTTGCAGGAAGCTGTCGAACGACTGCCCACTCACCACCTCGATCACCCGGCCCAGCAGGTCGAGGCTGACCGAATAGCTCCAGCGCGTGCCTGGCTGGTAGACAAGCGGCAGCTCCGCCAGTCCGTCCGCGAAGTCCGCCAGCGAACGCGCGGGCTGACCGCCAAAAATCTCCTGCGCGATGGCCATGTTGCTGACCTTGCCAGGCACGATGCCGTTGGCGCGGTAGGCGGCGCTGATCGGCCCGTCCTGAATGATGGTGTAGCCAAGGCCCGCCGTGTGGGTGAGCAGGTGGCGAATGGTGATGGGCCGCGCCGCAGGCTCCAGGTTGTCGCGCGTGATCGGCCCGTCGTACCGGCGCTGCACCTGCATGTTGGCGAAGGCCGGCAGCACGTCTGCCAGCGGCTGGTCCAGCTCCAGCAGGCCATCGGCGATCAGCATGACCGTGGCCATCCCGGTGATCGGCTTCGTCATCGAATAGATGCGAAACAGCGTATCCGCGTCCACCGCGCCGCGACCGCCGAACGTGCGTGTGCCGGCAGCGATGGTATCGGCCTCTCCCTGGCCAAGGCCCACGCGCGCCACCATGCAGGCAACGATGTCGCGCTCGACATAGCCGTTCACGAAATTGGCAACCGTGGGCCAGCGAGTGGCGGCCGCTTCGCGCGCGAACAGCGGATCGGCGAAGGGCAGCGAGGCCGCAACGGCCCCCGCCCCCAGCATGGCGGAGGAGCGCAGCATCGTGCGGCGGGATACGAACTGGGAAGCGGATTCGTGGAGCATCGGGCAGGCGACCTTCGGCAAGCGTGTAGCGTGAAGCAAGGCTTAGGCAGCGAAAATGGATGCCGCAACCTTGCACCCGCCTGCTGTGTTACCTATCTATAACACATGCTGAACATCATCTCGATTCTCATCGGACTGCTGTCCCTGCTCATCGTCATCCCCGCGCAGATCCCGCTGCTGGGCTGGGCCAACTGGATCGCCCTCCCCTTCATCGTTGTGGGTATCGTGATCGGACAGCTTTCCAGCAGCAATTCGGGCCGCAATTTCTGCCTGATCGTGCTGCTGATCGCTGCCGTACGCCTGACTTTGGGCGGCGGGATTTTCTAAGTTCGTCTTGCGCTCACGCCTCCGCGTGAGCGTCCTCGCTAGATGCGCAGCGTTGCTGCGCCCGCTGCGGGGCGGCCGCATGGCCTTGCGGTGTGCTACGCCCACCGGTGCAGCTATTCCGTTTCCCGGCCCGCCAGCACCAGCCGGGCGGCCTTCAGGAATAGCGTCGGCAATCCGGCATCGTCGATAGCGTCGACGGGCCACCACTCGCCCTCGCCATGCGGCGAAGGATCGTCGCCTGCGTGAACGGCCACGCCCAGTTCGATGTCGAAATGGGTGAAGCCGTGGCGCACCACGCCCGCCGCTCTCCACGCCCCTGACACAGGCGCATCGCCCTCCCCATCACCGCGAGCGGACCAGCCGTCGTCCGGCAAGGCGCGCATTCCGCCCAGCATTCCGGTGCCGGGACGTTTCACCAGCCAGACCCTGTCCTCCCGCTCGATCCAGAAGGCCGTACCCGTGCGGCTGGGCTTGGCCTTCTTCTTCGCCTTCACCGGCAGTTCCAGCGGATCGCCCTCCGCCCGCGCGCGGCAATCGGCATTAAGCGGGCACAGCAGGCACCGCGCATCGCGCGCGGTGCAGATCGTTGCGCCAAGGTCCATCATGGCCTGCGCAAAGTCGCCTGCGCGCCGCTCCGGCGTGATCGTGTCGGTCGCCGCGCGGATCGCCGGGCGCGATGCAGGAAGCGGCTCGCGAATGGCGAACAGGCGGGAGACCACCCGCTCGACGTTGGCATCGACCACCACGGCGCGCTTGCCAAAGGCAATCGCTGCTACAGCCGCCGCGGTATAGGCGCCCAGCCCCGGCAGCTTACGTAGTTCGGCTTCTGTATCGGGAAAGCCGCCCTGAGCGGCCACTTCCTTCGCGCATTTCACGAGGTTGCGCGCCCGCGAATAGTAACCGAGGCCCGCCCAGGCGGCCATCACATCGTCGTCCGGCGCGGCGGCCAAAGCCTCCACCGTTGGCCAGGTCCTGGTGAATTTCTCGAAATAGGGCGCGACGGCGGCCACGGTCGTCTGTTGCAGCATCACTTCGGACAGCCATACGCGATAGGGATCGGGCGCAGGTGCGCCGGGTGTGCTGCGCCACGGCAGGGCGCGGGCGTGGCTATCGTACCAGGCCAAAAGCTTGTCTGAAACGGTGGCGGACACGCCGCGCCTATGGCATGGGAGCGCCAGCCATGGAACGCGACACGCCATCGAAATCGGGGAAGACTGCCAGGAAGGTGCCCAGGAAAGGCGCCAAGCCCTACCAGCGGCCGCGTGGCGGCCCGGCAAGGCCGGTTTCCGAACTGGTGCCGCAGATCGGCCGCGCGGCTTTCCGCCGCTATGGCTTCGTGCAATCGAGCGTCGTCACCCGCTGGCCGGAAATCGTAGGCGAACATCACGCCAAGGTCTGCGCGCCTGAAAGCATCCGTTTCCCGCCGGGCGAGAAGAGCGAAGGCATCCTGCAACTCGTCGTGCTGCCCGCCCATGCGCCGCTGATCCAGCACGTGATCCCCGAAATCATGGAGCGGGTGAACCGCTTTTTCGGCTATCGCGCCGTTGCCAAGGTGAAGATGCGGCAAGGTGCGGTTAAGCCACCTGCTGCTCAGGAGAAGAGAACCACCCCGCCCTCGCTCAAGCCCATTCCGATGGAACTGGGAGACAGCTTGCGTGATATCGGCGACCCCGAACTGCGGGCGGTACTGGAATCACTCGCGCGCACGGTCGCGCAGAAGGAAGAGGACGAACAGGGATGACACGCTGGGCAGCCGCCGCGCTGGTGGCCATGGCCGTGCCGATGGCCCCGGCCACGGCGCAGAACTGGAACGCGGAAGTGGTCGAGACGGAGCAGGGATACCGCGTCGGCGATCCCGAGGCCCCACTCCAGATCATCGAATTCATCAGCTACACCTGCCCTCACTGCGCCACTTTCGACAGGGAAGCGGAAGCGGAACTGCGCTATCACTACGTCCACGAAGGCTACGCCGCCGTGGAAGTTCGGCACATGATCCGCAACCCGGTGGACCTTGCCGCCGCGCTGCTGACCGAATGCGGAAACCCCTCGCGCTTCTTCGACAATCACAAGGCCGTGCTGGCGACGCAGGACGATTGGCTCGCCACCGCCCGCGGCCTCACCCAGGCGCAAATGGCGCGCTGGGCCAGCGGCAGCGTGGGCAACCGGATGCGCGCCATTGCCTCGGACCTCGGCCTCGACGACCTGATGGAAGGCCGCGGCTATTCCGCCAGCGAAGTCTCCGCGTGCCTGAACGACGAGAGCCGCGCGCTCGAAATCGCCGAGAAATCAGAGGCCAATGTCGCCGAATATGCCGTTCCGGGCACGCCCAGCTTCGTGCTCAACGGCACCCTGCTGGAAGGCGTGCACGCGTGGCAGCCGCTGCGCCAGGCGCTGGTCGCCGCGCGGCAGGATAACGAATAGGGCAGACCGAATAGGGGACAAGCCTGTGCAAAAGCGCCGATTTACGCATAGAGGCGCTTTCCAAACACCAACCATCCGGTTCTAATCTGCGCATTCGCCTGATTGGGCCGGCCAAGATCATGACGGGAAGATTATTGCCATGACCATTTCGCGCCGTATCGCTTTCGCCACTCTCGCAGCGCCTCTGGCGCTGGGCCTCGCCGCATGCGGCGACAGCGCAGAAGGCGAACTCACTTCCAGCGAACCGATCGAACACATCGCGGCCCCCGATGGGCAGGCATGGACCGACATGGTGCAGGTGACGGACGCAGACGGCTACCTGATGGGCAATCCCGATGCGCCGATCAAGCTCATCGAATACGGCTCGCTCACCTGCGGCGCCTGCGCCAACTTCGCGCAGACCGGGGCCGACGCGTTGAAGGAAGACTATGTCTCCACCGGCGTCGTCTCGTTCGAACTGCGCAACCAGGTGCACAACGCTTTCGACCTGACGCTGGCGGCGCTGGTGCGCTGCTCCGCGCCGGAAAGCTTCCACCCGCTGGCCGACCAGGTGTGGAAGAACTTCAACGACGTGATGGGCCAGATGCAGGGCGGGCAGGCGCAGCTTGCCAACCTGTCCGACGTGCCGGACGAGCAGCGGTTCGTCGCCATTGCCGATGCCGCCGGTTTCCTCGATTTCTTCGCCGCCCGCGGCATCAGCCGCGACCAGGCCGCCGCCTGCCTTGCCGATACCGAGGAAGTGATGGCCATCGGCGATCGCTCGGAACAGCAGTCCGAGGAACTGGGCGTCAATGCCACCCCCACCTTCATCCTCAACGGCCGCGTTCTGGAAGAGCGTAGCTGGGAAGACCTGGAAAGCGTGCTGCAGACCGCAGGCGCGCGTCCGGCAGAGGGATAAGGGGTAGCGGCGGGCGCTTATGGAGTTTCGCAAGCTCAGACTTAGCGGCTTCAAGAGCTTCGTAGAGCCCGCCGAACTGCGCATAGAACCCGGCCTGACGGGCGTTGTCGGCCCCAATGGCTGCGGCAAGTCCAACGTGCTGGAAGCGATCCGCTGGGTGATGGGGGAGAATTCCCCCAAGTCCATGCGATCGGGCGGCATGGAAGACGTGATCTTCGCCGGCACCGCCAACCGCCCCCCGCGCGATTTTGCCGAGGTCGTGCTGCACGCCGTCGACGACGAGGGTGAGCCGCTGGACGTGACGCGCAGGATCGAGCGCGGCGCGGGCAGCGCCTATCGCCTTAACGGCAACGACGTGCGCGCCAAGGATATCGGCCTGCTGTTCGCCGATGCCGCCACTGGCGCGCATTCGCCCGCCCTCGTCAGCCAGGGCAAGATCGCGCAGGTCATTGCCGCCAAACCCACCGAGCGGCGCATGATGCTGGAGGAGGCGGCGGGGATCGCCGGCCTTCACGTTCGCCGCCGCGACGCGGAGAGCAAGCTTCGCAGCACGGAGAAGAACCTCGAACGGCTCGAGGATCTGATGTCGAGCCTCGATTCGCAGATCGGCTCGCTCAGGCGGCAGGCAAAGCAGGCCGAGCGGTACAAGGTGCTGTCGGACCAGATCCGCGTGGCCGAGGCGCGGCTTGTCTTCGCCCGCTGGCGCGATGCCGCCGCTGCGGCCGAAGCTGCGCGCAAGCAGGCAAAGGGCGCGGACGAGGCGGTTGCCGATGCGCAGGCCGCCGCGAAAGAAGCGCAGAAGGCGCAGGCCGCGCTGGCGGAATCGCTCCATGAATTGCGAGACGAACTGGCCGACCGCCGCGACGATGCCAGCGCCCACGGGCACCGCATGGCGGCGCTCGTCAGCCAGCTGGAAGCGGCAGAGCAACGCCTGAAAGACCTCGATCGGCAGCAAACCCGCCTCGAGGAAGACAAGATCGACGCGGACCGCATGACGCGCGACGCCGCCAATGCCCTGAAGGAGCTCGAATCCGCGCTCGACAAGGGCGCGAAGGCGCTGGTGGCGGACGAGGCGAAGCGCCCCGATATCGCCAAGGCCGTCGACAAGGCGGAGAGCGAGGGGCGCAAGGCCGAACTCGCGCTGGCCAAGGCCACGGCGGACCACGCCGGTGTCGAGGCGGAGTGGCGCGTGGCGGAAGCGGAGATCGCGCAGGCGCAATCGCGGGTGGATCGGCTTGAGGCCGAAAAACGGAGGCTGGAGGATCAACGCGCGGCGCTTCTGGGCGAAAGCGATCCCGAGGAGGATGTTGCCGCTGCGCAGAAGTCCGCCGAAGAAGCCGCGGCGCGGCTGGCGCAGCTTCGCGAGGGGCTGGAACAGGCCCGCTCCCGAAAGGACGAACTCGCCGACGCGCGCGACGAGGCCGCCTCGCAGCTGTCCACCGCCCGCGCCGAACTCGCGGGCGTGGAGCGCGAGTGGCAGGCGCTGAAGCGCGACCGCGAGGCGCGCGAGCGGCAGAAAAAGGGCGGTCACGGCCTGCCCGCCGCGCTCGATCGCGTGTCGGCCGAGCCGGGCTATGAACGCGCGCTGGCCGCTGCACTGGGCCGCGATGCGAAAGCGCCGCTTGGTTCGCCCGATGCCAAGGCGGAAGGCCGCTACTGGACCGGCTCCAAGTCCCCCGCCCCCGTTGCAGACAGCCTTGCCGCGCACGTGCGCGATTGCCCGCAGGAACTCGCCGCGCGGCTGGCGCTGGTCCACGTTGCCGAGAGCGACGACGGGCGCGAACTGAAACCCGGCGAGTGGCTGGTGACGAAGGACGGGTTCCTGCGCCGCTGGGACGGTTTCGTCGCTCGCGGCGAAGGCGCTGCCGAGGCGGCACGGCTGGAAGCGGACAATCGCTTCGCCGCGCTGGAGGGCGAATTGCCCGCGCTGCGCGAGACCGTCGAGGCGGCAACTTCCGCTCAAGACACGGCACAGGCGGAACTGTCGGACCTCCAGCGCGACCTGGTGGCGCAGGAGCGCGGTATCAACGAGGCATCCGAGGCCGAACGGCAGGCTCTGCGCGCGCTCGACCAGGCGGAGGCTCGCCGCGAACGCCTCGCCGCCCGGCGCGAGGAACTGGCGGAAAGCGGCAAGGATCTGGACGAACAGAAAGCAGCAGCACTCGCCGACCTCGAAGCCGCAAGGGCGAAAAAGGCCGACCTGCCCGATCCCGAGAGCGGCCGCGCTGCGCTGGAGGCCGCCCGCGCCAAAAACGAGGCCGCGCGCGAGGCCGCCCAGTCCGCCGCCGCTGCGCTTGCCTCGCACGACCAGGCGCTGGCGGTGTCGCGCGAACGCGTGGCCACGCAGCGCAAGGACATGGCCGCGTGGCAAGCCCGCGCAGGCGATGCCGCAAACCGCCTTGCCGGCATGGAAGCCCGGTTCGAGGAAATCGCCGAGGAACGCGCCGTCATTGCCGCCAAGCCCGCCGGGCTGATGAAGGAAATTGAGGGTGGCGAGACCGTGCGTGCGCGGCTTGGCGAGGAATTGGCGAAAGCCGAGGCCGCCGTGCGCGAAACCGAGGAACAGGCCCGCGCCGCCGACGCGAAGCTCAACGATGTCAACGAAACGCTCTCCGCCGCGCGCGAGAACCGCGCCACGCTCGCCACGCGCGCGGAAAACGAGGAGCAGCGGCGCGAGGAAATGGCGCGGCTTTCCGGCGAACGCTTCCAGTCACCGCCGCCACTGCTGCCGTCAAAGTTCGAATTCGACGAAGGAAGCGTGAAGGACTCCGCCGCCGAGAGCGAGGAAATGGATCGCCTCACCGCCAGCCGGGAGCGGATCGGGCCGGTCAACCTCGTCGCTGCCGACGAACTGGAGCGCATCGAGGCCGAGCACGGCGCGAGCGCTGCGGAACAGGCCGAACTGGCCGAAGCAGTAGCGCGGCTGCGCGGTTCCATCGGCAATCTCAACCGCGAAGGGCGCGAGCGGCTGCGCAAGGCGTTCGAGGAAGTGGACGGCCATTTCCGCAAGCTGTTCGCGCGCCTGTTCGACGGCGGGCAGGCACACCTCGCGCTGGTGGACAGCGACGATCCGCTGGAAGCGGGCCTCGAGATCTACGCCCAGCCGCCGGGCAAGCGGCTCCAGTCATTGAGCCTGCTTTCAGGCGGCGAACAGGCGCTGACCGCCACGGCGCTGATCTTCGCGCTGTTCCTCACCAATCCTGCTCCGATCTGCGTGCTGGACGAAGTCGACGCGCCATTGGACGATGCCAATATCGAGCGTTTCTGCGACTTGCTGGACGCGATGAACCGCGACACGAAAACGCGCTACCTGATTGTCACCCATAACGCCGTCACCATGAGCCGGATGCATCGCCTGTTCGGCGTGACCATGGTGGAACGCGGCGTCTCCCGCCTGGTCAGCGTGGACCTGGGCGAAGCTGAAGCGATGGCAGCTGAATAATAAAGGGGCGCCGCAAGCAGCGCCCCTTCCCCCTGTGGATCGGGTGTTTGGTCGATCAGTCGTTCCAGACGAGGCGGCGCAGCAGCATGTCGCTGCCGACCCGGCGGTATTCGGCGCGGCCGGCCGATGCTTCCTGCATCTGTTCCCTCGTCATCTGCATGTGCGCGCGCATGGCTTCGCCCCGCGCCTGCCCGTCTTCTGTCGATGGCCATTCGGAGTAGCGGACGAGCAGGTAAAGGTCCGGCTCGCCATCACGGGCATAAGTGTTGGCGAGAATTTCGTAGCTGTCGATCCAGCCCTGCTCGACCTGGAAATCCATCGAGCTGCGCCACATGCTGGCAAGGTGATTGGCATATTCGAGCTGGTGCCCGTCATCGATATGGATCGCGCTCACGTCGACATATTCGGCAGGCCGCAACGGCTGCTCCTGTGCGGCGACGGCGGCCGGTAGCGCGACAGCCAGGGTAACGGCGGCGGCGGTGCATTTGATCAGATTATTCATGATAGAGTCCCCCTGTAGAGCCGCGGCGGGAATTCACCGCAGCAGCGCCGGGAGACGGGCGACCCATCCAGAAACTGGCTGCCCCCTATTGGCAGGCGTAATAATCTATCTTTTTACACCAGAGTCAATTCGCAGTGCAGCAAGAGACCGCTGCGTCAGTCGAGAACCGCCCGCGGCCCCGGCCCTTTCAGGCCCAGCTTGTCGTCCTTGTTGTAGAGCTGGCACTTCGTCAGGCTGAGGCAGCCGCAACCGATGCACTGGTCCAGCTGGTTGCGCGTGCGGTTGAGCAGGGTGATCTTCTCGTCGATCTGTTCGCGCATCGCGCGGCTGATCCTGCGCCAGTCCTCAAGCGTGGGGTTGCGCCCTTCGGGTAGCTGCGCGAGGTGATCCTCGATTTCCGAAAGGCCCAGCCCCAGTTTCTGGGCGATCAGCACGAAGCTGACCCGGCGGATATCGCTGCGCAGGTAACGCCGCTGATTACCGCCGCTGCGCAGGGGATGGAGCAGCCCCTTCTCCTCGTAAAACCGCAGCGCAGACACCGCGACGCCGGTGCGTTTCGAAAGCTGGCCGATGCTGATGAAGTGCGCCTGCAAGACTTGTCCCCGCTATCCCCGATTTCCACAAATGCTTGACCTCAACTTAGCTTGAGGTTGCATGAAAGGGCAAGCAGCGATTCGCAGGTGGCTTGAAATGACATCACGTTCTCGTTGTGAAACAGAAACTTGGAACAAGGAACTGCCATCATGTCGCAAGGTCGAATCGAACACGTCAATCTCACCGTCAGCGATGCCGAGCGTTCGGCGGCGCTGTTCACGAAGCTGTTGGGCTGGCACGAACGCTGGCGCGGGGCGTCCAAACTGGGCGGTCGTACGATCCACCTTGGCGAGCGAGACACCTACCTCGCGCTTTACAGCGACGACGAAGGTGCCGAGCGGCGCGAGAAGGGCAAGCCGCTCAACCACGTCGGCTTCGTGGTTGACGATCTGGATGCGGCAGTGCGCGTTATCAGGGATGCAGGGCTGGAGCCCTTCAACCACGGCGCCTACGATCCCGGCCCGACCAGCTTCTATTTCTTCGACTGGGACGGGATCGAGTTCGAAGTCGCCAGCTACGCCTGACGGCGACCGGGCGGCGTCAGAAGGCTTCTTCGTAGACGCGCGAAATGTCGCCGCCCCACTCGCCGTGATACTTGTCGAGCAGGCGCTGGGCGGGCACCTTGCCGCTCTCCACGATCTCCTTGAGCGGGGCGAGGAAGCCGCTTTCGTTGTCGCCCATCGAGTTCTGCCGTCCACGCGCCACCAACCCGTCGTGCGCGATATCGAGCACGTGGCGGGCGAGGTCGCGAAGGGTTCCACCACGCGGCAGCGGCGCGTCGAGCGCCTGCGCCGGCACGGCATTGCGCAGGTGCTCGCGCTCTTCCATCGTCCAGCCCTTCACCAGGTCCCAGGCGGCATCGAGCGCGGCATCGTTGTAAAGCAGGCCGACCCACAGCGCGGGCAGCGCGCAGATGCGGTTCCACGGCCCGCCATCGGCGCCGCGCATTTCGAGGAAGCTTTTCAGGCGCACCTCGGGGAAGGCGGTGGAGAGGTGATCTTCCCAGTCGCTGGCGGTCGGCTTCTCGCCCGGCAGCGCGGGCAGTTCGCCCTTCAGGAAGTCGCGGAAGCTCTGTCCGGCGGCATGGATGTAGGTGCCGTCGCGGTAGACGAAGTACATCGGCACATCGAGCATGTAGTCGACGTAGCGTTCGTAGCCGAAATCGTCGTCGAACACGAAAGGCAGCATGCCGGTGCGGTGCGGATCGGTGTCCGACCAGATGTGGCTGCGATAGGAGAGGAAGCCGTTGGGCTTACCCTCCGTGAACGGTGAATTGGCGAACAGCGCGGTGGCGAGCGGTTGCAGCGCGAGGCCGGTGCGGAACTTCTTCGCCATGTCCGCCTCGCTCGAATAGTCGAGGTTCACCTGGATGGTGCATGTGCGCAGCATCATGTCGAGACCGAGGTTGCCCACGCGCGGCATGTGGTTGCGCATGATCTCGTAGCGCTGCTTGGGCATGATCGGCAGGTCTTCGCGCGCCTTGTCCGGCCACATGCCGAGGCCAAGAAAACCGACGCCACATGCCTCGCCCACCTGCTTGCACTGGTCGAGGTGGCGACCGGTTTCGGCGCAGGTCTGATGCAGCGTTTCCAGCGGGGCACCCGACAGCTCAAGCTGGCCCGCAGGCTCCAGGCTGATGGTGCCGTCGCTGCCGCTCATGGCAATGGTATTGACGGTGCCATCCGGCCCGCGCTCCTTCACCGGCTCCCAGCCGAACTGCCGCATCGACATCAGGATGTCGTGGATGCCGCCTTCCTCGTCGTAGGAAGGCGCGTGGAAATCTGCGGTCTTGAAGACGAGCTTCTCGTGCTCCGTGCCGATGCGCCATTTCTCGCGTGGCTTCTCGCCAGCCTGCATGGGTGCGACCAGCTGGTCGCGGCTTTCGATCACGGGCTCCTGCCCCTCGGATGCCTTGCGCGTGCTCATGGTTGCCAGCCTCTAGCGGATCATGCCGCCGAAGCCAGCAGCAAATTGACCTTGCCCCGGTTCAGGCGTCGCCACCCCAGTCGCCCGCCAGCCCCATCCACAGGGCGACCGCCGCCAGCGCAGCAGTCTCTCCGCGCAGGATGCGGGGGCCGAGCGAAATCGGGCGGGCTTGCGGATGGGCACGGATCGCCTCGCGCTCGGCATCGTCGAAGCCGCCTTCGGGGCCGGTGAGGATGGCAGCCTTGTGCGCCCCCTCCCCGCGTTCAGGATACTTGGTGAAGGTGAACGCCTCCGCCGCGGGTGTGCCGCCTTCCTCGTCGGCGAAGAACAGCAGGCGGTCTTCCGGCCAATCGCGCAACAGGGCATCGAGTTTCTGCGGCGCTTCCAGCGCGGGCAAGGCGGTGCGGGCGCACTGCTCCGCCGCTTCGGTTACGATGGTGCAGGCACGGTCGGGGTTCAGCTTGTCCGCCACGCAGCGGCGGGTGACGACGGGATGGATGGCGGCGACGCCAAGCTCGGTTGCCTTCTCCAGCACCATGTCGAACCGGTCTTTCTTCAGCAGCGCGGGGCACAGCCAGAAGTCGGGCACGGCCTCGCGTTCGCGCAGCTTTTCGCTGACGGTGAGCGAGACGGCGCGCTTGCCAGCTTCATCAACCGTGGCCAGCCATTCGCCGGTCACGTCGTCGCACAGGATCACCGCATCGCCCGGCGACACGCGCATGACCTTGGCGAGATAGTGGCCCTGCTGACCGTCGACGGACAGCACCTGCCCTTCGGCAAGGGCGGTCTCCACGAACAGGCGCGGGGCGGACTTGGGCGGCCAGGCTGGCGTTGCGGGCATGGCTTTCCACTAGGGCCAAGCGCGGCTAACAGGCAAGCCATGTCCCCCTCTCGTGCCCAGTCCGAAACCGTAACTCCCGACAGCGAGCACAAGTCGCTGGCCGAACGCCTGCCGCAGCCCGCGCGCGACTATGCCCTGCTGGCGCGGTTCGACAGGCCCATCGGCTGGTGGCTCCTGTTCTGGCCCTGCGCCTGGGGCACCTGGCTGGCAGGCGCTGGCCTGCAATGGCAGCTTGTCGCGTGGTTCCTGCTGGGCAGCATCGCCATGCGGAGTGCCGGTTGCGTCTACAACGACATCGTCGACCGCGATCTCGACAGCAGCGTGTCGCGCACGGCCAATCGCCCCATCGCTAGCGGCCGGGTGAGCCGGAACCAGGCGTGGATATGGCTGCTGGTACTGTGCGGCGTGGGCCTCGTCGTCTTGCTCCAATTACGCTGGCAGGCGCAACTGGTGGCGCTCGGCAGTCTTGCACTGGTGGCGGCCTATCCTTTCATGAAGCGGATTACCTGGTGGCCGCAGGCGTGGCTGGGCCTCGTCTTCACCTGGGGCGCGCTGGTTGGCTGGACGGCGCTGCGGGATGACAACCTCGGCGTGATGCTGGCACTCTACGCGGGCGCGTTCTTCTGGTGCATGGGATACGACACGATCTACGCCATGCAGGACCGGGAGGACGATGCGCTGGTGGGCATCAAGTCTTCCGCCCTGCGCCTTGGCAACAAGGTAAAGCCGGGCGTCGCGGGCTTCTATGCCGCCGCCGTGGCGCTCTGGGCGCTGGCCTTCTGGCAATTGCGCGGAGACTGGATCGCGCTGCTTGCGCTGGTTCCAGCGGCCCTGCACCTTGGATGGCAGGTGATGACGCTGGACGGAGACGATCCGATGAATCCGCTCAGCCGCTTCCGCTCGAACCGCTATGCAGGCGCGCTGGTAGCAGCCGCGTGCTTCGTTGTGGGCAATGCGGGCGGCTGACGACCTATTCCGCGGGTTGCGGCACCGGGGCGGCCTTTCGCGGGTTCGCACGATGGAAGAGACGCGCAAGGCGGGAGGTGATGATGCCGTTCTCCTGCATCCAGTCGCAGTATTCGCGATACTTCGGATCTTCGGCCAGCAGGTGCGCTTCTTCCGTGCGTGCGCGCCAGTAGTAGATGGCGCTGACCACACCCAGGAACACGGTATTGCGGATCGCATCCGTCAGGGTGTCAGAAGTGACGAGGAAGGGCATGTAGCAGAACCACCAAAAGGCGTTCTTGGAGAGGTAGGCCGGATGCCGCGTGTAGCGATACGGCCCGTTGGTAATCACCCCGCGATAGGTGAGATTGGAAAAGCGGATGCCGAAAGCCACCGTCGCCCACGCATAGATGCCGGTAAGGAACACCAGCCACGCCGCCCACAGGTAGAGCATTGGCTGATTTCCGGCGAACCAGTAGGCCCAGTCGGCGGTGTTGTATTCGTACTGGATCATCCCGCCCTCACCCATGATGCCATAGACGAACGGCGGATAGCACAGCAACGCGGCCACCCACCCGGCAAGGAACGGGTTGCCGCTGCGGATGTGTGCGTCCAGCGGCCTCAGCGTCAGCAGATAGCCGACGGTGCCGATCTGCACGTCGATCACGAACAGCAATTCGAATAGCGTCACGCCAAGACGGACCGGATCGTTCAGGATATCCGCGCCGCTGGCCTCCACCACGGCAGCGAAACCGGGCGGGAGGATGCCGATCATGAATGCGCTGAAGAACGCCTTGATGATCCATGCGCGCCAGTGCTTCTTCACCTGCTCGCCGTCCCACGCCTCGCGCCCCACCAGCATGGCGCCGAAGTGCCAGCAATGGTCCCTCGGGTTCACCATCACCCGGTCGATCCAGATGACGTAGGGCACGGAAAGGACGCACATGGGCACCACGGCCCAGCCGATCACCTGCATGGCGAACAGGTAATTGCCGTCCCAGTACCAGCGACCAAGCATATAGAACGCGCCGATGATGAACCACGTGGCCCACAGCCCGGCAAGCTTGGTGGTAGACACGTCCAGCACTTCTGACACCGGCCGGCGGCGCGACCAGTCTATGCCGGTGCTGGGATTGCGGTGGACCTTTTCCACCAGCACCGACCATGCCGCCATGGCTATGCCCGTCAGCACCATCGTTGCGAGCGCAGCGTTGGGACCGGATAGCCGCCCGCGATCGTTTGCCCAGCCCATGAACTCGCAGATTTCCGGCCAGCTGCGCGCAAGCAGGATGCAGGACAGCAGCGTGATCAGGCCGACTAGACCCACCCACGGGGAAACATCGCTGGCCGGGGGCCGCGAATCCTGCACCTTTGCGCTCATCGCCGCCGTGGTAGTAACGAAGGGTTAAAGGGCAGGTAACACCTTGCCCCTTTCCCTCGCCGTTGTCCCTGTAAGGAACAGCTTAGCGGAAGGCGTGAATTTCGCCGCTGTCGTCCAGAATATAGAGGGTGTTGTTCGCCACAACCGGGGGCAGCGAGACACCGTCATCCAGCTCGGTGAAATCGGTCGCCTCGCCGGTCATCACGTCGACGCTTTTCACCACGCCGCGGCTGCTGGCGATCCACAGGCGGCCGCTGGCCAGCACCGGGCCGGTCCAGAAAATCGGGCCCTCGCGGTCTTCGGCGTCGCGCCAGCGATCGAACTGGGTGAGCCAGCGGATGCGGCCGGTGTTGCGCTGGATGGCCAGAAGCTGCGCATCGTCGGTCAGCGTGAATACCCATTCGCCCACCACGGTGGGAGTGGAGATGCCCGCCAGCGTCAGTTCCCAGATACGCTGGCCGGTCAGCAGTTCGTAGGCGGCCATGCGGCCACCCTGGCCCAGCGCATAGACGCGGCCCTGGTCGATGATGGGATCGGCATCCACGTCGGTCAGCGTACCGACCTGCGTGCTGATCGAGGTGCGCGCAAGCGCGTCGGACCACAGTTCGCGGCCATTCTCGTAACGGTAGGCCACCAGTTCGCCGGACGAGAACCCGGCAACGACAGTGCCCTGCCCGGCGGCCGGAGCGGCCACGCCGAACACGCCGGACTGGCCCGAGGCGGCGGCGCGTTGCCACACGATCTCGCCATCGTCCGTGTCGAGCGCGAAGACCTGGTTGTCCTGCGTCATCACGAACACTTCATTGAACGCAATGGTCGGCGCGCCGCGCAGCGGGCCGGCGGGCTTCGCGCGCCAGAGCTGGGCGCCGGTTTCGGCATCCAGCGCCACCACGTCGCCCACGCCGTTCGTGGCGTAGACGCGGCCATCGCTGTAGGCAGCGCCGCCGCCGAAGGTCGCGTCCCTCAGGTCGCCCGACACCTCGATCTGGTGCTGCCAGCGGCGCGCGCCGGTGGCTGCGTCGAACGCGTGAATGACGGCTGCGGTGTCCACCACGAACAGCTTTCCGCCACCCACCACGGGCGCAGCGGCAAGACGGCGGGTCTTGGTGGTGCCGGCGATGCTGGCCGTCCATGCGCGGGTGGGATTGTTGGACAGCGTGACATGGCCGGGCACTTTGGCAGCGTTGCCGCCAGCCTGAGGCCAGGCTTCGTTGGTCTGCGCAGGGGGCACCACGACCGCGACGTTCGCCAGCGCCGGGTCGGCACTGATATCGGTGGCAATGCGCGAGAGGATGGGAACGCGGTTGCCGGTGGTGGGCGTCTGGTCCTCGTCGTCCCCGCCGCCGCCGAACAGGCCACCGGCGCACCCGGCAAGAGCCAGCGCGAGCATGGGGACGGCGGTTCTCTTTGCCCAGCTACGGGCCCCGTTTCGGTTAGGGCGGTTGCGGTTCGTCATCGTCATAAATCTCGCTCTTATTCGACCAGCTCTACGGCGGGCTCTTCGAGGTCCTGTCCGGTCATTTCGGCAAGGGTGGCATCGACATCCTCGATGGCGTCGAAGCCCAGCAAGCCGGCCAGGCGGCGTGCGCGCTCCCGGATGGAGCCGGGCACATCGTCGCTTGCGGCAATGTCGACCAGCAGCGCGCCCGCCTCGTCGTTCTTTTCCTGCGCGAGGTAGGCATGGGCCACCAGCTCGCCTGCGCTGCCGTAATAGGGATTGTCCGCCACGGCCAGCGGACCGACGCGGTCGATCACTTCCTGCGGGTCCAGTTCGTCGAAACGGGCGGTAACGCTGCGAATGGTGGCAACGTCGCGCAGTTCTGCGGGCAGGTCGCCGTCATTGGCGATCTCGTTGAACAGGGCGGCCCCTGCCTCGGCATCGCCGCGTTCCACCGCGATCCCGGCGCGCAGCATCTTGGCCATGGCGGCAGTGCCGCCTTCGCCCTGTGCGAGAAGCGCCAGTTCCTCGTCGGCAATATCGATGTTGCCCGCCTCGAGTTCGTCGATGGCGACAATCAACTGATCGGACTGCTCCTCCAGGTTGCCTTCCTGGCTGCCCTGCCACCACAGGAAACCGGCGAAGGCCGCCATGGCAAGTACGAAGGCAATGCCCAGCGGCCAGCCGTATTTCTTCGCGAAATCGCCCACTTCGTCCTGACGGACGGCCTCGTCCACCTCGCGCATGAGCATGTCCTGCTCGGCATCGGCGCGTTCCCGCGACTTCGAACGGGCGGGCACGTTGGGGTTGGTCGGTTCTTTGGCCACTAGCTTTCGATCATGTCCGGATTTGATATCAAGCCGCGCTCTTTAACGGATGGCGCGGGCATTTCAATCGAAGAGGCGAGAGTGTCCCCGTCGTGGTGAACGCCCCATGAAGCGTGTACGATCACCAACAGGGCGACCAAGTCACTGGCCACGCGGATATTTCTGCATCAGGCCCCAGTAGAGCGCACGGTAGCGCTCGATCATCCGCCGGTCGTCGAATTCCTCGCGCGCTTTCTGGCGGTTGGCCTGTCCCATGCGTTTGCGCGTGGCGGGATCGTCGGCCAGCCGGGTCAACGACCGGCGCAGTTCGGTCTCGTCACCCGGCTCAACCAATGCAGGCCCGTTGTCGCTCGACACCATCGAACCGATATCTCCCACGCGCGGCACAACCACCGGCAGGCCGGCGGCCATCGCTTCCACGACGGCGATGGGAAACTGCTCCGACCGGCTGGAGAGCGCGAACATGTCGAACAGGCCGATCAGCTTGGCAGGCTCCGCCACGAAACCGGGCAGGTGCACGCGGTCTTCCACGCCCACGCGCTCCGCCTCGGCCAGCAGGGCATCGCGCTCCGGCCCCTCGCCCGCGATCACCAGTTGCCATTCGGGCGGCATCCATTCCATCACCCGCACCAGCACGTCGAGCTGCTTGACCGCGCGCAGGCCCGCCATGGCGCCCAGCCAGAACTCGTCTTTGTGCTTGATGAGGCCGGGCAGGATGTCGCGCTTTGGCGGGGCGGCAAAGGCGCGGGTATCGATGCCGTTGGGAATGCGCCGTACGCGAGTGCGCGGCTGGCTCCATACGTTGAGAGCGATATCCTCAAGCTTGGCAGAGGGCACCACCAGCGCCGCCGTGCGGCCCAGCGCGATCTTGCGATACCAGTTGCGCCGCTTCTTCAGGCGCTTCGCCTCGTCCTCGTTGAAGCCATCCTCGTGGTGCACCAGCGGCGGCAGCTTGAAGGCATCGGCAAAGACCGTGTGCGCCATTACCGCATCGATCGCGCCCCAGTTGTAGGTGCAGACCAGGTCGTAGCCCCGCATCGCCTTGGCCAGTGCCGCCAGCCGGCCCGGCGTGGGCCTGCCCTGCAGCGGAGGGAACTTGGGCCAGGAGACGCGCGCCTTCTTGCCCAGCATCGCTGCCGCGCCGCGCTTTTCCAGATCGCCCGAAACTATGGCGTGGTCCACTTCCTTGCCCCATTCGTTGATGAGGCGGACATTGCGCAGTTCCTTGCCCCCTGGATCGAAAGTGGAGTGCAGGTGCAGTATCTTCGGTGTCTTGCTCATGCCTGTGCCACCTTGGCCAGCAGCCGCGCGATAGCCTCCAGCGCGGCGGGTTCTTCCAGCGTTGGCGCGTGGCCGACGCCGGGCACGGTGACGAGTTCCATGCCCTTCACTTCCTCCCCCATGCGGCGGAAAGTGGCATCCGACAGCAGGTCCGAGAGTTCACCCCGCAGGGCCAGCAAGGGCAGGCCCTGGAGAGACTTGAGCGCAGGCCACAGGTCCATGCCCAGCCCGCCGCCGGGCTGCGCGAACGGAAGGGCGATCTTCATGTCGTAGTCGTAGGCGATGCGCCCGTTGCCCGACACGCACATCAGCCGCTTGGTGTAGCGCAGCCAGTCCTCGATATCGAAACCGGGATAGATGTGGCTCGCCCCGTCGCGCGTGGCCCAGGCGGCGTGCATCCACGTTGGATAGCTGCGGCCCTGCCCCACGTAGTCGCGAATGCGGGCCATCCCGTCTTCCTCGATCACGGGACCGATATCGTTGATGACGGCTCCTGCGAATTTCACCCTCGCCTGCGCCAGCAGCATGGTGATGATCCCGCCAAGCGAGGTACCCACGGCTACCACTTCACCCAGGTTCGCCTGCTCGATCAGGGCAGTGACGTCCTCGATGTAGTGCGCAGGCGTATAGCTGGCCGGATCCTTGGCATAGTCGCTCTGCCCGCGCCCGCGCAGGTCCGCGCAGACCACTCGCCATTCCCCCGCGAAAGTCTCTGCCAGCGGCTCGAAATCGCGGGCGTTGCGGGTAAGGCCGGGGATGCACAGGATCGCCGGGCGGTCGGCCCGTCCCGGATAGTCCCGGTAATGCAGCGTCAGCCCGTCGCTGCTTTCCCATGTGCCTGTCGAGTAGGCCGCGTCGCTCAAATCATGTCCCTTTGTCCCGCGCGCCTTGCGGTGCGCCTTGCGAAGGGCCACTAATGGATTGATGCGACACGAACCGCAACCGGCCAAGTACACTCCCGACACACGAATCGAAGAGGTGGCGGATTTCCTCGCCGATCCGGTTGTTGCCGCCGACTTCCCGAAGCACGTGCTGCGCTTCCGCAATGAAAGGTGGGACAAGGCCGTGGGCCTGGGTTCGCTGTCGGAGGAGGACTGGCTGCGCCACTTCGGCAGGTTCGAACCACTTCCCGATAACCTGCCCCAGCCTCTCGCGCTCAGGTATCACGGCCACCAGTTCCGCGTGTACAACCCCGAAATCGGCGACGGTCGCGGGTTTCTGTTCGCGCAGATGAGGGACGGCGAAGGCCGCCTGCTGGACCTCGGCACCAAGGGCAGCGGCACCACGCCCTACAGCCGCACCGCCGACGGACGCCTGACGCTGAAAGGCGGGGTGCGCGAGATTCTCGCCACCGAAATGCTGGAAGCGCTGGGCGTGAACACGTCCAAGACCTTCTCCATCGTCGAGACCGGAGAGGCGCTGGAACGCGGGGACGAGCCCTCCCCCACCCGCTCCGCCGTGATGGTGCGCCTCAGCCACGGGCACATCCGCATAGGCAGCTTCCAGCGGCTGATGGCGTTCGAGGAAAACGAGCACCTCGCCCGGCTGGTCGACTATTGCCTCGCCACCTATCCCGGCCCCCCGCCGCCCGAAGACGCGCCGGGACGCGACGAGCCTGCGATCCGGCTGATGCACCAGGTGACGGAACGGATGGCGGACCTTGCCGCCAGTTACATGGTGGTAGGCTTCGTCCACGGCGTGCTCAACACCGACAACATGAACATCAGCGGGGAAAGCTTCGATTACGGGCCGTGGCGCTGGCTGCCTCGGTGGGACCCCGGCTTCACCGCCGCCTACTTCGACCAGACCGGCCTCTACGCCTTCGGCCGCCAGCCCGAAGCGATCCGCTGGAACCTCGGCCAGTTCGCCATCGCCCTGCGCCCGCTGGTTGAGGCAGAGTCGCTGGTCGCCGCGCTGGAGCGGTTCGGCACGCTCTACCATCACGCAATGGCGCGCCGGTTCTGCTGGCGGCTGGGGATCGAGGAGCGCGGACTGGAGACCGATGCCGCTGTCATCAATGCTGCCGAGGGCACGATGCGGGAAGGCAAGATGGGGCCGGACGAATTCTTCTATCGCCATCGCGGCGGCAGGAACGCGCAAGGGGCGCTGGCAGAAGCCCTCGAAGGCAGCAGCCCTCTCGATTCCAGCCACGATTACTGGCGCGAGGGCGCACCGGAAACGATGCTGATCGACGAGGTCGAGACGCTGTGGTCCGCCATCGACGAGCGCGACGACTGGGCACCGCTCTACGACAAGATCGCCCGCTTGCGCCGCATGGGCGATGCACTGGGCGAACCGCCCGCTCCGCCTGCTCACGAGGGATGATTGGCGCTGCGCCCCCTGATTTGATAGTCTGGCGTGCAATTGCCGCATCCAATCAGGGGGAAAACCATGCGCAAGCTAGCAATCGTTGGTATCGCAACCGCCGCCATCGCCACTTCGGCCTGGGCCATCGAACCGGGCAACTGGGAAACCAACAGCCGCCTCGCCGATCTACAGCTGCCGGCAGACATGCCGCCGCAAGCGGCTGACATGATGCGTCAGATCATGGGCGGCGAAGGCATGACGGCGCAGAACTGCATCACGCAGGACCAGATCGACAATTCGCCCGAGCGCATCTTCGAGGAAACCAACGGCGAATGCCGTTACACCGAGTTCGACATGTCGGGCGGCGAAATCCATGCCGTGGCCCAGTGCGAGAGCGACGAGGGCACGATGGATATGACCATGGACGGCACCTACACCGCGTCCACGTACGACATGACCATGACGATGCGCGGGAACATGGGCATGGGGCCGATGACCATGACTTTCGATGTGACCGGTAGCCGTCTTGGCGCTTGTGGATGAGAGGCGGGGCGAGGCCGGAGTTGACAATCCGGCCTGCACGATAAATCTGGTTTAAATTGAAACCGGTTTGCTGCGCGGGGATTTCCCTCGTGAGTTAACCCCACTTTGCCCGCACTCAGCAATTCTGTAAGCCGCGCGGGACGATCATCCTGAAGAAGGGCAGACCGCCTTGAGCCAAACCGCCGAACTCATCTCGTACGAGCCTGCCACCGGAGCCGAACTGTGGCGCGCACCCCACGGCGATGTGGACGAACTGGTCGACCGCGCACGGCGCGCATGGCCCGCCTGGGCGTCCGAGCCGCTATCGAGGCGTATCGAACTGGTGCGCCGCTTCGCAATCCAGGTGGAAAAGGACCAGGAGGCTTTTGCCCGGCTGATCGCGCGCGAAACGGGCAAGCCGCTGTGGGAAGCGCGCACGGAAGTGTCCGCCGTGATCGCTAAGGTCGATATCTCGATAAAGGCCTATTCGGAGCGAACCGGCCAGCGAAAACTCGACAGCGCGCTGCAAGGCTCTGCCGCGCTGCGCCACAAGCCGCACGGCGTAATGGCGGTGCTGGGCCCTTACAATTTCCCCGCACACCTGCCCAACGGACACATCATCCCGGCCCTGATCGCGGGCAACGCCATCGTATTCAAGCCGTCGGAGAAGACGCCCGCGGTGGGCGAGGCGCTGGTCGGCTATTTCGCGAAGGCCGGGATTCCGGCGGACCTGGTGCAGTGCCTCGTCGGTGGACCTGACGAGGGCAAGGCGCTGGTGGCCCATGCCGGCGTCGACGGCGTGCTGTTCACCGGCAGCGCGCAGGTGGGCATTGCCATCAACCGCAAGCTGGCGACCGATCCGGGCAAGATCGTGGCGCTGGAAATGGGGGGCAACAACCCGATCGTGCTGTGGGACACGCCCAAGATGGAGGACGCCGCCGCGCTCATCATCCAGTCCGCTTTCACCACCGCCGGGCAACGCTGCACGGCAGGCCGACGCCTGATCGTGAAAAGCTCGATGTACGACGAGGCGGTGAGCGCGGTGAAAAAACTCGCTGGCCGCATCATCGTGGACGAGCCATTCGCCGAGCCGCAGCCCTTCATGGGCTGTGTGATCGACAACAATACGGCCGACCAGCTGACCGAAAGCTTTCTCTACCTGCTTTCCAACGGCGGCAAGGCCATCAGCCACATGCGTCGCCCTGTTGACGACAAGCCCTTCCTCTCGCCGTCGATCATCGACGTAACGGGCATGAAGGAACGGCCCGACGTGGAACTGTTCGGCCCACTGCTGCAAGTGATCAAGGTGGACGATTTCGACGAGGCGATTGCCGAGGCGAACAACACCCGTTTCGGCCTCTCGGCATCGCTGATCGGTGGCGATCCCAAGCAGTACAACCGTTTCTGGGCGAACATCCGCGCAGGCATCGTCAACTGGAACCGCCCCACCAACGGCGCATCCAGCGCCGCGCCCTTCGGCGGCATCGGCCTGTCCGGCAATCACCGCCCGGCTGCCTACTACGCTGCGGATTATTGCGCCTATCCGGTCACCAGCACCGAGGTGGACCAGCCGCGCGCCAGCGTCGGCGTTGGCTTTACCGAGGGTTGAGCAACCGCTCGTAAACGCGAACAAGGCGCCCGGACCCGTAAGTCCGGACGCCTTGGCGCGACCCCCCTAAACACGACCCGAAGGGTCGCGCTTCGGTTGCTGCCCAACAGGGCAGGGCAGCACCGATCTTATTGTTTCAAATGCAAATTATTCGAGTTTCGCCACTCTGATAGCGGGCCGCCCCTTAATATCAAGCAACGTATAAATCGTTCGCCATGTCGCGATTTCGCGAAATTTCCGGCGACGAATGGCTTGGCCATTTGCCATTTCCAGCCCTAGGGACCGGCCATGGCCGAACAGGAAACCAGCAGGGAACGCGCACTGATTCTCGCGCTCTGTACCCATGCGATCTGGGGTTCGATGCCGCTTTACCTGATCCTGGTCGATCAAGTACCGCCGCTGGAATACGTCGCCTGGCGTACGTTCTTCACCCTGCCCATCTGCCTGTTCTTCGTGGTCCGTTCGCGCATGCTGGGCAACCTTGGGCGCGTGCTGGGCAACTGGCGCACCATGCGCACACTCGCCTTCAGCTCCACGCTGATTGCCGTGAACTGGTTCCTCTACGTTTGGGCGATCCAGCAGCACCAGGTCTACGCCGCAAGCGTTGGTTACTACATCCTGCCGCTGGTGATGATGCTGCTGGGCTTTGCGTTCCTGAAGGAACGACTCACGAAACCGCAGGCGGGCGCGGTGGCGCTGGCAGTAATAGGCGTTGCGGCCTTGTCTGCAGGCGCGCTCACCACGCTTTGGCTGAGCGTAACCGTGGCTACTACTTTCGGTGTCTACGGACTGCTGCGAAAGACGGTGGAAGCAGGTCCGCTGCTGGGGCTGACCTGCGAATCCATCATCCTTCTGCCGTTCGTCGTCGCTTTTCTCGGCTGGACCGAAGTAGCGGGTGATGGCGTGGTACTGGGCCGCGACGCTCTGGAAACGGCGGCAATCGTGTTCGGAGGGGCGATGACCGCTATCCCGCTGCTGCTGTTCGCCACGGCCGCGCGCGCCCTGCCCTACAGCTTGATCGGCTTCCTGCAGTTTATCTCGCCCACCATAGTCTTCATAATCGGCCTGATCGTGTTCAGGCAGGAGATGAAGCCCGCGCAACTCGTCTGCTTCATCCTGATCTGGGCCGCGATCGCGCTGTTCAGCTGGGACATGTTCCGCAACGCCCGCCGAGAGCGTCAAGCAAAGCTGGCGCGCGGCGTAACCCGCTGATCAGCCGATAAAGCGCCAGCGCAGCCTCTCGCCCGCATGGAACGGGACGAGCTGCGTACCATCGGCCTCGATCGTGGCAGGAACCTCGCAATCCACGCGCTCCAGCGTCACGCGATCCTCGTTCAGCGGCAGGCCATAGAAGCGCGGGCCATGCTCGGAGGCGAAGCCTTCGAAGTGGTCGATAGCGCCCTCGTCCTCGAACACGGTGAGATAGCTTTCCAGCGCGAAGGGCGCATTGAAGATACCGGCGCAGCCGCAGGCGCTTTCCTTGGCCTCACGCGCATGGGGCGCGCTGTCGGTGCCGAGGAAGAACTTGGGCGAACCGCTGGTGGCCGCGCGGCGCAGGGCCAGCCGGTGCTTCTCGCGCTTGGCGACCGGCAGGCAATAGGCGTGCGGACGCATCCCGCCCACCAGCATGGCATTGCGGTTGATGTGCAGGTGCTGGGGCGTGATCGTGGCCGCGACGTTGGCACCGGCGCTCTCCACGAATTGTACGCCTTCCTCACTGGTGAGGTGCTCGAACACGACCTTGAGGTTCGGCAGGTCTTTCAGGAGCGGCGCAAGCGTACGCTCGATGAAAACCGCCTCGCGGTCGAAGATGTCGACGTCCGCGCTGGTCACTTCACCGTGCACGCACAGGACCATGCCGATCTCTGCCATCACTTCCAGCACGCCGAGAATGTTGGCGACGTCGGTCACGCCGCTGTCGGAGTTCGTCGTCGCACCTGCGGGATACAGCTTGCAGGCGGTGAAAACGCCTGCCTCGAACCCGCGCCGCACTTCGTCCGGATCGGTATTGTTCGTGAGGTAGCAGGTCATCAGCGGTGTGAAATCCGCGCCCTTAGGCAGCGCCGCGACGATCCGCTCGCGATAGGCCTCGGCCGCGGCAACTGTCGTTACCGGCGGGGTGAGGTTCGGCATCACGATGGCGCGGGCGAACTGGCGCGCGGTGTGGCCGACAACGGCCTCCAGCATCGCGCCATCGCGCAGGTGTACATGCCAGTCGTCGGGGCGGCGGATCGTCAGGGAATCGGTCATGCCTTGCGCCTTAATCGCCTCCGTCCTGCTCCGCCAGCCACGCCTTTCCATCGCGCACGCCCTGTTCCCAGGTTCGCGTTACTTTGCTGGCATCGGAGAAGTCGATCTTGTCCGCCGCCACTTCGCTGCTGGGCATCACGTAGGTGCGCCCCTCAACCTGCGGACACTGCCGATAACGCGAGGTGAGCAGGACAATTGTTTCACCCTCGCTCTCCAGCGGCAACGGCGCCTTGTCCAGCATGCCGCCATCGAGCACACGGCAATCCTGCCATCGGGGAACGTCGAACACCGGCGGGATGGTGGCGGCGGCGCAGATCAGGTCCACCAGCTTGCCGTCGCGCGCGGCCTGCCTGCCATCGACACGGATTTCTCCAAGGCCCGAGGCTCGCGGCCAGCGCAGGTGCGGCGTGGCGCGCACGGCCTGGTCGAGTTGATAGAGCAAGCCGTAGAGAATGGCTGAAACGTGAGGAGCAAGCTGCTCCGGCGGCACACTTAGCGCGACCTCGTATTCCGGTCCGTCGGCCACCCGCTCGGTCGCCTCGGTGTCGAGCGTCACGTCCACCACGTCGCGGTAGATTTCCTGGTGCGGGGTAAAATTGGATTTCCCGGCAGCGATGTTGGCATCGTTGATGGCGAAGGCTTCCTCCATCACCGCCAGCAAGTCTTCCTCGCGTCCGCTGATCCAGCACGCGGCGCTCAGTGCCCCACCGGAAACGCTGCTTATCCGTTTGGGCTGCAGGGCCTCGAAACTCCCGGCTTCGCTGAGGAAACCGCCGTGCCAGAAGCAGCGGATGCCGCCGCCGGAAAACACCACCTGATCGTATGTGCGCGCCATTGCATTGCCTATGGCGCGCGCGGCCCTATCTGTCACCCATGAGTGCAACACGCCTGAAATCCCGTGCGCTGGTGCGCATCTCCGCAACAGACGATGCCGAGGACCCCGCCGCCTTCCTGCAAGGCCTGCTGACGAACGACGTGACGGGCGACTTGCCCACCTACGCCGCACTGCTGACGGCGCAGGGCAAGACCATGTTCGACATGATCGTATGGCGCGATGGCGACGACATCCTGCTCGACTGCGAAGCCGAGGTGGCCGAAGACCTCGCCAAGCGCCTTTCGCTCTATCGCCTGCGCCGCAAGCTGGAGATCGGCCGGGACGATGCGCTGGCGGTCCATTGGCAGGCAGATGCGCGCGACGGAGCCTCCCCCGATCCGCGCTTGCCCGCGCTGGGCTGGCGCTGGCTGGCCCCGGCTAACGATGCCGAGGAAAGCGCAGACGCGGCGTGGCGCGCCCATCGCCTTGCCCTCCGCGTATCCGAGGGGAGCGCGGAACTGGGCGATATCCTGTGGCTGGAGACAAACGCCGTCGAACTGAAGGGCGTCAGTTTCAACAAGGGCTGCTACATCGGGCAGGAGAATACCGCGCGCATGAACTGGCGGCAGAAGGTCAACCGCCGCCTCGTGGTGGTTCCGCTCGATCGCTCGGAAGAAAAGCGGCGCAAGGCCGTTCACGAGGATCTCGGCCTCGCCGTCGATCACCTGCGCGTGGCAGACATCCCGGCGGATTTGGTGCCCGGCTGGCTCGATCTCGGCGAAGCGGACAGCGCCTAGACCGCGATCCCGTTCTTCTCGAACGCAGCGATCATCATAGACTCGGCCCGGTCGCGCGCGGTGGTGCGCTCTACCGTCAGCGATTCGGCCAGTTGCTCTCCCAGCAGCGCATCGCCAAGTGCCAGCAGCACCAGCGAGAAGGTCGTCTCGTGCATCGAGCGCTGCGAATCGTGGGCAACCTCGTCGGGATTCAGGTCATCCACCAGCGCGTGAATGGTCTCGATGATGGGGTTGAGAGCGTCCTCGTTTCCCGAGGCCAGCATCCAGCTCGCCAGCGCCCCGCCGCCTTCCTGCCCGAAAGCGTCGAACGTAAGGTCCACCACTTCGCGGGGACTGCCGATCCCGGCCCGCGTGGCGCGCACGGCATCGCCGATTGAGTCGCACACGGTCTGGGCCAGGTGACGGGCCAGTTCCTTCTGCAAGCCGGAAGCCGACCCGAAATGGTGGAGCAGGTTTGCGTGGGTGCGGCCAATACGGCTGGCCACGGCCTTCAGGGTAACGCTCTGCGGCCCGGCCTCGATCAGCAGAGCGCGCGCCGCCTCCAGCGCGGCCGCGCGGCTTTCCTCCGGGCTCAATCGCTTCCTTATTGACACCTTTGTAAGTATCCCTTATTTCTCGCCCAGTCATCGTCGAAGAGGTCCGTGATATGACGGCGCAACCGCACTGGCAAGAAACCCCATCCGAAGCGCACTCGCTCACCATTCGCGACAAGCGCTTTGCACGCGACCAGAAGCGTCAGCGCGGCGTGGACCCTGTCGCCTCCGCCTGGTTCGCCGCTCTCTCGTGCAGTTTCCCGCGCGGGGAAGCGATGTTCATCGAAGCGGTGAAGGCGCACCGCGACGATGTGCCGCCGCAGCTGGCAGCCGAAATTCGCGATTTCATCCGGCAGGAAGTGAATCACACGCGCGAGCACATCGCGTTCAATCGCGCGGTTAAAGAGGCGGGATACGATATCTCCGCCATCACGGCGCGCGTGAACCGGCTGGTGGACCAGACGCTGGCAACGCCGCCGATCGTCCAATTGGCGATCACCTGCGCGCTGGAACACTTCACCGCCATGTTCGCGCACCAGTTCCTGAAGGACCCCGGCGCGCTGGCAACAGCAGGTATGGGCGATCCCGACCTGTGGATGTGGCATGCGGCGGAGGAAATCGAGCACAAGGGCGTCGCCTACGATACGTGGCTGAATGCCACGCGCAACTGGCCCGCGTTCAAGCGCTGGCGGGTGCGTAGCCTGCTGATGCTGATCGTCAGCTTCCGTTTCCTGCGCAATCGCTCCACCGATGCGCTGGAGCTGATGGCGCAGGACGGCATCACGGGCTGGCGCGCGAAATGGGGTCTTGTCCTCTACCTGTTCGGCAAGCCCGGCATCCTGCGCAAGATTTTCCCCGCGTGGCTCGGCTATTTCCGGCCCGGCTTCCACCCGTGGGACCACGACGATCGTGACCTGATCGCCGCATACGACGCCAACAAGACCGACAGCGAACCGGGAGCCGTACCCGCCGAATAGCGACGGGCACGACCGCCGTTTACGCGGCCTCGGCGTCCGGTATTTCCATCGTTTGCGTCAGATCGCAGCGATAGCGGCGGGCGAGAAACGCCTCTCCGCCACGCGCCGCGCAGGCCGTCGGGCGAATTTCCCCGGTCTCGAGGAAACCGTTCGCTTTCAGCACCTTGCCGCTAGCCGCGTTTTCGAGGAAGTGCCCGGCGTTTACGCTCTCGATGCCGAATGCGCGGGCCATCGACAGGACGCCGCGCACCGCTTCACTGGCATACCCCCGGCCTTGCCACTTGCGACCGATCCAGTAGCCCAGCTCGTAGCCTTCCTCGTCCGGCTCGATGCCGATCTGGCCAATGACGGGCGCGCCGGTAATTTCGGGAAGCGTTACCGAGAATTTCATCGCGCCAGTGTCTACCGGGCGGCGGCAATAGGCCTGCGCGTCGGCCTCGGTATAGGGCCAGGGGGCGCGCGCCAGCATGCTGACAACGCCGAAATCGGCGATGCCGCGATAGATCTCGCGCCAGTCTTCAGGGAATATCGGCCGCAGGAACAGCCGCTCGGTGCGCATGAACATTGTTATTCTCCCCAAACCGAGTGCCCGCCTCCAGTGAGCCACCGGTGTTTCAAATTCGGGTCTGACCGCGAGTCGGATCAGGCCAGTGGGGAAGGAGAATCAAAAAAGGAGACGGGGCGGCCCCATCTCCTTCCGATTTTTCGAGTCCTGATGCGGCTCGAAAGGGGCCATCCCGGTGGATGACCCCATTATCGAATCATCCGGTTATTCGGCGGCTTCCGCCATCGCGTCTACCGATACGTATTTGCGACCGAGCTTGCCGTCGTGGAAGCGGACCTTGCCTGCGCCGAGGGCGAACAGCGTGTGGTCCTTGCCCATGCCGACGTTGGCACCGGGGTAGAACTTCGTGCCGCGCTGGCGCACGATAATGTTGCCGCCGATCACGTCCTGACCGCCGAACTTCTTCACACCAAGACGACGACCTGCTGAGTCGCGACCGTTACGCGATGAACCGCCTGCTTTTTTATGTGCCATGGTCCGAGATCCTTACTTCTTGTCGGCCGACTTGTCGGCGCTCTTCTTGGTGGCGGCAGCCTTCTTGGGCGCAGCCTTCTTCGCCGCGGGCTTCTTGGCGGCGGTTTCCCTCTTCGCCGAGCCAGCGGCTTCCTTGACGGGAGCGGCCTTCTTCGGCTTGTCGGCGGCCTTCTCTTCCGAAGTGTCCTTCACCGGAGCATCGGCCTTCTTGGCAGCAGCCTTCTTCGGCGCCGCCTTGCCTTCGCCCACGGCCGTGATGCGCAGCAGGGTCATCTGCTGGCGGTGGCCGTTCTTGCGACGGTAGTTGTGACGACGACGCTTCTTGAAAACCGTCACCTTCTCGCTCTTGGCCTGGGCGATCACTTCCGCCGAAACCGTGACCTTCGAAGCATCGGCCAGGTCGGCGCCTTCGCCGGCCAGCAGAACATCGTCCAGCACAATCGTCTCGCCAGCGTCACCCGCCAGCTTCTCGACTGCGATCTTGTCTCCTTCGGCGACGCGGTACTGCTTGCCGCCCGTGCGCACTACTGCGAACATGGTGCTTAAATCCGTTTCATCTGGTGTCGTCTGCCGCACCCCGACCTGAGAGAACCTCGGGCCGTTTCACGGCAATGACAAAAAAGGCGCCCACAGGGCACCGGAAAGAGCGCTGCCGTTAGGCGAAGCGCCGATAGCTGTCAACCTTCGCGTGGCCGAATCTCCGACCGAAATGCGTGCTGGAAAGCTTTCCGTGCCGAATGTAGGGAAAGCAGCCTATGGTGCAAGTCTACCGCCTCTTCCCTGTCGCTGCTTTTGCGCTGCTCGCCGCATGTGCCGCGCCGGAGGGGGATTACCCCTCGCTCGCCATCCGCGATGTCGAACGGGTGAGCGGTTCGCTGGAAGTGGAGCCTGCACCGCCGCCGCCGGCCCCGCCCGCCGCAACGCTGGCTTCACTGGACGAGCTTGCGGCCAGCGCCCTTGCCGCGCACCAGCGTTTTCTCGCCGCCGAACCCGATGCCCGCGCCGTCATCGCCTCTGCCGCAGGTGCGGCCCGTGGAACCGAGGCCTGGGCCCGAGCGCAGGTGGCCATCGCGAACCTCGAGGCGCAGCGCAGCCAGACGATGATCGCCCTGGCCGATCTGGACCGTATCTACGTCGACGCCGCCACCTCTGCCCTCGCCACCGAATCGATTTCCGACGTGCGCAGCCAGATCGATGCACTCGTCGAACAGCAGGATGCGACGATCCGCTCCTTGCTCGGCCGGCTGGCAGGATAGCAGGGGCGCGCGATGTCCCTCACCTGCGAAACCTGCCCCGTACGCGACAGCGCGGCCTGTTCGGTCCTGACCGAGGAAGAACGCAACGAACTGGCCCGCGCCGGGCGCACCCGTCACCTTTCCCGCGGTGAAACCCTGTTCACCGCCGGAGACGAGGACACGGCCTGCGCTACGCTGGTTTCCGGCGCGCTGAAGATCACTGCTTACGACGAGGACGGCAACGAGCGCATCCTGGCGCTGATTCACCCGACCGGTTTCGTGGGCGAAATGTTCGCCCCTTTCCCTGCGCACGACGTCGTGGCGCTGACCGATTCGCAACTGTGCGTGTTTGCGAGGGCAGACATGACACGCGCGCTGGAGCAGCACCCTGCCCTCACCCGTGCCCTCCTGCGCCGATCACAGGAAGACCTGCACCTTGCGCGCAAGCTGCTGGCGCTGGGATCGGGGTTCGGTGCGAACGAGCAGGTGAGCAAGCTCCTGCTGGCACTTGCGCAGGCGGCCAGCGATTCGCCCTGTCATCCGCGCCTGCAATTCGAATTGCCGCTGACCCGCGGGGAAATGGCGAACATGCTGGGCGTGACCATCGAAACCGTCAGCCGCGTGCTGACTGCGCTGGAGCGCGCGAGGATCATCGAGCGCAAAGGGGCGCGCGGGATCGATATCCTCGACCCCGCACGCCTCGAAAACTTTTCCTGATTTTCAGACCAGCGCGGCGATCGTCACGCAGACAAGGCCCCAGGCGAAAATCAGGCTCGGCAGGATCAGCACCTGCACCGTGGCATCGCGCGCGCTGGTGCGGCCATAGGCGGTCATGATCCCGTCCTGCCGGAAACGGCTCCAGGTCTTGGGCTTACTCTTCGTCGTGGGCGCGAGACGCGTCCAGATTGCCGGAACGCCGAAGCCGGCCACCACGAACAGCGCGAAGATGACGAAGGGGATCACCATCTCGGGATTGCCGAAGCCCAGTGCGAGCGTGCCGATGAAACCGAGGAACAGCGCCACGGTGGTGGCATAGAGCCCGGTGGGAAGCTCGAAAGTGCGATCAGTCGGCGCGGTAACGCGCGGCGCTTCAATGCGGATGTCCGCCTGCTGGGCAATTTTCTCGCGGGTAAGTTGTTCGACCATGATGCGTTTCCTTCCTGTCTTGAGGAAGGCAATGCATCCGTTTGCGCCATTAGGCTTTGACCGCGATCAAACGTCCCAACGTTTTGCGTCGTCGTGGTCCTGTTCGCGCGGTTCTATCCAGTGCCAGCCGTCGGCGCGCTTCTCGCGCTTCCAGAACCAACTGCGCGACTTGAGGTGGTCCATCGCGAAGTCCACCGCCTCGAACGCATCGCGGCGGTGCCGCGCGGCCGCTGCCACCAGCACGATCGGCGCGCCGGGGCGCATGTGGCCGGTGCGGTGATGGATCAGCAGTCCGTCAAGCTGCCAGCGCCCTTCTACCTCGTCGGCCAGCTTATCCATGCCCGGAAGGGTCAGGCGTTCGTAGCTGATGAGTTCGAGGACCTTCACGTCCCCGTCTGGCCGCACCTTGCCGACGAAGCTGGCAATGCCGCCCGCGTCCGGATGCGCCTTGGCGAACAGGCCCAGCGCCTTGCCGGGCGAGAAACCCCTGGTGAGAAGCTGGACGTCGCGCCCCATGTCAGCCGCCCGACACGGGAGGCAGCAGCGCCACTTCGTCCCCGTCGCTGGCGGAAAGGGCGGCCTTGTCGGCCAGCACTTCGCCATTCATCGCGATCTTCGTGCGATCGTCGGAGACCGCAGCGGCGATCTCCGCGCCGAGCGAATCGGCGAGGCCCGCCCAGGTCAGGGGAGCGGCAACTTCACGCTCGCCCTCGCCTGCAAGGTCGGCAAGCTTGCCTATGAATACGACGGTAACGGCCATCAGCCGCCCGTCATCGACATGTGTCGCGGCTGAGCCGGCTCGGCACCCTTCTCGATCCGGAAATGGTGCTTTTCCGGCTTGATCCGCATCGCCTCGTCCAGCGCGGCGGCAAGGTTGGCATCGGGCGCGTCGGAGCGCAGCGCGGCGCGCAGGTCCACCTTCTCGGCTCCGCCAAGACAAGCATAGAGCTGCCCCGTCGCCGTCACGCGGATACGGTTGCAGGTGGCGCAGAAATTGTTGGTGAGCGGGGTGATGAAACCCAGCCGTCCGCCAGTTTCCTCCACCCGCACATAGCGCGCCGGGCCGCCGGTGTTGTCGGCAATATCGGTCAGCGTGAAGCGCTCTTCCAGCACGTCGCGCACGGCGGGCAGAGGGAGGTAATGGTCGACTCGCTCACCATCCACCTCGCCCAGCGGCATGACCTCGATCAGGGTCATGTCGTGGCCGTGGGTGCCGGCCCATTCGACGAGGAACGGAATTTCGCTCTCGTTGATCCCTTTCAGCGCAACCGTGTTGATCTTCACGTTGAGGCCAACGCGCTTTGCCTCGGCGATGCCGCGCAGCACCTGGACCAGTCGGTCGCGGCGGGAGAGCGTTTCGAACAGCTCGCCGTCCATCGTATCGAGCGAGACGTTGACGCGGCGCACGCCTGCCTCGAACAGGTCGCCTGCAAATTCTTCCAGCCGGGTGCCGTTGGTGGTGAGCGTCAATTCATTCAGCCCATCCCCAAGCTTGCGGCCCAGCGCCTGCACGAGTTCGATCACGTCGCGGCGCACCAGCGGCTCGCCACCTGTCAGGCGGATCTTGGTAATCCCGCGCTCGATGAAGGCGAGGCCGAGCTTGTGCAGTTCCTCCAGGCTCAAAACTTCCTTCTTGGGCAGGAAGGTCATGCGTTCAGGCATGCAGTAGGAACAACGCAGGTCGCAGCGGTCCGTCACCGACAGGCGAAGGTAGGAAATCCGGCGCTGGAACGCGTCGACAAGGGGCTCTGTGCAACTCATGTGCCTGCCTATCTAGTCACTCGCACCCGAATTGTCATGGATAGCGAACAGTTGCCCGGTCACGCCCGGCGCGTCCTGGAGGTATTCGCACACGGCCTTCACATCCGCGCTGGAGCCGCCGACAGCGCCGTTCACCCGGCACGGCGCGGACTCGCGGGCCAGTTCCTCGACTGCCGCCGTGCGCCAGTGCAGGTGGGTGTGATCGGCCGGGTCGAACAGCAGCACCAGATCGCTGCCAGACGCGCGGCGCGCCTCCGGCAGGATGCGGGCGTGGAACGCAGCGGCGGCATCCAGCGGCGAATCGGGCAATTCGCGTGCCTCGATGCGCACCAGCGCCATCACCTGCGCTCCCGCACCAAGGTGATGCCGATTTCCTCATCCGCCTCGCTCAGCGCCAGCTTGACGATCTTGACGCTGATTTCCTCGACGCGGGTGTCCTGCAGGAACAGCGTCTCGCACACGTGGTCCGCCACGGCCTCGATCAGCTTGTAGTGCCGATCTCCCAGCGCCTCGGAACAGGCGAATTTCAGGTCCATGTAGTTCTTGCTGGCATCCAGCGGCGTTTCCGCATCGTAATGCGGCTCCACCTTCAGCTTCACGCGGACGGTGAAACGCAGCGGTTGTGGCTGGCCGGTTTCCTCGGAATAGATTCCGGTGTGCACCATATGGGTGTAATCGGCGAGTTCGAGATGAAGGCTGTCTGCCATGATGGCCCGCGTGATTACAGGCTGTGGCGCGATTTACAAGAAAACAGACACAGTCAATTTCGTGCCCGGGTCCGGCTCATGGTCCTTTGGCCGCAGTTGACGCTGGCACCTGTTTGCGGGCAAGCCATGTGTCAGGACACAACAAGGGGACGTGGATCATGGCGGAAACGGGTGCAGCACCGGCAACGGGCGCAAGGAAGGAAACCAAGGCTGTTCGCTGGCTCGGCAATTTCGTTCTCGGCGGCGCGCTGATCGCAATCGTCATCGTGCTGGTGGCCGCCACTCTTGCGCGTTACGATATCATCGGGAAGCTGGCGGGCTTCGGTCCCTTCTACATGGCTCTCAATCCGGCGCGGGCTCTGACCATCATCGGAATTCTCGGGCTTATCTTCGCTTTCTGGCGCAGCACCGGGGAGGTCGCGAAGCTGTTCGTGGGCACCATCCTGGCTGGTGCCCTGACGGCGGTGATCTACATTCTGCTGGTCATTCCTGCCGGCAAGGTTCCGCCGATCCACGACGTCACCACCGACCTGAACGACATTCCGCAGTTCACGACGCTGGATGTCGATAATCCCGTCAGCACCGGCCCCTTCAGCGTCGAGGAGTGGCGCGCCTTCCATGAAGGCGCCTATGCCGACATCCAGCCAATCGTGATCGACAAGTCACCCACCGAGGTTCTCGCCGATGCACAGGCGCTGATGGAGGATCGCGGCTGGGAGATCGCTGCCTACGATGCAGAAACCGGCACGTTGGAGGCAACCGCAACGGCAGGCTACGTGCGCTTCTATGACGATGTGATCCTCGAAGTGACGCCGGTGGCCGATGGCTCCACCCGCGTAGACATGCGCAGCGTCAGCCGGGTGGGCGTGAGCGACGTCGGCTACAACGCCGCGCGGATCAGGGAATTCCTGGCGGACCTGCGCGCCGTCGGCTGATCGATCAGTCGTTGCTCCAGCGTGCGAAAATCGCGGTGGGCAGCAACCGGCCTTCATCGCCATCTTCGCGCACGGCCAGCTCGCCGTGTTCGACCTTGCCCGGCAGATCAGCGAAAGCCTCTGCCAGCAAGCCGCCGATGGCGAGCGAACTCATCCGCACGGCATAGACGGTGAGGAACAGGAACTTGCTGTCGGCATCGAGCAACTGACGGCAATCGGCGATCAGGCCCGGCAAGCCCTCCTCGATTCGCCAGGTCTCGCCCTTTGGTCCGCGCCCGAACTTGGGCGGGTCGAGGATGATGCCGTCGTAGCGCCGCTCGCGCCGCACTTCGCGCGCGGTGAACTTCACCGCATCGTCGATCAGCCAGCGGATCGGGCGATCCTCCATGCCGGACAGCGCGGCATTTTCGCGCGCCTGGCCTACGGATTTCTTGCTGGCATCGACATGCGCCACCGGCCCGCACTTGCTCAATGCCAGCGAGCCGACACCGGTGTATCCGAACAGGTTCAAGGTCTGCGCATCCTCGCGCCCGGCCAGCTGCGCGCGCATCCAGTGCCAGACGGGCGCCATGTCAGGAAAGAAGCCGAGATGGCGGAACGGCGTGCACTGGGCGGTGAACGTCACCTCTTCCCAGTGCAGCGGCCAGCCATCGCGCGGCACCTCGCGGTCGAACTGCCAGCGCCCGCCGCCGTCCTCGTCGCTGCCGGGCACGAACTCGCCGTCGGCCTCCCAGTCATCCATTCGCGGAGACCACATGGCCTGCGGTTCGGGACGGATGAAACGGCGATCGCCATAGCGTTCCAGCTTGCGGCCGTGGCCCGAATCGACAAGCCCGTAGTCCGGCCAGCCCTCGCCGACCATGATTACCGGATCACGGACAAGCTCGGCCATCAGCTGCTCGGAGTGGCGTGCTTGGATACGTAATCGGCCACCGCTTCATATTCTCCGGGTAGTTCCTCGAACGCCTCGGTCCGCTCGAACAGGTCGCCCACGCGGGTCGGCAGCGAGGGCCGCATGCCGGTGGCACGCTCCACCGCGTCGGGGAACTTCGCCGGGTGCGCCGTGGCCAGCGTCACAACCGGGGTCGATGCAGCGATCCCTGCCTCGCGCGCAGCCTGGAAGCCGATCGCTGTGTGCGGATCGAGCACGTAGCCGCACTGCTCGTTCGCCCAGGTCATGGCATTGGCCATGCCGGCCTGGTCCACGCGGGCGCTGGCGAACAGGCGTGCTGCCCCTTCGCGCTGGGCGTTGGTGAGTTGCATGGCCTTGCTCGCTTCGAAGCCGCGCATCTGTTCGGCCATCGCCGCGCCGTCGCGCCCACCCAGATCGAACAGCAACCGCTCGAAGTTGGAGCTGACCTGGATATCCATGCTGGGCGCCGCCGTGGGCGTGACGGTGCCCGCCGAGTAATCGCCCGTTGCCAGCGCGCGGTGGAGAATGTCGTTCACGTTGGTGGCGACGATCAACTTCTCGATCGGCAGGCCCATCTGCGCGGCGACATAGCCCGCGAACACATCGCCAAAGTTGCCGGTCGGCACGCTGAAGGCGACCTTGCGGCGCGGCGCGCCCATCTGCAGCGCTGCGGCGAAGTAATAGACCACCTGCGCCATCAACCGCGCCCAGTTGATCGAGTTGACCGCGCTGATGCGATATTCCCCCCCGCGCGAGGCAGCCATGGCATCGTCGTTGAACATGCGCTTCACCATGGCCTGCGCATCGTCGAAGCTGCCTTCGATGGCGAGGTTGTGAACGTTGGGCGCGCGCACCGTGGTCATCTGGCGGCGCTGCACGTCGCTGACGCGGCCTTTGGGGTGCAGCATGAAGATATCGACCCGCTCGCGCCCCGCCACGGCATCGATAGCCGCGCTGCCGGTGTCGCCGCTGGTGGCACCCACGATGGTGAGATGATCGTCGCTCTGCTTCAGGAAATGTTCGAACAGGCGGCCAAGCAGTTGCAGCGCTACGTCCTTGAAGGCGAGCGTCGGGCCGTGGAACAGCTCGAGGATCCACTGCTGCTGATCAAGTTGCACCAGCGGCGTGACGGCCGCGTGGGAGAATCGGCCATAAGCGCGCGTGCACAGGTCGCGCAGTTCCTCGACCGTAAGCGAGCCTTCGACGAACGGCGTCATCACCCGCACCGCCAGCTCGACATAGGACAGGCCCGACATTGCCGCGATCTCGTGTTCGGAGAATTGCGGCCAAGCCTCGGGCACGTAGAGACCGCCGTCGCTGGCGAGGCCTGCCAGCGTTACGCCTTCGAAATCGAGCGCCGGTGCGCTGCCACGGGTGGAAATGTATTTCATCGTGAGGCGCGCGTTAAAGCCATGGCCCGCGCTGGGCAAGCAAGCAGTGATTGCCGCGCTGTCACTTGCGCTTGACGCCATCGTCCCGCCACCGGCGGCGCAGCGCGAGGAAATAGATCACCAATGCAGTAAGCGCGAAGAAGAACCACTGGCCCGCGTAGGCGAGGTGGTTGTTGGGCAGGTCGCCGGGATCGGGCTTCGCGAGCGGTTCGAGGCCGGCCTGCGGTTCGCTTGCGACGACCTCGTAATCATCACCGGCGGTAGAAAGGATGCCGGAGACTGTGCCGCCCTGCCACTCGGGCTGCTGCGGAGAGCGTGACCAGCCGATGGTGGCGTAGAGCACGCTGCCCGGAGCGCCATCCATGAGCGCCTCGTCGCAGGCGAACATGTGGACGTAGCCAGATTGATCGTCCGCATTGCGACCCGCCACGCCCTTCCAGTCACGGGGGGTGTCACAAGCGATCTCCACCGTGCGGAATAGGTTCGCATCGAGGTGCCCGGTGTCCTCCGATGCACCCGGTGAAAAAGGTTCGAAGCCGCGCAGGACCGGCAAGTCTTCATTGGCCGCGTATTGCGCGATCAGGGCTCCCTTCTCGTCCATCCGGCCAAGTTGCCAGATGCCAAGCGCCACCATCACGGCGGCGGCGGCGATCACGATGATCGTCGGGATCAGCGGAACGCGCCCCCTGGTCACGAAAGGTCGCTCCCGTCATGGCGGTGTTCTTCGGCCCGGCGCTGGTATTCGGCGACAAGCAGCCATGCCTTGGTGAGGCGCAGGCCAGCGATCACACCGATCACGGTCAGCGGCACCCACAGAATCACGTGGACCCACCACGGCGGCTCGACGCTGAGCTGCAGCCACAGCGCCAGCACGACAATGATCGTGCCGATGCCCAGAGTCAGGAATGCCGCCGGGCCGTCGCCCACGTTGAACTTGCCGTAAGCCAGGCCGCATTCGTCGCAGGTGTCGGCGAACTTGATCCAGCCGTCGAACATGGTCCTCGCCCCGCAGCGCGGACAGGAACCGAAAAGGGCGGCCTCGCGCGTCGCGGGCCGCCCCTTCGTTGTTTGCAAATCGTCGGTCACGAAAGCTTAGTGGACTTCGGCGCCCCAGCCGCCCCAGACGTAGACGGTGACGAACAGGAACAGCCAGACGACGTCGACGAAGTGCCAGTACCAGGCAGCGGCCTCGAAGCCGAAGTGCTGGCGCGGCGTGAAGTGCCCGAGGTAAGCACGGCGCAGGCAGACGATCAGGAAAATCGTCCCGATCAGAACGTGGAAGCCGTGGAAGCCCGTCGCCATGTAGAAGGCGCTGGAATAGTTGTTGCCACCAAAGCCGAACGGGGCAGCGGCATATTCGTACGCCTGGATCGCGCTGAACAGCACGCCGAGGCCGACGGTGAGCCAAAGACCCTTCTTCAGGCCATCACGGTCGCCGTTGATCAGGCAGTGGTGCGCCCACGTGACCGTGGTGCCCGAACACAACAGGATCAGCGTGTTGAGCAGCGGCAGGTCGAATGCGTCGAGCACCTCGATGCCGTCGGGAGGGAAGTTCGCCAGCATTGCGGCGCCTTCCTGGCCAACCACGCTCTGCCACAGGCCTTCGTCCACCATTTCGATGGGCGCCGGGAACAGGGCAAAGTCGAACCACGACCAGAACCAGCCGACGAAGAACATCACTTCGGACGCAATGAACAGGATCATGCCGTAACGCATGTGCAGCTGCACCACGGGCGTGTGATCCCCGCGCTGCGCTTCGTTCACGATCTTGGAGAACCAGCCGAAGAAGGTGGCGATCAGGCCGGCGATGCCGAGGCCCAGAACGATGCGCCACAGGCCTTCGGGAAATGCGCCTTCGTCAGCGTGCATGAACATCACCATGCCGGTGGTGAAAGTAAGCGCCGACATCGAGCCGACGAACGGCCAGATGTCAGGGTCTAGAATGTGATAATCGTGGTTCTTGGCACCGGCCATGATGTTGATCCTGATCCTTGGGTTTGATGCGCCTGTAATGCGTGGTTGCGTTCGGGTCCAGAGCCTAGCTGGGGTTCTCTTCGCCCGAATTCGGGCTCTGGTCCGCGCGGTGGAAAGTGTAGGACAAGGTGATCTGCTCCACCCCTTCCATGTTGTCGTCGTCCAGCGCGGCCGGATCGACGTAATAAAGCACCGGCATGCGAATTTCCTCGCCCGGCTGAAGCGTCTGCTCGGTGAAGCAGAAGCACTGGATCTTGTTGAAATATCGTCCGGCCTGCTCCGGCTCCACATTGAACGTAGCGGTGCCGGTAATGGGCTCGCTGGAATTGTTCTTCGCGGTGTAGAATGCCATGTCGCGCTGGCCGATGGCGACCCGGTCGGTCACCTGCACCGGCTTGAATTCCCATGGCATGTTGCGCGAGGTGTTGGCATCGAAGCGGATCGAGTAGGTCACTCCGCCCGCGCTGGCGCCAAGCCGCTCCGCCAGGGCAGCGTCGCTTTCGCTGGCAACCTGCGTGGTGCCTCCGAAGCCGGTGACCCGGCAGAACAGATCGTAGAGCGGGACGGCAGCATAACCCATGCCCAGCATGGCAAGTGCCATACCGAAGCCGAAGAACATCGTCCGCTTGTTGCGATCTTCAAGGGTCATAGTGGCCATATCAGTCACTCATCTGCACAATTGTGATCAGGTAGAACAACACGACGAAGCCGGCCAGGATCAGGCCGACCACGAGATTGCGCTGCTTGCGGCGGCGCTCGAATTCCTTCTTCTCTTCCGGCGTCATGCGAAGATCACCCGGTCTGCCACCAGCGCGCCGAACAAGGCGAACAGGTAAATGATCGAGTAGGCGAACAGCCGCTTTTCAACGCGCATCGTGTCGCCGTCCCCGCTGGTGCGCAGGCCCACCGGAACGGACAGGGCGAGGAAGGCCGCGGAAAGGGCGATGGCGGACAGGCCATAGGCGGCGCCGGTCCCGCCGATCACCCACGGCGTCACGCTGAGCGGCAGCAGCAGCGCGGAATAGGCAAGGATCTGGCGCCGGGTCGTCCGCTCTCCGCGAGCGACCGGCATCATCGGGATACCGGCTTCGGCGTAGTCGATCTTCACCCACAGCGCGAGGGCCCAGAAGTGCGGCGGAGTCCACATGAAGATGATGGCGAACAGCAGCAGCGGCATTGCCGTGATCTCGTTCGTCACCGCGATCCAGCCGATCAGCGGCGGGAAGGCTCCGGCAGCTCCGCCGATGACGATGTTTTGCGGCGTACTGGGTTTCAGCCACATGGTGTAGATCACCACGTAGAAGAATATGCTGAACGCCAGGACGGCGGCGGACAGCCAGTTGACCGCCAGCCCCATGATGACGACCGAGGTTCCCGACAGGAGGATGCCGAAGTCGCGTGCGTCCTCGCGCCGCATCTTGGCCAGCGGCAGCGGGCGGCGCGCGGTGCGCTTCATCTTGGCGTCGATATCGGCTTCCCACCACTGGTTCAGCGCCCCCGCCCCGCCAGCGGCGAGCGTGATGCACAGGATCGCGGTGAAGCCGATCACCGGATGGATGGTGCCGGGCGCTGCCAGCATTCCGCAAAGCGCGGTGAAGACGACAAGGCGCATCACCTTCGGCTTCGTCAGCGCGAAGAAGTCACGCCAGTCGGCGGGAAGCTGTGTCGCTAGAGGGGCTGCGGTTGTCGTCACGTTATCTGTCTCAAGCGAAGGGGGCGCCCCGTCTCCGGCGCGCCCCCTCCCGTTTTTCGTCAGGCGAGGAGCGCCGATCAGGCGGTCGCCGGTTTTTCACTGATGTGATCGTCGTGGCTGTGGTGGTCCTCGATCACGGGCAGCGTTTCGAACTGGTGGAACGGCGGCGGGCTGGAAAGGCTCCATTCCAGCGTCGTCGCGCCTTCGCCCCAGTAGTTGGCTTCCGGCTTCTTGCCGAAGAAGATCGCGTACAGGATGTTCACGAAGAAGATCACGATCGACACGGCCATGATCATGTAGCCGATGGTGGCGATCTCGTTCCAGTAGGCGAAGGCGGCGGTGTAATCCGGATAGCGACGCGCCATGCCCTGGAGACCCAGGAAGTGCATCGGGAAGAAGATCACGTTCACGCCGACGAAGAACACCCAGAAGTGGAGGTGCGCCAGGAACTCGGAGTGCCAGCGGCCGAACATCTTCGGGAACCAGTAGTACCAGCCCGCGAACATCGAGGTCACGGCACCCAGCGACAGCACGTAGTGGAAGTGCGCAACCACGTAGTAGGTGTCGTGCAGGTTGTCGTCCACGCCGCCGTTGGCCAGCACGACGCCGGTCACACCGCCCACGGTGAACAGGAAGATGAAGCCCATGGCCCAGACCATCGGCGACTTGAATTCCAGCGAGCCGCCCCACATCGTGGCGATCCAGCTGAAAATCTTGATGCCGGTGGGCACCGCGATGACCATGGTGGCGGCCGTGAAGTACATCTTCGTGTTCACGTCGAGGCCGACGGTATACATGTGGTGCGCCCACACGATGAAGCCGACCACGCCGATGGCGACCATGGCATAGGCCATGCCAAGGTAACCGAACACCGGCTTCTTGGAGAAGGTCGCCACGATCTGCGAGATCATGCCGAAGCCCGGCAGGATCATGATGTAAACTTCGGGGTGGCCGAAGAACCAGAACAGGTGCTGGTAGAGAACCGGGTCACCACCGCCCGACGGGTCGAAGAAGGTGGTGCCGAAGTTGCGGTCCGTCAGCAGCATGGTGATGGCGGCGGCCAGCACCGGCAGCGCCAGCAGCAGCAGGAATGCAGTGACCATCACCGACCACACGAACAGCGGCATCTTGTGCAGGGTCATGCCAGGCGCGCGCATGTTGAAGATGGTGGTGATGAAGTTGGTCGCGCCAAGGATCGAGCCGGCACCGGCAAGGTGCAGCGAGAAGATCGCGAAGTCGACCGCCGGGCCGACGGAACCGGAGGTGGAGAGCGGCGCATAGACCGTCCAGCCAACGCCGGCACCCATGCCGATGCCGCCAGGCACGAACATCGAGAACAGCAGCGACAGGAAGCCTGCCACGGTCAGCCAGAACGAGATGTTGTTCATGCGCGGGAAGGCCATGTCCGGCGCGCCGATCATCAGCGGCACGAACCAGTTGCCGAAACCGCCGATCATGGCCGGCATGACCATGAAGAACACCATGATGAGGCCGTGCGCGGTGATCAGCACGTTCCACATGTGGCCCTGCTGATCGAAGCTGGAGCCATCGCCGCCCAGCATGTCGACGAACATGCCCATGTACTGCAGGCCGGGAGCCGCCAGTTCGGCGCGCATCGCGCCGGAAATGGCACCGCCGATCACACCCGCAATAATCGCGAAGATGAGGTACAGCGTGCCGATGTCCTTGTGGTTGGTCGACATGAACCAGCGAGCGAAGAAACCCGGCTTGTGATCGGCATGATCGTGGGCGTGGTCTTCGTGGTGGGCGTCGAAACCTTCAGCGGTGGTGGCCATTTCTATGGAACCTTGTCTGCTATAATCGTCAGTTAAATCAAATACGAGAGAGCTTACGCTGCCTGTGCGGCGGCTTCGGCTTCCTCGGCAGCTTCGGTGTCACCGGCTTCGGCGGCATCCTCTGCGGATTGGGCATCTTCAGCGGCAGGCGCGGCGTTCTGCGCCTCGATCTGCGCGCGGGTCATGCCGCCCGGCTGCGTCTGCACCCAGGCGTTGAATTCGTCCAGCGGCCGCGCCTCGATGGCGATCGGCATGTAACCGTGGCGGGCCCCGCACAGCTCCATGCACTGGCCGTAGTAGATGCCGGGCTCGTTGATGGTGAGCATCTTCTCGTTGATGCGACCCGGAACGGCGTCCAGCTTGAACCACAGCGACGGGATGCCGAACGAATGGATCACGTCGGCACCGAAGGTCTGGATGCGCAGCGGCACGCCGACGGGCACGACCATGCGGTTGTCAACGGCCAGCTGGTGCGGCTCGCCAGACTCCAGCGCAGCTTCTTCGCTCAGCATGTTGGAGATGACTTCGAAACCGCCGTTGTCGACGTATTCGTAGCCCCAGTACCACTGGTAGCCATTGGTCTTGATCGTGATCGCGTCCTCGGGCGGCGACTGGTACTGGCGCGCCAGCAGCGTGATCGAAGGCACGGCGATGACCACCAGGATCAGCACGGGGATAACCGTCCAGATCACTTCGATCAGGGTGTTGTGGCTGGTCTTGGAAGGCACTGTGTTGGCGCGTTTGTTGTACTTGAGCACGACCCACAGCAGCAGAGCGAGAACAAACAGGCTGATCACGGTGATGATCGGCATCAGGATCGCGTCGTGCATCCACAGCGCGTACTCGCCGTTATCGGTAAACTGCGGCTGGAAAGTCATCGAACCGATCAGGTCTTCATCGGAACTGACCGGCTGGCCCTTGATCATTTCGGGGCCGTAGTATTCGAACGCCGGCGCTTCGGCAGCCGACTCCTCGACGGCGACAGCGTCCGGATCAACGGCGCCTTCCTGCGCCATGGCACCCTGCTGCAGGGCACCAAGCGAAAGGGCTGCCAACACGAAAAGTGCGAGGAAGTTTAGTTTCTTGCGGGCGAATGCGCCGAAATTCATGGTTTCAATGCTTTCCATTTTTCGTCCCGGGCACAAGTGCCCCCAGACCCCGACAGGGGCCGCCAACGCCGCGCCTATACGCGCGCTTGCCCCATGCCTCAAGCGCAACTAGGGACTTTTTTCCCAGACGCCTATCCGGACCTTGGTCCAAGGGTGCCCGATTACATGCGATTGCCGAAGCGAAAGGACTGGCCAGCACCATGACACAGGACGAGGTCCTCGATGAATTCCGCGCCAGCGGTGCCCTGCTGGAAGGGCATTTCAAGCTGTCCAGCGGGCGGCACAGCGGCCATTACCTGCAATGCGCGCGGGTACTGATGAACCCGCACCGCGCCGCGCGCCTGGCCGAGGCACTGGGCGAGAAGATCCCCGGCGAGATCCTCGATTCGCTTGATGCCGTGGTAAGCCCGGCGATGGGCGGCATCATAATCGGCCATGAAATGGGCCGCGCGCTGAATCTCGACGCCATGTTCCTCGAACGCCCCGACGGCGAGTTCCACCTGCGCCGCGGTTTCGCGCTGGAACCGGGTGCCAAGGTGCTGATGGTGGAGGACGTTGTCACCACCGGCCTCTCCAGCCGCGAGGCGATTGCCGCCGTGGCCCGCGAAGGCGGCGAAGTGCTGGCCGAAGTGGCGCTGGTCGACCGTTCGAACGGGTCGGTCGACCTCGGGGTGCCGTTCTTCCCGCTGATCGACATCGACTTCCCCACCTATGCGGAGGACGAAGTGCCCGCCGAACTTGCCGCCCTGCCCATCACCAAGCCGGGGAGCCGGAAGTGACTCTCGTCGCGCGGCTTCTTGCAGGAGCGCTCGGCTGCGCGATCCTCGGCGCTTGCGCGACGCCGGGGGACCGCCCCTTCGCCGAGCAGGATGCGGACCTACGCGGCTATGCCCGGCTGCTGGAAAGCGGTTTTACCGGCGATGCCGCCTTCGCGGTGCCCGGCAAGCCCGATACCATATATTACGGGGACAGCGCGCCCGAGGAAGCCGCGACCCGTACGATAGAGGGTTGGCCCTGGGCCTCCGTCACCAAGCAGGTGATCGCCGTGCTGGTCATGCGCGAAGTGGAGGACGGGCAGTTTTCCCTTGGCAGTGACGTCGGCACGTGGATTCGTCCGCTGCGTGGCCGTGGTCTCTCCGTGGAAGACCTTCTGCGCCATCGCAGCGACTTGCCCAACCCGGACGATTCGGCTCCCGGCGACGACGGCTTCCCCTCATTCTATACGAGCGAGGCCAATCCCCTCGCCTACTGCACGGGCCAGGGAGAAGCCCCGGCGGTAGGTGGCGGGGCATCCAACAATTGCGACTACATCGTGCTGGGCGCCGTGCTGGAAGCGGCGACCGGCACCAGCCTCGACCTGCTGCTGGCGCAGGGCATTGGCCTGGATGCCGGCTGGATCAACACCAGTTTCCTGGAGCCCGGCAGCGAGCGGGCTTTCGCCGCGCGCACGGATGCCGAGGCCAAGCGCATTGCGGGCTACGGAGCATCGGGTGCGCTGGTCGGGCCGCTGGACGATATCCTCGCATTCGACCAGGCACTGATGAGCGGCCGGTTGCTGAGCGACAGCGCACTGGCACGGCTATGGCAAAGCGATGCCGCATCGGGTTCGTTGGCGCTGGGTCAGTGGGTCTTCCAGGCTTCGCTAGACGGCTGCGACGCGCCCGTTCGCATCGTCGAGCGGCGCGGCGGCATCGGCAAGTTCCAGACTCGCAACATCATCCTTCCCGATCGCGGCATTGCCGTTGCGCTGGCGACCGATCAGGGGGATTTCGAGTTCGGCGAGGTCCGGACGGGCAGCGGCCCCATGCACGACGTGCTGTCCGAACTGGCCTGCCAAAGCGGCCGTTAAGTAGTCGGGCAACTGGAATTGCCCGTCCCGTTCGACTAGAGGCCCTGCCACCATGACCAAGCAACTCCGTCTCGGTGTAAACATCGACCACGTGGCCACCATCCGCAACGCGCGCGGCGGGGACCATCCCGATCCCGTGCGCGCGGCGGAAATCGTGGCGGCCTGCGGCGGCGACGGCATCACCGCGCACCTGCGCGAAGACCGCCGCCATATCCGCGACGAGGATCTCAAGCGCATCCAGGACGCGACCGATCTGCCGCTGAACCTGGAAATGGCCGCGACCGAAGAGATGCTCGCCATCGCGCTTGCCCACAAGCCGCACGCCGCCTGTATCGTGCCCGAAAAGCGCGAGGAGCGCACGACCGAAGGCGGCCTCGATGCTGCCGGCTTGCACAACCAACTCGCGCCGATCGTCTCGCGCCTGCAGGATGCGGGCATCCGCGTATCGCTGTTCATCGAGGCGTCGGAACGCCAGCTCGACGCCGCCCTGCGCCTCGGTGCGCCAGTGGTGGAATTCCACACCGGCGAATATGCCCATGCCGGGCTCGATGGCGACTCCGGCAGGGTCGAGAAGGAACTGAAGCGCATCGCCGACATGGCCGCGCTCGCCGCCAAGAACGGTATCGAGCCGCACGCGGGCCACGGCCTCACCTACGAGAACGTCCAGCCCATCGCCGCAATTCCGCAACTGGCGGAGCTCAACATCGGGCACTACCTGATCGGCGAGGCGATCTTCTGCGGACTGGAGCCTGCGGTGCTGAAAATGCGCGAACTGATGGATCACGCACGGTGAGGGGGACGCGGTGATCATCGGTCTCGGCTCCGACCTGTGCAACATCGAGCGCATCCAGAACTCGCTCGACCGCTGGGGCGAGCGTTTCAAGCAGCGCAGCTTCACCGACGTGGAAAATGCCAAGGCCGCGCGCCGTCCGCACACGCAGGCGGGCACCTATGCCAAGCGTTTTGCGGCCAAGGAGGCGTTCAGTAAGGCCGTGGGCACCGGCTTCAAGCGCGGCGTCTACATGAAGGATATCGGCGTGGTGAATGCACCTTCGGGTGCGCCCACCCTCGCCCTTACCGGCGGCGCGGCGGCGCGGCTGGAGGAAATGACGCCGCCGGGGCACACCGTTTCCATTCATGTCACCCTCACTGACGATCATCCATGGGCACAGGCCTTCGTGATCATCGAAGCCCATCCGAAAGCCTGATTGCCACCCGCATGAGCGACAAGAAGCCGAAGAAGCCGATCAACTGGTTCGCCGAAGTGCGCGGCCTTGCGCTGATGCTGCTGGCCGTGCTTGCGTTCCACACCTTCGTGGCGAAGCCGTTCTATATCCCCAGCGCCAGCATGGTGCCAAACCTGCTGGTGGGGGACAGGCTGGTGGTGAGCAAGTATCCCTACGGCTGGAGCTGGGTCTCCACCAGTTTCCACCTCGCCCCGCGCGGTGACTGGCGGATTGCGCCTGCCACGCCGGAGTACGGCGACATCGTGATCGCCGTGCCGCCATACCGAAACGAAGACTACATCAAGCGCGTCGTCGCCTTGCCGGGCGATACCATTGCGCTCGTTGATGGGCAGATCATCCTCAACGGCGAACCCGTGGCGCAGGACATGGAACCGCCCGTGCGGCTGCCGGTGGAGAACGACAACATCTGCGGCTACGGCACCGAATGCCTCTCGGTCTTCGCGCCCTATCTCGTCACGCTGGAGGACGGCACGCAGGTCTACGAGCCGCCCACCTACCGGGAAACACTTCCCAACGGGGCGAGTTACCTGATCATCGATCACATGGACCAGGCGCTCGACGACATGGCCGAAATCACCGTTCCCGATGGGCACGTATTCCTGATGGGCGACAACCGCGATCATTCGGCAGACAGCCGCGCGCCGGTGTTCGCCAGCGGCCTTGGTGGCCCCGTGCCGCTGGAAGACGTCGGCGGGCGCGCGGAATTCATCACCTTCTCGCTCGACGGGCAGGCCACGTGGAACCCGATAACATGGTTACAGGCCTTGCGCGGCGGCCGCGCGTGGACCAGTCTGCGCCCTGAAATCAGGGGAGAATAGGCGCCGTGGGCAAACCGGCTGGACCGAATGACGACGGCGCGATGGGTGCAAGCCCGACGCGCATATCCTCGCCGGAACTGCGGTTCGAGGCATGGCGCGCGCTGACCTGGACCACGGTGGTCGGGCTGGTGGTGCTGGCCGTCTACATCTCGCAAAGCCTGCTGGTGATTTTCGGCGCAATGGTATTCGCCTCGCTGGTGGACGGCGGGGCGCGGCTGCTGGGCCGGTGGCTGCCCATCGGCCGGCCCTGGCGGATCGCGCTGGTGCTGCTGGCCGCAGTCGGTTTCCTGGTCTGGCTGTCGATGTTCGCCGGGGCGCAGATATCCGAACAGGCCGCCGAATTTCCCACCATCGTGGAGGAACAGACCCGCACGATCTTCAGCTGGATGCGCGAACAGGGCTTCCAGATCAGCATGGACACCGTGCAGGCCATGGCCAGCCAGGCGGCCAGCGGTTTCGGCACCGTCACCCGCGCGCTCACCGGCCTGCTGGGCGGACTGACCACGCTACTGCTGATCGTCATCATCGGCATCTACGTCGCTGCCGAACCCCGCCTTTACGAGCGGGGCGTCGCCTGGATGTTGCCTAAGGGGCGGCGCGACCAGTTCTATCACACCGCCAGCCAGATGGGTTACACCATGCGCCGCCTGCTGTTCGGCAGGCTTGTGGGCATGGTGTTCGAGGGCTGCTTCACCTACGTCGCCCTGCTCGGATACGGGCTGGTGACGGGGGACGAGATTCCCATGGCGGCGCTGCTGGCCATCCTTACCGGCCTGCTGGCTTTCATTCCCAACATCGGCGCACTCATATCGGGCGGGCTGATGGTGCTGGTGGGCTTCTCGGGCGGCGCGCAGATGGGTATCTACACCATCGTCGTGTACCTGGCCGTGCAGAACATCGACGGCTACTTCGTCATTCCCATGATCGCCCGCAAGACGGTGGACCTGGCGCCTGCCCTGGTGCTGGCCATGCAGCTGATCATGGGCATCCTGTTCGGCATTCTCGGCCTGCTGTTCGCCGATCCCCTGCTCGCCATGATCAAGGTCGCGCTGGAAGAACGCGCCCGCGCCAAGGACGCGGAGGACAGCACCCTGCTGGATGAAGACGCACGGCAGACCGCCGATAACACCACCACCCTGGAGAACGATCCTGCGTAAGTTCCTCTATATTGTCGCCTTCCTGATCGTGCTGGCGATTGCCGTGCTGTTCGTGTTGCGAATCTACGCCGAAGAACTCACCGAGATGGCGCTCGTGCCCGATGTCGAATTCGTCGAGCAAGACCCGCTGGAGGCGAACGCCTACCAGGACCCGGCCATGTGGTTCAGCCGCCCCGGCAAGGGCGTGAACGATCCCGCGCGCTGGCAGCCTGCTTTCAGTGAGGAACTCTCCACCCAGCCTCCCCCGTCGGGACCCGCGGACAGCGGGGACACGCCGGACTTTGCCGTGTTCTTCGTCCACCCCACCAGTTTCCTCGAAAACGATGCCTGGAACGCGCCGCTCGATCACGAGGAATCGCAGACTCGCGCGCGCCTGATGGTGCGAGGCATGGCCAGCGCCTTCAATCGTGCAAGCGAGATATGGGCACCGCGCTACCGGCAGGCGACCTACGGCACTTTCCTCACCGATTCCCCCGAGGCCGGACGCGCGCTGGATGCCGCCTATGCCGATATCGAGCAGGCGTTCGATTTCTTCATCGACTCGGTGCCCGAAGGCACGCCTATCGTTCTCGCCGGGCACAGCCAGGGCGGCTACCACGTCGTACGCCTGCTGACCGAGAAGCTGAAAGGCACCCCGCTGATGGAGCGGCTGGCCGTCGCCTACCCGATCGGCATGCCGATCTCGCTGGAGACGGACCTGCCCGCCCTTGGCCTGCCTGCCTGCGCCAGCGGGCAGCAGGCCGGCTGCGTCGCAAGCTGGGCCAGCTTTGCCGAGCCTGCCGATCCAGGCCAGTACCTCCGGCTCTACAACGAAACGCCGGGGATCGACGGCGAGAGCCGAACGGACACGCCGATCCTGTGCGTTAACCCGCTGACCGGCTCTCTCGACGGCAGTGCCGATGCGGAGCGCAATCTCGGCACGCTGGTGCCCGAAGGCGACCTTTCGAACGGCGAACTGGTGGCAGGCGCAGTGCCCGCGCGGTGCGATCCGGAAAGCGGCATCCTGCTGATCGGTGATCCGCCCGAGCTTGGCCAGTACGTGCTGCCGGGCAACAACTACCACGTCTACGACATCCCGCTGTTCTGGCGGAACCTCCAGGCAGACGTCGTCAACCGGGTGCGCGCATGGCAGCCAGCCCAGCCCTCGTAACCGAAGACGCCGCCGAGTTCCGCAGCGCGCTGCCGCTGGGCGGTGTGCTGCTGGGGCTGGACCTTGGCACCAAGACCATCGGCACTGCGATCTGCGATGCCGGGTGGGCCTTTGCGACGGCGGGCAAGACCTTGCCCAAGGGCAAGTTCACCCGCGACCGCGCCGCCTTGCAGGAGCTGTGCGAGACGCGCTCTGCGGCGGGCATCGTCATCGGCCTGCCGCTGAACATGGATGGCAGCGCCGGACCGCGCGCGCAGGCCAGCCGCGCCTTCGCCCGCAACCTCGCCAGCGCGCAGAACGGCCTCGGCCTGCCCGTGCTGCTGTGGGACGAGCGCTGGTCCACCACGGCGGCGGAGCGCGACATGATTGCGCAGGACACCAGCCGCCGCAAACGTGCCGAGCGGATCGACAGCCACGCTGCCGCCGTCATCCTGCAAGGCGCGATAGACCGGTTGGCGGGCGGCATTCTCTAGCAGACGGTCGCGAGTCCGACTTTTCGGAACAACCACGCCCCGCGTCCGGTTGGTTTCATGCAAACCTGTCCGAAACGCGGAGGAAACCGTGAGAATCCTGCTCCTTGGCACCGTTGCGCTCGCCCCTGTCCTGCCCGTTTCCGCTCTCGCCCAGGAAGCCGATCCGACACCCGAAACAGAGCCACCCGCTCCGGTTGTCCTGCCAGAAGACGAAGCCCCGCAAGACAGCGATCGCGTTTCGGTCAGTATCGGTTCGGGCATCGTCACCGAATACATCTCGCGCGGCGTGATGTTTGCAGAGGAAGTGAGCTTTCAGCCGAGTGTTACCGTGTCGCTCGACGTGGCGGATGATGACGGGGGGCTGGTCACCGATGCCAGTGTGTTTGCCGGCAGCTGGGCGAGCATCAAGCTTGGATCGGTGCCGCCCGGCCCCGCCGGACGCCTCACCCGCTTTTACGAAACCGACCTCTACGCCGGCGCTTCCGTTCAACTCGCCGATAGGTGGAACGTTTCGGCCACTTACTACCGCTATGAATCGCTTGGCGATTCCTTCGAAGGATACAACGATCTCGAAATGATCGTCGGGTATGACGATTCCGGGCTATGGGATGGCCTGCCGCTGGACAATTTCAGCCTGTCTCCCTCGTTAAGACTGGTGCAGGAGGCGGGACGGCCTGGGCGAAAGGACGCCCTCTATGTCCAGCCATCGCTGACACCGTCCTTCGATGCGAACATAGGCGGCGCGCCGATCAACGTGGCCGTGCCGGTGATGATCGGCCTGTCGGACGAATATTATGACGGGGTCGACGGCGGCAAGGAAACCTTGGGCTTCTTTCGCACTGGCCTGCTTTTCTCCGGGCAACCCGCGCCAGACAGCCTGCCCGGACTGACGCTGAGCGGTGGTGTCGATCTCTGGATCCCCAACAGCGACGTTTCCAGCGGCATCGACCAGTACGATGTAGTCGGCCGGATCGGCATTAGCTGGAGCCTGTGAGAGAGGGCCTTCAGCACGCCTCCTCCAAGGCCCTTCTCCTGCGCATCGCCTCGCGAGCGACCAACCTGCTGCCACTGCTCTCCGCGCGCCGCCACAGTTCGTCACGTTCACGCAGGTCGAGAACACCGGCCTGCGCATCCAGCGCAACAAGCCGCATGCGGTCACTGGGGTGGGCGCGTGCGAAATGGTGCGCGAGGTCCAGCGCGTCCTCGCTGCCCAGCCCCACGGCCACGCGCAGGAATGTCTCGCTGCCGCCGGGGCTGATGACGCCCGCAATCTCGTCCTTCTCAACGTCGAATCGATACTGATCGAGCAGGCCCTGAGCGCCGCTGGCGTGCATGATGTTGATCGAGACCGAGAGGCTTTCGGGCGGTAGCTGGGAGTGCACGTCCAGGTGTGCGCGGTAGTGCATCAGCTTGCCGGGATCGAGCGTGGAGCGTTCGACGAAGCGCAGGTTCGCCATCTCGCCGATGAATCCTGCGACCTGCTCGTATTCGTATTCGTAGTAGTCGCTTGAATAGCCAGGCCCGAAATAGCCCACGGTGAGGAAATCGAAATTGTGGTCGTGCGGCAATTCGTAGCTGAAGGCCGACGGGCCGCTGGCGCGGAACATATGCTCGTCCGCGCTCGGCCAGAAATTGGCGCGCATGTAGTATTCACGGCCCAGGGGCGACAGCATGACCACCTGCGGGCCATAGCTGCTGGCGTCTTCGGCCACGTCGACGCCCGCTTTCAGCTCTTCCAGCATCATGTCGCCCAGGAACGTGCGATTATTGGCGAGGCGGCGCAGCCATTTCGCGCCATGGAGCAGGCTCTCTTCCTCGTAAGGCTTGAAGCCTTCCGTCTCCAGGGCATCGATGCAGTCGCCCAGATCGCAGGCGGCAGCGTCTTCGTAATGGATCACGCGGGGCATCGTTCGGCCTCCAGTTCGGCAAGCATGGGATAGGTTTCGAGCAACTGCGCCCGCAGCGCACCTGCTTCGCGCGCCAGGGGATCGTCCTTTCGCCGGGCCACGCTGACGAGGGCGCAGAACCCCTGCGCGGTATCCAGCGCCAGCGCTTCGCGCAAGGCCTGCCAACGCATCGAAACATCCCCTTCCTCAAGCGCGACGCGCACCATGGCGGGGGCGGCATCGGCGCGGCCCATCCGGCCCAGCAGGGCGATGGTTGCCTCGCGCCGACTGGTGCCGATGCGCCCTGCGCTCTGGTGAAGCAATTTGCCGCTGGCGGCATCGTATTCACGACCCGGCTGCGGCTCTGCCGCAGTTCGCAGCAATCGCAGGACGACGAAGCGGCTCTGCACCGCATCGACAACGATTGCTTCGGTGGAGAGATCGAGAGCGAGGCGGTGGCCGGACCGCAGGGAAAGCGCCTCTTCGGAGAACCGCGCCGGACCGGTATTCCGCCCTGTCTGGCGCACGATCCGTGCATCGGCCGCACCGCCCAGCACGGCGTCGAAGCGCACCGCGTCGCAGAACATGTATCCCGGATGCGCCATCGCCCCCGGCTCTTTTGCCTGCAACATCAGTTGCGCACGCCCCGAACTTGCGAGGAGGATGGAAGTCGAGGTTCCATCGAACCCCTGCCGGAATGGCGGGTGGCCGATGGGGTGCGCGGCCATGGCGCGGCAGTAATGGCGGCTCATCAGGTCCATCAGCCGCTCCGCTTCGCCGCTGGCGGTAAACATGGCCTCCAGCATTGCGCACGCTTCCAGCGGAGCGCCTTCGCCGAACGCCCTCAGATCGGCCTGCAACTCGGCTGCGCCGGGCTCCCTCGCCCATGCCTCGCCCGCTGCCAGCATGGCGGCCTGGGCCTCGCGTTGCGGAGCGCGGTCGCTCCGCAACGCGGCGATGTCGGGATGAACCTGCATCGCCCCGGACCTCAGATCAGGCCGCTGCCGGGAGGGTTGGTGTCGTAGACGACCGTGGCGATCACGATGATCGTGTCGTCATGGCCGGGCGTGCGGATTGAGCCGAACAGGCCGGTCAGGGTGTCGAGATCGGGCAGGCTCGCCAGATCGATCTTGGGAAGCTTCATTGTCATCTCCTGCAAACGAAACGGCACCGCGCCGTTCCTGCGGGAGGTGTGACGAGTAAGTCTCGGCTCTTTAAGTTAAATGACTGTAATCCTTGATGATCGCCAATCAGGCGCGTTCGAGGAATACCACCAGGCCGCCGGGCATCGGGCCATCGTAGGGCAGCGTCAGGCGCTCGGCATCGGCGCGCGCGCGGTCCAGCAGGGCTTCGGGAATTGCGGGGTCGGCGATCACCGCGTCGGCGCTGCCCAAGAGGCGCGCCTGGCGGATGGTGAGGTCTTCGGGATCGTCGCTCGCAAGGGTGAAGCGATGCACTGCATTTGCCTGCTGATCGCCCGCGCTTGAGAGCCAGTCTTCGACGCGCTCAGCCCCGCCTTCCGCCAGCGGATCGAGCTGGCCGCCCGCGCCCAGCGCCTCGTCCAGCGCGCGGCGGCGCTCGCCCATGTCGGGAAAGCGCGCCTTGATCGCGGCGCGCATGGCGGAAAGCTTTTCGGCCAGATCGCCGAGGTCGGACGGCAGCAGCTTTTCCAGCCGCAGGCGCAACTGCTTCGCAAGACCAGCCGACGCGCCGCTGGTGCCAACGGCAATCAGCACCGGATCACGCTCCAGCAGGCTGGGCGTGGTGAAATCGCACAGGTCCGGGCGGTCGACCACGTTGACCAGCAGCCCGGCGCAGCGCAGGCGAATGGCATCGCCCTCGCACATCTTCTCGTCGTCGTGGGCGACGAATGCCAGCCGCGCGCCCTCGTCGATGCCCTCCTGCATGTCCGCCACTACGCGACCGCCGGCGCGCTCGACCAGTCGCCGCTTGGGTTCGGCCATGGCCCCCTCCCCCAGCACGATCACCGGCTGTCCGGCAATACGGTGGAAGAGGGGCAGCGAACGCATCAGTCGAGCAGGAAGTCCGGCACGCGTTCCGCGTCCATGATGGCATCGGCGGGGATTCGGTCCGCCACCACGGCGAACCGTTCGCCGTCCACCAGCACTTCGGGCACGAAACCGCGCGAGTTGTAGCTGCTGGCCATGGTCGCGCCATATGCCCCAGCCGTGCGGAACACGGCCAGCGCGCCCGACTGCAAGGCGTCGATCTCGCGGTCGGTGGCGAAGGTATCGCCCGTCTCGCAGATCGGGCCGACGATGTTGGCCATCATCTTGTCTCCACCGGGAACGACAGCATCGAAGTCGTGCCATGCGCCGTACATGGCCGGGCGTGCCAGATCGTTCATGGCGGCATCCACGATCACGAACGGCGGACCGTTCCCGCCGCGCTTCACGCGCACGACGCGGGTGAGAAGCACACCGGCGTTGCCCGCGATCACGCGGCCCGGCTCGAACGTCAGGTGAACGTCCCATCCTTCTGTCGCGCGGGCCACCATTGCGCCGTATTCGGCAGGGCTCGGCGGGTTCTCGCTGGCCTTGTAGGGCACGCCCAGCCCGCCGCCGAGATCGACGTGGGTGATGGTGTGCCCATCGGCGCGCAGGTCCGCCACCAGCTTGCCGACCTTCGCAAAGGCGGTTTCGAGCGGCTCGAGGTCGAGCAACTGGCTGCCGATGTGCACAGCCACGCCGCGCAGGTTGAGGCCCGGCAGGTTCGCCAACTCGCCAAACACCTCGCGCGCGCGGACCAACGGGATGCCGAACTTGTTCTCGGCGCGGCCAGTGGAAATTTTCTCGTGCGTCTTCGCGTCGACATCGGGATTGATGCGCAAGGTCGCCTGCGCCTCCAGCCCTTGGCTCGCCGCGAGTTCGGCAAGCTCACGGCCTTCCTCGGAGGATTCGATGTTGAACTGGCCGATTTTCTTTTCCAGGCCCAGCTGCAGCTCGGCGCGCGTCTTGCCTACGCCCGAGAATACGATCTTGTCTGCCGGCATGCCCGCGGTCAGGGCGCGCACCAGCTCCCCGCCGGAAACGACATCGGCGCCGAAGCCTTCGCGGCTCAGCACTTTCAACACGGCGACATTGGGGTTGGACTTCACGGCAAAGGCAACCAGCGGCTCCTCGCCGGATGCCTGTGTCACCGGCTCCAGTCCTTCGCGGAAAACGCGCGCGTGGCGCTCCAGCGTGGCGCGCGAATAGACATAGACGGGTGTGCCCACTTCTTCCGCAATGCGCGAAAGGGGCACGTCTTCGGCGTGGAGTTCGCCGTTCCTGAGTTGAAAATGGTCCACTTTACGTAATTCCTGTCAGCTCTCGGGCGGGAGGTCGAACGGATCGTCCTCGCGCTCCTCGCTCTCCCGCCGCAGTTCCACGCTGCGTTCGGGCGCAGCCTGCGGGTCGAGCTCAAGCAATTCCTCGGCATCGAGCGGTTCCTGCGCCCCGTATGGCGCGGGCGGCAGGGTGTCGCCTGCCGCAGGCTCGAGATCGGCAGTCTGGGCGCAGGCTGCCAGCGTGAGTGCGGGAAGGATCAGGACAGCGCGCCTCATGCTTCCATACCCAGCGCTTCGCGGGCCTGCGCCACGCGTTTTCGCACTTCGTCCGGAGCCGTGCCGCCGTGCGAATCGCGCGCGGCAACCGATGCCTCGACCGAGAGCGCCTTGTAGACGCGCTCGTCGATGCGGCTGTCGATATCCGTCAGCTCGTCCATAGACAGTTCGTCCAGCGCCTTGCCCTGGCTTTCGGCCAGCTTCACCGCCGCTCCGGTGATATGGTGCGCCTCGCGGAAGGGAATGTCCGCCTCGCGCACCAGCCAGTCGGCAAGATCGGTCGCGGTGGCATAGCCCAGTTCGGCGGCCTGGCGCATCCGGTCTGTCTTGAAGGTCGCGTCCGCCACCATGCCGACCATCGCGGCGATGGACAGGCGCAGGAGGCCGGCGGCTTCGAAAACCGGCGGCTTGTCGTCCTGCATGTCCTTCGAATAGGCGAGCGGCAGGCCCTTCATCGTCACCATCAGTGCCGTCTGGCAGCCGACGATGCGTCCGGCATGGCCGCGCACCAGTTCCGCAGCGTCGGGGTTCTTCTTCTGCGGCATGATGGAAGAGCCGGTGGAGAGCGTATCGGGCATGCGCACGAAGCCGAATGGCTGGCTGGCCCAGATCACGAACTCCTCTGCCAGCCGCGAGAGGTGCAGCGCGCACTGGCTGGCCGCCGTCAGGTAATCGAGGGCGAAGTCACGGTCCGACACCGAATCGAGGCTGTTCGCGGTCGGCCCGGCGAAGCCCAGCGCCTGCGCCGTCATCTCGCGGTCGATCGGGAAGCCGGTTCCGGCGAGCGCCGCGCTGCCCAGCGGGCACAGGTTCATCCGGTCACGCGCATCCTTGAACCGGCTGACATCGCGCGCGGCCATCTCGTAATAAGCCATCAGGTGATGGCCCAGCGTCACCGGCTGTGCGGTCTGCAGGTGGGTGAAGCCCGGCATGATCGAAGCGGCGTGCTCGCCAGCGCGGGTGACGAGCGCGCGTTGCAGAGCCTCCAGCCCGGCGATCGCCTCGTCCATCGCTTCTCGCACCCATAGGCGAAAGTCGGTTGCCACCTGGTCGTTGCGGCTGCGCGCGGTGTGCAGGCGGCCCGCAGGTGCGCCGATCAGTTCGGCTAGGCGGGACTCGGTCGTCATGTGAATGTCCTCGAGGTCCCAGTCCTCTGGCACGCCGTCGGCTTCGTATTCGGCGGCAACTTTCTCGAGACCGTCGATAATCGTTTCGGCATCTTCGTCCGTCACGATGTCGCAGGCCGCCAGCATGGCGACATGCGCCTTGCTTGCCGCTATATCCTGTCGCCACAAAGCCTTGTCGAACGGGATCGACGCGTTGATCTCGCGCATTATGGCAGAGGGGCCTTCGGCAAACCGCCCGCCCCACATTGCATTGGAGGATGTATCCTTGGCCAAGTCGCGCCTGTTCCTGATCTGCCTAGCCGCCGGTGCGGCCCTTACTCTCGGCGCGTGCGATAACGGGACGGAGGATGCGGCGCAAGAAAACGTGACCGCGCCCGGCCCAAGCGAAACTATCGAACTGACCGGCACGCTGGACCGCAGCTTCGCCGGAGAGACCATTCCCGAGGTGACTGTCGTCGACCCGGCGGGCGAGGAGCTGGTGCTGTCCGAGGTGGGAGAGCCGGTGCTGCTGAACCTGTGGGCGACATGGTGCGCGCCGTGCGTGGTGGAAATGCCGCTGCTCGACGGCCTTGCCGCCGATCTGGAAGGCCGGGTGCGCGTGCTGACGGTGAGCGAGGACATGCGCGGGGCCGATGTGGTGGAGCCGTTCTTCGAAGCGCGCGACCTGCCGAACCTGCCGCAGTGGCTGGACCCGGACAACGAACTGGCCTTCACCTTCGGCGGCGGCCCGGTGCTGCCGCTCACCGTGCTCTACGATGCCGACGGCAACGAGCTGTGGCGCGTGATCGGTGCGTATGACTGGGGATCCGAGGAAGCGCGTGCCGAAGTGCTGGATGCGCTGGCGGATGGCGGATCGCCCAGCGATTCATAATCAGGAGCCGCCAAAAAAGACAATTTCGCGTGAAGCCATCTTTCCCCTTTCCTCGCAGGCAAACCTTGCGCTAAGGGGCGCGCGCTGCGATCGACATGGACGCAAGCAAAGACTGGTGTTGGGGCGATTAGCTCAGTTGGTAGAGCATCTCGTTTACACCGAGAGGGTCGGCAGTTCGAGCCTGTCATCGCCCACCAGTTTTCAGATACTTCGAATCAATTCAGTCGCACCGCTAATCGGCCAGCCACAGGTCGTGGCTATCGATCCTTAACTGCGTGACAGCGCGCTGCGCCTGAGCGCGGGCATCCACCTCCATGGTGAAGGCATCGTGCGTCATGCGTTCTGTCAGCAGCAGATCGGCGAGATCGATCTCACCCAGCTCATGCCCCCGCCGCATGCGGGTGAGCACGGCCATCTGCGCGCGCAGTCCCTCGCGGGCCCGCTGCCAGGACTCGATCCGGAAACGCGCCTGCGCCAGGTCTGCGGCGGAAGTCTCCTGCACGGCGAAGCGCGCCATGCGGGCCTCGGCCAGGGCGGCATCGGCCTCGGCTATGGCCTGGTCTGCAATGGCGCCGCGGCGGCTGCCGCCAAAGGGCATGGAGAACACCAGGCCCGCACCAGTTTCCGCCCCGCCCCGCTCTGAGAACACCCGCACGCCCAGCGACGGGTCGGCCACACGGTCCAGCCTTGCGCGCGCGGCGGAAGCCTCCACTGCCCGCGCCTGCGCTTCGGCGGCGGCAATTTCGTGGCTGTTCATCACCACCAGCCGGGAAAGGCGCGACAATTCGTCAGCAGCCATCTCGGGCACGGGAATCTCTGGCGCTTCGGCAGGTACGGCGAGCGCCGGGAAATGCGTGGTCAGGCGAGTGCGGGCAAGGTCCGCCTCGCCGGCAGATTGTGCTGCGCGCACGCGGGCAGCGCCCAGCGCAGCTTCGGCCTGATCGGCATCCAGCGCCGCCGCATCGCCAAGATCCATCCTGCGCTGTACCGCGGCCAGGGCCGCTTCGAGATTGGCGACTGGGCGCTGATCCACCTGCGCCACGGCAGAGGCAGAAAGCCAGTCCCACCAGTGCTGCGCCAGGACCAGGGCAGCCTGGTGGCGCGTATCCTCGGCCATGTTTTGCGCCGCATCGACGAGGTGTGTGCCAATCTCGCGGTCCAGCCGGGCCTTGCCCGGCAGACGCACGCCGCGCATCAGCTCGGCATCGAACTCGTCGAAGTCGCCCTCCAAATCGATACTGCGGCGCGTGTAGCTGCCGGTGACGGTGAAATCGTGTGGGCTGGCTGCGCGCGCGCGGGCGGATGAGCGGGCCGCGCTGACGCGCTGCCGTGCGGCTTCCACTGCCGGATAGGCATCCAGCGCGATGGAGACCTGCTCTTCGTTCGGCAGGCCGGGTTCGGCACTGGCGGGAGCGGCCAGCGCCAGCAGCGGCAGAATCAGGGCAAGGTGTTTCGGGCGCATCATGCTGCTTCTCCTTCACCCATGTGCTCTTCCTCGTGCTCGCCCTCACTTTCGCCGAAGCGTTCGTAAAGGATCGGCAGCAACACCAGCGTGAGCAGCGTCGCGGATACCAGGCCGCCGATTACGACGATGGCCAGCGGCTTCTGGATTTCCGATCCCGGCCCGCTGGCGAACAGCAGGGGAACGAGGCCGAAGGCGGCAATGCTGGCCGTCATCAGCACCGGGCGCAGGCGGCGCTCCGCTCCCTGTCGAACGGCCCGGTGCAAGGGAACGCCCTCGCTCCGCAGCTGGCGGAAGTATGTGACCATCACCAGCCCGTTCAGGACGGCTATGCCCATCAGGGCGATGAAGCCGACCGAGGCGGGCACCGAGAGATATTCGCCGGACGCTGCCAGTGCGATCATCCCGCCGACCATGGCGAAGGGGATATTGAGCAGGATCAGCAGCGATGCCCGCAGCGATCCCAGCGTGAAGTACAGGATTCCGAAAATCAGCAGGACAGAGATCGGCAAGACGATCGCGAGACGCGCGCTGGCACGCTGCTGGTTCTCGAACTGGCCGCCCCACTCGAGGCGATAGCCTGCCGGAAGCTCCACGTTCTGCGCGATATCGGCGCGCGCTTCTTCGACATAGCCGACGAGGTCGCGCCCCGTGACGAATGCCTGCACCATGGCAAAGCGCGATCCGTTCTCGTGCTCCAGCTTCACCGGACCTTCCGCAAGAGTAACATTCGCGACATCGCTGGCGCGCACCAGCGGTCCGGAAGGGGCCTGGTACAACTGGTCGGCAAAGGTCTGCGGCGTATCGGCGCCGCGTCCTTCGCCGCGTACCACGATGGGGATGCGACGGTTGCCATCCGCCACCACGCCGGCGCGCACGCCTTCCACCTGCGCGCGCATCATGTCCTGCAAGTCCGTCACCGGCATCCCGAGCCGCCCTGCGGCAACGCGATCGATATCGATCTGCATGTAATCCACCGTGTCATTGGCCACGGTCATCGCCTCGCTGGTGCCGTCGATGGTCTCCAGACGTGCCTGGATTTCACCTGAAAGGCGCGAGAGTTCGTCGAGATCAGGACCGAACAGCTTGATCGCCAGGTCGCCGCGCGCGCCGGTAAGCATTTCGGATGTTCGCATGTTGATCGGCTGGGTGAAACTCGGCTCGATACCCGGGAACCGGTGCATCACGGTGCGGATCTGGTCGACCAGCCATTCCTTGTCTGGCACCCGCCATTCCTCGCGCGGAGCAAGTTCAAGGAAGGCATCGCTCTCGTTCAGGCCCATCGGATCGAGGCCGATTTCGTCGGAGCCGACGCGGGCGATGATCGCCTGCACTTCGGGCACCTCTTCCATGATCGCGCGCTCGACGGCGAGATCGCCTTCGACGGAGTGCTCAAGCGAGATCGACGGCAGCTTCGCCAGCTGCATCACGACGGAGCCTTCGTCCATCACCGGCAGGAAGGTCTTGCCGGTCATCGTATAGGCTACGCCCGTCAACGCCAGCGAGACGCCGGCAATGCCATAGACCAGCTTCTTGCGGGCAAAGGCGCTGTCGAGCAGAGCGTGGAAGCGCGGCGCGATCTTGCGCATCAGCCAGGGCTCGTGCTCGCCTTCCTTCACCTTCAGCATGTAGAAGGCGATCACCGGGATCAGCGTCAGGGAAAGCACCAGTGCCGAGGCCAGCGCCAGCACGATGGTGAGAGCGACGGGGGAGAACAGCTTGCCCTCCAGCCCCTCCAGCGTCAGCAGCGGCAGGAAGACCAGGGCGATGATGGCAAGGCCCGAGGCAACGGGCTTTGCCACTTCCACCGTGGCGACGAGAATGTTGTAGGCCTTGCCCTGCTTTGCGTGCCTGGGATCGGCCAGGCGCTCGACGACATTCTCCACCACCACCACGGCCCCATCCACCAGGATGCCCACGGCAATCGCCAGGCCGCCAAGGCTCATCAGGTTGGCCGTGAGACCGATCGCGCGCATGAAGATGAACGTGAGCAAGGCGGCCATGGGAAGAGCCAACGCCACGATCACCGAAGCGCGGAAATCGCCGAGGAAGAGCAGCAGCAGCAACACGACCAGCACGGTCGCTTCCAGCAGCGCGCTTTCCACCGTTCCCACGGCGCGCTCGATCAGGTCGGAACGGTCATAGAAAACGTCCACCACCATTCCATCAGGCAAAGTCGGTGCGATCTCCGCCAGCCGTTCTTCCACGCCGAAGACGATCTGCGCCGCATCCGCACCGCGCAGGCCGATGACAAGGCCCTGCACCGCCTCGCCCGTGCCATCTCTGGTAACGGCACCATACCGCGTCAGGCTGCCGGTGCGCACTTCGGCAACGTCGCCAAGACGCACGACACCGCCGCCATCGCCTGTGCGCAGCACGGTGTTGGCAAGATCGTCCAGCGTGCGGATCGCCCCGGTGGACCGAACGATCAGCGCCTCTTCGCCAGTGGTGAGGCGCCCCGCCCCGTCGTTGCGATTGCCCGTATCGATAGCTGCGGCGACATCGGCGGTTGAAAGCCCGACGGCCGCCAGCGCGCCGTTGTCCGGGGCCACCTCGAAAGTCTCGACGAAGCCGCCCAGCGCATTCACATCCGCCACACCGGGCACGGTGCGCAGCGCGGGGCGGATGATCCAGTCGAGAACGCGGCGCTTTTCGGCCAGACTTTGCGGACCTTCCAGCGTGAACATGTACATGTCCGACAGCGGCGTCGAGATCGGTGCCATGCCCCCTTCCACGGTTGATGGCAGCTCGGCCATGACCGAGTTCAGCCTTTCGGACACCTGCTGGCGCGCCCAGTAGATGTCCGTCCCGTCCTCGAAATCGATCGTGATGTCGGCAATCGCGTACTTTGCGACGGAACGCAGCACCGCCTGGTCCGGAATGCCGAGCATTTCCATTTCGATGGGAGTTATGACGCGGCTTTCGACCTCCTCGGGCGTCATGCCGGGCGCGCGCAGGATGATCTTGACCTGGGTGGAGCTGATGTCCGGGAAGGCATCGATCGGCAGGCGGTTGAACGACCATGCGCCGATGCCTGCAAGGATCAGGGCCAGCGCGAGCACGGCAAGGCGCAGCGACAGCGCCTTTTCGATGAGGGAACGCAGCATTGCCCGGTCCCCCTATTCCGCCGAAGCGGCCTTGAGTTCGGCGATGGAACTAGTTGCCACCACTTCGCCTGCACCAAGCCCTTCGGCAATCACCGCGCGGCCTCCGGCATTGGCCACCACCTCGACGGCACGCGGCACGAACTCTTCCCCCTCTCGCACGAATACGTGCGTTTGACCGGCGATGCGGCTGACGGCGGAAGAAGGCACCGAAACACCCTCGCCGTTCGCCGACCCGCTGATGACGACCGTCACATTCTGCCCCGCGACGAGCCCGGGTGCGGAGGAAATGCTGGCCACCGCCATGACCGAGCGCGTGTCCACTTCGATGGACGGTGCAACCGATAGGATCCGCCCCCCTGCCGGCGCATCATCCGGCCCGCTGCCGGGCAGTTGCACTTCCACGCCCATGCCGGGGCGCACTTGCCGCGCCAGGCGCTCGGGCAACTGAAGTTCGATGCGCAAGGGGCCGGACGCTTCCACGATGAACGGCGCGGGGCCATCGCCCACCATCTCGCCGGTATCGATGCCGACATGCGATACGCGCCCGGCAATGGGCGCGCGCAAGGTCATGCTGCCATCGAGGCCGGTGCCTGTAAGCGCGACGAGGCGCTGCGCCTCGGCCACGCTGGCGCGGGCCTGGGCAAGCCGGGCATTGGCCTCGTCCGCGCGGGCCTGCGCCACGATACCTTCCTCGGCAAGCTGCCGCATCCGGTCCGCCTGCGCTTCTGCTACGGTCAATTCGGCACGGGTTCGGGCAAGCTCGCCGCTGATTGCCACCGGCTCCGTCGCGCGCACCAGCGCCAGCGGGTCTCCCCTGCGCACCGGCTGCCCTTCGATCACGTAGACCCTGATGGCAGCGCCCGGGTACGGGGATGTCACGGCGTGACGTGCGTCGGGGGGCAACACTATCCGCCCCGGGACGCTGCCAAGGGGTACACCACTCGCAACCTCGGCTGCGGCAGTCTCTATCGCGAGGCCGGTTCCCTGCTGCGTCTCAAGCGAAGCAGCATCGGGGTCGGGAGGGGACTCCGAACAGGAAGACAGGCCAAGCGCCAGCAGCGCGGGCAGGACGAGTGAGCGAGCGGCGCGTTTCATGGAAGGCAGCAGTGCACTCCCAAGCTGACAACAACTTGTCAGTTTGCCAGCTTCCTGTCAGTTTCGCGTCCTAGACCATCGGGTATGAAATGCCCGCACCACGAAGGCCGCCCATGCGCGTGCTGCTTGTAGAAGACGACCCCGAACTCGGCCAGAGGCTGGGCGATCGTCTGCGTGCCGCCGATTACGCGGTGGACCTGGCCACCAACCGCGCCGAAGGCGAGGACTGGCCCGATCTGGATACGATGGCCGCAATCATTCTCGACCTGGGCCTGCCAGACGGAGACGGGCTGGACCTGCTGCGTCACTGGCGCGCGCAGGGCGTGGACTGCCCGATCCTGATCCTCACGGCGCGCGGCAGTTGGCAGGACAAGGTGGAGGGCCTGAACCTTGGCGCAGACGATTTTGTGGTCAAACCGGTGCGGTTCGAGGAATTGCAGGCGCGCCTCCAGGCGCTCTTCCGGCGGCAAATGGGCAAGCGTGACAATACGCTCAAAGCGGGCAACCTGATGCTCGACCCGCTGGCACGCACGGTAGAGGATGGCGGCGTGCCCGTCTCGCTCAGCCGGCGCGAGTTCGGCCTGCTTCACCTGTTCATGCGACGTGCGGGCCAGGTGCTTTCGCAAAGCGACATACTTGAAAATCTCTACGATCTCGATGCCGAGCGCGAACTCAACACCGTCGAGGTGCTGGTGGGGCGTCTGCGCCGAAAGATCGGGAAGCAGCGGATCACGACCCTGCGCGGCATGGGCTACCGGTTCGAGGCATGAGCGAGGCCAGCACACCTTCGTCCGGTAGCCTGAGACTGCGCTTCCTGCTGGCGGTTACCCTGTGGGTGGCGCTCGGCATCGGCGGCATCTGGTTTACCGCAACGCGCGTCTTCGCGACCCACATCGAGGACATGTACCACGAGGAACTGGAAGTGCATGTCCGCGAACTGGCGCGCCTGGCGCAACTGGGTGCCGACGGCGTGCCGTACCTCGACCGTCCGCTTTCCGACCCGCGCTACGAAGAGCCGCTCTCCGGTTTCTACTGGCAAGTGAGCGTGCCGGGGCGCCCGGTTCTGAAATCGGGCAGCATGCTGCAAGGCAGGCTGGATGACACCATCGCCCATTCGCCGGATATCGCCCATATCGTGGAAACCGGCCCTACCGGTCCCGCCATCACCTACGGGATGGTGGAAATCGCTCCTGGCGGCGAAGAACTGCACATCGTGATCGCCACCGACCAGAGCGAACTGGATGAGGATATCGCGGACTTCACGCGTGACCTGACGATCTGGATGGCAAGCCTTGCGGCGTTGCTGCTGGCAACGGGGCTTGCGATTATCTCGTTCGGCTTGCGCCCGCTTCATCGTTTAGGCGAAGGGATCGCCCGATTGCGAGCCGCCAAGGCCGATCGGCTGGAAGGGCGCTATCCGAGCGAGATTGCGCCGCTGGTGGGCGATCTCAATGAATACATTGCGCAAAACAGCGCCATCGTAGCCCGCTCACGCGTTCAGGCCGGCAACCTTGCCCATTCCCTGCGCACGCCGCTGGCAGTGATTACCGACGAGGCCGAACGGCTAAGTGAAAGCGAACCCTGTGCTTCCAGCGGGCAGGCACTGCTCCATCAGGCGGAAGCGATGCGGCACCAGATCGAATATCAGTTGGCGCGCACCCGCTCTGCCATCGGGGCCCGCGTGCCGGGCCGCAAGACCATGCTACCTGAACTGATCGTACCGATCCTGAGTGCGATGCGTCGGCTCCATCCGGACAAGCAGTTCGATCTCGAGCCGCTGGACGCTCCGGCCCTGGTCTCGGTCGACCCGGTCAATCTGACGGAGCTTCTTTCCATCCTGCTGGACAATGCCGGCAAGTGGGCGCGGACAAGGGTTCGCGTAAGTTTGGAAATAGCTGGCGATGAGGAGTTTGCGATCGAAGTTCGGGATGACGGACCGGGGATGACGCAAGAACAAATCGGGCGGGCCTGTGATATCGGCACCTGGTTCGATGAAAATGTGCCTGGATCTGGCCTGGGTCTGGCAATTGCGCGCGACCTTTGCGCCGATATGGGCAGCGAACTTCGGCTTATCTCCGGATGCGATGGCCTGACGGCTCGCATCACTTTCCCCGGCTTTCAGACAAAGTCGTAAGATCTTCGCGCCACTGATGCAATGCACGCTCCAGGTTTTGTAATGGCCGAACTGGAGGGAGCGAGGAGTTGGATAAAGCGCTAGCGGGCCAAGGAGGCCGTTCGGTTGACGCGCAATTCCGATCGGCTTAGCTTGCCGATAGTTTCCTGTGCGAAGGCCGCGATATAATAACAGTATAAGATTCTCGCGAAGCCGTGCGGAAATTGTCGTGCTGAGTTCTTCGCGAGGCAGGCCCATGTTCGTTTGCGCGTCCCGATTATTGGTTTCACGGCGAGCCGTCAGGCACGCTGCAAGTCGTAATGCCGAGGACCTTCCCATTTGAGGGACGTGCTGCAGCGAACAACATCGCGGCTGCGCGATCTTGGCTCCGCCACGACACTCTGCGGTAGCGTTCTGGCATGCTCCGTACCATCCTCCGCCCAGGTGCATGACGACGAGATCCTTCGGGAAATCATCGTCACCGCACAGCACCGCGAACAACGCCTGGAGGACGTGCCGATCGCGATGAGCGTCCTGAGTGGCGACGAACTGGCGCAGACAGGTGTACATACCTTGCAGGACCTTGGTGCCCGCGCGCCTGGCCTGGTTGTTACGAATTCAGTCAATTATGGCTTCGCGCCACTTTCCATTCGCGGCGTGGGCGGAGCGAACGGCGGCGGAAACATCTTCGCGGACGAGCCGGTCGCGGTCTACCAGGACGGTGCCTTCGTCGCCCGGCTCCGGATGTCGACTCTGGATCTGTTCGATGTCGATCGGATCGAAGTCTTGCGTGGCCCCCAGGGTGTGTTGTTCGGTCGCAACTCCACGGCTGGCGCGGTAATGATCCACACCGCAGCACCGACCGAGGATCTGTCCGGCTTCGTACGTGCCTCGGCTTCTTCCCTTGAGTCCTTTCGCCTGCAGGGTGCGGTATCGGGCCCCTTCGACGACGAGGACCGCATCCTTGTCAGGCTGGCGGCGAGCGGATCGCTCCGCGACGGCTTCGGCAGCAATGTTGCCGGGGAAAGACTGAACGGGGGGCGAGACGCTCGGGCCCGGATATCTCTCAGGTTCGCGCCCGATGCCGGTGTCCGGCTGGATCTGACAGGCGAAATCGGTCGCTCCAGAAACGAGCCGGGGACCATAGCGATTGCTGATCTCTCCGACGTCAGCGACGAAAATACCGGTGCTTCCGGCAGGAACGTGGTCTACCCTTTCGTCCCGCGGCAGGGCTTGCAGGATATTCTGGAAGCCGGTCGTTTTGCCCTCAACCGGCCCACCTTTACCGAGCTTCGGGGAAACAGCCTCACCGCTCGCGGCGAGCTGGAACTGGGGGACCAGACCCTGGTCTCGATAACGAATTACAGAGACTGGCGACTGTCGGGCATGCAGGATTCCGATGGAACGGCAATCGATCCGCCCGAGCCTATGTTCGTCCAGGGAGAGATCGGAAATCTCGGCGACAATGCAGCAGTGCTGCGGGACAGCCAGTACAGCCAGGAACTGCGTCTCGCATCGGACCTGTCAGGCCGGTTCAGCTGGATGATCGGAGGCTTCTATTTTCAGGAAACCAACCGCGCCGAGGTGGCGATAAACAACAGGTTGGCCGGTCCGGGGGGCGGCGGAACCGTAGCTACGTTTCGCACCAGTCAGAAGACCAGGAGCCTGGCCGGTTTCTTCGATCTGACATTCAGGCTTACCGAGGCCCTCAGTCTCTCGGGCGGGCTCAGGTACACGAATGAGCGGAAGCATTTCCTGAATAGTCTGACGGTAGCGCAGATCAACGCCTTCGACCCGCCGGGAGACACGGTCTTCGCCGCAGGCCAGCTTCTTGTCCGCGCGCCGGATCTCGATCGATCGCGTGACGAGACCAACCTCTCCCACCGGCTTGTCCTGGACTGGGAGCTTGCCGAGGGAGTTCGCGGCTTCGCGAGCTACAACAGCGGCTTCAAGTCCGGCGGTTTCAACGCCTTTCGCGGGATCGATCCCGAGTTCGCATCCGAGCACAACGATGCCTTCGAGATCGGACTGAGGACCGAAATTGCGCCCTGGTTACAGGTCGACCTCACGGCCTTCCGCTACGCCTATCGCAACATGCAGGTTCGCACGCCCGTGCCGACCGGGGGCGTAGGGATCGAAACCCTCGCCCGCGCCAGATCGCAGGGGCTGGAAGTCGAATTGAGAGCGGTGCCGCTGAGCGGCCTGTCATTCGACGCGAGCCTCGCCCTGCTCGACACCTCAATCCGCGAAGGGACTCTGAGCGCACTTAGAGAGGACAGTTTCGCTCTCGGCACCGCTCCACCCGTCACGCAAGTCGACGTCAGCGGTAACGAACTGACGCGCGCCCCACACCTGCAGGTCTTCGCCTCCGGCGAGTATCGATGGGCCGTCGGCGATCTTCGGGCGAGTGCGCGACTTGCGGCACGATACCAGGGGAGCGTGCATTTTCTGGAGACGAACCAGGAAAGCCCCACATTTCGTGGAGGCGCCTGGCACGAGATCGACTTGCGACTGGCCCTTGAACATCTCGATTCCGAATGGGAAGTCGCCCTGCTGGGCCGCAATCTGACCGACAGCCGTACTTTTACACAGATCACCGCCTTCTTCGGACTTCCCAACGGCGCCCTCAACACCCCGCGTTCGGTCGAACTGGCACTTGCCCGGCGGTTCTAAGCGGACGGCATAAGCAATATTCGCGGCAAGCAATCCAAAGAGCAAGTAAACTTGTCCTTCAGAAGCTCTTTGGTTATAAGAAGTTAACCATTATTCTTTCGATCTATCCGCTGTTGCAAAGCATTACTCAAAGGACTGAATAGATCGGAAAATAGCAACCAAATTACGGTGGACTTTAGGAGTAACGGAGGGGGCACGTGGCACACAACGGGGGTACCGATTGCTCGGCCTACCGGCTCGGCACTTTCCAGATCGAACCTTCCCGAAATCTGATCAGGGATGGTTCCGGCCGCTTCAGGGTAGAGCCAAGGGTCATGGATGTGCTCTGCTCCCTGGCCCGGCGTGAAGGCAAGGTTGTTTCCCGGGTCGAACTGATCGATCAGCATTGGGGAGACCAGTTCGGAGGCGACGAGAGCCTGACCCGGGCGATCTCCCAACTGCGCAGGGCGTTCAAGACCGCTGGTGCGGAGGAACCCTACATCGAGACAATCCCCAAACGTGGCTACCGGCTGCGGCAGCCGGTGAGAGGTCTACACCGCCAGAACGAAACAGTTCTCGGCGAGAAAGACCACGCCGAGGTGAACGACGCGGAAAAGTCCGCGCAGCCTTTGCCGCTTGGCTATTCGGTCGCGGTCGTTCCGCTGCGAAGCTCAGGCGGATCGGTGGAAGAGGCGCTTGCGGAAGATCTGGGGCACGACCTCGTCCAGATGCTTTCGCGCACGCCGCATCTGCGGGTTGCAGCCTATTCCGGCTGTTCGAAAGACCAATTGGATCAATCAGGCGCGAGAGAGCTGGGACGCTTGCTGAATGTCCACTATCTGGTCTCCGGTTCAATCTTTCGCAGCGACGACCAACTCACACTCAGGATCGAGCTTATCCATACCATCGCCAACCGGCACATTCTCTCTTGGAAGCTGCAAGAGCAGACCGCGCGCTTCCTGGCCAACCTCGACAGTTTCATTCTCGACCTCTCCACGCCGATCATAAGCGAGATACAGATCTCCGAGGCATCCCTGGCCCACACCCGCGACCCGGACGAAGTGTCCGCCTATGCCGCGGTCTGTTCGACAGAGATGCTGCGCACCGCCTATTCCTCCCAGCGCGCCCGCGAAATCATCGACCACCTCGAGCACGTGATCGAACGTGAACCGGAAAACGCGTTCGCGCATGCATCCCTTGCCATGCAGTTGACCCAGAACATCGTGAGCGGGTGGAGCGAAACGCCCGCCGAAGACGTAGGAAAAGCGGCCCTCCACACGAAGCGCGCACTCAATCTCGCGCCTCTCGACCCCGATGTTCAGGCAGCGGCGGGGATCGCTGCATTCATGAAAAGGGAGGACGAGCTGGCACTACAATTCCTCCGGCGCTCTCTTGCAAGCAATCCGAACAATCCCCACACGCTTGCCGCTCTTGGATTCCAGGTCGGCATTGCCGGAGACCACGACGCGGGAATCAACATGGTACGCACGGCTGAGAAGCGCGCACCCCATCACCCGCGCTACTCGGTCTGGGCGATGTATCGCGGCAACGGTCTTCTTGCCGCAGACCGCGTCGAAGAAGCGGTGACGGCCTATCGGCAGGCCATCGATCGAAACCCGAATTACCATCTGCCGCACATCCTGATGGCAACGGCTTTCATTCTCCTCGAACGCTTCGATGAAACCCGTGCCGCAATCGCAGGTACGCGGGAAGTGTGTCCCATGTACTCGCTTCAGAACTGGCAGTCGTTGCTGAGGAAATTTCCCGAACTCTACCGGGAGCGCATGGACACGGCCGAAATCCTTGCAGAGTGCGAGAAAGCGTGGAGCGCCCCAAACCGATGAGGTTCGCGACAGCGCGCTTGGTCCATCATGTTTCCATCAGGTTTTCTTCGGCCAAAAATTCGGCAGCTATCAGGATTTTCGGTGTGAATTCTCCGATTAAGACTTTGCGCGGGCCAATCCGCGAAGAGATCCGAGGAGGAAACAATGCTCACCATCAAGACTGGTATCATCTCGACAATTGCCTTCGTTGCGCTCGGCGCGACGACTTCCGCAGCAGCACAGGATCTCGTCGTCCGCGAGAACGGGGTGCATTCGATCGAAGTGAGGTTTGGTGATCTCGACGTCCAGAGTACCGACGGGCAGCGCCGTCTGGAATCGCGGATCAGGGCTGCTGCAAGGCGCGTGTGCGGCGATGCACCGAAGAGGCTTTCGCTCGAAGAGACAATGGATATTCGCAACTGCGTGAACCTGGCGAGGGACGGCGCGATGACAGCGCTGGCTTCCAACACCAGCGAACGGATCGTCGTCGCCGTTCGCTTCGAGGACGACAGCACTCGCCAATAGCAATAGGGGCATTGCACCCAAGTTCGCAGGCGTGGGCTGTTCCCGCGCCTGCGAACTGCATTTCAATCACGGTTTGACGTCGAAACTGACGCTCCCAAATCCTCCATCACCGCATTCCTTGATTTCGCAACGAATTTGCAGGTAGGCTCCTTTCCGGTGAATGTCGGCTCATTGCACGGCAGGATGGAGAGACACGATGCCGCGATTCGACGTTGAGGCTTTCATCGATCGGCAATCGATCGGAAGGCCGCAGATGACCGTCCTTCTGGTCTGCCTGCTGGTATGCTTCATCGACGGCTTCGATATCTTCATGGTCGGCAAGATCGCGCCCGCCATCGCGGAGGGTTTCGGCGAGCCATCAGAGGCAATGACCTTCCTGTTCCTTTGCCAGCAAATCGGTCTGGCCGTGGGGGCCTTCCTGGTCGCCCCGCTGGCAGACAGGTTCGGCAGGCGCAACATGCTGGTTTTCGCATGCGCGACCTTCGGTCTGATCACCGTGGCCAGCGTCTATGCGCAAACGCTGTTCCAGCTCTCGATCATGCGCGGCATCGCTGGCGTGTTCATGTCGGCCGGCCTGCCCATGGCGCTCGCGCTTATCTCGGAAGCGACGCCGAAGAAGCGGCGCTCCACCTTCATCGCGATCGCCCTGGCAGGATATTCCAGCGGCAGCGCGGCCAGCGGTGCCGTGGCGGCGTGGCTTATCGACATCTACGGCTGGCAAAGCGGCTTCTGGATCGGCGGTATCGTCCCCTTGCTTTGCGTTCCCTTGCTGATGTTCCTTGTTCCGGAGTCGCTGAAGTACCGCACGGAGCGCGATCCCACCGACCCGCGCATTGCCAATACCATCATGCGGATGGACCCCTCGGCCTCGCTGTCGGACGACGAGCTTTTCGTACTCGGCGAGAACGAGGCGACGGCGAAGAAAGCACAACTGCTCGACGTGTTCCTTGACGGACGCGCCTGGATGACCGGTATCATCTGGGCAGCCTGCATGCTGAGCATGGCCAACATCGCCCTGCTCGCCGCCTGGCTGCCGACCTTTTTCCAGGAGATGGCCGGCGTACCGATCCAGGAGTTCGCCATTGTCGCGATGATTGCCTATATCGGCGGCGTGGTCGGCACCCTGACGATTGGCTGGCTGATGGATCGTATCCGCGCGACAACGCTGATCCCGATCTATTTCGTGGGTCTCTCCATCGCGATCCTGCTGATGGCTCGCATTCCCTTCGAAGCACCGCTGTTCATCGTGGTCCTGTTGCTCTGGAGCTTTACCCAGACCGGTGCCCAGGGTGGCCTCAATACGCTCATCACCCAGGTCTACCCACCGCGGATGCGCTCAACCGCACTGGGATGGTCCGGTGGCGCGGGCAGGATCGGCGGGGTGATCTCGCCCCTTTTCGGCGGCCTGGCCATCGCACAGAACTACTCGCTGGAGTTCACCCTCGGCTGCATCGCGATCGTTCCCCTCGTGGTGGCGATACTCGTATTCCTGCTCGGCAAGACGAGCTATGCGCAACGTACGGCGCCGGTTGCGGCGACGGGATGAACCGCACCGCGATCAGTGATCCCGGCTCCAGACCCTGGTTCGAAGGTTACCTGAATGCGTTCAATGCCCGGGATTACGACGGCTTTGGCGCTTTCTATGCTCAGGACGTCGCCTTCCGGGGTCAGGCCGCGAGCCTCGACGGGCGCGATGCCGTCATGAATTTCTATCGCGACGTCCACCGCCGGCTGGACGAACACATCGACCTCTTGGGCTACGTCGGCTCACCCTCGCTCGCTGCAGCCGAGATCAGGACGACCCTCGTCGCCCGCGAGGACTGGCCCGATTTTCCTACAGGGCCCCTTGAGAAAGGCGATCGGAGGCAGAGCATCAACTTCGCCTTCTACGATATCGGGAACGGCCTTTTCACCCGCATCCGATCTGCTCGTTTCGCCCGCCTCTGAACCGAACGGCGCGCTCAGCCCTTGGAACGTGTCGTGCGGATGTGGGTGAATTTCCCGTCGGGGCCGATCGTGTAGAAAATGAAGCTCTCGATAAAGACCTTGTCCCCCTTTTCCATCGGCCCGACCATGAAATCCGGCCAGTCTTCCAAGGCTTCGAACTCGGTTTCGATTATGCAGGCGAGCCCCTCTTCGTCGAGGACGACCTGGGTCACCGTGAGCGTTTCCTTCACCCGCGCAAAAACCTCGGTGTAGAAGTCGCGGATACCCTGCCTGCCCTTGATGAAATGCCTGCCACCAAGGTCGAACTCCACGTCCTCGGCGTAGAATGCAGTGAAGGCATCGAAATCGCCGCGATTGAATGCACCGATATAATTCTCGAGCCATTCTTCCTTCGTCATCAAGTTTCTCTCCTGTGATGGCTCACGAATTCTGTGCCGATGCCATGCGGCGTGATGCGAGATAGAAGTGGATCGCCGCCCAGGCATAAAGCGCCGTGCCCGACATCAGCGCATATCGCACCCCCTGGGCGGAGGCCCGCGCACATTCGGGCGACATCGCCTCTGCCGAACACGCCGCGCCGAAGTCTCCGCCGAACACCATCGACGCGTAGACGTCGCTGACGAAGCCCATGATCGGCGGGCCCAGCCCGATCCCCAGCAGCGAGGAGACAAAGAAAAACACGAAGGCCGCCGTCGCTCTCATGCGGGCCGTCACCATGTTCTGGAATGCCACCAGCGTGGGAATCTGGTGGAAGAACAGGCTTGCTCCGCCGCAGATCTGGAAAGCGAGACCGATGCGTGGGTCGCCCAGACCGTATCCCAGCAGGTAGAACGGCACCGACAGCGCGACACCAATTGCCGGGAGCAGGCCGTACCAGCGCGCCGATCGCCGCCCGATGAAATCGATCGTGAAGCCGCCGAAGGCGAACCCGCTGGAAGCGGCGATACCGGTGAGGATGGCGATGTAAACGGCCGCCTCATCGAGGGGGAGGCCGTGAACGCGCATGAAGAACGGCGCTACGAACGCGCCGCCGCCGAACAGGCCCATCGTCACCAGCGCGAGTGCGATGATCATGTGCCGGAATTCCGGCCGATCCCACATCATCCGCAAGACGTCGCCAAGCGGCGGCGGTGTCTCGTTCTCGTCGGGCGGCGTCTCGTCGCACATCCCGCGCTGCGGCTCCCGCAGGGTGAGCTTGAACAGGATGGCTACCAGGATGCCGGGCCCGGCCACGACCATGATCGCCGTGCGCCAACCGTATTCCTGCGCGATGTAACCCGCCGCCAGTGCGCCGCAGAAAGACCCTACGGGCGAGCCGAGCTTCATGATCGTCATGGCGCGGCCGCGCCTCTCGGCCGGGAAATGATCGGCGAGCAAAGAGACGCTTGGCGACTGGACCCCGGCCTCCCCGATGCCCACACCGATGCGGCAGAGGAACAACTGGACGAAGTTGCCGGCCATCCCGCACAGCACGGTGAAGCCCGAGAACAGGGCTACCGAGACCGAAATGATGGTCACTCGGCTGCGCCGTTCGGCCAGGCGCGCAATCGGAAGGCCCAGCGTGGAATAGAGGATCGCGAACCCAAGGCCCGACAACATGCCGAGCTGGAAGTCGGATAGGCCGAGGTCTTCCTTGATCGGCTGCGCCAGCGTCTGCACGATGACGCGGTCGATGTACCCGAAGGCGGCCGTCAGCAGCACCAGGATGAGCAACCACCCCCGGTAAAGCGGCCCGAAGCTGTCGCGTCCGCCGCTGGCCTGGCTGATCGCCGCCACGGCTCCTACCCTGCCTCGATCTGGCTATACCGGTGTCCGGTCGCAGCCTCCGCCGTCACTGTGCGGCCTCCTTGCGGGCTGGTTTGCCGGTTTTCGTCTTCATCGTAAGCTCGCCCTGCCAGGGCACCTCGTTCATGTCGGTCCAGGCGTTGACGTGAAGTTCCTCGAACAGCCACTTGCCTTCCTCTTTCACGATGACATCCTGCCGCGTGCCGATGCCGAATACGAAGTTGGTGTTGTACTGCACGTTGAACTGCAGGATCTGGAAGAAGCACTTGCAATCGATCTTGCCGTCATCGCGCGGCGTCATCAGGTGCGTGTTCATCGTGTGCTGGCGCCCGTACCACCAGCTCTGCCGGTCATACCACAGCGATTCCAGGTTCTTCCGGATCGCATCATGCCCCTGCACGCGCCCCTGCCAGAGGTGGTCGAAGAACGCATCCCTGGAGAAAGCCGAAAGGGCCATGTCCGCGTCGGCCAGATCGATGCCCCACGCATAGCGCGCGTAAAGATCCTGAATCTCCCAGCGATCTTCCGAGGTAATTGTCCAGTCTGCCATTCTTCCTCCCATCCCGACAGTCGTGGTGATGCCCGCCTGACTTGCCGGGCGGCTCACCCTCTTTGTCTAAGAATGCTAACGAAGCTTGACTAATCAAGCAATGCCCTTGATTCCTCAACGAGGAACGTGGACAAGTTGCAGGAAAGCAAGGCCGGACGGCACCAATCCATTGATCGGTCGGCAGCGAACGCCCGGCAAATTCGAGGGAAGGACAAGACCATGACGCACGATGACAGCCACCCCCACCCTTTCACCCCGAAGCTGGAGTTCGCTTTCACCGTCGCGATAGAATTGACGCCGCCCATCTGGGTGGAGCCCTCCAGCCAGGGCGCGACGCGCGCCGGTGTCTGGGCAGCCAGCGGTACATTCGAGGGACCGCGCATCAAGGGACGCGTGGTGCCGATGAGCGGCGGGGATTTCCCGCTCGTGCGTCCGAACGGCTTGATCGATTTCGACGCGCGCTACTTTCTCGAGGCCGACGATGGCACGCCTATCTACCTGCAAAGCCGTGGCTATCGCTGGGCAGAGGGCGATGCGATGGACAAGATGGCTCGCAACGAGCCGGTCGAGCCGCATGAGTACTACATGCGCGTAAGCCCGAAGTTCGACGTGCCCGAAGGCCCGCACGACTGGCTTGCCAAGCATATCTTCATCGGCGTGGCCGAGAAAATTCCGAAGGCGAACCGCATTCACTATTTCATGGTGCTATGATGGGCGCCTCCCAGGGGCAAGTGCCCGCTCACCTGGAATTCGCATTCGAGACGAAGGTGTTCTTCCGCGCCGACCGCTGCGTCTTCGGTCCGGTGCCCGGCGGCCATCACCAGGGTTACACACCGTGCATCGGCGGAGAGATCACCGGGCCGGCGCTAACGGGTGAAATAGTTCCGGATAGCGGAGCCGACTATGCCGACGTCCGGCCCGATGGCACGGTGGTGATCAATTCGCATTACCTGCTTCGGGCCGAGGACGGCACCAACATCTACATCAACAATCGCGGTTACCTGGTACCGTCCGCAGAAGGCGGGGGCGAAGTGATCGGCGGTGTTCGCCAGCCGGCCTATTTCCGGTTCACGCCGACTTTCATTGTCCCCGAAGGGCCGCTCGGCTGGTTGGCAAGGACCGTTTTTGTCGGCGCTGGAAGACGGTGCACCGATCCAGATCATTCGATCTTCAGCTACTACGCCGTGCGCTGATCGACCGGCACGCGGCTTGGCAGAACTGAAAAATAGATGGGCCGGCGCGATGCACCGGCCCATTTTGTTTCCGACCTGTCGGACCGGGCGCGCTTAGAAACGCAAGCGCGCACCCACGCGATAGGTTCGCCCAACCACATCATACAGCACGTTGTTCGTCGGGCCGAAGCTGGATGGCAGATCGACCGGCGGATCCTTGTCGAACAGGTTGTTGACGACGCCGTATATCTCGAGGCTCCTGTCGCCGTCGCTCCAGAGATCATAACTGGCGTTGAGATTGACATAGGTCCACGCGCCGACGGAATTGTCGCTGATCGAGTTGTTCAGGAGCGGATCGTATCCGTCCTGGCCAGGCCCGACCAGAGAGGCGTTGTAGACGCCGCCTGAAATATGCCGGACCTGCACCTGCGCTTCGAACGGCGTCCCGGTGTAGCTGAGATAGCCGTTGATGATGTAGCGCGGCACGCCCGAAGGCTGCGACACGGGCGAGCCATTCATGCCCGCGCGATCCACGACACCGCCGGCATCCTCCGTGATCAGATCGTCCACGATCGTGCTAAGCACCCGCAGCGAAACATCGCCCTCGCCCGAACCGAAGATGTCGTAAGTCGGCACCGAATACTGAAACTCGATGTCGAAACCGCGCGTGATGAAGGTGTTCAGGTTGAGATTGAAGTTCCGGATCTGCGTGATCTCGTTCGAATCGGGATCGCGATCGATGAACTGGCAGTATTCCGGTGAATCGTTGAAACAGCCCGAAACGATGACCTGCGCGCCAAGCGTGGACACGGCATTGTCGAGCTTGATGTCATAGTAGTCGAAGGCAAACCGAAGCGATCCGAGGCCGATATCGGGCTGGAGCACGATGCCTGCCGTCCACGTGTCGGCGACTTCGGGGTCCAGCATCGCGTTGCCGCCCAAAAGCACCGGAGACAGGAACTGGGTGTTGCCGAATTCCGGATCGTTCACCGACTGGAACGAGGATTGCAGGGGTCCGAAGAGCTCGAACACGTTGGGCGCGCGAATGTCACGCGAACGGGTTGCACGCAGGCGAACCCATTCCAGCGGCGCCCAATCTGCGCCAACCTTCCACGTCGTTACCGTGCCCGAATTGCTGTAGTCGGTCAGGCGAACAGCGCCGTTGAGCTCCGCCGTCGAGGTAAGCGGCAAGGCTGCTTCGACGAAGCCTTCCCACACATCGACTTCGCCATCGATCGGGGAGCCCGGTCCGGTGTAGAACTGCAATGCCCGCGAAATCGGATCGGCGGTTCCGTTGGCAATGTCCCGGCGGAATTCGACGCCGGTAGCCACTGCCAACGGTCCCGCCCACAGGTCCACAAGATCACCCTGCGCCGCCAGGGAAGCTACGTGCTGGGTAAGCTTGGTGTCCTGCATCACGGTGCCGGTGACGTAGTCGATCGCCGCCGGGGACGGACTGCCCTCCCCGAACGGGTTGAGCGGTACGCAGCCGGCGGCATCAGGATTGCCCTGCAACACCGCGCGGCACACCGGCAGGTTGGTTTCGGGATCGATCACCGAATCGATGGCGAAGGCCACGCGCGGCGTGATCGTGGTATTCCGACCGATCTGGGAATAGTTGGTCCGCCCGTACTGGTAATAGGCGTCAAGCGTCCAGCTCGAGCCGAGATCGGCGCTAAAGCCAGTAGCGATGCGATAGGTCTCACGCGTGACTTCGCCGACTTGCGGCCCGATGTCGTTCCACATGCGCCCATAGGGCAGCGCGGCGATATTGAACTGGTCGAAACGCGCGCGCACGCTGTCGGGAAGGAAGGCGTTGTCGCGGAAGATCGGTTGGCCCGCGATCGTGGCGATATCGCGGCGCTGGGCCCCGATCGTGCTTGCCTCGACCCGGCCGTAGGAGCCTTCGAGGAAGGCCGTCACGGCATCCGTCACGTCATACTCGACATGGGCGTAGGAATTGATCCGGTCGCTGGGGCTGGAAATCGGGAAGTTCTGATAGAAGGCCAGTTCCTGGTCCCGGTTCGCTCCGCCCCCGCTCTGGAAAATACCGGCCCCGAAATAGGTGCCGTAGTCGTGCTGGCGCGTCTCGCCGCCAGGCAGCACTTCCAGTCCACGGAATGGGCCGGCGATGAATATGCCGTTGAACGTACCCAGCGCGACGCTGATGTCGGGCAGGACGAGAACCGCGGGATCGCCCTGCGACACGCGCCCCAGCGAAGGATTGGACGGGTCGATAAGCGGGTTGCTGACGGTGTTGTAGGTGAGCGCGCACCAGTCCCGGGAGTAGCAATCCCCGGTTCCCTCGTCGTGGATGTACTCGATCCCGCCGACGATATGTCCGCGGCCGCCGGCGAAACTCGTCCCGCCAGCCACCGAGTAGACCAGTTCCTCGTCATCGCCAGCGTCGGCGATGCCATATTGGACGTTGGCGCGGATGCCTTCCAGGTCCGTGTTGATAATGAGGTTGACGACGCCGGCCACGGCATCCGAACCGTAAGCGGCAGAAGCGCCCCCGGTGACGACTTCCACCCGCTCCAGCAGCGAAGTCGGGACCATGTTCAGGTCCACCGCACCTGCGGGGGCAAACGAACTACCCTGCACAGTGGCCGGCACCACGCGGCGCCCGTCGATCAGAACCAGCGTGCGGTTCGCGCCCAGGCCGCGAAGGTCGGCGGTATTTGCACCGATGTTGTTCTGGAAGATCGCGGTGGTGGCCGGGGTGCTCTGCGGCCTGAACGCAGGAATGTCGTTCAGCACCTGGGCGACATTGCTCACGCCCTGGCGTTCGATCTGCTCGTTCCCGACGACCGTTACCGGCGTGGGCTGGGCAAATCCGTCGCGAGCGATCCGGGAGCCGGTAACGACGATCGGCTCACCGCCGGTGTTGAGGTCGTTGGTGGTGCCCGCGTTGCCCGGCAGCGTCATTTCCTCGCCGTCATCGTTATCCGCGTCCTGCGCATAGGCAGGAGACGCCCCCAGCACGATGCCGAGCGCTATGGCGCTCATGCAGGTCGTGCGCCGGAACTTGCTTGTAAAACTGGCTCTCATTCTTTCCTCTCCCATCTGCTTCCCGCAGATTCTCCCTGCGCTCCCCTGGCCGGTTCGAGCTGGCGGGGGCGATTGGCTCTTTCCGCCCCGACACTCTCTCAATGCCGGAGCAACTGAACTTGGGCGTGATTGTCAGTAGCTATTCTTGATTTGTCAAGAAGCTGACGAAGAACCGTGGCGCATTCGCGTTTTTTTGCTTGCGAGAGCGGGGTTTCAGGAGATGTCGACGCGCTGGACGAGTTTCAGCAAGGCTGCGTCGAGTGCCGCTTTTTCCGCGGAATCGAGATCCTGCAGGAGCCACTGGAAATATTCCAGCCGGGAGCTTCGTGCCCGGTCGTACAGGGCCTGTCCTTTTTTCGTGATCGCAAGGATCAACTTGGTACGGTTCTCAGGGTTCTTGCGCCGCGTTATCAGCCCTTTGCGCTCGAGTTCCTTGGCCGCACGGCTGACCTCAGCTGCGTCCGATGCGGCGGCATCGGCGATCCTGCTGGAATTCGACTCTCCGAGCACGACAATGTGCGCGAGGACTCTCCACTCAGCGGCGGTAAGGCCAGTGCTTTCGCGCAACTGGCGGCTTGTCTGACGGTCGATGAAGCGAGACAGCAGTACCAGCCGATAGGGGATGTGATCCGGCCCGAGAAGAGGCCAAGTCTCTGGAATCTTTGATATTTTCTTGTCCTCCCTGTGCCAGTCAGTAAATTTATCCTCGGCGCAGAACCTTGCCAAGGGCAAATTAGTTGATTAGTCAAGATTGCATGGCCAGTTTCACGACCTTCCAGCCGATCATGCGTCCGGGTGTCGATCCGGCGAGCGCTCCGAACAAGCCCCCCCTCCCCCCGCTGGGGTATGACCGGCGGGAAGAGCAAGACCTTGTCATCGAGCGAAATATCGGCGTGCCCCTGCGCGACGGCATCACGATCTATGCCGACCTTTACAGACCCCGGGGCGCTGCCGGAGAGGCGGACCTTCCACTGCTGCTGGCTTGGGGACCGTACGGGAAGCACGGGCTGACGAACCAGGTTTTCTGGCCGCTGTCCGGCGTCAATCCCGAATGGCTTTCAACGCTGACGCCGTTCGAAGGACCGGACCCTGTCTGGTGGGGTTCTCGCGGATACGCCGTCGCCGTGGTCGATCCTCGGGGGGCCTGGCAATCGGAAGGCGACTTCCATCACAACGGCCTGCAGGAAGCGGAAGACTGTTACGACACGATCCAGTGGTTCGCCGACCAGGCGTGGTCGAACGGCAAGGTCGGGATGACGGGCGTCTCCTACCTCGCGGCAATCCAGTATTACGTGGCTCCGCTCAAGCCGCCAGCGCTGGTGGCGATCAACCCCTGGGAAGCGTTTTCGGACTGGTATCGTGAGTTCGCCTATCATGGCGGCATTCCCGAAACCGGATTCATCCCGCGCGCCAGCGACAACATCCGCTTTTCTTTGGGTCGCACCGAGGACACCTGGGCAAATGTGCAGGCGCACCCGCTCATAGACGACTACTGGCGGTCGAAAGACATTCCCCTCGAGGAAATCGATATCCCCGCTTACGTCGTGGCGAGCTGGTCTGACCAAGGACTGCACCTGCGCGGCACGATCGAGGCATGGCGGCGCATGGGTTCGGCCGAGAAGTGGCTCGACGTGCATGGCCAGAAGAAGTGGGCGCACTACTACATGGATCAAAGCCGGGAGCGGCGCCTCGCCTTTTTCGATCATTACCTGAAGGGCAAGACAACACAGGTGAACCAGTGGCCGCCCGTTCGCATCGAGGTGCGCGACCAGGCAGGCAGCGCGACGGAGCGTGCCGAAGGAAATTGGCCGCTGGAGCGGACCGAGTACACGCCGCTCTGGCTCGATGCGGGAAGTGGCACGCTCTCGCGCGACAAACCCTCAGGTGAAAGCAAGGCCCGCTACGAGTCCGAAAGTGGCCGCGCCACCTTCGACATCGTCTTCGATGAAGACACGGAAATCACCGGGCACATGAAGCTGCGTCTCTGGGTAGAAATCGAGGAAGGCGAAGACGCCGACCTGTTCGTAGCGGCGCAGAAACTGGATTCTGACGGGCAGCACACCGGCTTCACGTTCTACGCCTTCTACGAAAACGGGCCTGTCGCATTGGGCTGGCTGCGCGCCAGTCACCGGCAGCTGGACCCGCAGCGCAGCGAGGACTGGCGCCCTGTCCACACGCATACGCAAGAGGACTTGCTGACGCCGGGAGAGGCGGTCCCTGTTGATATCGAACTCTGGCCCTCGTCCACGCGGTTCCGCGCCGGAGAGACTCTTCGCATCGTGGTGCAGGGATCGGACATCTACACGGACAGCAAGCCGAACCTGCCGTTCGCGCGCCACGAGAACCTGCGCAATAGCGGACACCACGTGATCCATACCGGCGGCCGCTACGATTCGCACCTGCTGGCACCGATCATCCCGGAATAACGCGAAGGGCGGGACGGTCTTGCCGCCCCGCTTCTCCTCCTAGTTCTTCGCAGCGTCCCTGGCTGCGCGGTCCATTGCGAGAACCGGATTCTCCGCACTGGATTCGCGCCCCGGCAGGAATTCGTTGAGAATGCAGCGCTTGGCAAACAGCCACTCGCCATCCTGTCTCACCAGTTCGTCTTCGTAGATGCCGAAGCTGCCGACCTCCGGCGTCAGGCGACCGGCCTCGTTGCGCGGACCGCCGTTCGACACCTCCCACCAGAAGGCACGGGTCCAGGCCCTGTCCCCCTCGACCCGGATCACCGTTTGCCCAAGCACGTGGCGCAGCACGCCCGGGTTGCCATCCACGTCGCAGTAGATCTCCACGATCCGCTCCTTGAAGCCCCTGATCGCCTCAACGATGTTGTCGCGTCCAACCAACGTGCCGCGCGCGTATTCGAACACGGCATCCTCGGTGAGCGTGGCGGCGAAGGTGTCGAAATCGTTCCAGTCCAGCGCGAACAGGTAACGCGCCATCAGGTCCTCGATCGCAGCCTTGTCGGCGGCGTATTGCACCGCGTCTGTCTGTGTCATGCGCTCTCTCCGTGTTGTCCGTCAGCCAAGCTTGACCGTCACCGATTTGATCTCGGTGAAAGCTTCCACCCCGGCACGACCGTTCTCGCGGCCCCAGCCCGATTGCTTGAAACCGCCCAGCGGCATCGCCGGGTCCGGCCCGCCGCCTGCGCCATTGATGTTGACCATGCCGGACTTGATCCGGCGTGCCATCTTCAGGCCGCGGGTAATGTCCTGCGTGAAGACCGATGCGTTGAGGCCGTACTGGGTATTGTTGGCTGCAGCCGCGATGGTTTCCAGGTCGTCGTCCCCGAATGTCATCGTTGCGAGCACCGGGCCGAAGATTTCCTCCTCCACCGCTTTCATGCCTGCAACGGTATCGGTCAGCACGGTCGGCTGGACGAAATAGCCGCCCTCCGCACCCTCGACGTCTGCCTTGCCACCGCCGGTGTACACCTTCGCTCCTTCACTGAGCGCACTTTCGATGTAGCCAGTGACGCGCGCGAACTGCGTATCGCTGACCAGCGGGCCCATTCGCGTTTCGGGATCGAGGCCGGAGCCGACCTTGAGCGACTTGGCCATCGCGGTCACGCCTTCCAGAACCTGGTCCCGCACCTTCTCGTGCACGAACAGGCGCGATCCGGCAGCGCACACCTGCCCGGCGTTGCCGAAGATACCCATGGCCGCGCTGGGAATGGCCTTCGAAAGGTCGGCATCGTCGAAGATGATGACGGGAGACTTGCCCCCCAGTTCCAGCGTCACGCGCTTCAGGTTGCCGGTGCACGCCTTGACGATCTGCTTGCCGGTGTCCGTCGAGCCGGTGAAGGAAATCTTGTCGACCAAGGGATGCTCCACGAGGGCCGCCCCGGCAGTTTTTCCGAACCCGGTCACGATGTTCACCGCGCCATCGGGGAAGCCTGCTTCCGCCACCAGTTCACCCAGGATCGCCGCGCTCAGCGGGGTCTGTTCCGCGGGCTTGAGAACGATGGTGCAACCTGCCGCCAGCGCCTGCGCCATCTTGGCCACGCTCATCACGAAGGGGAAGTTCCACGGCACGATCCCGCCGACCACGCCCACCGGTTCGCGCTGCGTGAATGCGTGGAACTCGCCGGGGTGGGAGGGCGTGAACGTTTCGCCATTGATTTTCGTCGCCCACCCGGCGTTGTATCGCAACGCCTCGGACGCGGCCATGACCGCGCCGAAATAGCCCATCATTAGCGGCATGCCGTTGTCGAGCGTTTCGGTCAGCGCGATGCGGCTGCCGTTCGCCTCGATCAGTTCGGCCAGCTTCATCATGATGCGGGCGCGCTGTGCAGGTGGCATGGCGGGCCAGGCGCCGGAGTCAAAGCACTTGCGCGCGGCTTGCACGGCAAGGTCAATATCCTCGGCTCCGCCCGACGCGGCATGGGCAAAAACCTTGCCGGTGGCCGGATCGACCACCTCGAAAGTCTCACCGGACTTGGCGGCGGTGAACTTCCCGCCGATGAAAAGCTCGCGCGGTCTTGCGGCCAGATCCTGCTTCAAATCGGGCAGGATGGACGTATCGACGGGCATGGGAGGCGGTGACATGGCTGTTCTTCCTGTTCAGGCTGCTTGTTCGGTTCGGTGATGTTCGGCCGGCAGGGCCGGTTTGCCGAGGATCATGTCGGCGGCCTTTTCCGCCACCATGATCGTGGGCGCATTGGTGTTTCCTCCCGGCACGGTCGGCATGATCGAGGCATCGACGACGCGCAGCCCCTCCACGCCGTGTACGCGCAGTTGCGCATCGACCACGCTGTTGGACCCGCTGCCCATGCTGCACGTGCCGACGGGATGCTGGGTCACTTCCGCCGTTGCGCGGATGTGGCTGTCGAGTTCCTCGTCGCTTTGCAGGTGTTCGCCGGGCAGCACTTCCTCTCCGGTCAGACTCGCTTGCGGCTGTGTTCGGTAAATCTTTCGCGCCAGCCGGATACCGTCGCGCGCCGTCCGCAGGTCTGCGGGGTCGGAGAAGTTGTTGAGGGTGATCTGCGGGAAATCTGCCGGATCGGCCGAGGCCAGTTCCAGCCAGCCGCGACTTTGCGGGTGCAGCAGGATGACGTCGGCGGTGATCCTGTCTTCCTGGCGTTTCCGGAAGAACGGGAACCACACTTTCGCATCCATGCGGACCGGGTTGGACCACAGCTGGATATCGGGCCGCGCCAGTTCGGGCCGGGTGCGGATCACGATGTTGCAGCTATTGAGCTGGCTGGCGAAGGCCCCTGTACCGAACAGACGCCATTGCAGCACCGATTTCGCCACCTTGTCGGCGCGCAGTTCGTTGAGGAAACTGACCGGCTTCTGCAATCCGAAGTGCACCGGCACGCGCGGATGCTCCGAAAGATTGCGCCCCACGCCAGGCAAGTCATGCAGCACAGAGATTCCCTTGTCCTGCAAGTGCGCAGCGGGTCCGACACCGGAGAGCATCAGCAACTGCGGCGAGTTGTAGCTGCCTCCGCTCAGGATCACTTCCTTGCGGGCGCTCACGCCAATGCGCTCGCCGTCACGCAGGTATTCGATGCCGGTCGCGCGCTTGCCCTCGAAGATAACCTTCTGCGTCAGCGCGCCTGTCACTACCGTGAGATTGGGGCGCGACATGGCCGGATCGAGATAGGCGCGCGCGGTGCTGGCCCGGCGACCGTTGGCGTCGATCGTCAGCTCTCCACGCGCGAATCCCTCTTCCTGCTCGGCATTCAGGTTCTCGCTGGTGGAGAAACCGGCGGCCTCTGCGGTTTCCATCAACGGCTGATGCAAGCGGCCTTCGGTCTGCACCGGGACGACATGCAGCGGGCCGTCCTTGCCGTGCCAGCGCGTATCGTCGCTCCAGTGCGTTTCCATCCGCTTGAAGTAGGGAAGCACCTCGTCGTAGCTCCAGCCAGAGCAGCCTTGCTGCGCCCAGCCGTCGAAATCGGTGGAATGACCGCGCATGTAGAACATGCCGTTGATGCTGGAAGATCCGCCCAGCACCCGCCCGCGCGGCAGCATGATGCGCCGATCGTTGAGATGCGGCTCGGGCATGGACATGTAGCGCCAGGTAAATTCCGGCTTGAAAAGGGCGCGCATCATGCCGAGCGGCATATCGAGCAGGAAATGCCTGTGGTCCCCGCCCGCCTCGACCAGCAGGACCTTGTTGTCCGGGTTCTCGGTCAGGCGGTTGGCCAGTACGCACCCGGCGGAACCAGCGCCCACAATGATATAGTCGTAGGTCATGCGGAGATTGCTTTCCCAAGGATCATGTCTGCCGCCTTTTCCCCGATCATGATGGCCGCGGCATTGGTGTTGCCGCCCACGATGCGCGGCATGACCGAGGCATCGGCGACGCGCAGTCCCTCTATACCGCGCACCCGCAACTGTGCATCGCACACGGCATCGGGGCCTGTACCCATGGCGCAGGTGCTGGTGGGATGCAGCGCGGTGTTGGTCGCCTGACGCAGCCATCCATCGATCTCGTCCTTGGTCTGCACGTCCGGGCCAGGGGCCACCTCACCCGTGATGACTTCGCTCAACGGCGCTGTCTGGAGCAATTCGCGGATTTGCGGAATCAGGCGATGGAAGAAGGCGCGGTCGTTCTCCTCCTTCAGCACGTTGTTCAGCATGCGCGGGGAATCGAAAGGGTCCGCGCTGCGCAGTTTCACCCAGCCCCGCCCTTCGGGCCTGAGAAGGACGCAGGCCATCGCCACAACGTCCGGCGCGGGCGACTGAATGCCGGGAAACCAGGGGCGTGCGAAGATCGTGGTCGGCTGGAACAGGCACTGCGCATCGGGACGTTCCAGATCGGGCCGCGTCTTGATCCAGCCGTTGGCCGTGACGGGCATGTTGGCGAGTCGTCCCTTGCCCGTAAGGAGCCACTTGAGCCCCTGCAGGGCGATCCGATCCATCCTGAGATCGGGATTGAGCGTCGCCTCTCGCTTCGCGTTCCAGATCATCGCCACCGAGGGATGGTCCTGCAGGTTGCGCCCCACACCGGGCAGGTCGTGCACCACATCGATGCCGTGCTCGCGCATGTCCTCGGCGGGACCGATACCCGATAGCATCAGCAGTTGCGGGGAGTTGTAGGTGCCGCCGCTCAGCACGATCTCGCGCCGCGCCTCCACCCGCTTGTCCTCGCCGTCCTGCCGGTAATGCACCGCGACCGCGCGGCCTTGCGCCACTTCGATCCGGGTCGCATGGGCGCCGGACGCCACGGTGAGATTTGGACGCTTCATTGCCGGGTAGAGGAAGCGAGCAGCCGTCGATCCGCGCCGTCCCTGGTGGATCGAGATATCCGGCGAGCCCCAGCCTTCCTGGTCCGGGCCGTGATGATCGTCCTGCACCTTGTAACCCCGGTTCTGCGCCGCCTTGATGAAGCGCGGAAAGAGAACGTCATCGGGAACATGCTTCGTGACGGACAGGGGGCCACCTTTCGCGTGGTACTCGTCCGCATCACCCCAGTGATTTTCCGATTTCTTGAAGTAGGGCAGCACGTCGTCGTAGCCCCACCCCTCCAGGCCAAGCTGGCGCCATTCGTCGTAATCGCGCGGATGGCCGCGCGCATACAGCATCCCGTTGATCATGGACGAGCCGCCCAACGCCTTCCCGCGCGGCTGACGGATACGGCGGTTGTCGGCGAAGGGTTCTTCCTCGCCCTCGTAATTCCAGTTGTACTGCGGCTTGCCCATCACGATCGGGAAAGCGATCGGAATCGAAAGCAGGGGATCGCGCTCGCGCTTGCCGGCTTCGAGCAGGAGTACCCGAACAGCCGGGTCCTGCGTCAGCCGCGCCGCCAGCACGCAGCCCGACGAGCCTGCCCCCACTACCACGTAATCAAACTCGCCCATCAATATCCTCGCGCATGCGCATTCCGGCGCAATTTTGTTTGCCTTTTGTAAGCTGGAATGGACTCGATCAACCGCGAACTTGCCGGAAATCGGTTATTGAACCACAATCCCGGTCGTTTCGTGATCGCATCTGGCGTGGTCAGGTGGCAGCGCGCGGAGCGTAGCCGCCAACCCGATCGAACTTAGAGGCGCCGGTCACACCTAGATATTCGTCAAGGGAGCGATGCGGCGCGGGCCGCTGCGTGCGACAGAAAAGGCGGGCGACGAGAAACCCGACGCCACTGGCTTTCCCATCATCGCGAAGCTAACGCCTCACCATGCGCGAACCCTTCATCCTTGTGCTGGCGACCGGCGGCACCATTGCCGGACAGGCGGGATCTGCCACGCGGCGTGACTATCGCCCCGGACAGATCGATATTGCGACTTTTCTGGATGACTTTGCCGCGCTGGGTGTCGATGCGAGGCTGGAAGGGCGGCAGGTCGCCAACATCGATTCGGCCAATATCGGCCCTGCCATCTGGTGTGACCTGCACGAGGGAATCGGCGCAGCGATGGACGATCCCGGCTGCGCGGGGGTGATTATCACTCACGGAACCGACACGGCTGAGGAAACCGCTTTCCTTCTCGATCTGACATTGCCGACGACGAAACCGGTCGTACTGGTGGGCGCGATGCGCCCTGCCGATGCAGTTGGCAGCGATGGGCTGCGCAATTTCGCCAATGCCGTACGCGTTGCCGCCGATCCCGAAGCGAAAGGGCGCGGCGTGCTGCTGGTGATGGGGGATCAGGTCCTTTCCGCCCGCGATGCGCGCAAGGCCCGCACCACCGGTTCCAACGCGTTCGAAGGCTTTCCGCGCGGTGCGGTGGCGCTGGCAACGCCTGCCTCGCTGGACTGGCTGCAACCGCAATGGCGCAAGGACGAGCCTGCGCGCTGGCAGTTTCCTGCCGAGTTTCCCGAAGTCCCCATCCTCCATTGCTACGCCGGGCAGACGGGCGACAGCGTCCGGCGACTGGTGGAAGCGGGCGCCGAGGGCATCGTGCTGGCCGGCCTTGGCGATGGCAATGCGCCCGACAGCGTGCGCGAGGCGCTGACCGATGCGGCGCAGCAAGGCATCGTGGTCGTGCGCGCCACGCGTGCAAACGAGGGGCTGGTCGACCGCGAACCGGAAGACGATGCCAACGGCTTCGTCGCTGCGCGCGCGCTTGGCCCCGCCAAGGCACGTATCCTCTTGCAGGTTCTCATCGCGAATGGCGTGACCGATCCCGCCAGGGTGCAGGAAGCTTTCGGCAGGCGCTAGACCAGCGCCTTCGCGTCGCTGCCCAGTTCGGCGAAATAGCGCGCCATGCCGTCGGCTGCCTTGTCCGAAAGGCGGATGAAGGCACGGCGGCGGTCGCAGTCGTCCTCCACCCGCTCGAACAGGCCGGCCTCGGTCATCTGCCCGATCCAGCGCAGCGCCGTGGTGGGGGGCACGCCCGATGCAATGCAGAGCGATGTCACCGACACACGCTGATGCTCGACGCGGGCCGCCGTCAGGTCGAGCAGCATGTCCCACGCGGGATCGGCAAACAGTTCGGCATCGAGAAAGCGCGCGCGCAGCTTTCGCGCGGTGATGATCTTGCGCACCAGCGTGGCACTTGGCAGCGCAGGCCGGCTCTGCCGCTGCGGCGCCTTTGCAGGCTGCCGCTCCATGCCGGGCGCGCAATAGCTGTCGACGGGGCTTTCGAAGCGGAAGGCACTGTCATCGTCCGTATCCGCGTCCTGCCCCCACTGCCCGCTGCTGGCTTTGCGATCCATCCGGTCGAGCCGTTCGGCGATCTTGCCCACCTGCTCCGTCAGGCGAAGCAGGGACAGGCGATCGGTCTCCGACAGCTCGCGCAGTCGCAGGTTCGGCAACTCGGCCAGCATCCGGCCCAGCGCAATCACTCGCTCCGCCCGCGTGGGATCGACGAGGATTTGCGGCTGGCTTTCGGCACAGACACCGAAAATATCCTCAAGCCCGCCGACCGCCGTCGAGACGATCAGCCTGCCGCCTGCATGGGCAACGCGGCTGTCGAGCCGGGCGAGCGCTGCCGTCGAGGCGACATCGGGGCGCGGGCAATCGACCAGCACCAGGTCCCCCAAGGCGCGAGCGTCACCTGCCAGCAATTCGTCCATCGACCCGCTTTCGCGAATGGAAAAACCGGCAGCTTCCACGTCTTCGTGCAACAGGAGCCGCACGTCCTCGCCATCGGCGAAAATGGAAACCACCAGCGGCAGGCCTGCCGGATCGGCGGCTATGTCATAAGCAAAATCGACCTGGCCCACGCCTCTTCTCCCCTGCGAATCGAGCGAGAACACAGGTAGAACAAAATGGGATCAAGTCAAGAATTATGCAGCAAGATCAATCCGCGAATGGGTCGCGCACCAGGATCGTGTCCTCGCGCTGCGGGCTGGTAGAGACGCTGGCGACGGGGCAGTCGATCAGTTCCTCGATCCGGCGGATGTACTTGATCGCCTGCGCCGGAAGGTCTGCCCAGCTGCGCGCGCCGACCGTGGTTCCCTGCCAGCCTTCGAATTCTTCATAGATCGGCTCCACGGCAGCCTGCTCCGCCGCGTGGGATGGCAAGTAGTCGAGCACCTTGTCGCCCAACTTGTAGCCGGTGCAGATCTTGATCGTGTCGAAGCCGTCGAGCACGTCGATCTTGGTAAGCGCGATCCCAGTGACGCCCGACAGCGCGCAGGTCTGGCGAACCAGCACGGCATCGAACCAGCCGCAGCGCCGCTTGCGCGCGGTGACGGTGCCGAACTCATGGCCCCGCTCGCCCAGCTTCTGGCCGATCTCGTCTTCCAGCTCGGTGGGGAACGGTCCGCTGCCCACGCGGGTGGTATAGGCCTTCACGATGCCGAGCACGAAACCCGCCGCGCCCGGCCCCATGCCGGTGCCGCTGGCGACGGTGCCGGAAACCGTGTTGGAGCTGGTGACGAAGGGATAGGTGCCGTGGTCCACGTCCAGCAGCACGCCCTGCGCGCCTTCGAACAGGATTTTCGCGCCCGTCTTCTTAACGTCGTTCAGTCGCTTCCACACGGGCTGGGCGAATTGCTGCACGAAGGGCGCGATCTCGCGCAGTTCGAAAAGCAGCTTCTCGCGGTCGACACCGCCCTGCCCGAAGCCGGCGCGCAGTGCATCGTGATGGGCGCAGAGACGGTCCAGCATCGGGCCGATATCATCAAGGTGCGAAAGGTCGCACACGCGGATCGCGCGGCGGCCGACCTTGTCCTCGTAGGCGGGGCCTATACCGCGCCCCGTGGTGCCGATCTTGCCCTTGCCCGCCGCGCTTTCGCGCAGGCCATCAAGGTCGCGATGGAGCGGCAGGATCAGCGGGCAGTTGTCGGCAATGCCGAAGTTGTCGGGCGTAATCGAAACGCCCTGCCCTTCCAGCTTCTCGATCTCGGATTTCAGTGCCCACGGGTCCAGCACCACGCCGTTGCCGATCAGGGAAAGCGTGCCGGTGACGATGCCGCTAGGCAGCAGCGAGAGCTTGTAGGTCTGGTCTCCCACCACCAGCGTGTGGCCGGCGTTGTGCCCGCCCTGGAAACGCACGACGGCATCGGCCCTCGCGGCCAGCCAGTCCACGATCTTGCCCTTGCCCTCATCGCCCCACTGGGCGCCGATCACGGTGACGTTGGCCACTATAGAATCCTTTTCGAGAAAACCCGCCGCGCCCTAGGCAATGCTGCGGGAAAGGGCAACTGCAAGGGTGTGCGCCGATCGGCCAGGCATGGCCCAAAGCATGTGCAATCGGCAGGAAAGATAGACCGCGACGCCCGTTGGTTCGTCAAAGGAGACTTTGATGACCGACTATCCCACCCTCACTCTCAACGACGATCGCCAGATTCCCCAGCTTGGCTTCGGCACGTTCAAACTGTCCGACGACGAAGCGACGAAGTCCGTCGGCGATGCCATCGACGTTGGCTACTGGCTGATCGACACCGCCGCCGTCTACGAAAACGAAACCGGCGTTGGCAAAGGCATCGGCGACTGGAGCGACATCTTCCTGCAGACGAAGGTGTGGAACGACAGGCAGGGCTACGACGAGGCGCTGAAGGCGTTTGACGAAAGCCTAGAACGCCTGGGCCGCGAACACGTCGACATGCTGCTGATCCACTGGCCCTGCCCCGACAAGGGCAAGTTCGTGGACACGTGGAAGGCGTTCATCGAACTGCGCGATGCGGGCAAGGCCAAGTCGATCGGCGTGTCCAATTTTCGCGAGGATGACCTGAAGCGTATCGTCGATGAAACCGGCGTCGTCCCCGCGCTTAACCAGATCGAACTTCACCCCACGTTCCAGCAGCGCGACCTGCGCCGCGTGCACGAGGACCTGGGCATCGTGACGCAGTCATGGTCGCCGCTAGGCCAGGGCGAAGGGCTGGAGAACGAGACGATCCAGCGCATCGCGGAAGAAACGGGCAAGCCTGCCTCCGCCGTCGTCATTGCATGGCACCTGGCAAAGGGGCTGGCGCCGATCCCGAAATCGAGCAGCCGCGACCATATCGAGGCAAATTTCCAGGCTTTGCAGACTTCGCTGACCGACGATCAGATCGCCGCCATCGACGCGCTGGACGATCCCGATGGCCGGATGGGTCCGGACCCTGCCAGCTTCTGCTGAAAACTTAGGCGTTAAAGCGCTTTCGCCTCGCTGCCGTCCAGCTTGTGCGAGCAACCAAGGCTGCGCGCATCGTCGCCCTCGTCCAGAGCGGCGACGGTGCGCCAGCCTTTGGCGCGCATGGCCGCGGCAGCTTCGCAATCATGGCCGAGAGGCAAAAACAGCTTGTCGCCCAGCGGCTCGTCCGCCTTCACCGCCTCCACCAGTTCTTCTGGATACAGCGAGAAGCCGGTAGCGGGTTCATCGCTTCCGCCGATGCAATAGGTTCCGCCCCTGCCCAGTTCGCCGCGCACGCCCTCTGCATAAAGCGTGAAGCCAAACCAGCTCTGGTATTCGAAGCCGTGGCGTTCACTGGGATCAAGCGTCAGACGGGCGCGGCCCTTCACGCGTTCTGCGATCTGGCGCAGGCCATCGATGCGCGTGTCTAGCACGCCGGTGCTGTCGAGCGCCGCCAGTTTCTCGGCGGCTTCGGGGAAAGGCCCTGTCGCGTGGATCAGCGGCAGGTAGGCCGCGCCGCCTGCTTCCACCAGGCCGCCCGCGTCCTTGGTATCGAGCTCCCGGCGGACCCGCTCGCGCGCTTTTTCGTCGAGAGGCAGCGGACCATCGGCCAGCGTCTCGACCAGGTCCGGAAGGGTGAAGTCGACCGAAATGCCCTTGGCACCCGCTGCCTCCAGCGCGGCGATGGCCAGTTCCAGGATTTCGCCCGCGGCAGCCACGGTATCGCGGCCAATCAACTCGGCACCGATCTGCAGGTTCTCCCGGCGGGGTTCCAGCTTGCTGCCGGTGATGCGCGCCACCTGCCCGGCGTAGCACAGGCGAAGCGGGCGCGGCGCATCGGCGAGGCCGGTGGCGGCGATGCGCCCGACCTGCACGGTCATGTCGCTGCGCAGGGCCAGTGTCCGCAAGCTTGCGGGATCGACGAAGCGGATCATGTGCCGCGTCATCACGCCGTTCATGCGGCGCGCCATCGATTGCTCGAACTCCACGAGCGGCGGGCGCACACGGTCGTAACCATGTGCGCCCATCACGCCCAGCATTGCGCGTTCAATACGGGTCGCCGCTGCCGCAGATTGCGGCAGGCGGTCTTCCAGCCCCTCGGGAAGCAGGTCCTGCGTCGGATCAGTCATGCCGCTCCCCTAGGGGCAGTTCCGTCAGAACGCCAGTTCCCTCAAAACGAAAGTGCCCTGACGACCTTGACGCCATCGAGTGCGCAGGCCTTGTCGATCACTTCCTGCGGGATTTCCTGGTCCACGCTGAGCAGGATGATCGCTTCGTCGCCGTTTCCACGGCGGCCGAGGTGGAAGGTGCCGATGTTGATGTCGTATTCGCCCATCAGCGCACCCACGCGGCCGATGAAGCCGGGGGCATCCTGGTTGACGATATAGAGCATCTTGCCCGACAGGTCCGCCTCGATGCCGATGCCGAATATTTCGACCAGGCGCGGGTCGGAATTGCCGAACAGCGTGCCGGCCACGGAACGGTTGCCCTGGCTGGTGGCCACGGTCACGCGGATAAGGGTCTGGAACGTGCCTTCGCGTTCGTTGCGGATCTCGCGCACTTCCATGCCGCGTTCCTTCGCCATGAAGGGCGCGTTGACCATGTTCACGCTCTGCGAATAGCGCTTCATCAGGCCTGCCAGCACGGCGCCCACGATGGGCTTCTGGTTGAGTTCCGCCGCGTGGCCCTCGGTCTCGATGCTGATCTTGTCGAGATCGCCATGGGCAAGCTGCCCGATCAGCGAGCCGAGGTTTTCCGCCAGCGCCATGTAGGGCTTCAGCTTCGGCGCTTCCTCGGCGGAAAGGCTGGGCATATTGAGCGCGTTGGTGACGCCGCCGTTGACGAGGTAGTCGGACATCTGCTCGGCCACTTGCAGCGCCACGTTGACCTGCGCTTCGGTGGTGGAAGCGCCGAGGTGCGGCGTGCAGATGAAGTTGGGCGCGTCGAACAGCGGGTTTTCCTTGGCCGGTTCTTCCTTGAACACGTCCAGTGCCGCGCCTGCCACGTGGCCGCTTTCCAGCATGTCCTTCAGCGCCGCCTCGTCGATCAGGCCGCCACGCGCACAGTTGATGATGCGCACGCCTTCCTTGGCCTGCTGCAGACGCTCGCGCGAGAGGATGTTGCGCGTCTCGTCCGTCAGCGGGGTGTGCAGCGTGATGAAGTCCGCGCGTGCCAGCAGCGTGTCGAGGTCCACCTTCTCCACGCCGATCTCGATAGCGCGTTCCGGGGTCAGGAAAGGATCGTAGGCGGCCACTTTCATCTTGAGACCCAGCGCGCGGCTGGCAACGATCGCGCCGATGTTGCCAGCGCCGATCAGGCCCAGCGTCTTGCCGGTGACTTCCACGCCCATGAAGGCGCTCTTGGGCCATTCGCCGGCCTTGGTGCGGGCGTTGGCTTCGGGGATCTGGCGGGCCAGCGCCATCATCAGGGCGATGGCGTGCTCGGCGGTGGTGATCGAGTTGCCGAACGGGGTGTTCATCACCACCACGCCCTTGGACGAAGCAGCGGGAATATCGACGTTGTCCACGCCGATCCCGGCGCGGCCGATGACCTTCAGGTTAGTGGCAGCATCGAGGATCTCGGCCGTCACCTTGGTGGAGGAACGGATGGCGAGGCCATCGTATTCGCCGATGATGGCTTTCAGTTCTTCCGGCGTCTTGCCGGTGATGACGTCCACGTCGCAGCCGCGTTCTTCGAAGATGCGGGCGGCGTTCGGGTCCATCTTGTCGGAGATTAGGACTTTTGGCTTGGTCATGGTCTGTCTCTGTCTTGTGCCGGTGCGCGCAGCGGTTTTCGGGCGTCGACCGGGAATGAAATCGGAGAAATCGCAGGTGGGTTGCGCGCCCCACCCAGATGGCGGGGCGACGCTATCAGGCGAACCCTAGAGGTTGCCAGCCTTGAGCTCTTCGTAAGCCCATTCGATCCACGGCAGGAGGCGCTTGATGTCTTCGGACTCGAGCGAGCCGCCACACCAGATGCGCAGGCCCGGAGGGGCATCGCGGTAGCCGTTGAAATCGTAGCCGATGTCCATTTCTTCCAGCTTCGTGGCGATCTTCTTCGGCACGGCCGCTGCGTCTTCGGCAGACAGGCTGTCGATGTAGTCACCCTGGAAGACCATGCAGACGCCCGTGTTGGTCTGCTTGGCCGGGTCGGAGACCATGTTGCGCAGCCACGGGGTGGCTTCGATCCAGTCCTTCACGATCTTCGCGTTGGCGTCGGCGCGGCGGAACATTTCTTCCTTGCCGCCGATCGACTTCACCCATTCCAGCGCGGCGATGTAATCTTCCGTCGCGAGCATCGAGGGGGTGTTGATCGTGGCGCCTTCGAAGATGCCGCGGTTGATCTTGTCGCCCTTCTTCAGGCGGAAGAGCTTGGGCAGCGGCCATTCGGGATCGTAGCTTTCGATCCGCTCCACGGCCTTGGGGCTGAGGATCAGCATGCCGTGCTGCGCTTCGCCGCCCAGAACCTTCTGCCAGGAATAGGTGGTCGCATCGAGCTTCGCCCAGTCCATCTCCATCGCGAAGACGGCGCTGGTGGCATCGTTGATGGCGAGACCTTCACGGCCCGGCGCCAGCCAGTCCGTGTTCGGGATCTTCGCGCCAGAGGTGGTGCCGTTCCAGGTGAAGACGACATCGTTTTCCTGCGGGATCGCGGAAAGATCGGGGATTTCGCCGTAGTCGGCGTCCAGCACCTGCAGGTCCTTCAGCTTGAGCTGCTTGACCGCGTCCTGGATCCATACGTTGCCAAAGCTTTCCCACGCGGCGACGGTCGCGGGGCGCGCGCCGAGCATGGTCCACATCGCGCACTCCAGCGCACCGGTATCGGAACCGGGCATGATGCCGACAAGGTAATCGTCGGGGATGCCGAGCAGTTCGCGCGTCAGGTCGATCGCGTACTTGAGGCGACCCTTGGCATATTTGGAGCGGTGGGAACGTCCGAGGCTCTTGAGATCGAGCTTGTCAGGCGACCAGCCCGGAGGCTTTGCAGTCGGACCGGACGAAAAGAAGGGGCGCTCCGGACGGAGCGTAGGCATCGTAGTCATAATTGTATTCTCTCCTTTCAGAGAGCTCGCGCGGCGTTGGGACCGCGTGGCCCGGGCCGCGAACTAGAGATTGCGGCGATTGAGTCAAACAAAATTGCGGTTTCCTGTGTAACGATCGGTGCGCCTCAGCTTTCCCTGCTTTCCAAAGAAATTAGCGACCTGTTAACCACAAGTTAGGGATATCCGGTTAACCATACCCGCGCATGGAGATCGTTATGAAACAGGCCGTTGTTCTCTCGATTGCCGCGCTTGCGCTCACGGCTTGTTCCGTCCTGCCGCAGTCTGCCGGAAACTCGAACGACCGCCCAGCCACGCGCCAGACGACCACGACAGATGCCTCGCCGCGCATCGCTTCTCCTGCGCCCGTGGCGAGAAATTCTGCCGACAACATGTGCCTTGCCGAACTCGGCGATGCCGGCGTGCGATTCGATCCCCTGCCTGACCGATACCTGGGACAGGGATGCAGCACGCTTGGTACCGTCCAGATGCACGCCCTGGCCGGAGACGACGGGCGACTGGATGTCAGCAACATCGGCCCCGTGACCTGTCCGGTTTCCGCAGCCTTCGCCGCCTGGGCACGTTTCGGGGTGGACCGGGCGGCACGGCAGATCTTCGGATCGCCCCTCGCCAGCATTCAGACCATGGGCAGCTTCGCCTGCCGTAACGTGGCGGGCTCGTCCCGGCGCAGCGCCCACGCCAGCGCCGACGCCATAGATATCGGTGGATTCGTATTGGCCGACGGAAGACGGATCAGCGTGCTGGAAGGATGGAAGGGCGACAGCCGGGAACGGCAGTTCCTTCGCGTCGTGCAACGCAGCGCCTGTCGCCGTTTCGGCACCGTGCTGGGGCCGGATTACAACGCCGCACACCACGATCATTTCCATGTTGAAGGCGTGATCGACGGCAATTCCTATTGCCGGTAAAGGAAGTCAGAACGTCGCCGGTCTGTGGCTCCTGTTCAGCGGCAATAGATCATCGTTTGGTGGAAGCGCCCGCCCGGGGCGCATCAAACTCCTCCGGCAGATTTTCCTCGTCATTCGCGCGCTTCATTCGCGCATCGAGCCGGAGCCGGACCGCATCGGCGGCATGGTTGGCGCCCAATTTGTCCATCATGTTGGCACGATGGATTTCCACCGTGCGCGGACTGATTTCGAGATTGCGAGCTATGGCCTTGTTTGAACAACCTTCGGTAAGCCAATCGAGCACTTCCCGCTCTCTCGGGGACAGGGAGCTTATTCGGCGCCGCGCATCAATGAGCCGGCGTCGCGCCTCTGCATGACGACCGCCGTCAGAATGCACGTGGGCGACCATGCGCTGCACTTCCGCTTCCGAGAGAGGGAGTTCGAGGAAATCGAGCGCTCCGGCCTGAATGGCCTTCACAACTTCCTCCACCTCGGGATGCGGCTTTGCGGCCACCAGCGGAGTCCAGATACCGGCATCGGCCAGATCGTCCAGTAGGGTGGATATGCCTCGCTCCAGCACATCGTCGCTGGCGATGATGACGCCCGATCGCGGCGGCCTGTCGATCAATTCGATAAGGTCGGAATAGACCTCCGCATGGTGGCCGAGGGCCAGGATCAGGCGCGATTGCTCCGCCCGGGAACGGCTGTTGCCGCCAACGATGTGAATGGTGATACGCTGTTCCATGATCGCGATTTTGCGCAGGAAACCCGATCCACCAATCCGTATTACCTCGGAATCAAACCGATATTGGATTGATGTATAACAATGAGTCAGGATCTGCGCGGGTTGGCGAACATCCGGAATGGATGCATCCTTCGGAATTGCCGCAGACAGGGGATTACACCGGCGCCCGCACAAACGCGTAGCGACGGTTTCCACCTAGGTATGATTGCCTAGCCAGATTGAAAATCTACGAGGTCTCGTCCCGCTGGTAGAAGCTGTAATCCGGCAGGGAATGAAAGGCCGAACGCAGCGCTTCGCTCCAGCTGTCGCTGATGGCATTGAAATAGGGATCGGTGCTTTCGATGCGCCGCTCGTGCTTGGCCTCGAACCCATCGCGCTCGATCACCATCAGGTCCAGCGGCAAGCCTACCGAAAGATTGGCCTTCAGCGTGGAATCGAAGCTGACCATGAGCAGTTTCACCGCATCCTCGAAGCTCATGTCGCGATCGTAGCCGCGTATGAGAATGGGGCGCCCGTACTTGGTCTCGCCGATCTGGAAGAAGGGGGTGTCGAAGCTGGCTTCGATAAAATTGCCTTCGGGGTAGATCATGAACAGGCGCGGTTCCATGCCCTGGATCTGCCCTGCAAGAATGATGGAGGCGGTGAAGCGCCCCTTGCCCTGCTGGCCGTTATCGTCCTGCGTTTCCGAAATGACTTCGCGCAGCAGCTTGCCGGTTTCCGCCGCCACCTGGAACATGGTCGGCAGTTCCATCAGCGAATTCTGCCGTTCGGACGGCTGCTTCGTGCGTTCTTCCAGCCGACTGATCACGGCCTGGGTGGTGGCAAGGTTGCCCGCCGTCATCAGCGTGATGATCCGCTCCCCCGGAACGGACCAGCTGAACATCTTGCGAAACACCGAGATGTTGTCGACGCCCGAGTTGGTGCGCGTATCGCTCATCAGGACGAGGCCCTTGTCGAGCACCATTCCCACGCAATAAGTCATTGTTGCTGCTGTTCTTCCGTCTGCTGCTCCACGGCGAGGTTGACCGAGAGATCCTCCGTCAAAGCGCCAAAGCTGATTCCCGTGATGGGCGCAGCATCGGTATAGTCGCGCCCGGTCGCCACGCGCACATAGCGCGGATCGGGGCTGATGCCATTGGAAATGTCGAAGCCTACCCAGCCGAGCCCCTGGACATAGGCTTCTGCCCAGGCATGGGTGGCCTCCTGTTCGACCCGGTCGTTCATCATCAGGTAGCCGCTGACGTAGCGCGCCGGAATATCCAGGCTGCGCGCGGCAGCGATGAAGATGTGGGCGTGATCCTGGCAAACGCCCCTTCCCTCCACCGTCGCCTCTTCTGCGGTGGTGGTGACGCCGGTGCTCCCGGTACCATATTCGACGCTTTCCCGGATCATGTTGGAAAGGTTGTGCAGGGTTTCCACCATGCCTTCCTCGCTGCGCTCGACATTGGCGATCAGCGCCTTGATCTTCGGGCCGGGCTCCGTCAGCGGCGTCTGGCTGAGGAACGCCCACAGCGGCATGTGTCCGGCATGGTGGCCGATCACGCCCGCATGATCCTGCGTGTCGACCTTGCCGCTGCAGGTCACGACGACTTCGCGTGCGCCCTCCTCCACCGCCACCAGGGTGACGTGGTTGTAGTTCTGGTCGTCATACGAAAGCTGTTCGTGCGCGCCCTCGAACTCCATGTTCCATTCGAGGATTTTCTGCCCCTGCGTTTCTTTCGGCGTCAGGCGCAGCCGCTGGATACCGTGCGCCACGGGACTGGCGAAACGATATCGGGTGGTATGGCGGATAGAGAGGCGCATGATTTATTCCCGTCAGGAGACGAAGCGATAGTCTTCGGCAATGGCGCCGGCCAGCGCCTGGTTGCCGGCGATGAATTCCAGCAGGAACTGGTGCAGCCCCTGGTCGAAAATGTCCTCCACCGTCTTGCCCGTAAGGCGAAAGTCGGCCTCGCGCATGGTTTCGTGGGACTTGCCTTCCGCGCCGTGGAGCTTGGCCAGCTCTCCCAGATTGCCGCGCATGGCGGTATAGCAGAACGCGAGGCTGCGCGGAAAACGCTCGTCCAGGATCAGGAAGTCGGCGATGGAGCGCGCGTCCATCCGCCCGGCATTGAGCCAGCGATAGGCGCGCTCCGCCGCGAGCGCGCGCAGCACGTTGTCCCATTGCCCTGTATCGAGCGGGGTGCCGACGTAGGAGAGCGAAGGCAACAACAGGTAGTACTTCACGTCGAGGATACGCGCCGTGTTGTCCGCACGCTCCAGAAAAGTGCCGAGCCGGGCGAAGGAATAGGTCTCGTTGCGCAGCATGGAGCCGTGAGAGGCCCCGCGCGCCAGCGTGCTTTCGCGGCGGATCGCGCCCAGCGACATATTGAGGTTCGAATTGCGGACAGGGCGCGCCAGCAGGTCGCGCAGGGTCATCCAACCTTCGTTCACGGCTTCCCACACCTCCGCCGTGATCGCCGAACGGCAGGCGCGGGCATTGGTGCGCGCGCGCTCCACCATCGAGAGCACGCTTTCCGGATTGTGCTTCGAACGCAGGACGAAGTCGCACACGTGCGCGCCGTCGAAATCGTCGTAATGCTCCTCGTATGCCTGGCGCAGGCCCAGCGTGGTGAGGATGGACTTCCATTCCTGGTCGGCCATCTCGTCACCGCGGGTCAGGGCCATGCGCTGCCCCGCCGCCAGCAGGCGAGCGGTGTTCTCGGCCCGCTCGAGATAGCGGTACATCCAGAAGATTCCGTGGGCGACGCGGCCTAGCATGGTTGGTTTTCTCCGATCCGCATCAGTCGTCCAGCACCCAGCTGTCCTTGGTTCCGCCGCCCTGGCTGGAATTTACCACCAGCGAGCCCTTCTTCAGCGCCACGCGGGTCAGCCCGCCAGGCGTGATGGTGACGCCTTCGGGCGAGCACAGCACGAAAGGCCGCAGGTCCACGTGGCGCGGCGCGAGGCCCTTCTTGGTGAAGATCGGACAGGTGGAAAGCGACAGCGTGGGCTGGGCGATGTAGTTCTCAGGCCGCGCTTCGAGCTTGTGACGGAACTCGGCAATTTCCTTCTTCGAGGCGGTCGGACCGATCAGCATGCCGTAGCCGCCCGAGCCGTGGACTTCCTTCACCACCAGGTCGGCGAGATTGTCGAGCACGTATTTCAGGGCATCGGGATCGGCGCAGCGGAAGGTTTCAACGTTGGGCAACAGCGGCTTCTCGCCGGTGTAGAACTCGACGATTTCGGGCATGAAGGAATAGATCGCCTTGTCGTCCGCCACCCCGGTGCCAGGCGCATTGGCGATGGTGATATTGCCCGCCCGGTACACGTCCATGATGCCGGGCACGCCCAGCACGCTGGAGGGATTGAACGTTAGCGGATCGAGGAATTCATCGTCCACGCGGCGATAGATCACGTCGACCGGCTTGAAACCCACGGTCGTGCGCATGTGTACTTTGCCGTCGATCACGCGCAGGTCGCTGCCTTCCACCAGTTCGGCACCCATCTGGTCTGCCAGGAAAGCGTGTTCGTAATAGGCGGAATTGTAGATGCCGGGAGTCAGCACGGCGATGCTGGGATTGCCTTCCACGCCTTCCGGCGCACAGGCGGCGAGACTTTTCGCCAGCTTGCGCGGATAGTCGGAAACGTCGCAGACGTTCACCTTGCTGAACAGCTCGGGGAACATCGCCATCATCGTCTCGCGGTTCTCCAGCATGTAGGAGACGCCGCTGGGCGTGCGGGCGTTGTCTTCCAGCACCATGAATTCATCGGGACCTGTGCGAACAAGGTCGATGCCGACGATATGGGTGTAGACCCCGCCCGGCGGCGTGAAGCCGACCATTTGCGGCAGCCACGCGGCATTGTCGCGGAACAAGCGTTCCGGAAGGCGGCCCGACCAGATGATTTCCTGGCGGTGGTAAAGGTCGTGCATGAAGGCGTTCAAGGCCCTCACCCGCTGCTCGATCCCACGCGAAAGCTTGCGCCATTCGCCGCCGGTGATGATGCGCGGCACCTGGTCGAAGGGGATCAGCCGCTCCTCGGCATCGTCCTCTCCATACACGTTGAAAGTGATGCCGGTCTTGCGGAAGAAGCTCTCGGCTTCAAACGCCTTGCGGCGCATCCAGCCCTGGTCCTGCTGCTCCAGCCACTCGTTGTAGCCCTGATAGGCCTCGCGCACGCTGCCATTCGGCATGTGCATCTCGTCGAATTTGTCCTGTTCGGACGCGGTCACGCAGGTCCCCTCGCTATGCTGGAATCAGCTATTTCGCACATGCAGCATGCGCCAGATCGTCTCAATAATCAAAGCCTGATTAGCGCTTCAGTTCCTGAACGAGCGCGAGGATCACTTCGCGAGAGTCGCAAAACCCCATGTGAGAACAGCGCAGCGCGACTGCCCGGTCCCGCTCACCCGGCTGGCCGCAGGCCGCGCGCCGGGAAATCGCGCCATCGCGCGGAGACCAGAACGCCACTGTCTCGACAGGCGGTTTCACCGCCAGCTCCGCCTCGATCGGCAGTTCCTCGACCGGGTGCCCGGCGGTGAACTGGTACACCCGCCACAGGTTGTTGGAATAGGGCGTGTGGCTGAACGGCGTGCCCATGGTGATGACCTTGTCTACGCAGTCCGGGTGAACCTTGGCCACTTCGCGCGCGAACACGCCGCCAAGGCTCCAGCCGATCAGCACCACCTTCTGGCCATAGCGATCGTGCACCGCGCGCACCCGGTCTGCCAGCAGGGCAAAGTTTTCCGGCGTCGGCCCGAAGTTGGTGCCAAGGCCCCACCGCTTGGCCTTGTGGCCCGCACGCTCCAGTTCGCGCGCCATGTAGCGCATGGAGCCGGGATTGGCGGCAAAGCCGGGAAAGAGGATGACGATGCGCGGATCTTCCGCCTTCTCGATCGGCAGCTTGGGCTTCAGCAGGCGTGTGACCGGCGCAATGGCATGAGCCAGTTCGGCTGCGAAGAGCTTCCATGGCGGCCTGTGCGCATCGGGCGGGGCTTCGCCTTTCAGCAGTTGCAAGCGGAAACGCGCGGCATCGCGCAGGTCGCGAAACCGTTGCAACGGCCCCCTGCGATCGGCATCTTCCAGCGTATCATCCGCACTCATCGTTCATCCCGCGAGCTGATGCAGCGGGCATGAAAGCCAAAGCCCGCATCGTCCCAATGACATAGCGGGCCTTTGGAAAATTTCACGCGGTTCCTGCCCGCGAGGATAGCGCGATCAGCCGCAATCGCCCATGCGCTCGGTCGCAACGTTCAGGACGATATTGGCATCGCCGGCGCCGGGGATCGGCTGTGCAAACGTCATTTCCATGTCGGACGATGTCTGTCCGGTCGTGCCGGTCATGGTGATGAGACCCTGCGGACCGTCCTCGGCCTCGCACGTCATGGCAAGGTCGATCGACTCTCCTTCGGCAGACAGGCGCGCCAAGGTGCAGCTGTTGTCCTGCATGGCGGAAATCCATGCTTCGCGGTCCATCGCCTCGGTCACGCAGAAGCTGCTCTGTTCGGCCGCACCCTCGCGGAAGGCAGCTTCGAGCGCCGCCATGTCCGTGACCTGGCCGTTCTCCATTTCGATCGAAACGAGTTCGGAGCTGATGGAATATTCGCCCGGCTGCGGCATGATGCCGTTGTCGCGGACCTCGGCTATCACCTCGTCCATCGACAGCGCTTCGCCCGACAGGTCCTCGTCCGGATCGTTGCCGCAGGCGGCCAGCAAGGTAGCGGCAAACAACGGCAGGGTGTGGATCAGGCGCATTCTATTCCCCGGCAAGTACGCGGCAGAAAAGTCCGCCGTCAACGGAGCCGGGGATATCAACGCCCCCGCATGCTGCCAATCGCGGCATGGCGGGAAAGGGGCTGCCGTCCCATTTCAGGTCAGGCAGCCGTCGCGATCCGTCTTCCCCCGGCTTACGCCGCGCACTCCCCCACGCGCTCTGTCTGCATCCGCACCACCATGCGCATCGAGCCCATGTTGGGGTCGTTGCCATCGACCGTCATGGTGGCATCCATGCTGGTGCTCGTCACTTCGCCTTCATAGGTCATGGAGCCGACGTTGCCCTGCCCATCATCGCAGTTCATCGTGGCGTTGAAGCCGTCGGACGTGGCGTTGAAAGCGGTCATTTCACAGGCCTCGTTATCTTGCCCCATGTCGCCGATCATGCCCTCGTAGCCTTCCTCGGCCTGTTCGGCAGTGATGCACTGGCTCTGCGGCTCGGTGAACATGGCAGCCATGAAGGTGCGCGCCATCTCGATCTCGTCCTCGGCCATGCCGGGCACTTCGAATTCCACCAGCTCGCCAGTCGTCTGGTATTCGCCCGCCTCTGGCTTGGGCAGGTTGGCCATCGCGTTGGCCACGCCTTCGGGATTGTTGGCGGGATCTTCCACCGTGCCGGAATCGCCGCAAGCAGCAAGGGCAAGGCCGGCAATCAGCGGCAGGGTATGGATAAGGCGCATGGAAATTCCTTTCGTGGCGGGCCGCGAGTGGCGCTGCCCTGTTTCTTCGGGAGTGGGGTGTAACGGTTATGGCCCGGCCTGCCAACGCGCTTGGCCAAGGCAATGCAATGCAAGGCAAGGCAAGACTGGGCACAAAGCCACGTTGCCAATCCGTTCCCCGTCACCCATATCCCCCGCCATGGCAGAACTCGTTATCCGCCGCGGACTGGAAGAGCCCGACACAACCGGTGACTTCACTCCGCACAAGCCCGCCCGCCCCGAAAAGGCGGAAACCCAGAAACCCTTCAAGCTGGTTTCGGACTATGAACCGGCGGGCGACCAGCCCACCGCGATTGCCGAACTGGTGGCAGCGGCAAAGGACGACGAGCAGACGCAGGTGCTGCTGGGCGTGACAGGATCGGGCAAGACCTTCACCATGGCCAAGGTGGTTGAGCAATTGCAGCGCCCCGCCCTTGTGCTGGCACCAAACAAGATCCTGGCGGCGCAGCTTTACGGCGAATTCAAGAGCTTCTTCCCCGAAAACGCGGTCGAGTATTTCGTCAGCTACTACGACTATTACCAGCCCGAGGCCTACGTGCCCCGGTCGGACACCTACATCGAGAAGGAAAGCTCGGTGAACGAGGCGATCGACCGGATGCGCCACTCCGCCACGCGCGCCCTGCTGGAACGGGACGATGTGCTGATCGTCGCCTCGGTCTCGTGTCTCTACGGTATCGGTTCGGTCGAGACATATTCGGCCATGATCTTCGACATCAAGACGGGTGAAAGCGTCGACCAGCGCGAGCTGATCCGCAAGCTCGTCGCGCTGCAATACAAGCGCAACGACACGGCCTTTGCCCGCGGGTGCTTCCGCGTGCGCGGCGACAACCTGGAGTTGTTCCCCAGCCACCTGGAGGACACCGCCTGGCGCGTCAGCTTCTTCGGCGACGAGATCGAGGAAATCAGCGAGTTCGACCCGCTGACGGGCAAGAAGGGCCAGACGCTGTCCAAGGTGCGCGTCTATGCAAACAGCCACTACGTGACGCCCGGCCCGACGATGAAACAGGCGAGCGAGGCCATCAAGTTCGAGCTTGAGGAACGGCTGAAAGAACTGCACGCCGAAGGCCGCCTGCTCGAAGCCCAGCGGCTGGAACAGCGCACCAATTTCGACCTCGAGATGATCGCCGCCACCGGCAGCTGCAACGGCATCGAGAACTACAGCCGCTTCCTGACCGGACGCCTGCCGGGCGAGCCGCCGCCCACGCTGTTCGAATACCTGCCCGAAAACGCGCTGCTGTTCGTGGACGAGAGCCACCAGACCATCCCGCAGATCGGCGCGATGGCGCGCGGCGACCATCGCCGCAAGCTGACGCTGGCCGAATACGGCTTCCGCCTGCCAAGCTGCATCGACAACCGCCCGCTGCGCTTCAATGAATGGGACGCGATGCGCCCGCAGACCGTAGCTGTCTCCGCCACCCCCGGCCCGTGGGAGCTGGAGCAGACAGGCGGCGTCTTTGCCGAACAGGTGATCCGCCCCACCGGCCTGATCGACCCGCCGGTGGAGATCAAGCCGGTAGAGGACCAGGTGCAGGATTGCATTGCCGAGGCCAAGGCGACTGCGCAAAAGGGCTACCGCACCCTCGTCACCACGCTGACCAAGCGCATGGCCGAGGACCTGACCGAGTTCATGCACGAACAGGGCGTGCGCGTGCGCTACATGCACTCCGACGTGGAAACGCTGGAGCGCATCGAGCTGATACGCGACCTGCGCCTCGGGGTTTACGACGTGCTGATCGGCATCAACCTGCTGCGCGAGGGGCTGGACATTCCTGAGTGCGGCCTCGTCGCCATTCTGGATGCCGACAAGGAAGGTTTCCTGCGCAGCGAAACCTCGCTGATCCAGACCATCGGCCGCGCCGCGCGTAACGTGGACGGACGCGTCATCCTCTATGCCGACCGGATCACGGGCAGCATGGAACGCGCAATGGCGGAAACCGAGCGCCGGCGCGAGAAGCAGCGCGAATACAACGAGGAACACGGCATCACGCCGCAGACGATCAAGCGCCAGATCGCCGACATCGTGGCGCATTCCGCTGCCGCCGATGGCGTTACCGTCGATACCGGCGATGACGAGGTGAACAATCTCGTCGGCCATAACCTGCGCGCCTATATCGAGGACCTGGAAAAGCGCATGCGCAACGCTGCTGCCGATCTGGAATTCGAGGAAGCCGGCCGCCTGCGCGACGAGATACGCCGCCTGGAAAACGACGAGCTTGGCCTTGGCGATGCCGACAAGAAGGCGCCGGTCGTGGGACGCAGCAACGAAGGCAAGCCCGGCACGCGCAAGCTGCGCTACGGCAAGACCCAGCGCAAGTTCGGCAAGAAATAGCGTGATCCCCAATCCAAAGCGGTGATCCGCTTGCCTCACGCCCCGCCGGCGGAGTAGCGCGCGAACATGCACCGCGCTGTCGGCCTCGCCCTGCTTCCCCTCGCCCTGTCGGCCTGCGACAGGCCCGCGCCGCTTCCGCAGGGCAGCGTGCAGCGCGTGGAACTGCAGGGCACCGGCCAGCGCGCCGCCATGGCCGAGCCTTCACCTGATACCAGCCGCGCGGGCTGGACCGTATCCGAGGACGGGCAGGCGATCCGGTTCGGCAACATGGGCGAGCCGCCTTTCCTGACGCTGGCCTGCAACGTCGAGGCCGCGCCGCCCGAATTCGTCATCATCCGCCACGCCCGAGCCTGGCCAGGGCAGAGCGCGCTGTTCCCGGTACTGGGCAACGGCATGTCCAGCCGCTTCCTCGTCGATGCGGAATTGTCCGATGGCGAATGGCACTGGGAGGGGCGATTGCCCGCCGACGATCCTAAGCTGGACGTGTTCTCCGGCACGCGGGACATCACCGCCACCCTGCCGGGGCGCGGAATGCTGGAAATGGGCGGAGGCCGGATTACGGGCGAGTTCCTGGAATGGTGCCGCGCTGGCGGAAGGCCCGAAGCCGTCCAGGGTGAGGCGTCCGAAGAGAGCGAAGACGAAGGTTAGTCCGCCTCGGCAAGCTCGGCCAGCATGGCAGGGGTCAGCACCTGCGGCAGCTGTTCACCTTCGCCGCCTGACGGATACCAGACGTACAGCGGCACGCCTGCCGCCTCCCATTGCTCCAGGTATCGCGTGATCTCGGGATCGCGCCGCGTCCAGTCGCCGCGCATGGCGACAACTCCTGCCTCCTCGAATGCCTCGCGCGTGGTTTCGCGTTCGATGGCGACTTGTTCGTTCACTTTGCAGGTGAGGCACCAGTCGGCGGTAAACCACAGGAACACGGGTGCGCCCGATGCGCGCGCTTCCGCCAGGGCGGCCTCGGAATAGGCGACCGGCTCCAGCACGCTTTCGCTGCTGGCGACCTGCTCCTCCACCCGGAACGGCAGCGATACCGCGAAATACAGCGCCGCGACCACCGCGATCAGGGCAACCAGCATGTTGCCGTTGCGCCTCGCAGTCAGCGCGACGACCGGCAGGATCGCCAGCGCCAGCGCGGCAAAGGCGAAGCTGGTGCCGCCCAGCCGGAAGGCCAGCCACACCAGCGCCAGCGCGGTAAGTCCCATCGGCACGGCCAGCACTCGGCGGAAGGTCAGCATCCAAGCGCCCGGTTTCGGCAACATGCGGCGCAGCGCGGGTACGAAGCCCAAGAGCAGGAACGGCAGCGCCAGCCCCAAACCCAGCGCCGCGAACAGCAGCAAGGCCTGCGGCGCGGGGAGCAGCAGCGCCGCGCCTAATGCGGCAGCCATGAACGGTCCTGTGCAGGGCGTCGCGACTACGGCGGCGAGCAGGCCAGTCGCAAACGCTCCGCCCTCTCCGCGGGTGCGGATCGGCAGGCTGGGTATCTCGAACAGGCCAAGGAAATTGGCGGTGATCAGCGTCGCCACCACCAGCAGCGCGGCCACCACCAGCGGTTCCTGCAACTGGAACGCCCAGCCGATCTGCGCCCCGCCCGCGCGCAGCAGCAGCATCAATCCGCCAAGCGCGAGGCAGGCAATTACCACACCTGCGGTGTAGGCCAGCCCCTCGATCTTCGCCTGCCGCTCCTCGCCCCCGGCGCGCGCCAGTGTCAGCGCCTTCAGGCTGAGGATGGGGAACACGCACGGCATCAAGTTGAGCAAAAATCCGCCAAGCAGCGCCCCGCCCAGCAGCAGGGCGAGCGGCGTCTCGACACCTCCCAGCCCGATACGCGTGCCGCCGGTGGGCACATTCCCCGGCACCGCTTCGAACTGGACGCCCTCGCCTTCGTCGTTGAACGCCAGCAGGCCGCGCAATTCCCCCGGCTCGGCCCGCAGGCCGCCGCGCGGTATCTCGGCCACAAGCATGTCGCCGTCGCGGTAGAAGGTTTGTGCCTCGGCGTAGCCGACGACGTCCCGCTGCTCGATGAAGACGTGCGGATCACCGATTTCGAGGCTGGCTGGCAGCGGGATCGCAATACGCAGCGCGCTGCCTGTCAGCTCGAACCGGGCCGTGGAATCGATCAGCGGAGGGATCGCGGCGCTCCACTCGGCGAAGCGTGGGTGCACCGCGCCGCCTTCGCCCACCTGCACCGTCGTCGAAAGGCTCGCCCGCTGCGGCACGCACAGGGTGTCGCTACACGTCAGCCAGTCGGCATAAAGGCCAACTTCGTAGGCCCCCGGTGCAGTCCCCTCAGGCACCATCAAAGGGAGCAACACGGCGTGCTCGCCCTCGTATATGTGGTTCATCAGACCCTGCGTGATGTAGGTTTGCGGCACGGGATAAAGCGGCTCTTCCGCCTGCCAGTCTTCGGGCAGGTCCCAATCGATGCACATGCCCTGCCCGGCATCGCCCGGATTGCGCCAGTAGCCGTGCCAGCCCTCGTTCGGCAGGAAATCGAGCGCAAGCTGGCCGCTTTCACCCGGAGCGATTGTCTCGCCCGCCACCAGCCGCGCGCTTCCCCTGTCCATCAGGTCCGGCCCGCGCGGGCACTCGCGCTGCGTCTCCTGCGCCGCCACGGGCAGCGCCACCAGCGCGCCGATCAGGACGCAGAGACTGGCGAGATACCGGAAAAAGGCCATGAAGGGGGACGGCGTGCTTGCCTGCATAGTGCGCGACAACTAGTGACGGAAGGCATGAGCGACAAGTTGAATCCAAGGCGCGATCTCCTCATCCTCGGCGGCGGCCTTGTCGGCATGACGCTGGCGCTCGCAGCCGCGAAGAAGGGCATTTCCAGCCACGTGGTGGACCGGGCGGACCCGGCGGAATTGACGGCAGAAGGGTTCGACGGCCGCGCTTCGGCCATTTCCACGGCGAGCTGGAACCTGTTCACCAACATCGGCATCGCCGACGCGCTGGAGCCTTACGGCTGCCCCATCGCCTCCATCGCCGTGACCGATGGAATGAAACCGGGCCGCATCGATTTCCAGCCGGAGCCGCACGAAGGCACGCTGGGCCGCATGTTCCCCAATCGCCAGCTGCGCCTGTCGCTGTTCGAGGCGGCGAAGGACGAACCGCTTATTGCCTGGCACTCGAAAGCCAATGTCGTCGATCGCCAGCGCGGCGAACATGGCGTTTCCGCCACGCTGGAAGACGGCACCGTGCTGGATGCCAGCCTGATGTGCGCCGCCGAAGGCCGCGGATCGCCAACGCGCGAGGAAGCGGGCTTCACGATGGCCCAGTGGGATTACAGCCACCGCGCGATCATTATCGGGCTGACGCACGAGAAGCCGCACGACGGCGTCGCGTGGGAAATCTTCTATCCCGACGGCCCCTTCGCCCTGCTGCCGCTGCTGGATGACGAACAGGGTCGCCACCGCTCCGCGCTGGTCTGGACCGTGGACGAGAAGGACGCCGCCGGTGTGCTTGCGCTGGGCGAGCGGGCGTTCAAGCACGAGATCGCCAAGCGGATGCACGGCATTTTCGGCGAGATCGAGATTGTGGGCCAGCGTTCCTCCTACCCGCTGGGCTTTCAGCATACCGCGAAAATCATCGATCATCGCCTCGCGCTGGTGGGCGATGCGGCGCACGGGATGCACCCGATCGCCGGGCAGGGCCTCAACCTCGGGCTGCGCGACGTCGGCGCGCTGGTTGACGTGCTGACCGAAGGAATGCGCCTCGGCCTGGAGCCGGGCGATGCGCAGATGCTGGCAAAGTACGAGAAATGGCGGGCGATGGATTCGCTGATGGTGATGGGTGCGACAGACACACTCACCCGCCTGTTCGGCATTCCCGGCAAGTTGGCGAGCGCCGTGCGCCGGTTCGGCATGGCAGGCGTGCAGCGAACGCCGGTGCTGAAGGACTGGTTCATGGACGAAGCCCGCGGCATGAGCGGCGACCTTCCCGAATTACTCAAAGGTTAGGCCCGAACTGCTGAAAGGCTAGTTCACGCCCTCGCGCCCCGGCAGCACCGGGCTTAATTGCTGCACTGTCTCGCCCTCGCTGTCGCGCAGGCCGCGCGGGTCCAGCACGGCTGCGGTTTCCAGCGTTTCGAGCGCGCGCTGGGCGGCTGCGAAACGTTCCGCATCGGCGATCCAGCCCTCGGCCTCCACCGCGTTGGGCAGGCTGCGCACTTCCTGCACGGCAGCCTCGATGCGTCCGCTATCGAGGAACATGCGCGCGCGTTCGAGACGGCGCTCTGCTACGGGCGATGGCGTATTCTCCCGTCGCACGACGAATAGCGAGGACAGTTCGCGTCCAATGCGGGTGAAGACGCCTTCGTCGGCGGGCGCATCGTTCAGGATCGGGGCGAGACCTTCCAGCCGGGCGACCAGCCGGTCCAGCGTGACGGGATCCTGCGCCGCGTCGATCACGGTCTGCACAGCATTGGGCCGCGCCTCGCCAAAACGGAGGCGCAACTGATCGGCGAGGTAGCCGAGCGGCGCGCCGCGTTCGATGGCGCGGCGACTGGCGAAAGCGATCAGCAGCCCCTCCGCCCGCGCGGCATTGCCGGCGGCGGCCTGCGACTGCAGATCGAGGCGCGTCAGGCGCTGCTCCATCGCGGCAACCCGGCTGTCGAGCCCGCCTTGCTGCTCCACCACCTGCTCCACCCGCTGCACTGCCTCGCGCGCCTCTTCCGCCACGGCCTCTGCGCTGGCGGAGGCGCTGGGCGTAGGCTGCGGCGCGGCAACGCCTTCAGCGGCAAGTGTCGCGGGATCGTCCGTCGCGGCAGGCGACGAAGGCTCTTCACTGCGGACGCTGAGGATACCGCCGAGGCCCAGATCGCCATCGCGGGCGAGCCATAGCGTGATGAGGATGCCCAGCAGGAAGGCAAGCGCGAGACCGATCAGTGCCGGTCGCAGGGGGATGCTGCGCCGCTGCGCCTCTGCGCCGGGCAATTCGTAACTTTGGTCCATCGTGTCCTTTGGCGCCCCGTCGCGGGCTTCGCACGGCCCGTCCTGTCGGAGATGTTGCCTTAATGGCACATGTCGCGCGCCAAGGCCAACAGGGCGTCGTCATTGGGCTGTGGAGCAGATTCGACCGCGCCCCACCCCTCGCCCGCCGCTACGGCTACCCGGGGGCCGATGCAGGCGAGATGGATCGCCTGCCGGTCCAGCCCGATGCGGTTGATTTCGTTGCCGAAATGGCGGGCAGCGGCCGCACTGTGAACGAGCACGCAGGGCTTTCCCGTGCGCAGGCCGACCTGCGCGCTGCCGGTGATGGGCAAGGGCCGCACTTCGTAAACATTGCGGGCGGTGATCGTATGCTTGCCGGGGTCCAGCGCGACTTTCTCGACTCCGCCAAGCCGCAGGTAGCGCGTTGCCTCGGCGTTGCCATCGAGCACCGATTGCAGCCCGCCCTCGCCCACGCGCTCCACGGAAAAGCCGGCCTCTTCGGCGGCGTCGGCGGTGGCCTTGCCAACGGCGTGAACGGGGAGATCGACGTATTGCTCCAGCGCCTTGCCCGCGTGGCGCATGGCGTTGGCGCTGCCGATCAGCAAGGCATCGAAATCGTCTAGCGAAGGCGCATCCCATTGCAGGGGCATGACTTCAAACAGGGGCAGGCCGATGGCGGCAAGGCCCATGTCGCGTGCGGATTGCAGGGTGGATTGCAGGCCGGGTTCGGGCCGGATGACGAAAATCATGCGCCGATCATTCCGGCGGCCCGTCGAACACGGCGGTAATGCCGGACGTTGCCTTGCCAAGCAGTTCGGCGGCAAGGCGCGCGGGTGCGTCGGCATCGCCTGCGGGGAAAGTGGCCTCTCCCTCCACGCGTTCCTGCCCGGCAGGACTGAACAGCGCGGCGCGCATCGATAGTTGGCCGGCGTTGTAGGTGCAGCGAACGGCGATGGGCGAATGGCAGGTGCCGCCCAGCGCGAGCAGCAGCGCGCGCTCCGCCATGACTTCGGCCTGGCTCGGCGCGTGGTTCAGCACGGACAGCAGTTCGCGCGCCCGCCCGTCATCGGCGCGGCATTCGATGGCGATGGCACCTTGCGCGGGTGCTGGCAGCCAGTCCTCGGGATCGAGCGGCGTGCCCACATCGTCCTGCCCCAGCCGCGAAAGTCCGGCGGCGGCGAGGAAAGTCGCATCGGCTTCGCCCGCTTCCAGCTTGCCCAGCCGCGTGGCGACATTGCCGCGAAAGGTGACGACGCGGCAATCGGGCCGCTGGTGCAAAGCCTGCGCCGCCCGGCGCGGGGCGCTGGTGCCGATCACCGCGCCTTTCGGCAGGTCGGCCATGCTTGCGGCGCCGATCAGGCGGTCCCGCTTGTCCGCGCGCGGCAGGATGGCGATGAGCGTGAAGGCATCGGGGCGGATCGTCTCCACGTCTTTCAGCGAGTGGACCGAGGCATCGATATCGCCTTCGCCCAGCCAGACGTCGAGTTCCTTCGTCCACAGCGCCTTGCCGCCGATCTCCGCAAGCGGGCGGTCCTGCACCTTGTCGCCGCTGGCCTCCACCGGCACGAGTTCCACCGCGTTGCTGTCCCAGCCGTGGGCCGCGCACAATCGTGCCCGCGCCTCTTCAGCCTGTGCCAATGCCAGCGGAGAGCGCCGCGTTCCGAGCTTTAGGAGTGGTTGCTGTGTCATGCCTTCGCTTGCCCTAGCGGCGCGAAAGTCTAAGGGGAAGCGGGATGACACTGGTTCTCGGGATCGAAAGCAGCTGCGACGAAACGGCAGCGGCGCTGGTGACGGGTGATCGCGCTATCCTGGCGCAGGCCATCGCCAGCCAGGAAGCCGAGCATTCGCCTTATGGCGGGGTGGTGCCCGAAATCGCCGCGCGTGCCCATGCGGAGCGGCTCGCCCCGCTGATCGAGAAGGTACTGGCCGAGGCCGGAAAGACGCTGGACGATTGCGTTGCGATCGCCGCCACCGCCGGGCCGGGCCTGATCGGCGGCGTGATGGTGGGTCTTGTCACCGCAAAGGCACTGGCCATGGCGAGCGACAAGCCGCTGCTGGCGATCAACCACCTCGAAGGCCACGCGCTCTCGCCGCGCCTCGCCGATGCGAGCCTCGAATTTCCCTATGCCCTGCTGCTGGTGAGCGGCGGGCATTGCCAGATCCTGCGGGTGGAAGGCGTGGGCAAGTACCAGCGCCTGGCCACCACAATCGACGATGCGCTTGGCGAGGCGTTCGACAAGACGGCCAAGATCCTCGGCCTGGGCTATCCCGGCGGTCCTGCCGTCGAAAGGCTGGCGCGCGAAGGAAATCCGCAGGCCGTGCCCCTCCCCCGCCCGCTGGTCCACAGCAAGGAACCGCACTTCAGTTTCGCCGGTCTGAAAAGCGCAGTTCTGAGGGCCCACGATGCTGGCGAGCATGCCGATGCCGACATTGCTGCCAGCTTCCAGCAGGCCGCGCTCGATTGTATCCTGGACCGCACGCGCCGCGCGCTTTCTGCGATGAAGCCGGTCAACGCGCTGGTGGTGGCAGGCGGTGTTGCCGCGAACCAGACGATCCGCAGCGGTCTGGAAGGGCTGGCCGGCGAATTCGACCTGCCGTTTACCGCCCCGCCACTCGCCCTGTGTACGGACAATGCCGCGATGATCGCCTGGGCGGGCGTGGAACGTCTTGCAACCGGCGGCGAAGCCGATCCGCTTGACTTGAAAGCCCGGCCGCGCTGGCCACTTGATCCCGATGCAGAGCCCGCAAGAGGCGCAGGAGTGAAAGCATGATTGGTGTGGTCGGAGCAGGCGCGTGGGGAACGGCCCTTGCACAGATGCTTGGCAGCGACGGGCGCGAGGTGCTGCTCTGGGCGCTGGAAGATGGCCTTGCCGATGCCATCAACGCGCAGCACCGCAACGAGCTGTTCCTGCCCTCTGCCGAACTTGCGCACTCGATCCGCGCAACGAACGATCTGGCCGACATGGCACAGTGCGACACCCTGCTGATGGTCACACCCGCGCAGCACCTGGGCAGCGTGCTGGGCAAGATGCAGTCCTTCCCCCGCGATCTCGTGCTGTGTTCCAAGGGTATCGAGCAGAGCACGGGCCGCATGATGAACGACGTGGCGAAGGAAGCCGCGCCAGAGGCCGAGATCGCCGTGCTGTCCGGCCCCACGTTCGCGCACGAGGTTGCTGCCGGGCTTCCGGCAGCCGTGACGCTGGCCTGCGGCGGCGGCGATGCCCAGTGGGAACGCCTCTCCCCGCAAATCGCACGGGCCAATTTCCGGCCTTACTATTCGGACGATGTGACCGGCGCCGAGATCGGCGGAGCGGTAAAGAACGTGCTCGCCATCGCCTGCGGGGTGGTGGAAGGGCTGCAACTCGGGCAGAACGCCCGCAACGCCCTGATCACGCGCGGTTTTGCCGAGATGCTGCGCTTCGGCGTGGCTCTGGGCGGGAAGCCCGAAACGCTGAATGGCCTGTGCGGGCTCGGCGACCTCGTGCTCACCTGTTCGTCCACCTCCAGCCGCAATTTCTCTCTCGGCAAGGCGCTGGGCGAAGGGATGAGCGCTATCGAAGCGCTGGCCGACAAGCGCACCGTGGCAGAAGGCGCGCACACCGCGCCGGTACTGCGCGATCTTGCCGAAAAGCACGGCGTGTCCATGCCGATCACCGAAGCAGTCAACGCCCTGCTGGAAGGCGAAGCGGCGCGTGACGTGGTGCAGGCGCTGCTCGCACGGCCGCTGAAGGCCGAAGGGCACGACGCTTGAGCACGTCGAAAGCGAAAGTCGAAGCGGCCGAGGAACCGGGCGGCGATATTGCAGCGCTTGCCAAGGGCGGGCGCACCAATTTCTTCGGCTTCGTGCTGCGCCTGCTGGCGCGCCTGCCGTTCCTTTTCATTGCCGGACAGCTTTACGGCGCGGAGGCGCTGGGCATCTATGCCTACGCCTTGCTGGTGGTGGAACTGACCGCGCTGGTCTGCTCCATCGGCGAAAAGCGCGGCTTGGCGCAGCGCCTGCGTGACGGGGAAGACAAGGAAAGCGAAACGGGCCTCATCGCCGATTCCATGCTGGTGGCGCTGGTCTTTTCCGGCATCATGGCCGCAGTTTTCTTCGTCTGGCCCACGCCGCTGTTTCCCAACGGCATGTCGAACGATCTCGACCGCTGGATCGTGCTGGCCATCCCCGGCTACGCGCTGACGGAGATCGTGCTGGCAGCCCAGGCCTACAAGTACGACATCGGCACCACCGTGCGCGCCCGCGCCGTGGTGGAGCCGTGGACGATCTCCATTCTTGCAGGCGCGTTCTGGTTCGTACCCGCTATCGGGAATGCAGGCCTCACGCTGGCCTATCTCGCCTCGATCTTTGCGGGGCTTGCAACGGCGCTGGTGCCGTTCTTCCGCACATACGGCCTGCCCAGGGGCTGGTCGCCCCACCCTGCCCGTCTCGGCCCCATGGTGGCGCGCGCCCTGCCGCTGGCCGTGACGGACGCGATCGAATGGGGCACGCGGCGCGTGGACCTGCTGATCCTTGGCTGGTTTGCCGGCCCTGTGGCGCTGGGCATCTACTGGATGGCGCAGCAGGTCGCCAGCCTGCCGCAGAAGCTCAAGACCAGTTTCGAGCCGATCCTCGGCCCCGTCATCACCGCCAAGCTGAAAGTGAAGGATTACGCCGCCATTGCGAAGCAAGTCTGCCAGGTCGGCTTCTGGATCGTCGCCGCGCAGGCGGGCATCGCGCTGGCGCTGGGCATTCCGGGAGAGGCGCTGATGGGCCTGATGGGCGACGACGGCGAATTCGTTCCCGGCACCGCTGCCCTCGCCTTCCTGCTGGCAGCGGAAGTGGTGGCGGCAACTGCGGTCGTTTCCGAAGCGGCGCTGATCTATGTGGCGCGGGTCCGCAACCTGTGGGTCTCCATCGGCACGATTGCCTTGCAGGCACTCCTTACCGTGGCGGCGATGCTGGTGATCGATACGCTCGAGTTCTCCAGCCCCGAACGCGCCGATTTCTATCGCGCAGCGGCGGCTGCCGGTGCGCTGATGGTGTCGCTGGGCGTGGCCTCCATCGTTAAAGCCGTCATGCTGAGCCGGATCCTGGGCCATTCGATCAACAACTGGCGCTGGGCGCTGGTTTGGGCGGCGGCGGCAGCAGTCCTGGTGGGCCAGGTGGCGATCCTGCTACCCGAATGGGCAGAGCTGGCCTTCGGTATCCCGGCGATCCTCGCCGTCTATGGCTTCATCATCTGGACACGTGGTTTCGGACCCGAAGACCGCGTGCTGTTCAGCAAGGCCCCCAAGCCCACTCCTGCGCACGAGGCGCCGGTCGACAGGCCACCGCTCTAGGAAATTTCCTCTCGAGGAAGCCCGTAGCGGCGCGCCCGGCTTTGTTTTCCCGCAATCCAGATGCGTCCTCGACGTTTGGCTCAGGCCCTCGACGCGCGCCGATAACTCGCGCTAAGGCTTGCGCATGAATTTCCTGCGCAAGCCCTACGTTGCCATATCCATCGGCCTGCTGGCCTGCTTCGTCCTCGCCGTAACCATCGGCAGCGCCAATGCGCCCACCGTGGTGGAGCGGATTTCCGCACCCGCCGCCGATGCCATCGCCGAGGCAGGCGGCGGCGGCAAGGTGGAGGCGCATTTCCGCACTCCCAACGGTTTTCCCAGTCGCCACGTCGTCCTCACCGGCGCAGAGGGCCTCGACGAGGCCACGCGCAACGACATTGCTCACGCCGTCGCCGGGCTACCCGGCGTGGGCGGCATCAGCTGGTCCGATGGGGACGTGATGGTGGAACAGCACTTCAGCCCGCTCCACTGCCAGGAGGACGTGCAAGCCCTGCTGCGCGCGCGCACCATCCGGTTCGAGGAAGGCTCGGCACAGATCGATGCAGGCAGCCAGTCCCTGATCGACGAAGTCGCCGGCGCCCTTCGTCCCTGTCTCGGCGCGGTGATCGAAGTGAGCGGTCACACCGACCGTTCCGGTCCGGAGGAACGGAACATCGTGCTCTCGCGAGAGCGCGCCCAGGCGGTGAAGCAGGCGCTGGTGAGGCGTGGCATCCCTGCGGAAGAGGTGCGGGTGACGGGCGAAGGATCTGCCGTTCCGGTCGAGGGGCTGGAACCGACCGACCCCGCCAACCGTCGTATCGAATTCGCAGTGGTTTCCACCCAGCCGCTGCTTCCCACCCCGGTCGATACGCCCGGTCCGCGTTAGGCTTTTTACGATAACCACGACCGGGTGATTTGCCCGAATCGTCCCACCTGCTGCAAAGGAACCGCATGCCGATCTGGATGGAAGTACTGGTGCTGATGCTGTTCGCCTATGCGATCGGGCTGGGCCTTGGCTGGGCCGTCTGGGGCCGGGACACGTGATTAATCGGAGAAATGCACATGGCTGAATTGTTGCAGGCAAACTGGATCCTGATCGTCATCGCCCTGGTGATCGGGCTGCTGGTGGCCTGGTGGATCTTCGTCGCTTCCCGCCGCACCAAGGTGGAAATCGAGGAAAAGGACGAAAGCGAGAGCAAGGCCGCACGGCGCAACCAGGCGCTGATCGACGCGCCGCCCGCCGCACAGCGCGACACCGGTCCGCCCGAGCCGTCCGTCACGCCCGCCGCCAGCGATGTTCAGGACGTGGGAGCCGCCCGCAGCGATGCTTCTCCGGGTCCGACTTCGGCTGCCGCCAACGCGGATACGACCGCGGCGGCGCCGCTGGGCACAGATGCCGAAACCGGCGACGGGGTGCCGATGCGCGAGGCCATGAAGGAGGTGCCACCCTCACCCGCTCCCGCACCGTCCGCAGCGCCCGATCGCGCTTCGGGCGACGACCTTCGGCGTATCAAGGGCGTCGGCCCGAAGCTCGCCAACCTGCTGGCCGAGCTCGGCGTGACCAGCTTTGCGCAGATCGCCGGCTGGTCCGATGCCGATATCGACCGGATCGATGCGAAACTCGGCAGGTTCCAGGGCCGGATCAGGCGCGACAACTGGGTGGAACAGGCAAAGTTGCTCCAGTCGGGCGACATCGCCGCCTACGAAGCGAGGTTCGGCGCGACGTCCTGAACGGGAACCCCCGCTCCCTTGCCGCGTAGTTTCCAAGCCGCGTCACGATCTGACGCGAGGGAAAGGTTATGTGTATGGCGAGCCAGGCAGCAACTGATCAGCCCACCGTACTGGTGGTGGAAGACGAGGTGATTATCGCACTCGATCTGTCCGAAACCGTGCGCGACATGGGCTACCGTGTGGAAGGGCCCTACGCCAACAAGGGGCATGCCTTCATCGCGATAGACCAGGAAATGCCGGATTTCGCCATCCTCGACGTGATGACCGCCGACGGCGAGGTTTTCCCGCTGGCAGATGCGCTGACCGAGGCAGGCGTGCCGATCATCTTTCATTCCGGCCACATCTCGGAATGCGAGATTGCCAAGCGCTATCCAAACGCACTGACAGCGTGCAAGCCCTGCCCGCCGGACAAGCTGATCCAGATGATGTCCGAAGCAAACAAAAGGGCGCATTGAACGCAAGGCTCCTTGCCCCGCTCCGCACGACTAAGTAGGGCGGTTTCAAAGGAGACTATTTGCCATGGCCGATATGGTGCCTTTCGACTGGGCCGATCCCTTCAACATCGACGATCAGCTGACCGAGGACGAGCGCATGGTGCGCGACGCCGCCCACGGTTTCGCGCAAGGCACGCTGCAGACCCGCGTGATCGACGATTTCGCGAAAGAGGCAGACGCCAGCGAGCTGTTCCCGCTGATGGGCCAGGCCGGCATGCTGGGCGTCACCATTCCGGAAGAATTCGGCGGCGCGGGCGCCAGCTATGTCGCCTACGGGCTTGTCGCGCGAGAGATAGAGCGGGTGGACAGCGGCTATCGTTCCATGGCGAGCGTGCAGTCCTCGCTGGTGATGTACCCGATCCACGCCTACGGCTCGGCAGAGCAGCACGCGAAGTACTTGCCCGGCCTCGCCTCGGGTGAACTGATCGGCTGCTTCGGCCTTACCGAACCCGATGCAGGCTCCGATCCGGCAGGAATGCGGACCTACGCCAAGAAGGACGGCGACGGCTATTCGCTGTCGGGCGCGAAGACCTGGATTTCCAATTCGCCCTTCGCCGACGTGTTCGTGGTCTGGGCCAAGAGCGAGGCGCACGGCGACAAGGTGCGCGGATTTGTTCTGGAAAAGGGCATGAAGGGGCTGGAAGCGCCCAAGATCCAGGGCAAGCTTTCGCTGCGCGCCAGCACCACCGGCATGATCCAGATGGACGAGGTGAAACTGTCCGCGGACGCCCTCCTGCCGAATGTCGAGGGCATCAAGGGGCCGTTCGGCTGCCTCAACCGTGCCCGCTACGGCATTTCGTGGGGCAGCATGGGTGCGGCCGAATTCTGCTACCACGCGGCGCGCCAGTACGGGCTCGACCGCCACCAGTTCGGCGTGCCTCTCGCTTCGAAGCAGCTCTACCAGCTGAAGCTCGCCGACATGGCGACCGAGATCGCCCTTGGACTGCAGGGTTCCCTGCGCGTCGGCCGCTTGATGGACGAGGGCCGGTTCGCGCCGGAAATGATCTCCATCGTGAAGCGGAACAACGTGGGCAAGGCGCTGGATATCGCGCGGGCCGCGCGCGACATGCATGGCGGCAACGGAATTTCCGAGGAATATAAGGTCATGCGTCACATGCTGAACCTGGAAACGGTCAACACTTACGAGGGCACGCACGATGTCCACGCGCTCATTCTCGGGCGCGCGATCACCGGGCTTTCGGCTTTCTAGGAATTCGTTCCGATGGCGGGCGCAACCGTCGGTTCGGTAAATGTGGATTTTGCGCAACAGTTTTGCGGGCTTTGATGGATTTGTTCCCATGCGTGGAACAATGGTGTAAGCCTGCGATTGACCAAGGGATACGGGACGTATCTCGTTGATCGTAATGAGGACAACTATGAAGAAGCTATTGATCGGCGCCTCGGTGGCCGCGCTTGCCCTTCCGGCAACCGCCCACGCGCAGGCCTATATCGGTGTCAGTGGTGGCGTAGTCACCAATGAAAATGCCCAGAACGAAGGTGAGTTCATCGATGCTCTCCCGCCGTCCGGTGCGTTCCCCGCTGTTCCTGCGGGCACGAACTACGAATTCGAAACGAATGTCGACCTTGGCTGGACCGCCGGCCTGCAGCTTGGTTACGCATTCGACAACGGCTTCCGCCTCGAACTCGACGGCAGCTACGCCAAGATGGACATCGACTATCACAAGGGTCTCGTCGTCGGTGGCACGTTGCTCGACGACAGCGACCTCGGCCGTGCGCTTCTGCGTACCGAACCGACGAACACCTCGGTCGGCGCTTTCCTGGCCGACGGCCAGGGCGACGTGGAAACCTACAGCTTCTTCCTGAACGCACTGTACGACTTCCAGCTTGGTGCGGTTGAACCCTACCTCGGTGTCGGCGCCGGTGCGATTGTCACGGACCTGAACTACATCCCCAGCGACACGCTGGTAGTGAAGGGTTCGGACGCAGCTTTCGCCTACCAGGGCATCGTCGGTGTCTCGGGCAACCTGTCCGACAACGTGCAGCTGTTTGCCGAATACAAGTATCGCGGCCTCTTCGACGAGCCGAGCTACCGCTTCGCTCCGACGCTGCCGATCAACATGACGACCGATTACAACCAGCACACGGGCACGATGGGCCTGCGGTTCCTGCTGGGTGGCGAAGAAGCGCCGCCGCCGCCTCCCCCGCCGCCGCCGCCCCCGCCGCCGCCTCCTCCGCCCCCGCCGCCTCCGCCGCCGCCGCCTCCGCCGCCGGCTCCGGTCTGCGAGCAGGGCCCCTACATCGTGTTCTTCGATTGGGACGAGTCCACCATCACTCCGGAAGCAGCCACCGTGCTCAACTCCGCCATCACCGCCTACGGCGATTGCGGCACCGCAGCCATCATGCTGGCCGGCCACACCGACCGTTCCGGCTCGGTGGAATACAACATGGGTCTGGCAGAGCGTCGTAACGCCTCCGTCCGCGAATACCTCACCGGTCGCGGCATCCCGGGCGGTCGCATCTCCAGCGAAGCATTCGGCGAAAGCATGCCCCGCGTGCCCACCGCCGACGGCGTGCGCGAACTGCAGAACCGCCGCGTGGAAATCACTTACGGTCCGGGCTCGGGCATGTAAGCGGTTTCACACCGACACATACGAAAAGGGCCGGGAGCAATCCCGGCCCTTTTTGTTTGGCCTAACAGCGGAGAGCATCTGAAGCCCCGCATCGCCAACGGTTGAAAACGGCGAGCGTCCCTGACAGTGCATGTTCAGTCACGCGCGGCTAGTGCGCGGCTTTTCACACTCGCGGGATACCCCTTCCATTTACGCCTACGAGCCAGAAGTCATCGAGGGTCCGTGGTGGCGCAGCGCCTATGCCCGGCTGCGCGCCGATGCCTCGCGACGTGGTGCCGGGTTCGCCCTTGCACTTGGCATCGAGTTGCTGATCGTGCTGCTGCTGCTCTCGTTGGGCCTCGGCAGCCGGGAGGAACAGCGCGAATTCGTGCCCGTTACCAGTTTCGACGTAAGCAAGGCCGAGGCTCCGCAGGACGAGCCGGCGCCAAGCGAGCCGGAAAGCGCCGCCACGCCGGTCGAAACCACGCCGCAGCAACGCGATGAACCGCAGCCTGCGACGCCGTCCGTCATGCCGCTGCCCTCTGCCCTGCCCGTTCCGACGGTGAACGTCCCGCCGCAGCCCGCACCCGAACCGGCGCCTACACCTACCGCCGCGCCGCGCGGGCGGATCGGCGCGGTCGTCAGGTCGGACCGGAATTTCGGGCCGGCAGACACCGGCAATCGCGGCGGGCCGGACAGCGAAAGGGTCGGCACTGCGCCCGATGGTTCCCCGCTTTACGCCGCGGCCTGGTACAGGGAGCCGGAGCCGGACCAGCTTTCAGGCTACCTCTCGGCCGCCAGCGGCCCCGGCTGGGGCATGATCGCCTGCCGTACCGCGCAGGACTGGCGCGTCGAGGATTGCGAGATCGTCAGCGAATATCCGCAGAATTCGGGCATCGCGCGAGCGGTTCAGGCCGCCGCATGGCAATTCAAGGTCCGCCCGCCGCGCCTTGGCGGGCAGTACCAGGTCGGCAGCTGGGTAAGGATCCGGATCAATTACACCAGCGCACTGCGGCGCGGCGGCTGACACCCCGTCATCCGACCAGCATCAGGGCGTCGAGCGCGATCACGCCCTGCCCTTCCGGATAGACAATCACGGGATTGAGATCGACTTCGCGGATCGAAGGGTTGCCTTCCATGATGCGGCCCATGGTCACGATCATCTCGGCCAGCGCGTCCACGTCCAGCGCGGGCGAACCGCGCCAGCCCATCAGCAGCGGAGCCTGTTTCAGCTTGAGCAGACCTTCCTTGACCTGCTCCACGCCCAGGTCGGGAGTGAACAGCTTCACATCCTTCAGGATCTCTGCCGTCACGCCGCCGAAGCCCGCCAGCACGACCGGGCCCCACTGCGGATCGTGCTTGGCGCCCACGATCATCTCGGTGCCCATGGCGCCCATCTTTTCCACCAGCACGCCGTCCAGCGTGATGGAGGAATCGTAGTTCGCCACGTTGCCGTGCATCCGGTCGAACGCCTTGCGCACCTCGTCTGCCGACTTGAGACCCAGGATCACGCCGCCGGCATCGCTCTTGTGACCAAGCGCGGCGGCCTGCGCCTTCATTACCACCGGATAGCCCAACGCATCGGCCGCCTTCGCGGCATCGTCGGCGGAGGCGGCAAAGGTGCTTTCGGGAAACGGCACGCCCAGCGGGCGCAGCAGTTCCTTCGCGCGGTATTCGGGAATGACACCGCTTTCATCTCCGATACCCGGCATCGCCAGCGGTTCGCCCGAACGGCTTTCGAGGTCGCGCTTGGCAAGGTCCGCAAGGCGGGCAATCGCGCGGTATGCGCGCTCGGTGGAGGGGAAGTAGGGGATACCCACTTCCGCCAGCCCGTCGATGTATTTCTGCGGCACGTTCGCGCCTTCGTCGACCCCTGCGAAGACCAGCGGCTTGTCCATCTCGCGCCCGTCGAGCACCTTCTGGATGGCCGGGAACTTGATCTCGCTGGTGATCGGGTCGGACTGGATGATGCTGGCCACGACGGAACCGACGCGGTCGTCTTCCAGCAGCGCGGTCAGCAGGTTGGTGTAGATCTCCGGTTCGCTGAGGCCCACGGCAGTAATGTCCGTCGGGTTCGATACCGGCACGAAATCGGGCAGCACTTCGCGCAGCTTGGGGCTGTTCTCATCGTCGAGGTGCAGCAGGTCCAGCCCGATGTCCTCGGCCAGGTCGAAGGCGAGGCCGCGCAGCGCGCCGCTTTCGCCCAGCACCACCATGTTCGCGCCCGGCAGGCTTTCGCAGGTGACGGCGATGGTGGCGATATCGGCCAACTCCTCCAGAGTATCGGCGAAGATCACGCCTTCGCGGGTGAGCTTGGCCTTCATCAGCGCGTAGTTGCCGGCCATCGCGCCTGTATGGGTGGCGGCGGATTCCTGCGCCTTGTCGCTCTTGCCCGGATGCAGCAGGACAATGGGCTTGCCGGCAGCACGCGCGCGGCGGGCGACGGCGATGAACGCCTGCGGTCGGCGGAAATTCTCGACATACATGGCGATAACGTGCGTGGCGGGATCGTCCACCAGCCACTCCACGTAGTCCTCGACGCCCGATGCCGCCTCGTTCCCGGTGGAAACCGAAGTGGAAACATAGCAGCCGCGCGGGTGCAGTGTGGTGGCCAGCACGGCGGCAAGTGCGCCCGACTGGCTGGCAACGCCCACGGCGCGCGCGCCCTCGGGCGGCGTCTGCATGTTGGTTTCCACGAAGGTGAGCGGGATACGCTCGACATAGTTCGTGCAGCCGAGGCAGTTCGGGCCTTCGATGATGATGCCGTGCTTCTCGGCAATAGCGGCCAGTTCGGCCTGGTCCTTCGCGCCCTCTTCACCGGCTTCGGAGAAACCGGCAGCGTAGATCACCACCGCGCCGCAGCCGTTTTCGGCCAGGTCGCGCACCGTCTGCACCACGAAGGGGCGTGGGATCGCCAGCACCGCGCAGTCGACGCCGTGGGGCAGTTCCTTCACATCCTTGTAGACCTTGAGGCCCTGCAACTCCTCACGCTTCGGGTTCACCGGGTAGACATCGCCATCGAACTCGTACTGCACGAGATTGTTGAGCAGTGTGCAGCCGAGCGCACCGTGGCGGTCGGATGCGCCGACGACGGCGACCGATTTCGGGCGCAGAAGGCGATCGATCTGTTCGTTGGTGAAGCGACGGGTGCTCATCGGGCGATCCTCTTCCCTGACAATTCTTGCTGCGTACCTAGCTCGCAGCACCATAAGCGTCACCCCGACCAATGGCCGGGGTGAGCGAATACGTCGATATTGAAATCAGTCCTTGCTGACCTTGGTCTTGTCGAATGCGCCAAGGCCGGGCTTGAAGGTCTTCTCGTCGAGGAACTGCTTGGTGGCTTCCTTGCGGGTTTCCCAGCCGCCGAAGTCGTTCAGCGCTTCCTGCGCGCGGATCAGGTAGTCCTCGGCATTGTCGTAGGTCATCTCGCGCACGCGGCGCACGGCCCACTTGGTGGCGCGAAGGGCCTGGCTGTCCTTCTTCTTCAGCACGTCGACCACCTCCTGCACCCGGTCCTTCAGCTTGTCGGCAGGCAGCGATTCGTTGACCATGCCCTTTGCCGCGGCTTCGGGGCCGGTCAGGTTCTCACCCATCATCGCGTGGTACATGGCATCGCGGAAGTTGAGCAGCTCTGCCGCTACCTTCGAAGCGCCGCCACCGGGCAGGATGGCCCAGTTGATTTCGGACAGGCCGAACTGCGCATCGTCGGAGCAGAAAGCCAGGTCGCAGGCGAACAGCGGGCCGTAGGCACCGCCGAAGCACCAGCCGTTGATCATCGCGACGGTCGGCTTTTCGTACCAGCGCAGGCGTTCCCACCAGCCATAGGCCTGGCGCTGGTGTTCGCGGACCTTGTGCAGGCCCTGCACTTCTGCCTCGCGGAAGTATTCCAGCAGGTCCATGCCGGCGGACCACGACGTGCCCTCCCCGGTCAGCACCAGCACCTGTACGTCGTCCCGGAATTCCAGTTCTTCCAGCACGATCAGCATCTGCTTGTTGAGCTTGGGGCTCATGCAGTTGCGCTTGTCCGGACGGTTGAACGATACCCATGCCACGCCGTCGACGATCTCGTACTTGACGGTTTCTTCCTGCGGGCGGGGATCGGGTTGCGACGGGCCTTTTGCCATGGGGGCTCTCCTCTGGTGGCGCGACTCGCGCCGTTGCATTAATTGTTATCCCCAATAGCTATATGGATTGCTATACGCAACAACAATCGCTAAGGTGCCCTGCATGGACGATCCGTTGATCCGCTTTCCCGGCTATTCGCTGCGACGGGCTGCCAATGCCACCGGCGCCGAACTCGCCGGGCGACTGGCGGAACTGGGGCTGCGACAGGCCGATGCCTCCGCCATGCTGCTGATCGGCACCCACCCGGATATCACCGCCAGCGCGCTTGGCCGACAGCTGGATATCCAGCGTGCCAACATGGTTCCCCTGCTGAAACGGCTGGAGAGCGAAGGCTTGATCGAGCGCCATGCCATCGACGGAAAATCGCAGGGCCTCGTGCTGACCGCGCAAGGCCGGAAAATGCGAGACAAGGCGCTCCACGTGATAGAGACGTTCGAGGCCGAACTGCTCTCTCGCGTGCCCGCCCGGCACCGTGACCACCTTCTCCCTGCGCTCAATGCGCTATGGGTCGTGGATAACGGCGATCAATAAAGCTATCGAAACGGTGCGCCCGCCGCGCCAAGCAACAGGACCCGACAATGCCACGCACACGCCTCTATTCGCTCGACGAGCTTGACGACATTCCCGGAACCAAGGTGTTCCGGGCGCGCGAAAGCCGCCAAGCCTATCACCTGCACAAGTTCTGCATGAGCCTGATGAAGGCGGAGAACCGCGAGGCGTTCAAGGCAGACGAGCGCGGATACCTCGATCGGTACGACATGTCGGAAGAGCAGAAGGAAGCCGTGCTGGAACGCAACCTGACCAAGCTGATCCAGCTTGGCGGCAACATGTACTTCCTCGTGAAGATCGCCAGCACCGATGGGTGGAGCGCGCAGAAGGCGGTCAGTTCCATGAGCGGGATGAGCGCGGAGGAATATGCGCAGATGATGCTGGCGGGCGGCCGCTCGCCCGAAGGCCTGCGCTCGATAAGGAACAAGAACTGATGGCCCGAATTTCCGGCGGTATCGCCACCAGCCACGTGCCCGCGATCGGCGCGGCATTCGATCTCGGCAAGACCGAGGAAGATTACTGGAAGCCGATCTTCGAAGGCTACGAGTACGTGAAGGAATGGATCAAGGGTAACACGCCCGACGTGGTGATCCTGATCTACAACGATCACGCAAGCTCGCTGATGCTGGACATCGTGCCGACTTTCGCGATGGGCTTTGCCGAGGAATTCGAAAGCGCCGACGAAGGGTGGGGCCGCCGCCCGGTGCCGGTGGTGAAGAACCACCTCGATCTGGCCGCCCACGTGGCGGAACAGCTGGTTATCGACGAATTCGACCTGACGCTGATCAACGAGATGGACGTGGACCACGGCTGCACCGTGCCGCTCTCCCTCGTGTTCGGGAAAGTGGAGGAATGGCCGTGCAAGGTGATCCCCATCGCCGTCAACGTCACGCAGTTCCCCACCCCCAGCGGCGAACGCTGCTGGAAGCTGGGCGAAGCGATCCGTAACGCGGTGAAGACCTTCCCCGAGGACCTGAACGTGCAGGTCTGGGGCACGGGCGGCATGAGCCACCAGTTGCAGGGCACGCGCGCAGGGCTGATCAACGAGGAGTTCGACCGCCGCTTCCTGGAGCTGCTGGCGCACGAGCCGGAGGAGCTGAAGTACATCACCCGCCTCGAATACCTGCGCGAAGCGGGCACCGAGGGGATCGAGCTGATCATGTGGCTGATCATGCGCGCCGCGCTGGGTTACGGCGTGGAGGAGAAGCACCGCTTCTACCGCGTGCCGGCCAGCAATACCGCAGTGGGGCACGTCGTCTACGAGACCAAGAGCTAGCCAGTCACCGTCCTCTTCTGATTGACAATGTCCGGGCGAGTTACGATCTAGCGGTTGAAAACACGCCTACGCACATGAGCCGGGGAGCCTGACATGACCGACCAACCCACCGCCGCCGACCTGTCCGCCGATATCAAGCGCGTCTTCGAGGCGCAGCAGGCAAACCAGTGGAACGTGAAGGCCAGCGATGCCGCCACGCGCAAGGCGAAGCTGCAGAAGCTGAAGGACGCGGTGGAAAGCCACGCGGACGATATCGTCGCCGCCGTGCTGAAGGATACGCGCAAGCCCGAGGGCGAGATCCGCGTGACCGAGGTGATGAACATCGTCGGCAATATCCAGCTCAACATCGACAATGTCGAAGAATGGATGCAGCCCACCGCGGTCACTCCCACCAACAACCCGGACGACAAGGCCATGATCGTGCCCGAAGCGCGCGGCGTGTGCCTTATCCTCGGCCCGTGGAACTTCCCGCTCGGTCTCACTTTCGGCCCGGTCGCCGCTGCCGTGGCTGCTGGCAACACCTGCATGGTGAAGCTGACGGACCTGTGCCCCAACGTTGCCAAGATCGCCAAGACCATCGTCGAGGAATGCTTCGACGAGAACGAGGTCGCCGTGTTCGAAGGCGATGTCTCGGTGGCCGAGGCGCTGCTGGAACTGCCGTTCAACCACATCTTCTTCACCGGCTCCACGCGGGTGGGCAAGATCGTGATGGCCGCCGCTGCCAAGCACCTTTCCACCGTCACGCTGGAGCTGGGCGGCAAGAGCCCGGTCATCATCGACAAGGGCGCGGACGTTGCTCCCATCGCCGCCGCGCTGGCAGGAGCCAAGCAGTTCAACGGCGGGCAGGCGTGCATCTGTCCGGACTATGTCTTCGTGCCGGAAGACAAGCAGGACGAACTGGTCGAGGGCTTCCGCGCAAACGTGCAGAAGAATCTCTACGGCAGCGGCGAAATCGACAAGTCCGCCATCGCGCAGATCGTGAACGAGGCGAACTTCAAGCGCGTGAAGTCCATGGTGGACGATGCCGTCGAGAAAGGCGCGACCGTGGCCGTGGGCGGCGAGATGGATGCAGAAGACCTTACCATCCACCCCACCATGCTCACCGACGTCACCCCGCAGATGAAGATCTTGCAGGAGGAAATCTTCGCGCCCGTCCTGCCGGTGATGACCTACGACAGCCTCGACCAGGTGATCGACTACATCGAGGCGCGCGACAAGCCGCTGGCGCTCTACATGTTCTCACCCAGCGAGGAGAACATGGACAAGGTGCTGAAGCGCACCAGTTCGGGCGGCACCACGCTGAACGGCGTGTTCTCGCATTACCTCGAAAACCGGCTGCCCTTCGGCGGCGTGAACGGCAGCGGCATGGGCAGCTATCACGGCTACTTCGGCTTCAGGGAATTCAGCCACCACCGCGCCGTCTACCAGCACATGGCCGCCTGATCGCCGCTTCAGTCCTCCTGCCTGGGCAACGCCGGTGACGGCTTGCCCAGCGCGAGGTCCGCATCGGAGAAACGGATGGGCGTGCGCAGGCCCTTCAGGCCCGTCTCGCCCAGGTCCACCACCATGCCGCGGGCGACGATCTGCGGATCGGTCAGCGCCTGCTTCACGTTGTTGATCGGGCCGGCGGGGATGCTCCTGTTCTCCAGCTTCAGCAGCAGGTCGTCGCGCTTCATTTCCTTCACGCGCATGGCGATGGCGGCGGACAGCGAAGTGCGGTTCTTCACGCGGCGGGCGTTGGTCGTCCACTCCTCGCGCGCGGGCAGGTCTATCGCCTCGGCAAAACGCCTGTACTGGCGGTCGTTGCCCACGGCCACGATCAGCCAGCCGTCCTTGGCCTCGAACGCTTCGTAAGGTGCGATATTGGGGTGGGCGTTGCCCATCCGCTTCGGACTACGGCCGGAGACGAGGTAGTTCATCGCCTGGTTGCCCAGCGTGCCCACCATCACGTCGAACAGCGCCATGTCGACAAGCTGCCCGCGCCCGGTCGCCTCGCGCTGGCGCAGCGCCGCCTGGATGCCGATCACGGCGTAAAGGCCGGTCATGATGTCGGCATAGGCCACACCGATCTTCGTCGGCGCACCGTCGGGGAAACCGGTCAGGTCCATGATACCGCTCATGCCCTGGATGATGAAATCGTACCCCGCCCGGCCCGCGTATGGGCCATCGTGGCCGAACCCGGTGATCGAGCAGTAGACGAGGCCGGGATGGTTCGCGACGAGGCTCTTGTAGTCCAGCCCGAACTTGGCGAGGCTGCCCACCCTGAAGTTCTCGATCACCACGTCGGCTTCGGCGATCAGGGCCTTCACCTTGTTCAGGTCGCCCGCGCGATTGAAATCGGCAACCAGGTTGTCCTTGCCGCGATTGGCGGCGTGGAAATAGGCAGCATCCTTCGTGCCATCGGGCCGGTCTATAAAGGGCGGGCCCCACTGACGCGTATCGTCGCCTTCGGGGCTTTCCACCTTGATGACTTCCGCACCAAGGTCTGCCAGCACCTGTCCCGCCCACGGACCCGCCAGGATGCGCGCGAGTTCGACGACCTTGATACCGGCCAGCGGGGCATTGGATGATGTTTCGCTCATCCGCCCCGCCTACGCGCAGTCCCTAACAACGTAAACGCCCGTCTCAGCTCTCCGGCGGAATATGGAACACGCGCTCCGCATTGCCGTGGCACAGCGCATGCATTTCCGCCTCGGTGCATTCGAAGCTTTCGATGAAATCCACCGCCGGTTTCATCGGCTGGTAGGGGTAGTCGATGGCCCAGATGACGTTATCGATACCCATGCGATCAATCGCGTAACGCAGCGCCATGTGGTCCTCCACGCCGCTGGTGGTGAAGACGAAATTGTCGCGGAAATACTCTTCCATGCTGCGCTGCGTCTTCGGGGCGCGGCCGACCTTCTGCGCGCGGCTGTTCATGAAATTGATGCGCCAGATGAAGAACGGCACCATTTCGCCCATGTGGCCGACGCAGACCTTCAGGTTCGGGAACCTGTCGAACACGCCGCTCGCCATCATGCGCAGCATCATCGTGCCCACTTCCACGCCGTAGCCCCACATGGCCGAATCCATCGCGTAGTCTTGCAAAGGGCCCTTCAGGCTGTCCGACGGCGCGCGGGGATGGATGTAGATCGTCGCATCATGCGCCTCTGCCGCTTCCAGGATCGGCCAGAAGCGATAGTCGTCGAAATAGTCGCCGTTGGTGTGGCTGTTGACGACGAGGCCATTGAGCTTCAACTCGGTCATCACCCGCTCCACCTCCTTCGCGGCCCGCTTGGGGCTTTGCGGGGCGAAGCTGCCGAGGCCGGCAAAGCGATCCGGGCGATTGGCGCAGATTTCGGCAAGGCGATCGTTGCTGAGCGCCGCAAGGTCGGTGGCGGTATCGGCATCGAACATCTGCACGCCCGGCGCTGTCAGCGTAAGGAGGTGCATGTCCACGCCGTGCTCGTCCATCTGTGGCAGGCGCTGCTCCTCCACGTCCAGCAGGCCCTGCAGGAAGTTCATCTTGCCATAGCCGCTGGTATCCTCCTCCGCATCGTAGATGCCTGCCACCAATAGTTTGTCGAGGCTCTGACTGGGGCTGCGCGCCACCTTCTTCAGTTCATCGGCAACCTCGGGAATCGTCCAGGCTTCCTCGCAGGCGATTAGGCGGCACTTCTTTCCCATGGGTCTCTCCTCTCCCGTTGAACTATCAAGATTTGGGCAAGACTAGGGATTTCGTCACGTTTGCCAAATCGGATTTTTGCGCGCAGGATTGTCTCCATGGCATCGCGCAAGCCATCCGATCACGCCGCCAGCGAGCCTGAAAGCTGGACCTCGGCCGGTCTCGCCCGGCCAGAGGCGCTGCGCGAATGGCGCGAATGGGCCGCCAGCACCATCGCCCCTATCGAGGTGGAAGTGTTCGATGCGGACAGCTTTGCCGCGAGGTGGATCAGCCACGGCATCGGCCAGCTTCGCCTGCTGCACCTCTATGCCCCTGCGCAGCGCGTGACGCACACCGGCACCGAAGGCAGCGCGGGCCGTGCCGCACCGTCCATCCAGCTCGTCTATTCACGCCAGGGCGCGATGAAGACGCTGATGGGTGGCAAGAGCTTCACCATCGAACCGGGGCAGTTCGTGCTCCTGGACAACACCCGTTTCTACCAGATGGAAATGGATACCGAGCACGAGTGCCTGGACCTGATGATGCCGCAGGGCTGGCTGGAGAAGCACCTGCCCGATCCCGGCGCGCTGCTGGCGCGGCCGATAGAAACCCGCGAAGGCTGGGGCAGGCCGCTGGGCGCCTTGCTGGAAACCATGCTGGACGGGATCGACCATGCCCCCCTGCCCCGCCCCCTCATCGCAGAGCAGGTCGGCACGCTGCTGTCACTGGCGACGGGTGTAGAGGAAGCGGCTGCCGGAACCCGCCACCGCGGGCAACTGGCGCGGCGCATCCTGCGCCGGATCGAAAGCGACTATGCGGACTCGTCCCTCTCGCCCGAGCGGGTGGCGGAAGATTGCGGCATTTCCAAGCGCTACCTGCAAACCCTGCTGGCGGGCAGCGGCACCAGTTTCGTGCAGGAGCTGAACGCCATGCGGCTGGACCGGGCGAGCGACATGCTGGCCGATCCGCGCGCGGCGGGCCTGCCGGTGGCCGACATCGCCTTTCGCAACGGCTTCCTCGATCCCGGCTATTTCACCCGGTTGTTCCGCAAGCGGTTCGGCGTGACACCCAGCGCCTGGCGCGCCGGACACGCCCCGCAGAGCTGATCGGTCCCACCCGCCATGAAACTGGTTCTCGCCGTCGTCGTGCTGGCTGCTCTCGCACTGGGCGTGGCCTACTGGGTTTCACCCCTCCACACCTTCAACACGCTCGTGCCCAAGGATGGCAATACGCGAAAGGTGGCGGAGGGATTGGCCTATGGCGATCACCCGCGCCAGCGGCTCGACATCTATGCGCCGGTGGAATCGCCCGACATTCGCCTGCCGGTGATCGTGTTCTTCTACGGCGGCAGCTGGAACAGCGGCACGCGCGAGGGGTACGATTTCGCCGGGCGCGCTTTGGCGGCGCGGGGTTTCGTGGTCGTGGTGCCCGATTACCGGCTGGTGCCCGAAGTGCGCTATCCCGGCTTCGTGCAGGATGGCGCGGCGGCGCTGCGCTGGGTTCAGGCGAATATAGCGGAGCACGGCGGCGATCCCGAAAGCGTGGTGCTGAGCGGGCATTCCGCAGGCGCCTATATCGCGGCGATGCTCGCCTACGACGCGCGCTGGCTGGGCGAGGATCGCGCGATGGTGCGCGGCTTTGCTGGACTTGCCGGGCCGTTCGACTTCCTGCCGCTGGACACCGATTCCACCCGCGCCGCCTTCGGCGAATGGCCGGACCTGCCCGAGACGCAGCCGGTCAACTGGGCCGGCGCAGGCGATCCCCCCGCGCTGCTGCTGCACGGCGCGCAGGATGCTACGGTGAAGCCGCGCAATTCCATCGCGCTGGCCGCCGCGCTGGAGGAGGCGGGCGTGGAGGCGCAGGTGATCGAATACGAAGAGGTGGACCACGTCGACGTTCTCATCCACCTTGCCCGGCCCCTGCGTTCGCGCAGCACGGTGCTGGAAGACCTCACGCGCTTTGCCCAAAGCCGCACGGGCGGGATCTGAGAGCCGATCCAGACAATTTCCCCTGCGCTTTTCTCCTACTGGCCTTGCGCGGGAATCCTTTGTCAAATCGGTGCTTGTGCGTAACCTCGCAATCGAATTTGCTCTTCGTGGATGAACCCGAAAAGGGTCGGCGCGGCGGGCGAGGCATTTGAGAGGATGCACGCACATGTCGGAAAAGAGCTTTCCCCTGCCCAGCTCGCTGGAAGTGACTCCGGGGACGGAGGCCGCGCAGGCCGCCTACCCCTATTACGCACAGTTCCAGCCGGGCGATGACGAGCGGTTCTGGTTCTACAACTCGATGCATTTTCCCGAACCGATGCATCACTTCGACATGATCACGGCGGAAGCGGCCTACTGCGCGCTCGGTGCGTTCAACACCCGCGTCCACGTGCTGCCCACCACCAAGGGGATCGACCACCGCATCATCAACGGCCGCGTCTTCATCGGCGGCGTGCCGGTGACGGACCCCAAGGAGGTGGAGGCGCGCGCGGCGGAATTCCAGAAGCGCGGTTTCTACTATTACGAGAACTGGGAAAAGCTCTACGACCAGTGGAAGGACAAGATGAAGGCGCTGATCGCGGAGGCGCAGGACCTCCCCGTGCCTCACCTGCCCGAGCTGGAGCCGATGGAGACGACCCACACCGGCAAGGGCGTGGCCGCCAACCACGCGCTGATCGAGACCTATCGCAAGCAGCTCAACGGCTATTACCAGATGTGGCACCACCACTTCGAGTTCCTGCTGCTGGGCTACGGCGCCTACATGACCTTCTTCGATTTCTGCAAGACGGCCTTCCCCGAGATTTCCGACCAGGCGATCAGCCGCATGGTGGCGGGCATGGAAGCGGAAATCTTCAAGCCTGACGAGGAAGTGAAGCGCCTCGCCCGCCGCGCGGTGGAGCTGGGCGTGGATCAGCATTTCACGCCGGAAATGGATATCGACACCGTGCTGGCCGATCTCGACAAGGTGGGCGGCCCCGGCAAGGAATGGCTGGGCGAGCTGGAAACCAGCCGCAACCCGTGGTTCAACGTGAACGTGGGTGACGGTTTCTACCACTATCACCGCAGCTGGAACGACGACCTGTCGATGCCCTTCGCCGCGCTTCCCGGTTATATCGAGAAGATCAAGGCGGGCGAGAATATCGAGCGTCCGATGGACCAGCTGATCAAGGAGCGCGACCAGATGGTCGCCGACTACCGCGAGCTGCTGGACACCGAAGAGGACAAGGCGACCTACGACCAGCTTATCGAGCTGGCGCACCGCGTGTTCCCCTACGTGGAGGGTCACAAGTTTTACTGCGAGCACTGGTACACCAACCTGTTCTTCAACAAGATCCGCGAATTCGGCGCGCTGCTGGCGGAGCACGGCTTCTGGGAGAAGGAGGAAGATGTCTTCCACCTCACCCATTACGAGCTGGAAAGCGCCATTATCGACCTGATGCTGAGTTGGTCCTCCGGGTCGCCCCCGATGGGGCCGTCTCGCTGGCCCGCGATTGTCGCAGAACGTCAAAAGGCGATCGACACGTGGGCCGGCGAGACAGTTCCGCCGGCACTGGGGCAGGTTCCCGACGCGATCGACGATCCCGCCATCGTCATGCTGTGGGGCATCACCCGCGAAAGCCTGGATACCTGGCTGTCCGACGGCGAAGGCGATCCCAACGAACTGCGCGGCTTTGCCGCCTGCAACGGCGTGGTGGAAGGCACCGCCCGAGTCATCAAGTCGGTGAAGGAGATCGACCGCATCCAGCAGGGCGATATCCTCGTCTGCCAGGTGACGAACCCCACCTGGTCCCCGCTGTTCCAGAAGATCAGCGCGGCGGTGTCCGACATCGGCGGCTCCATGAGCCACATGGCCATCGTGGCGCGCGAGTACGACCTGCCCGCCGTGGTGGGCACCGGCAACGCCAGCCAGAAAATCCGCGACGGTGCGCGCATCCGCGTCGATGGCGGCAAGGGTACGGTCACCATCCTCGAACAGCCCGCCGAGACCCGCGAGCTGGAGGACGCCTGAGCCATGGACGCGGTTGCATGGTTCGCAGACGTCGGCATCGCGGACCGCCCGACCGTTGGCGGCAAGGGCGGCTCGCTGGGTGAACTGACGCAGGCCGGGATCGACGTGCCGCCCGGCTTCGTCGTCACCGTGGCCGCATTCGAGCAGTTCCTGGAGAAACTGGAAGCCAGGGAACCGATCCGCCCGCTGGTGGAGGCGCTCGACCCGCAGGACCTTGGCGCGGCGACGAAGCTGTCCGAGCAATTGCGCGCCCGTGTGATGGAAGAGGCCATGCCCGCCGAGGTGCAGGACGCGCTGAAGAGTGCCCACGCGCGGCTGTGCGAGGACGGCCAGCCCGTCGCCGTGCGCAGTTCCGCCACGACCGAGGATGCCGAGGACGCGAGCTTCGCGGGCCTGCAGGACACCTTCCTCTGGGTGCTGAACGCAGAGGACATGATCGAGCGGGTGCGCGAATGCTGGGCCTCGCTCTACTCGGTCGAATCCATGACCTACCGCCGTAAGCAGGACTTCCCTGAGGATGGCGTTGCCATGGCCGTGGTGGTGCAGCGCATGGTGGATGCGAAATGCGCGGGCGTGATGTTTACCCGTAGCCCGACGACCGGCGACAAGTCCGTCATCACCATCGAGGGCGCGTGGGGCCTCGGCTCTAGCGTGGTTTCCGGCGAGGTGACGCCCGACAAATGGGTGGTCGGCAAGATCACCGGCGAGATCAGCCAGCGCGACATTTCCGACAAGCACGCCCGGCAGGTGCCCGCCGACGGTGGCGGCATTGTCGAGATCGAGAACGACGACGAGAAACGCCACGCACCTTGCCTCACCGACGACGAACTGCTGGCGCTGCGCGAAGTAGGCCGCCGGATAGAGCGGCACTACGGCAAGCCGCAGGATATCGAGTGGGCGCTGGACCAGGACGGGAAGGTTCTGCTGCTGCAATCGCGGCCGGAAACGGTCTGGGCGATGAAGGACGCCGAAAGCCAGCCTGTCAAGAAGCCGGAAGGCAAGGCTTACAACCACGTGATGGCGATCTTCGGGGGCAAGAAGAAATGAGCCTGACAGGCAAGGACGTTGCCGAAATCGCGCGTCTGCTGAGCGAGAGCCAGTTCAGCTCACTGGACCTGAAGCTGGGCAGCACGAAGCTGCGCATTCGCCGCGATGGCGGTGGCGGCAGCCGTGGCCGATGGGTGGCCGACGAGGACGAGAGCAGCGACGAAACGCAGCCGCAAGGCGAGGCAGGTGTGGAGCCGCCGCCATCTCCACCCCCGTCCGGCAGCGCCGAGCCTGCAAGCGAGGCCGGTGCTGGTCCAGGCGCTGGTGAAGTGGACGTGCCCGCCCCGCTGCTGGGCAACTACTACGCCGCCCCGCGCCCCGGCGAAGACCCCTTCGTGGAAGTGGGTGACCGCGTCGAACCCGATACGATCATCGCCATTATCGAGGTGATGAAGCTGATGAACTCGGTGCGCGCGGGCGTTTCCGGCACGGTCACGGCCGTGCTGCCGGAGAATGGCAGCGCCATCGAGAAGGGGCAGGCAATCATCCGGGTAAAGGTGGACTGATGGCCAATATCCAGATCGTCGAAACCAGCTTGCGCGATGGCAACCAGTGCCTGTGGGGCGCCACCGGCATCGATACCGCGAAGACGCTCTCCATCGCGCCCGCCATGGAGCGCGCCGGTTTTTCCGCCATCGATTTCACCACTTCCACCCACATGGGCGTGGCCGTGCGCTACAAGCAGGAGGACCCGTGGGAACGCATCCGCGCCATGGCGGACATCTGCAAGACGACGCCGCTTCAGTTCCTTTCCACCGGCTTCCGCTTCATCGCCTGGGAAACCGCCACTCCCGAATTCATGGAGCTGGCATTTGCCACGCTGGCGAAGAACGGCATCCGTCGCTTTGCCCTGGCCGACCCGATGAACGATGCGAAATCGAACGTCGAGGTCGCCCGCATGGTAAAACGCGCAGGCGGGGAGCAGGTGGTGGGCGCGCTGGTCTATTCGATCAGCCCGATCCACGACGATGCGCACTACGCCGAGGCTGCCCGCACCATGGCGGCGAGCGAGGATATCGACGCGCTCTACATCAAGGATCCCGGTGGCCTGCTGACCTCCAAGCGCGCGGCCACCCTGATCCCCGCGATCATGGCCGAGATCGGGGACCTGCCGCTGGAACTGCATTCGCATTCCACCATCGGCCTTGCCGAGCAGGCCTATTGCGAGGCCGCCGACATGGGCATCGCCGCGCTGCAATGCGCCAGCGGCGGGCTCGCCAGCGGTACTTCGCACCCATCCGTGCGCGGCACCGTCGCGAACCTGCGCGCCACCGGCCACACCGTCGACATCGATGACGAGGCCGTGGACGAGATCTCCGACTGGTTCACCGCCATCGCCGATGCCGAGAACCTGCCCAAGGGCGAGCCGATGCATTTCGATGCCGCCTACTTCCAGCACAACCTGCCCGGCGGCATGGTGGGCACCATGCGCCGCCACCTCGCCGATCAGGGCGTGCCCGAACTGGAAGGCGCGGTGATCGAGGAAATGGGCCGGGTACGGCGCGAACTGGGCTGGCCCATCGTGATGACGCCGTTTGCCCAGATGTTGCAGACGCAGGCGGTGATGAACGTGACCTCGGACGAGCGCTGGAGCGTGATCCCCGACGAGATCATCCGCTTCGCCATCGGCAAGTTCGGCAGGCCCAATGCGCCGGTCGATGAAAACGTGATGGACCGCATCATGGCCAACCCGCGCACGAAGGAGCTGGAGGCGGAAAAGGGCATGGCCGACGTTGCAACGCTGCGAAAGAAGCTGGGCGCGCACTTGTCGGACGAGGAATTCCTGCTGCGCGCCACCATGCCGCAGAACCTTGTCGATGCGATGCAGGCGGCAGGCCCGGCGGAGCGGGAATACGATCCGAAAAAGGTGCCGCTGATGAACCTGTTGAAAGAGGTGCTGGCGCGCACTGACATCGACGAGTTCGAGCTGGAGAAGGACGATATCAAGCTGGAGGTCGAGCGGTAGGAAGCGGAGCTTTCCTACTCCGTTTCAGACACGCCAGTCTCGCGGCATGACCTCCACTCATCTTCCTGAATTACTGCGTTTTTCATTCGGTCCGGGCGGAGGAGCGATTCCTTCCCCTGGACAGTGTTCCATGTGTTCCAGGTTAGGTTAGACAGTGATGCGCACACCCCCAAGAACTCCGAAGGGTTTCATGTTCGATCTGGACGGGACGCTGATCCTCTCCAACCGCAAGCTGGGCAGCTACGATGCCATCCCCGGCGCGGCGGAGGCTCTGCGCCACCTCGACGATCTCGGCGTTCCGTGGATCGCACTCACCAACGGCAGCGCCTATGCCAGCCGCGTACAGGCCCCTCGCCTGCGCGAAGTCGGACTGCCGGTGCCGGACGAAAGGCTGTTCACGCCCAACTCCGTCGCCGCCAAGGTGATCGCGGACGGCGGCTACGAGAAGGTGCTGGTGCTGGGCACTGACGGCGTGGTGGACGCGCTGGAGGAACTGGGCGTTACCTGCGTGCCGCCAAGCGGTGACCACAAGGACTGCGATGCCGTCTACATCGCCTGGCACCCGGATTGCTCGATGCCGCACATCCACGCCGCCTGCGAAGCCGTGCTGGACGGCGCGGCATTCCTCACCGCCTCCGATGTGCCCTTCTTCGCCACCAAGGAAGGCCGCAGCTTCGGCTATTCCTGCGCCATCAACGGCGCGGTCAGCCGCGTAACCGGCGTGGAGCCCCAGCCAACCGGCAAGCCCTCCGCCCACGCGCTGGACTTCATTGCCGACCAGCTTGGCATCGCGAAGGAAGACGTGGGCGTAGTCGGAGACGATGCCACCGCGGAAATGCAGATGGCGCGCGAAGGCGGCGCGATCGGGATCGCCGTCACCAGCGGCTTCACCAGCGCGGAGGAATGGGCGCAGCAGCCAGCAAACAAGACGCCCCACGTGGTGATCGAGAACATCGGCGAGTTGGCGGCGCGCATGGGATTGGGTTAAGGCCGCGCCAAAGGAGAAAGACCATGCAGCTAGGCCGCCTCAACCATGTCGGCATCGCCGTGCCCGACCTTGCCAGCGCCATCGCGCATTACCAGGAAGTGCTGGGCGCGACGGACATTACCGAGCCCTTCGACCTGCCCGAGCAGGGCGTGAAGGTGTGCTTCGTCAACACGCCGGGCCACGACGGAACAGAGGGCACGCAGCTCGAACTGCTGGCCCCGCTTTCCGAGGATTCGCCGGTAACGGGCTTCCTCGCCAAGAACCCGCTGGGCGGCCAGCACCACGTCTGCTTCGAAGTGCCCGACATCGGGGAGGCGCGCGCCGAGTTCGAACGGCAGGGCAAGCGCATTCTCGGCCCCACCCGTATCGGCGCGCACGGCACGCCCATCTTCTTCATCCATCCCAAGGACATGATGGGCCAGCTGACCGAGATCATGGAAACACCCAAGGGCAATCATTGAGCGCGAAGCTCGGCTTCTCGGTCGAGGACCTGCTGCCCAAGGCGCGCGGCGGCGGAGCGCTGAAAATGGGGCTGGTGGCGCTGGGAAAGGACGAGTGGCTCCAGCCCGCGCCCGATCTTGCCGCGCGGGCCGAGGCATTCGATGCCCATCCCGAAAGCGTGCAACTTACCCCGCGCGCCGAAGCGGCGGGAGACGAACTTGCCGCCATGCTGGGCATGGGCTGCGGCCTTGAAGGCGCGGCCCGTTCCGCCCACGAGGACATGTGCCTGCTCGCTACGGAGCCGGGCGAGGACGTCTACCGCCTGATCGGTGCCGCCGTCGCCTGGCCTACGGACTGGCACCCGGCGGACAAGCTGGGACTGCCACTCGTCGCCCTGCACGCACCGATCCACGGATACGAACAGCAGCTTGCCACCGGGGTCGACCACTTCATGGCGAAGCTGAGGCCCGGCAGGATCTTCGGCCGCTGCAACTGGTTCGTCGCTCCCACCCCCTCCTTGCGCTGGATAGACACCGCGCCGCCAAGCGAGACATTCGCGCACATCACGCCGGAAAACGCCGGCAAAACCCTGTTCGTTCGCAGCGAGCGCCAGACCCTGCGCCGCCTGCCCGAAACGGGTGCAATCGTGTTCACCATCGGCGTTTACGTGGCAGCGCTCGGTTCACTTTCCGGCGCAAACCTTGCGCGCCTTGCCCATTCGCTCGATACCATCCCGCCGGAAGAGGCAGAGCGGCGCGGGGCGCGATGGTTCGCGCCGCAACTGGCCGCCTATGCGAGAGGATAGCCCATGACGATCGCCCACCTGTTGCTACCACTGCTCCTGCAGGCTGGTCTCGAAGTCGATGCCGCCCAATACACGCCGGACTGCGCCGAACCGCAAACGCAGCGGGCGATGAACCACTGTGCCGCGCTGGAATGGGATGAGGCCGATGCCGCGCTTAATGCCCAGTGGCAGGAAACGGCTGCACGAATGCGCCGGATGGACCGGGCGACGACGCCGGATGACGGCAGGCCGGGCTACTTCAGCCAGCTACTTCGTGGACAGCGGGCATGGCTGGTCTACCGCGATCATCATTGTGCCAGCGTCGGCTATAACGCGCGCGGCGGATCGCTGGAGCCGCTGCTGGTGAGCACCTGCAAGACCGAACTGACGCGCGAGCGAACCGGACAGCTCGAGGACCTGGCGGAATGGCCGCAATGAACTTTGACTTCGAAGCTTATATCGCCTGCTTCCTGACAGGCGACGACGAGGCGCTGATACAGCGGTTCTATGCCGAGGAGTGCGCCATGCATTCGGGCAGCGGCGTACGGCGGGGACATGCGGGGATGCGCGAATTCCTAGCCTGGGCGCACGACGGCGTGCGCGAATGCCCCCGCGTCCAGCATTACCTGCAGGACGAGCGCACCGTCTTCGCCGACATCGACATGGATTTCCACGCCACCGGCCATCGTCCCGATTTTCCCTTCGGTGAAATGCATCCCGGCGACAGCATCACGGTAAAGTTCCTCGCCCGCTACGACCTTGACGAAAACCAGAGGGTGAAGACGCTTACCACATCGGCCTGGCCGCCAAACCAGGGGGTGACGAGCCTGCCCCGGCTAGGCGGACATCCAAGCCAGGTCGCCGCCTACCACGCGTACGCCGCTGCATTCTCCAACGGCGATGCCAAACGGTTCGCGCGGTTCTACACGCCGGACGTGGTGCTGGAATTGTCGTCGGTTGGCCGGATCGAGGGCGCCGAAGGCATTGCTGATTTCTACTCGAGAATGTTCGAGACGGTTCGCGAGACGCTGACTATCCACGAGCTCGAAGCGACCGACGAGCGCATCGTCGTAGACTGCACAAGCCGCTTCACGGCAACCGCCGATGCGCCGGACTTCGTCGTGGCGCCGCTTGCCAAGGGCGAGTTCGTGGAGGTCGGAGTGAGGGTCACCTACACCTTGCGGGACGGCCTGATCTGCCACATCGCCGTGGAGCGGACCCGCGATCCCGTGGCAAGCGCAGGCTAACCTCGCAGTTTCGCCGCGACCCGTTCGAGCTGTTCGGACGTGTCGACATCAAGCAAGACGTCGGGTTCTGCATCCATCGCCGTCAGGCCATCCAGATCTCGAATGATCGACGCTGCGCCGCGGCGTTCGCCCAGCCCATCATAGACCCGTTCGACGTCGAACCCGCGCAGGCAGACAGGCACTCCCGTCGCCCCATCGGGGTAACGCGTGGCCGCGCTGGTTTCGCAGTCGATCAGCGCTTTGAGATGACCGGCAGTGACCAATGGCATGTCGGCAAGCAGGATCAGGAGATCGCGCCCGGCGAACAAGGCTTTTCCCACTGCGAGGCGAACGGATGTTCCCAGCCCGTCGTTCGCATCCGGATTGACCACCAGGGTCCAGTCCGTGGCATCGTTGGCAAAAACCGGAGAAGTGGACCCGACGACGATCAGTCCCGGCCTTAGCCCAGCCTCGGCGACGGCATCGAGCGCCCACCTCCCGAGCGGTTTCCCGGCACAGTCCGCATCCAGCTTGCCACCGCCGAAACGTCGCGCCTGCCCGGCCGCAAGCACCGCGACAAGCGGCATCTCAGCCATGGTGCGGATGCCGCAATTCGTAGGCTCCGGCGATATCGGCAAGCGCCGAAAGCGCGAGGCCAAGTGGCTCGCGGCTGTGCTTCACCGTGCCGATGGGGCTGGCAATGCGGCCGATCTGCTGCGGCGCGAAACCAAGCGAAATCAGCTCTGCCTCGCGCGCCGCGCGGGCGGGGGCGCCGCCCTGTGCGCCGATCAGAAAAGCCGGTGTGGTGAGCGCCCATCGCAGGATTGCGCGCTCCCATTCGTGGTCGTGGAAAAGCAGCACGATTGCGGTCCAGCGGTCGGCTTCAAGGTGATCCGGAACCTGTCCAAGCGAAAGCGAACCGTCGTCGCGGCCATGGGTCTCGACAGCGATCCCGGCAGCCCCGGCCACCTGCGCCATCGCCGCCAGTTCAGGCCCCTCGCCGAACAGTACGAGACTCAGTTCGGGCACGTAGCGCCGCTTCGCCAGTAGGCTCGGCTCCGGCAAAGCGAGGTGAGCTTCCTTGCGCTCATCAAGCCGTACCACGGCTTCGCGGCACGCTGAACGGTCAGGGTTGGGGTCGATCAGGATGTCGAGCCCGCCGCCGCAAGGCAGGCGGAAATCGATCTTGGGGGAGCCTGCGCCGTAGCGGATCACGCGCCGCTCTCCGCCAGCAGCAATCTGCCGCGCCAGTTCCTGCTCAAGGCAGCCGTCGGCCAGGCTGCCGGTTACGCGTCCGTCGGGATGCACGGCCAGTTGCGCGCCAAGGCGGCGCGAGAAACTGCCTTCGATGTTGACAATCGTGCACAGGCCGACGCCGGTCTGGCAGGCCGCGCGCAATGCGGCTTGGTCGCCTGCCAGCTCTGCACTCATCCCGTTACTGGCTGCGCGCAGGAATCTCGGACGGGTCGATACCCATGCGCAGTTGCGGTTCTTCGCCGCGCAGTTCCTCGAATGCCACCATCAGGTTGATATAGGCGCGCCCGCGCGGAGTGCCACCGTATTCAAGGCCGGGCAGCGGCGTATCGCCCATGAAAACTGCAAAGCTTGGCACCGATTCAAGCTGCGCCAGCGCATCTTCCGGCGTGCCGCCACGCTGCGCGGTTTCCTCGGCAATCTGCACGAGGCCGCGGTTGAACGTGATCCAGCTGAGGAATTCCTCGCGCGTGTGCACGGTGCCGTGCCCGGCGATCACGCGGTCGATTTCGGGAATGTTATAGTAAGCCGCCGTCACCGTGGTGGGCAGCGCCAGCATGGAACCGCCCGAGCCGGGATCGATCAGCGGGCTCATGTGCCAGGCATAGATATCGCCCGCCATCATCGTGCGGTCTTCCGGGAAGACCACGAAGGCATCGCCATCGGTATGGCCGGCGCCGAAGTAGTGCAGTTCGATCCGGTCGTCGCCCTCGCCGATCTGGCGATAATTGGCGAATTCCATGTCTACCGTGTTCGGCGGGAACGGCCCACCCTCGGCCTGCATCCGCGCCGCCGTCTTGGCCTGCGCCACCACCTGCACGTCGTGATTCTCGCGGAAATAGCTGTTGGAGCCGACATGGTCAGGGTGCGAGTGGGTGTTGATGACCATGGTGATCGGCTTGTCGCTGATGGAACGCACCTGCTCCATGATCGCATCGCCCTGGTCCGGCACTTTCGTATCCACCAGGACAAGATCGTCGGAACGGACAAAGACAATCGTATTGCCACCCGAACCGGGGATGCGCCAGACGTTCTCGCTGATCTGTTCGGCATCGGTAACGCCCGGCAACCCTTGCGCCATTGCGCCAGTGATGGCGATACCGCCAAGGCAAATTGCCGAAAGAACTGTTACTCGTTGCATTGTTATCCGCTCCCCAGATTCAGGACTCTGTCAACGAACCAATAGGCACCTGCGAGCACCACCGCAAGCGATCCGCCGATAACGATGCGCTTTGTCACCTGCAGCGCGCGCTTCCGCAGCCAGGCAAGAGCCAGGGCGAAGGGCACGACGATGGCCAACTGGCCGATCTCCACACCGATGTTGAAAGCCAGCAGGGACCAGGCAAGGTTTCCGGTAGGCAGGCCAAATTCGCGCAGCACAAAAGCAAAGCCGAAGCCGTGGATGAGGCCGAACAGCAGGGCGAATATTGGTCGCAGGTCCCGCTGCCCTTCCTTGCGCAGGAGATTGTCCGCCCCGACGATCACGATGCTGAGCGCGATCAGCGGCTCGATCAGCCAGGCAGGCGGCGCGAATGTGCCGGTAGCGGCGAGAGCCAGAGTGACGGAATGGCCCACGGTGAAGGCAGTGACGATCACCGCCAACCGCCGAAGCGATCCGCCGATCAGGATCAGGCCAATCAGGAACAGCACGTGATCCGGCCCGATCAGAACGTGATGCGCGCCCGATGGCACAAACGTGCCGAACACCGCCGCCACGCCTGCGGCCGTGCCCGCATAGTGCGTTTGCGGCGGGCTCTCGGCGCCGAACAGGAATTGCTGTCTGAGCTCGCCTTCCTCGTAGATGTTCACGAAGGTCTGGTGGGCGGGATCGTAGGGAAACAGGTGCGCATCGACGACCAGCGAAGGCGGAGGAGCTGCATCCGAACGGAATTGCAGCAGCAGGGCGTCATCGGCTGTTGCGGCTGTAATATCATGGAATTGCAGCGGGATGGCCTCGCCATTCGCATTCGCTAAAACCAGCCGGTCGCTCAGCACGTCCACAATCCTGCTGTATTGCAACGCCAACACGCGCTCGTCGAGCAAGGTCCGCGGTTCCTCGATACCCAGTTCATGCGCGACGTCGATCGTGTGAACGCTTAGCGTGCCTTCGATGTGCTGCTCGCGCAGTTCGACGTCGGCATAACTGAAGGGCGCAGGGTGCGCTTGTGCTGGTCCTGAAATCGTCAGGACCGCCAGCAACATCAGAGCGAGAAAAGTTCGAAACGGATGCAAGATTAACACTTTGTTGCGTGAATAACACGGCGATGCGGATTGTGGGCATATTTACAAGCAGATGCTTGGAAGAGCTTATTACCGGCTTTAAACCCGTTACTAGGAGATCGGGGAACAAATGGACGGGGCTGACGGTATGGCGGGCATTGCTGTTTGGCGGCGCAGTCTGTTCGTCGTTGTCCTTCCTCTGGTGGCCAGCGCCTGTGCCACTCCATCTGCAAACATGGCGCAGCCCGATATCGTCGTCCCCGCCGAATGGCAAATTGCCGATCCTGCCCCCGTCTCTGCCGATATCACCCAGTACTGGACGCTGCTGGACGATCCGCTGCTGACCAGTTTCGTCGAGCAGGCGATTCTCCAGAACCGCGATCTTGCACAAAGCGCCGCCCGGCTCGACCAGGCGCGCGCTTCGCTGGTGCAGGCGCGGGCGGGCTACCTGCCCTCCCTCTCGGCAACGGGCGGCGTGAACCGCGATATCGGCGATCTGGCCCGCGACGGCGTGCAATTCTCGCTCGGCGCGGATGCCGCATGGGAGATGGACCTGTTCGGCCAGATCTCGGGCAATGTTGCCGCGGCTGAGGGTGAGCTGGCGGCGCAGGGCTTCTCTCTGGCAGACCTGCAGCGCCTGATCGTTGGGCAGGTGGCGATTGCCACGATCAACGCCCGCGCCACGGCAGAGCAGCTCGATATCGCACGCTCCACGCTCGCCTACCAGGACGACAACCTGCAGATCGCACGCTGGCGCAACCAGGCGGGGCTGGTTTCCAGCCTGGATGTGGAGCAAGCCCGGACGCAGCGCGCGCAGACCGCCGCCACCATTCCGCTGCTGGAAAGCAGCCTGACCGCCACGGCCAACTCCATCTCCACCCTGATCGGGGAGGCACCGGGACAGGTTCTGGCAGCGATTGTCGCGGACGAGCCGGAGCCTGTGCCCTCCCCGCCGATGCTGGCAGGGTTCGAGGCGCCTGCCGAAGTCTTGCGCCGCCGCCCCGACGTGCGCGCGGCCGAGGCGAGCCTCTTCGCCAGCACGGCCCGCATTGGCGTGGCGCGCGCGCAATTGCTGCCGCTGGTGCGCCTTTCGGGCAGCATCGGCACCGGGCAGGCGACGGCAGGCAACCTGTTCGACATTATCACCGGCGGCCTGTTCGCAGGCGTTAGCCAGCTCATCTTCGACGGCGGGCGCACCGCAGCGCAGGTGGATATTGCGCAGGCCGGGGCCGACGCCTCGCTCGCCGCGTGGGAGCAATCCATCCTAAACGCGCTGGAGGACGTGGAGACTGCCGCCGTTGACCAGCGCACCGCCGATGAGCGTGTCGCCATCAACGAGGAAGCGCTCGACGCCGCAGACAACTCGGCCCTGCTGGCGCGCAGCCAGTACCAGGCGGGCCTCACCGATTTCCGCACACTGCTGACGGCAGAGAACCAGCTGCTCTCCGCCCGCAACCAGCTCGTGTCCGCCCAGGCCGACCGGGCCATCGCCTTCGTTCGCCTGACGCAGGCGCTGGGCGGCGGATGGAGCATTTCCGATTACGATCTCCCGCCGGTGGCTGGCGCCCCTGCGGACAGCAACAGGACCGCGCAATGAGCCAGACGGACACAGAACAGGACATCGGCGAGTACCTGGCGACCGCGAAACCGCGAAAATGGTACAAGAAGCGCTGGGTCTGGGCCGTCGCCGCCATCGTCCTCGTCCTGATCCTCGCATTCACGGTGTTTTCCGGCGACGATGCCGGCCCCGACTATATCACGGCCGAGGTGGAGGAACGTTCGCTGGATCTGACGGTGACGGCCACGGGCAACCTGCGGCCCACCAATCAGGTGGAAGTCGGCTCCGAAGTTTCCGGCCGGATCGACGATATCTATGTCGATGTGAACGACGTGGTTACGCGCGGGCAGGTTCTCGCGCGGATCAACACCGACGTGATCGAGGACCAGATCCAGCAGGGGCAGGCCAATCTCAACGCCGCCCGCGCCGCCGTGCTGCAGGCGCAGGCAACCCTGCAGGCCGATACCGCGCAATTGGAGCGCCTTCGCGAAGTGCGCCGCCTCTCCGATGGCCGCGTGCCCAGCCAGGCCGAACTGGAACAGGCCGAAGCCGCCGTCAGCCGCGGACAGGCCGCCGTCGCCAGCGCGCGCGCCAACGTCTCCGCTGCCCAGGCGCAGCTTTCGAGCGCCCAGACCAATCGCGATCGCGCAGTGATCCGTTCGCCCGTTTCAGGCGTGGTGCTTGCGAGGCAGGTGGAGCCGGGGCAGACCGTGGCTGCCAGCTTCAACACCCCTACGCTGTTCGTGCTGGCCGAAGACCTTGGGACGATGCAACTGCGCGTCGATATCGACGAGGCGGACGTTGGCCAGGTGGAACCGGGGCAGGAAGCCACCTTCACCGTTGATGCCTACCCCGGTCGCCGCTTCCCCGCCGTGGTGGAGCGGGTGGACCTTGCCTCCAACAACATCGCCGTTGCCCAGCAGCAGCAACAGCAGGGCCAGCAGGTCGTCAGCTACGAGGCGCGCCTTATCGTGTCCAACGACGACGGTCTCCTGCGTCCCGGCATGACGGCAACCGCCACCATCGCCACGACCAATACCGGCACCGCCATGCTGGTGCCCAACGGCGCGCTTCGCTTTGATCCGGACGAGGAAGAGGAAGAAGGCAGCGTGTTTGGACCGCAGCAGTTCGGCCTCGACACCGATGACAGCGCCTCCATCGGGGTCGGCAGCCGCCAGACCGTGTATGTCGTTGAAGCCGACGGCAGCCTTCGCGCAATCGAAGTCGTGACAGGCCAGAGCGATGGACGCGAAACGGTGGTGACGTCTGACGAACTCGAAGTCGGCATGGAAGTCGTCACCGGGATCAGGGCAGGACGCCAGTGAGCGAAGCGCCGCTCATCGAACTGGAAGGGATCACCAAGACCTTCGGCGAGGGCGCGGCAGCGTTCCAGGCGCTGAAGGGCGTGAACCTGACGATCGAGCGCGGCGATTTCGTGGCGGTGATGGGCCCATCGGGGTCCGGCAAGTCCACCACAATGAACATCCTCGGGTGCCTGGACACGCCCACCAGTGGACGCTTCCGTTTTCGCGGAGTGGAAGTGCAGGACCTGAGCCGCGACCAGCGCAGCCTCCTCAGGCGGCGTTATCTCGGCTTCGTGTTCCAGGGGTTCAACCTGCTTGCCCGAACCTCGGCGCTGGAGAACGTCGAATTGCCCCTGCTCTATCGCGGCGAGAGCAAGAAAGTGCGGCGCGAAGCTGCGGAGCGTTCGCTGGACCTTGTCGGCCTGTTGCCGTGGGCCGATCACACGCCTGCAGAGCTTTCGGGCGGCCAGCAGCAGCGGGTGGCGATTGCCCGCGCTCTCGTCACCGATCCCGACGTGCTGCTGGCGGACGAGCCGACCGGCAACCTCGATACAGAGCGCTCGGTGGAAATCATGGAATTGCTGACCGAGTTGAACGCGCGGGGCATCACCGTTCTGATGGTGACGCACGAGGCGGAGATGGCGGAATTCGCCAAGACCATCGTGCATTTCCGCGACGGGCTGGTGGAACGCATCGATCGCGGATCGCGCTCCGCCCACACCGTGCAGGAGAGCGCCTGATGTTGCAAAACCTGCGCCTCAGGCTGGGCATGATCGGCGCCACGATGCTGCTGGCGCTGCGGGAAATCCGCCGCCACCTGCTGCGCAGCTTCCTGACCACGCTGGGCATCATCATCGGCGTTGCCGCCGTCATCACCATGGTGACGCTGGGACAGGGCCTGACCGCCGATGTGCAGGAACAGGTCTCGGGCCTCGGGTCAGATGTCTTCATCGTTTTCCCCCAGCAGGCCGATCCCAACGTCGCGCCGCCGCCGTTCGACGAGGCCGATATCCGCGCGGTGGAAAACCAGATCGCCGGAATCGAGAACACGGCGGGCTCCGTCAGCACGAATGTTACCGCTTTTCACAACGGGCAGGACTGGTCGACAAGCCTGGAAGGCGCGGACGGCGAGTTCTTCGCCGCCCAGTCCATCGACGTGATCGAGGGCCGGGAATTCAACGCCGAGGAAGAAGCACGCGGCGAAAGCGTGTGCATCGTCGGCCCCAAGGTTGTGGAGGAAATCTTCGTCGCCGACCGGGTGATCGGCGAGGACATGCGCGTGGGCAACGTGTCGTGCCAGGTGGTCGGAGTGATCGACGAGCGCAGCAACTCGGTCGGCGGCGGCGATGCCAACGACGTCATCTTCATGCCGCTGAAAACGGTGCAGCGCCGCTTCATCGGCAATGCCGACAACGTCCAGTTCTTCGTCGTGAAATACGACCCGGCTTATGCAAGCTCTGTCATCCAGCAGCAGCTGATCGACCTGCTGCGCGAACGCCGCGTGATCCAGGACGGCGAGGACAACGACTTCAACATCGTCGACACTGCGGAGATCAACGACACCGTCAACACCGTTACCGGCACCATGACGGCCGTCGTCACCATGATCGCCGCCATCAGCCTGCTGGTGGGCGGCATCGGCATCATGAACATCATGCTGGTTTCCGTGACGGAGCGCACGCGGGAGATTGGCATTCGCCTCGCCATCGGTGCGCTTGCGCGCGAAGTGCGGCTCCAATTCCTGATGGAGGCCGTGGTGCTGTGCTGCTTCGGCGGCCTGATCGGCATCCTGCTGGCGCTGGGCCTGTCCATCGTGCTGGCAGGCGTGGCGGACTTGCCGTTCATTTTCGATCCGGCAGTCAACATTCTCAGCTTCGTGTTCAGCGCGATCATGGGGATCGTCTTCGGGTATTACCCCGCGCACCGGGCGAGCAAGCTCGACCCTATCGACGCGCTCCGACACGAATAAGGGCCGCGCCCGCTGTCGGACGCGGCCCTGATCGTCAGGCGGTGTCGACTAGGACGACCTCGCTGTCTTCCAGCGCCTTCACCGTCAGCGTATCGAGATCGGCAATCGCCACGCCGTCGCGCGCTTCTGCCACCTCACCTTCGATCTCCAGCTTGCCGGTTGCGGGCACGAGGTAGCCCTTGCGACCGCCAAGGTCGTAGGTCGCGATCTCGCCCGCCGCGATGGTAGCGCCCAGCACGCGCGCATCGGCGTGGATGCGCAGCGCATCGGTATCTTCTTCACGCCCGCTCGCCAGCACGTCGAACCGGCCAGAGCGCGCGTCCTTGGGAAAGCGCTTGGTGCCCCAGCTCGGCTTGTGACCCTGCCGGTCGGGCAGGATCCAGAGCTGGAAGGAGTGGGTCTCCTCGTCGTCCATGTTGTATTCTGCGTGCTGGATGCCTGTGCCGGCACTCATCACCTGCACATCGCCGGCCTCGGTCCGGCCCTCGTTGCCAAGGCTGTCCTTGTGCGTAATCGCGCCTTTGCGAACGTAGGTGATGATTTCCATGTTCTCGTGCGGATGGGGCGGGAAGCCGGAGCGTGGCGCGATGATATCATCGTTCCACACTCGCAGCTTGCCCCAGTGCATCCTTCGCTGGTCGAAATACTGCGCGAAGGAAAAGTGGAAATTGGCATCGAGCCAGCCGTGGTTGGCCTTGCCCAGACTATCGAACTTGCGAACTTCAATCATCGCCTGTCTCCTTTGCACGAGAGATGGTGCGACCAACGGATCGCGCAATGTCGCCGTTTCTTGGGCACCCTCAAGCCGGGCTTTAGCCTTCCACGCTCAGCCGTTGATCACTGCCCGGCATTCGCCAAGGCCGATCCGCGCAAAGCCATCCTTCTCGGCAAAGGCGGTGATGATCACTTCGTCGCCGTCTGCCAGGAACGTGCGCGTTTCGCCATTGGGCAAGGTGATCGCCTTCTTCCCGCCCTGGGTCAGCTCGATCAAGCTACCCTCGCCGCCCTCCTCGCCGCTGGTCAGGGTGCCGGTGCCGAGCAGGTCTCCGCTGCGCAGATTGCACCCGCCAACCGAGTGGTGGGCGATGAGCTGTGCCGCCGTCCAGTACATGGCTGTCATCGGACCGCTGCTGAGCTTGTGCGGTGCCTCGCCGTCCTCGCGCATCTTGGCAGTGGCAATGAACACTTCCATCGTGATGCCGAAGGCGCCGGTGGCCTGGTCACGCTCGTCAAAAAGGTATTCCAGTGGCTTGGGATCGCCTGCGGGCCGCGCGGGCTGCGCGGTGCGGAACGGGGCCAGCGCGTCCATCGTCACGATCCACGGAGAGATGCTGGAGTGGAAGTTCTTCGCCAGGAACGGCCCAAGCGGCTGGTATTCCCACGCCTGGATGTCGCGCGCGGACCAATCGTTGAGTATCGAAATCCCGGCGATGTGCTCTTCTGCCTCGCCGATGGGAATTGGGTGGCCCAGAGCGTTACCCCGGCCGACCCAGATTGCCATTTCCAGCTCGTAATCGAGCCGCGCGCTGGGGCCGAAGGGAGGCTCTGCGCCTTCTTCGGCAGGCTTCTTCTGGCCGCTGGGCCGCTTCACGTCCACGCCGGACAGGCGGATCGACGAGGACCGACCATGATAGCCGATGGGGACGTACTTGTAGTTCGGCAGCAGCGGGTTGTCCGGGCGGAACAGGCTGCCGATGTTCTCGGCATGGTGGATGCCGGTGTAGAAATCCGTGTAATCGCCCACCGTCACCGGAAGGTAGAGCTGACAGTCCTTGGCCTTGTGCAGGGCGGCGTCGACGGCGCTCTTCTTGTCCTCATCGGTCAGCAGCTTGAACACGCCCTGGCGCAGCGCGCGCAGCGAATCCGGGCCGCGATCCAGCAGTTCGTTCAGCGTCGACTGGCCGGCGAGGCGCGCTGCCGTTGCAGCTTCCAGTTCCAGCAAACCGGCGATGTCGCCAAGGTCCAGGATCATGTCACCGATGGCCATGCCGCCCCGCGGGTTGCCGTCGCTGGGGCAGAACACGCCCAGCGGCAGGTTCTGCACCGGGAAATCCGGATGGCCGTTGGCGCTTTCCACCCAGCTTTCCGCTTCGGGATCGTGGGTGAAATCGGTGTCGATGGTCGTGTCGGTCATTTGGGTAGTTTCGCTTTCTCGAAGCCTTCCCAGCAGGCATCGTAATCGGGTTGCAGTGTTCCGCCGTTCATGGCGAAGTCGGTGGTCTGGATGATCGCCCGGCTCTCGAACATGAAAGCCAGCGTATCCTCGATCTTGGTCGGCTTGAGATCGACCTCCATCGCCTTGCGCGTGCTGTCGGCATCGGGGCCGTGGCCGTTGAACTGGTTGTGAAGCGATGCGCCGCCGGGCACGAAGCCGCCGCCCTCCTTGGCATCGTAGACTCCGTGGATCAGCCCCATGAACTCGCTCATGACGTTGCGGTGGAACCACGGCGGGCGGAACGTATCCTCGCCCACCATCCAGCGCGGCGGGAAGATCACGAAATCGCAGTTGGCGGTGCCCGGCGTGTCGGAAGGGCTGGTAAGCACGGTGAAGATCGAGGGATCGGGGTGATCGAAACTGACCGTGTTCATGGTGTTGAACCGGGCGAGGTCATAGCGGTAGGGCGCGGAATTGCCGTGCCAGGCGACGACGTCGAACGGCGAATGGTCGATGGTGGTCGTCCACAGCTTGCCGTTGAACTTCTGGACGATCTCGAAGTCCTCGTCGCGGTCCTCGAACCAGGCGACGGGCGTTTGGAAATCGCGCGGGTTGGCAAGGCCGTTCGCGCCGATCGGCCCCAGATCGGGCAGGCGGAAGGGCGCACCGAAGTTTTCGCAGACATAGCCGCGCACCGGCCCGTCGATCTCGACGCGGAAGCGCATGCCGGCAGGGATCAGGGCGATGTGGCCGGGGCTGATTTCCATGCGGCCGAGTTCGGTAACGATGCGAAGATCGCCCTCCTGCGGCACGATCAGCATCTCGCCGTCGCTGTTCTGGAACGCGCGCGTGTCCATGGTGGCATTCGCGGCATAAAGATGGATGCCGATCCCGCTGGTCGATGGATCGCCGTTACCGCCGAAAGTCACTATGCCATCCACGAAATCGACGGTGCTTTCCGGCATGGGCAACGGATCCCAGCGGAGCCGGTTGGGGGTAGTGTGGCTGCCATCGGGAGCGGCCAGGTGCCGCGCACCGTTGTAAGGCCGGAACGCGCCGTGCGCCGTGGTGGGCCGCATACGGTAGAGCCAGCTGCGTCGGTTCTCCACGCGCGGGGCGGTGAAGGCTGTTGTACTGAACTGCTCCGCATATAGCCCGAATGCGGGCCGCTGCGGGCTGTTGCGCCCTTCCGGCAGAGCGCCTTCGACAGCCTCGGTGGCGAAGTGGTTGAGAAATCCCGTCTGGTAATGCATCTGTTAGTCTCACCTGAAACTTCTTTTCAGGCTCAATGCCTCGCTTCGCGCGTATGATCAATGCCAGTAATCGTTGCTCGTAGTTGGACAACGACCGAAACCTCAGGAGGTGCCAATGAAGCTGTATGGATATTGGCGAAGCTCGACGAGCTATCGCCTGCGCTGCGCGCTGGAATTGAAAGGGCTTGAGTACGAACAGGATCCCGTCAGCCTGATCGAGGCGCGCCACAAGGAGGACAGCTTCACCTCGCGCAACCCCTTTGCCGGGGTGCCGATGCTGGAAGCCGATGGCCGCGACCGTGCGCAGAGCATGGCCATCATCGCCTGGCTGGACGAACGCTATCCCGACAAGCCGCTTCTGCCCTCCGATGTCGAACAGCGTTTCACCGCGCGCGAGCTTGCCTATGCCGTAGCAACCGAACTGCACGCGCCGCTGAACCTGAAAGTGCTGAAATACCTGAAAGACCCGCTGGGTCACGACCAGGAAGAGATCAACACCTGGTATCGCCACTGGCTCGCCGCCACACTCGTGCCGGTCGAGAAGCGGCTGAAGCAACTGGATACCGGCGACTTCCTGTTCGACCGTCCCGGCCTTTTCGAAGCCGTGCTGGTCCCGCAGCTTTACAATGCGCGGCGTTTCGATTTCGAGCTCGACGCCTGCGACAAGATGGTGCGCATCGAACAGGCCTGCCTCGCCCTTCCGGAGTTCCAGCGCGCCCATCCGGACAACCAGCCAGACGCGCCCGAGGTCTAGCATGAAAGCCAGCCTTGCCCCCGTCGCGATGCCCGTTAGATAGGCCGGCGAAGGAGAAGTAATTTCATGGCTGACATCGTCCGCTACCCCGCAAATTCCCCCGACACCCACTGCACGCCGGAGGAGTACGATGCGCGCTATCAGCGCTCTGTCGAGGATGCGGACGCTTTCTGGCTGGAAGAGGCGACAAAGCGGCTCGACTGGTACCAGGAGCCGACGAAGGCGGGCGATTGGTCGTTCGATCCGGTCGACATCAAGTGGTTCGCCGACGGGTCGCTGAACCTTTGCCACAACTGCGTCGATCGCCACCTGCCCGAACATGCCGACCGCACCGCTCTGATCTTCGAGCCGGACGATCCCGCCTCGCCGGGCCGCACCCTCACCTATGCCCAGTTGCACGGCGAAGTGGTGCAGATGGCGAATGCGCTGAAGGCCCTCGGCGTGACAAAGGGCGACCGGGTGACGCTCTACATGCCGATGGTGATCGAGGGGCTGCTGGCCATGCTCGCCTGCGCACGTATCGGGGCGATCCATTCGGTGGTGTTCGGCGGCTTCTCCCCCGAGGCTCTGGCCGGACGCATCGAGGCTTGCGACAGTAACTTCGTCATCACCGCTGACGAAGGGCTGCGCGGCAACAAGCACATTCCGCTGAAGGCCAATGTCGATGCCGCGCTGGAAGAGCCGGACCACACGCTGAACGTCAAGGGCGTGCTGGTCGTGCGCCACACCGGCGGCGAGATCACCATGAAAGAAGGCCGCGACCACTGGTACCACGACCTTACCAGCGACGCGGATTGCCCGTGCGAGGAAATGGGCGCGGAAGACCCCTTGTTCATCCTCTACACCTCCGGCTCCACCGGCAAGCCCAAGGGCGTGCTGCACACCACGGGAGGCTATGCACTGTGGACGGCAGCGACGTTCCACTACACCTTCGATTACCAGCCCGGCGAAGTGTTCTGGTGCAGCGCCGATATCGGTTGGGTGACGGGCCACAGCTACGTCACTTACGGCCCGCTGCTGAACGCCGGCACCAGCGTGGTGTTCGAGGGCGTGCCCAATTACCCCGACTTCGGCCGGTTCTGGGAAGTCGTCGCCAAGCACAAGGTCAACATCTTCTACACCGCCCCCACCGCCATCCGCGCCCTGATGCGCGAGCATGACGAGTGGGTGGTGAAGCACGACCGTTCTTCCCTGCGCATCCTCGGCACCGTGGGCGAGCCGATCAATCCCGAGGCCTGGCGCTGGTATTACGAGGTGGTGGGCGAAAGCCGCTGCCCCGTGGTCGATACCTGGTGGCAGACCGAGACGGGCGGCCACATGATCACCACCCTGCCCTATGCCCACGACATGAAGCCGGGGAGCGCGGGCAAGCCGTTCTTCGGCGTGCAGCCGCTGCTCGTCGACAACGAGGGCCAGCCGCTGGACGGCGCGACGGAAGGCAACCTGTGCATTTCCGCCAGCTGGCCGGGGCAGGCGCGCACCGTCTACGGCGATCACGACCGCTTCATCGAGGCGTACTTCTCCACCTTCCCTGGCCGGTACTTCACCGGCGACGGGTGCCGCCGCGACGCGGATGGCTACTACTGGATCACGGGCCGCGTGGACGACGTGATCAACGTGTCCGGGCACCGCATGGGCACCGCCGAGGTAGAGAGCGCGCTGGTGCTGCACTCCCAAGTCTCCGAAGCCGCCGTGGTCGGCTACCCGCACGATGTTAAGGGACAGGGCATCTACTGCTACGTCACCCTGATGGAAGGCGAGGAGGCGACCGACGACCTGAAGGCGGACCTGAGACAGCAGGTGCGCAAGGAGATCGGCCCCGTCGCCACGCCCGACCACATCCACTTCACCGACGACCTGCCCAAGACCCGCAGCGGCAAGATCATGCGCCGCATTCTCAGGAAGATCGCGGAGAACGACTACGGTTCGCTGGGCGACACCTCGACGCTGGCAGACCCGTCGCTGGTGGATCGGCTGATAGAAGGGCGACAGAACCGCTGAGCGGGGATCATGGAACGCCGACAGGGGCGTTTCGTAAAACTTTATCGGGCCACTTTTCCCAGTCCTGCCAAGGGCTTGCGGCGATTTCTCCGGTTGGACCTGTAACCTTCCGGAAAATCGTCTCGTCTGGGGACTGGCGGTATGCATGGCCCTCGTGCTGGCCACGATGCTGCAAGTAGGAAAGGCGCGGATGCCCTAGTGCATGTGCGGCTTTTCAGCGCCGCGCGGCACGCGGATATTGTCGACCAGCTTGCGGATATCGGCGGGCGGGGCCTTGGTGAAGCTCGCCACGCCGATGGCCACGGCGAAGTTGATGACCATGCCGACGACCCCGATCCCCTCGGGCGAAATGCCCAGTAGCCAGTTGGCCTCCACGTTCGCGGCAGGCTCCCATAGTTTGAAATAGGCGATGTAGAGGAAAGTAAAGGCAAGGCCGCTCACCATCCCGGCAATCGCCCCCTCCTTGTTCATGCGCATGGAGAAGATGCCCATGAAGATCGCCGGGAACAGGCTCGCCGCCGCCAACCCGAAGGCGAAGGCCACCACCTGCGCCACCCAGCCCGGCGGATAGACGCCAAGGTAGCCTGCCACCACGATCGCCGCCGTCGCCGCCACGCGCGCGGCCAGTAGTTCGCCTTTCTCTGATATGTCGGGCCGGAATGTCTTCTTCAGCAGGTCGTGACTGACGCCGGAGGAGATCACCAGCAGCAGACCCGCCGCCGTGGAAAGCGCAGCGGCAAGCCCGCCTGCCGCCACTAGCGCGATCACCCAGCCGGGCAGGTTCGCAATCTCCGGGTTCGCCAGCACCATGATGTCGCGGTCCACGTAGACCTCGTTATCATTCGCGGTCGCCGGGTTCTCCAGCAGTCGCTCTCCCGATGCGCCTTGTCCCACTTCGCTGAACACCGGCGCGCCTTCGAAAGCGTCTCCGGGACGGTACTGCATCACGCCATCGTCGTTCTTGTCGCGCCAGGCGATCAGGTCGTTCGCTTCCCAGTTGGTGAACCACGCGGGCGCTTCGGAGTAGGCCTGCTCGTTGACGGTTTCCGTGAAGTTGAGCCGCGCAAAGGCACCCACCGGGCCAGCCGTGACGTAAAGCAGAGCGATGAACAGCAGCGCCCAGCCCGCGGACTTGCGCGCATCCGACGCCTTGGGAACGGTGAAGAAGCGCACGATCACGTGCGGCAGGCCCGCCGTGCCCACCATCAGCGCCATGGTGATGCAGAACACGTCGATGGTGGACTTGCTGCCATCGGTATAGGCGGCAAAGCCAAGGTCGGTCAGCACCATGTCCAGCTTTTGCAGCACGTACATGCCGCTGCCGTCGTTTACCTCGCTCCCCAGCCCAAGCGGCGGGATCGGGTTGCCCGTCAGCATGAAGCTGATGAAGAAGGCGGGCACCATGTAGGCGAAGATCAGCACGCAGTACTGTGCAACTTGCGTATAGGTGATCCCCTTCATCCCGCCCAGCACGGCGTAGATGAAGACGATGCCCATGCCGATCACCACGCCCCACAGGATCGGCACGTCGAGGAAGCGGCTGAACACGATGCCAACGCCGCGCATCTGCCCGGCAATATAGGTGAAGCTGATGAAGATGAGACAAATCACCGCCACGACGCGGGCGGCCTTGGAGTAGTACCGCGTGCCGATGAAATCGGGCACCGTGAATTCGCCGAACTTCCGAAGATACGGTGCCAGCAGCAGCGCCAGCAGCACGTAGCCGCCCGTCCAGCCCATCAGGTAGACGCTGCCGTCGTAACCGAGGAAGGCGATGAGACCCGCCATGGAGATGAAGCTGGCCGCGCTCATCCAGTCGGCGGCGGTGGCCATGCCGTTCACCACCGGGTTCACTCCGCCGCCCGCGACGTAGAACTCGGCGGTGGAGCCCGCGCGGCTCCAGATGGCGATGGCGATGTAGAGAGCGAAGCTCAGCCCCACGAAGAGGTAGATCAGCGACTGCGTTTCCATGGCCCGCCCCGCCTCAGCTATCGTCGTCGTCGAGATCGAACTTGCGCTCGATCCGGTGCATGGCGACCACGTAGATCGCGATCAGGGCGAGGAAGACGTAGATCGCGCCCTGCTGCGCGAACCAGAAGCCCAGCGGATATCCGCCGATGCTGAATTGGTCGAGAAAGTCGCGGAAGAGGATACCGGCACCGAACGATACCGCGAACCACACGCTCATCAGCACGACCAGCAGCCGGATGTTGGCGCGCCAGTAGGCTTTCTTGGCCGCTTCCAGCCGTTCGGCCTCGTTATCCGTGTCGTCCAACGCTGTCCTCCCCTTTTGCGACGGGAGGCTAACGCAATCGTCGCAGCGCTGCCAGCGGTTAGCCAGCGCATCCGCCAAAATTTGATTTTGCACAATGCGCCTGCCCGCGCGGCACGGCAGACCTACCCTCACGCAAGGAGAACCGACATGCTCAACCAGACAGGAAAAGCCGGCGGGGAGAAGCGTGCCATTCCCGGCACACTGGTCTTCGATGGCGATGCGGCGCAGGCGGGCTACGCGCTCAACGCCATGTGTTATTCGTTCAACGATGCCGAAAACCGCGCGGCGTTCGCGGCGGACGAGGAAGCCTACATGGACCGCTTCGGCCTGACTTCCGCCCAGCGCGAAGCGGTGCGTGCGCGCGACGTGATCGCCATGCTGAGTGCCGGCGGCAACGTCTACTACCTCGCCAAGCTGGCCGGGATACTGGGGCTGAACGTGCAGGACCTCGGCGCGCTGCAAACCGGCATGTCGGTGGACGATTTCAAAGCCGCGCTGCTGGACCACGCGACGACCGAGACCCGCGTGGCAGACGATGAAAGGATCGTGGCATGAGCCGGCTTTGCGGAGGGATTTTCACCAGCCATGTGCCCGGCATCGGCGGGGCCATTGCCAAGGGCCTGCAACAGGATCCGTACTGGAAGCCGTTCTTCGACGGGTTCGATCCGGTGCACAAGTGGCTCGCTGCCGAGAAGCCCGATGTGGCAGTGGTGTTCTACAACGATCACGGCCTCAACTTCTTCCTCGACAAGATGCCGACGTTCGCGATCGGCGCAGCGCCCGAATACCGGCACGAGGACGAAGGCTGGGGCATAGCCTTCGAGCGCCCCTACCCCGGCTCGCCCGACCTTTCGTGGCACATCATCGGGCAGGTGGTGGAAAGCGAATTCGATCCCGTCATGTGTCAGTCCATGCTGGTGGACCATGCCGTCGCCGTGCCGTTCGAACTGTGCTGGCCGGGCGATGCGCCGTTCACCACGAAACTGGTGCCCATCGCGATCAACACGGTGCAGCACCCCCTCCCCAGCCCCAAGCGCTGCTTCGAACTGGGCAAGGCCGTGGGCCGCGCCATCGAGAGTTTCGACAGCGACGAGAAGGTGGTGGTGTTCGGCACGGGCGGCCTTTCGCACCAGTTGGAAGGCGAACGGGCGGGCCACATCAATGTCGATTACGACAAGTTCTGCCTGCGCAACCTCGCCCCCGATCCCGAAGCACTGTTGCAGCACGACACGCTCGACATCGTCGAACTGGCAGGCAGCCAGGGGGTCGAGATCCTCAACTGGATCGCCGCCCGCGGCGCGATGCGTGGCAGTGTGCGCGAGCTATCCAGCAACTACCACGTGCCGATCTCCAACACGGCGGCAGCCACGGTGTTGCTGGAAAACCGGACGACGGTAAGCGCCTGACGGATTAATCGGAATCTCCCAGCCTGATGGGCCTCGCAATCTGATTGCGGGGCCTCTTTTTTGGCAGGATCCGGTCAGATGGCGCTGCTGAACTTGCGCGCGCTTTGCTGGCGATAGGGATCGAAAGCGGCGGCGATGCTGCGGGCATAGGGCACCGCGTGATCGCCAATGACGACCTGGCCGTTGTCGAGCGAGCAAAGCCCGGCCTCCAGATAGGGCGCCAGCCTTTCGTGCGCCGCGTCCAGTGTGGCGGCATCGACGCGGGCGCGCCCACGGCACAGCAGTTCCTCGATGATCGCGCCGCGGCGGCGGTCCTCGATGCTGCGCCGCTTGCCACGCGTCGCAGTCAGATCTCCCTGTGACAGCATCATGCGGTAGCGGCCGGAATTCTTTTCGTTCTGCGCCAGCAGTCCGGGAAAGGAACTGATCGCCGATGCGCCCATGCCGACCAACGCGGTCGCCTGGTCCTCGGTAAATCCCTGGAAATTGCGCCGCAGCCTGCCCTGGCGCGCGGCCACGGCCAGCGGATCTGCGGGCAATGCGAAATGATCGAAGCCGATGGCCTGGTAGCCTGCTGCCACCAGCCGCTCGTGCCCCAGCGCCGCCATGTTGAAGCGCGCTTCGCTGCCCGGAAGATCCGTGGCGTCGATCTGGCGCTGGCGAGGGAACATGCCGGGCACATGGGCATAGCCGAACAGCGCGATACGATCGGCGCCGAAGCGCTGCGCGTGGCCCAGTGAGTCCTCGAGATCGTCCATCGTCTGGCCGGGCAGGCCGTACATCAGGTCGAAATTCATCGAAGTGATGCCTGCCCCGCGCAGGATTTCCACGCCCTTTTCGATCATTTCCATCGGCTGCACGCGGCCGATGGCTTCCTGCAGGCGCGGCGCGAAGGTCTGCACGCCCATGCTGGCATGGGTCGCCCCGATGCCGCGCAGTACCGCCTGCCAGTCACCCGTCAGCGTGCGCGGGTCCAGTTCGATCGAGACGGTGGGCGCATCCAGCGGGAACTTGATCACCAGTTGCTCGAACAGGCGCACGAAGTCGACCGGCGCCAACGCGTTGGGGCTGCCGCCACCAAAGGCGATGCGCGTCACCCGCGCGTTGGCGGGCAGGAGCGCGGCGACCAGCCCGATCTCGCGGTGCAGCGCTTCCAGGTAGCTGTCGAGCCGCTGCTTGCGGTTGGCGGCAGCCGTGTTGCAGCCGCAATACCAGCAGATCTTCTCGCAGAACGGGATGTGGATGTAGAGCGACACCTCGCCCGTCGCCATGGAGATGGCATCAGCCAGGTCCGCAGGGCCGATGTCGTCACCGAACTCGGCGGCAGTGGGATAGCTGGTGTATCGCGGAACGGGCACCGCGAGCAGGTCTGGATGATAGGGCCACATGCGATTGTCCCTCGCCCCTTCAGCGCGCGGTTTCATTGTTCTGGATCAAGAGGATTGCGCTTGTCGCGCCGCTGGCACCCCTTGGCGCAGCAGATGGTGGCCGGCATGGCCGGGCGTTCGCCCCGGTCCATCGGAATGGCCAGCGCGCCGCCCCGGCACAGGGCCAGGACCAGCTGGCTCGGCCCGCCGTCGTCGGGCAAGGCAATCGATCCCGCCATGGCAGGAACCAGCGCGGCAATGCCGAGCATTTCGCCAAGAATGCTCATGCGGCGTCGTCCTCTTCGTCGTCGATCAGGATGCGCGCGGCAGCGCCGTCGGGATCGTCGAACTGGTTGTTGCGCAGCGCCCAGAAAAAGGCGGCCAGGCCCGCAAGGCCCAGCAGCAGGGCGATGGGCAGCAGGATCAGCACGCCGTTCATTTCGCCGCCCTTACCAGCCGCAGCGAATTGGCCACGACCAGCAGCGAGCTGGCGGACATGGCGACTGCGGCAATCAGCGGCGTGACCAGCCCGGCAATCGCCAGCGGCACGGCAAACAGGTTGTAGACGATCGCAAGCGCGAAGTTCTGTTTCACCACCTGCATCGTGCGCCGCGCCGCCTGCACCGTGCGCGGCAGGGCGGAGAGCGAGTCCTGCACGAACACGAAGTCGGCGGCCTGCAGCCCCACATCGCTGGCGGAGCCAGGCGCAATCGAGGCATCGGCGGCGGCGAGAGCGGGGCCATCGTTCAGCCCGTCGCCCACCATCAGCACCTTGCGACCGGACGCGCGCAGGCGGCCCACCAGCGCCTGCTTGTCCTCGGGCCGGGCATTGCCCTGCGCGGTCAGACCGGTCTCGTGCGCCACGGCGGTAACGGCCCTGGCAGTGTCGCCGGACAGGATCGAGCATTCGATACCCTGCTCGCGCATCCGGGCAATCGCCTCGCGCGCGTCGGGCCGCAGAGTGTCCGCAATCGGGATCAGCCGATCCGCGCCTTCGCCTGTGCGCAAGAGGACAGCGGTGGTGCCGGAACTGTCGGGACGCTTCAGCGCAACCGCCCGGCCATGGCAGGTGGCAAACACGCCTTCTCCCGCACGCTCCACCACGTTTTCGAGCGCGGCAGGGGTCACGCCCCTTGCGACCAGCGCCTTCGCCATCGCGCGCGAGAGCGGGTGGCGGCTGTGCGAGGCGAGCGCGAGCGCAATGCCCGCTTCCTCGTCGTCCAGCATGGCAAGCGCCTGCGCGTCCGGCACGGGCCGGCCCAGCGTCAGCGTGCCGGTTTTATCGAGCAGCGCGCGGTCGACGCTGGCGAGCCGTTCGAAAGCGCTGCCGTCCTTCACCATCACGCCTGCGCGCATCAGCGCACCGCTGGCCACCACCTGCGCCACCGGCACGGCAAGGCCCAGCGCGCAGGGGCAGGTAATAATCAGCACGGCAACGCCGATCACCAGCGCCTCGTAAAGCGAGGCCCCGGCCACCAGCCAGCCGACCACCGTCAACAGCGCGAGCGAGTGGACGGCGGGGGCATAGAGCCGCGCGGCACGATCCGCGAAGCGCACGTAGCGGCTGCGATCCTGCGTGCTGGCTTCCATCAGCCGGGCGATCTCCGCCAGCGTGGTGTCCTTGCCCGCGCTGCTGACGCGCACATCCACCGGCGCTTCGAGGTTGAGTGTGCCCGCCAGCGCCGTCTCGCCCTTGGCCAGCGCGACCGGGCGGCTTTCGCCTGTCAGCAGCGACTGGTCGAACTTGCTGGAGCCCGAAACGATCTCGCCGTCGGCGGCAAGCCGTTCGCCCGTGGCAATGCGCATCACCATGCCGGGCTGAAGGTCTTCGGCGGCAAGATAGGTCATCGAGCCGTCCGCGCCGACGACCTGCGCGCCCTTGGCGGCCTGGCTCACCAGTGCCTCCACGCCGCTGCGTGCCTTGTCGCGCATCATCGCGTCAAGCACGCGGCCCGCCAGCAGGAAGGTGAGCAGCATCAGCGCGCCGTCGAACCACGCATGCTGGCCGCCCACCCATGTCTCGTAGAGGCTGAGGCCGCTGGCGATGATGACGCCGAGCGAGATCGGCACGTCCATGTTGGTGGTGCCGCGCTTTACCGCGCCCCACGCCGACTTGAAGAAGGGCCGCCCGGCAAAACCGATGGCGGGCAAGGCGATCAGAGCCGAAATCCAGTGAAACAGTTCGCGCGTGGAGCCTTCCGCGCCCGACCACACGCTGACCGACAGCAGCATCACGTTCATCGCCGCGAATGCCGCCACGGCGAGCGGTGCCAGCAGCGGTTTCACCGCGCTGTACGGTTTTTCCGCCTGCCTGCGGCGGGGCTGCGCCTCGAACCCGGCCTCGGCGATGAAGCGGGTCAGGTCGCCCTCGTCCACGCTGCCATCGTGCGTCACCGTGACCATGCGCGACGACAGGTTCACGCGCGCCGCGATCACCCCGTCATGGCCTAGAAGGCCACGCTCGACCTTGCTCATGCAACCGGCGCAATGCATCCCCGGTACGGCGAGGACGCTGACGTGTTCGTCCGGCAGCTGCGGCAGCGCGCTCACGACAGGTCTTCCTCGCGCCGCCAGGTCGATACGCCGTCGGTGAGTTCCAGCCGAAGGGTCCAGCGGCCTTCGGGCAGCCCCTCGTCGGAGAGGTAGGCGCCTTCGCCGATGCGGGTGAAAGCGATCATCTGGTCCGGTTTGCGACCGAGCGGGTGGCGGGCCGTTGCCTGCGCGGTAAGGTAATCCGGCGCCTCGCTCACCGAAACAACCAGTCGTCCGTCGGGCCGCCAGGTGGTCACGGCCTGCCAGCCCAGCGCTTCGCTTTCGCGTGCCTGCTCCAGCCAGCCGTTGAATTCCTGGCTGGCGACATAGGAATTCTCCACCACGATGCCGCCGAAAGTGGAGCTGGCGTAGCTCGCCATGGTGAAGTTGACCGCGGCCACGCTGCCGAAAAATGCGACGAGGATGCCGGTCATGTGCCAGCCGGTGAAGCGTTTGCGGGATGTCTTGGCCATCATTCGTCTCCAGGTGTCACGAAGCGGACTTCCACCGCATCGGTTTCTGCCTGGTCGTCGAGCGAGACGACCGACAGGCTGAAATCCTGCGCAGCCGTACCCAGCGGTGCACGTACGTAGAGGCGCACGGTCTGGGTGGCGTCGGCGGGAACGGGCACGTCGATCGTGCGGGCCGCATCGTCTCCCGACATCGTGTCGGACCACATGACCGCACCGGGCAGCCCCTCGATCCCTACGCGCATTTCACGCGGACGCGCTTCCATGTTGCGCAGCTTCACGGTGAAGTTGTTCCGCACCTCGCCATCGCTCATCAGCATGTAGGGCGGATTGCGATCGGGCGCGGCGCTGATCTCCGTGTGCGTGCGCGCGGAGAGCGCGAACAGAAGCCCAAGGCCGATGCCCGCCCAGACGAAGAAATACAGCACCGAGCGCGGGCGCAGAACCTTCTTCCAGGTGGGGCGATGGTCCTGTCCGCGGATCTCGCCTTCGGAATCTTCCAGCGTGAGATAGTCGATCAGGCCGCGCGGGCGGCCCACCTCGTCCATCACGCGGTCGCAGGCATCGATGCACAGCGCGCAGGTGATGCAGGAAATGTCCGGTCCCTTGCGGATGTCCCAGCCGGTGGGGCACACGGCCACGCACTGGTTGCAATCGATGCAGTCGCCGAATTCGCCGGGGTTCTTCTCGGCCTTCTTCAGGCTGCCGCGCGGTTCGCCCCGCCAGTCCTTGTAAGTGACGGTCAGCGATTTCTCGTCCATCATCGCGGTCTGGATGCGCGGCCAGGGGCACATGTAGATGCACACCTGCTCGCGCATGAAGCCGCCGAAGATGAAGGTGGTCGCGGTCAGGATGCCGACGGTCGCATAGGCGACGAAGGGTGCTTCCAGAGACCAGAAGTCGCGCACCAGCGTGGGCGCGTCGGCGAAATACATGATCCACGCACCGCCGGTCCAGAAGGCGATGACGAGGTAGATCGACCACTTGAACAGTCGCCGCGCGATCTTGCCGGCGGTCCACGGCGCGGCGTCCAGCTTCATGCGCTTGTTGCGATCACCGTCCACGAAGCGGTCGACGTGCTGGAACAGGTCCGTCCACACCGTCTGCGGACAGGCGTAGCCGCACCATGCGCGGCCAACCATGGACGTGATCAGGAACAGGCCCACGCCCGCCATGATGAGCAGGCCCGCCACGAAGTAGAACTCGTGCGGCCAGATCTCGATGTTGAACATGTAGAACCGGCGGTTCGCCAGGTCGACGAGCACCGCCTGGTCCGGCGCGTAGGGCCCACGATCCCAGCGGATCCACGGCGTTCCGTAATAGATCGCCAGGGTGACGAGCATGATCAGCCACTTGAAGCGGCGATAGAAGCCGTCGATCCGCTTGGGATGCACCTTCCTGCGGGCCTCGTAGGTGCCCAGCAGGCTGTGGTGGAGTTGGGGATCAGGGTTGTTCATCGACCTCTACCTCGGGATTCTCGGCAACTTCGATGAAGTCCTCACCTCCCCCGAGCGAGTGAACATAGGCGGCCAGCATCGAGATGGTCACCGGATCGAGACGCCCTTCCCACTTGGGCATCATGCCCATCTTCGGGTTCAGGATCTGCGCCGTGATCGCCTCGCGGCTGCTACCGCGCAGCCAGATCGCATCGGCAAGGTTAGGTGCGCCGAACTCGCGCATCCCCTCGCCGTTCGGGCCGTGGCAAACGGCGCAGTTCTGCTCGTACAGCTGCGCGCCAAGCGGATTGGCAGGCGCTTGATCGCTCAGCGACAGCACGTGATCGACCACCGCATCGACTTCATCGGGGCCAAGGATGCCGGCAAAGGCGGGCATGAGGCTGGTCCGGGTTTCCGGGTCCCCCGGCTGGCGGATGCCATGGACGAGCGTGTATTCGATGGCGCGGATATCGCCGCCCCACAGCCAGTCGTCGTCGTTGAGGTTGGGGTAGCCCAGTTCCTGGCTGCCAGCAGCGCCGGAACCGTGGCACTGGATGCAGTGGATCTGGAACGCCGCGCGGCCACCGGCCACGGCCTGCTGCATCAGCGGGGCGTTCTCGGAAAGCCGCTCCAGCGGGATGCGGGCGATCTCCTCGCGCACCGTGGCGCGGGCCTGGTCGGCAACGGCCATCTCCTCGGCCAACTGGCCGCGACTGGTCCAGCCGAGCACGCCTTCGGTGCCCTTCTCGATCAGCGGCCAGGCCGGGAACAGGATCACGTAGCCAATCGCCCAGACGACGGTGGCGTAGAAGGTCCACAGCCACCAGCGGGGCAGCGGCGTGTTCAGTTCCTCGATGCCGTCCCATTCGTGGCCGACAAATTCGGTGCCGGTGGGCTCGTCAACACGCTTGTTACCCATCGTTTTCGTCCTTGAAGATCATCTTGGCAGCATTGTCGTGGTGGGGCTTGGCGCTGGGGCGGAAGGCCCACAGGCCGAAGAACAGCCACAGCAGGACCATAGCCAGCAGCCCCCAGCTGTCAGCCAGCTGGCGCAGGAATTCGTAGGTGGAGTGGTCGCTCATCGTCCTGTCTCCGTTGCCAGTTCTTCCTGCGCGGCGGCGCTGTTCACATCCACCAGCGTGCCGAGCATCTGCAGGTAGGCGACCAGCGCATCCATCTCCGTCACGCGGGAGGGATCGCCGTCGAAATCGCGCACCTGCGCGCCGGGATAGCGTTCCTCCAGGTCCCCGGCGGGCACGTCGGGATCGGCCTGCGCGATCAGGTCCTGCTCGGCCATTTCGAGATGGGTATCGGTGTAGGGCACGCCGACGATGCGGAGCGCCTTCAGCATGCCCTCGGGGTCGGGCACCTTCAGGCTCGTTTCGGACAGGAAGCTGTACTGCGGCATGATCGACTGCGGCACCACGCTCTGCGGGTTCTGCAGGTGTTGCACGTGCCATTCGTCCGAATAGCGGCCACCCACGCGCGCCAGGTCAGGCCCGGTCCGCTTGGAGCCCCACTGGAAGGGGTGATCGTACATCGATTCCGCCGCCAGCGAGTAGTGGCCGTAACGCTCCACCTCGTCGCGGAAGGGGCGGATCATCTGGCTGTGGCAGGTGTAGCACCCTTCGCGCACGTAGATGTCGCGCCCGGCCTGCTCCAGCGGGGTGTAGGGACGCATGCCCTCCACTTCCTCGATGGTGTTGTCGATCCAGAACAGCGGGGCGATCTCCACGATGCCGCCGATGGCCACCGTTACCAGCGCAGCCGCGCCCAGCATGGTGACGTTGCGTTCCAGCCGCTGGTGGCCTTTTACCGTGGCCGCGACATCGGGCGGCACCTCGGAAAGCGGCGGTGCGGACGTTACGTTGTCTTTATCGGTCATGTCCGTCTCTTTCATTCGGCAGGAGTTGCAACGTGAGGCCGATCTGCCGCTTCGTCATACGCGGCATCGCTCATGGGAGCTTCGGCACGCAGCTTGCCGGCGATGGTCATCCAGACGTTGAAGACCATGATCAGCGCGCCGGCGAGGTACATGAGGCCGCCCAGCGCACGCAGCAGGAACATCGGGTGCAAGGCTGCAACGGTGTCGACGAAGCTGTTCACCAGGTATCCGTCGATGCCGTATTCACGCCACATCAGGCCCTGCGTGATGCCCGCCACCCACATGCTGGCGGCGTAGAAAACGATACCCACCGTCGCGAGCCAGAAGTGCCAGTTGACCATGCGCAGCGAATAGAGCCGCTCACGCTTCCACAGGCGCGGCACGAGGAAATAGACTGCGGCAAAGGTGATCATGCCGTTCCAGCCCAGCGCGCCGGAGTGGACGTGGCCGATGGTCCAGTCGGTGTAGTGCGACAGCGAGTTGACGCTCTTGATCGACAGCATCGGCCCTTCGAAGGTGCTCATGCCGTAGAAGGCCAGCGCCATCACCATCATGCGGATGATCGGATCGGTGCGGATCTTGTCCCATGCGCCGTTCAGCGTCATCAGGCCGTTGATCATGCCGCCCCAGCTGGGCATCCACAGCATGATGGAGAACACCATGCCCAGCGTCTGCGCCCAGTCGGGCAGCGCGGTGTAGTGAAGGTGGTGCGGACCCGCCCAGATGTAGAGGAAGATCAGCGACCAGAAGTGGATGATCGACAGGCGGTAGGAATAGACCGGCCGTTCAGCCTGCTTGGGCACGAAGTAGTACATCATCGCCAGGAAGCCGGCGGTAAGGAAAAAGCCCACCGCGTTGTGGCCGTACCACCACTGCACCAGCGCGCCCTGCACGCCTGCGAACAGCGGATAGCTCTTGGAGCCGAGCAGGCTCACGGGCATGTCGAGGTTGTTGACGATGTGCAGCATCGCCACGGTCAGGATGAAGGCGAGGTAGAACCAGTTCGCCACGTAGATGTGGGGTTCCTTGCGCTTCAGGATCGTGCCGACGAAAACCACGAGGTAGGCGACCCACACGATGGTCAGCCACCAGTCGACGTACCATTCGGGCTCTGCATATTCCTTCGACTGGGTAACGCCCAGCAAATAGCCGGTCGCCGCCAGCACGATGAACAGCTGGTAGCCCCAGAACACGAAGCGCGCGGTTCCCGGGAAAGCCAGGCGCGCGCGGCAGGTGCGCTGGACGACATAGAAGCTCGTGGCGATCAGCGCGTTGCCACCGAAGGCGAAGATCACCGCGCTGGTGTGCAGCGGGCGAACGCGTCCGAAATTCAGGTAAGGCTCGAAATTCAGTTCCGGCCAGACCAGCTGCAGCGCGATGAACAGTCCGGCCAGGAAACCGGCGATGCCCCAGAAGACGGTGGCGATGACGCCCCAGCGCACCGGCGCATCGTCATAGCGGGAATCGTCCACCGGAAGGCGCAGCACGTCGCGCGTCTTCGCGTCGAACTCGGTATTCCAGACGGTGGCGACCAGGCCGATGAAAGCGGCGATCGAGATAACCAGCATGTGCGTGGAGAATGCCGCGTCCTGCGCGCCAGCAAGCGCAGCAAGGCACAGCAGCAGTATCGCGAACCACATGCCGGTGCGGGAGAGTGTAGCGTCCATAATTTGACCCCTTGAGAACAGGAGGCCCTTGCCGCAGCGCAGCACCGGATTCGTTGACCTGCGTCAAAAACATCGTTTCGCCAAAAAGAAATTTTCGTGCGCAAAAATTGCGTTCGATCAAAGCACGTCGCCGCGGCCGGGAGCAGATGGGCCTCACGCCGCTGCAAGGGCCCACGGACCGGGCATCCATGACGGCGATGATGGAGAAGTATCGATGACAACTGCTATGGTTTCGAAGGCGAGCGCGATGGCCCTCGCCGCTGCTGCCGGCCTTGCTGCATTGCCTGCCGCCGCGCAGGAAGCCGGAGATTTCCAGGCCAAGGTCATGGCCACTGCGGTCCTGCCGGATGGCGAGATCGACACCGTCAATCTCGACCTGGTCGGCCTGCCCGCCGGCACCCAGACCGAAGCGAACGACAATGTCGTGCCAACTGTCGTCATCGAGTATTTCGTGGCCGACAATTTCTCGATCGAGACGATCTGCTGCGTAACCCAGCACGATGTCGACGGAGTGGATGGTGCCGCCGGGACCGAGCTGGTCGCCGACGGGCTGCTGCTGCCCGCAACGGTAACGGGCAAGTTCCATGTCAACGCCGGCGGCGTGAAGCCCTATGTCGGCGCGGGCGTCGCCTATTTCATCTGGCTGGACGACGAACCCGGCGCGACCGCCGTGGCGCTTGGCGCGGACGATTTTTCGCTCAGCGACGAATTCGGCTTCGTGCTGCAGGCGGGCTTCGATGTGCCGGTGAGCGAGAGCTTCCTCGTGTCCGTTGATGCGAAGCGCTATTTCATCGACACCACGGCCACCTGGTTCGCCAATGGCACGCCGGTAATCCAGACCGAGCACAACCTCGATCCGTGGGTGCTCAGCGCGGGCGTTGGCTTCCGCTTCTAACCGGCTGACCGCCGCTTAACCGGCGATGTCCTCCAGCGCCGTTCGGTCGACGATCTCGACCGAGCGGCGCGTCGGCAGGCCGATGATGCCGTCGCGCTTCAGCGCGGTCATCTGGCGGCTGACGGTCTCGATCGTCAGGCCCAGAACATCGGCCACCTGCTGGCGCGAGAACGGCAGGTCGAACTTGCGCAGCGGCCCGAGGGTGGGACCTTCGCAGCCGGTTTCCAGCAGCCTGTCGGACATTTCGAGCAGGAAGGTGGCGACCTTTTCCTGCGCGGTCTTGCGCGAGAGCAGCAGCATCCACTTGCGCGTGCGGTCCAGCTCTCCCAGCGTGCGTTCCAGCAGCTTGTGCTCCAACTTGGGATGCTCGCTGGCGAACCTGTCGAAATCGGCACGGGCGAACACGCAGACGCGCGCTTCCGTAAGCGCCGTGACCGAGTGGCCCGCAGCGCCCGCAAAGGGCCTGCCGATGAAATCCGAAGGGTAGACCACGCCGACGATCTGCTCGCGCCCGTCCTCGGTGGAGGAGGAGAGCTTCAGCACGCCCTCGATGACGTTGGCGACCAGAACGCTCTCGTCGCCTTCCCAGATCAGCGGTTCGCCCGGTTCAAGGTTACGGCGGCGGCCGATGTTGTTGAGCGCGGCAAGCTCGTCGTTCGCCAACCCGGCACAGATCGCGCGATTGCGCACGACACAGGTGTCACATGCAGCCATCGTTTTTCGCTAGCAATTTTGCGCTCCTGTCTCAATCGCCTATTCGCAAGGTCATGCCGCGCTTGTCCGGGGTTCGCTCGCCTCGTCCTGATCCTCGCTGACGAACCAGCCTTTTATCCGGTCCACCGCGCGCATCTGCAACATGGCAAGGGCCGGCACCAGCAACTGCTGCATCACCGTGCCGAACAGGATGCCGAAGCCGAGGCTGGCCGACATCGGGATGAGGAACTGCGCCTGCAGGTTCGTCTCGAAGGTGATCGGGGCAACGCCAAGAAACGTCGTGATCGCGGTGAGGATGATCGGGCGAAAGCGCGACTTGGCGGCATCGATGATCGCCGTCTTGCGGTCCATGCCCGATTCCAGGTTCTCGTTCATGAAATCGATCAGCACCAGCGCCCCGTTGATCACCACGCCGGACAGCGCGATGATGCCGAACAGCGAAACCAGGCCTAGCGAGATGCCCAGCAAGAGGTGCCCGATCAGCGCGCCGATCATGCCGAAGGGGATCGCGGCCATGATGATGATCGGCTGCACGTAGGACCTGAACGGAATGGCCAGCAACGCGTAGATCCCCGCCAGCGCCAGCAGGAAGGCCCCGCCGATATCGCCGAAGCTTTCCTGCTGCTGCTCCTGCTCCCCGCCGAATTCGAATTGCAGGCCGGGATAGTCCGCGGTGATTTCGGGCATGATCTCGTTCGTCAGCAGGTTTGCCATCTCCTGGCTGGTGATGGTGTCGGTATCGAGGTCCGCCGTGACGGTATGGATACGGAAACCGTCCTCGCGCTGGATGGAAGTCGGCGCGCTGGTGATCGACACGTCGGCAAGGCTGGACAGCGGAACCTGCCCGCCTGGCACGCGCACGCGGTAATTGCCGATATCGGGCACGGAATCGCGCTGTTCCTCGGGCAGGCGCACATAGACGCGCACGTCCTCGCGCCCGCGCTGCACGCGCACCGCCTCCGCGCCGAAGAATGCGGCGCGCACCTGCCCCGCCAGGTCCTGCAGCGTGATGCCGAGCGTGCGGGCCGATGGCTTCAGCGTCAGGTCCACCTGCTGCACGCCGTCGTCCTGATCGCTCTCGATATCGAACACCCCGGTGACGCGCCGCATCTCTTCCATCAGGCGGGTGGTGGCTTCCTCCAGCACCTCGCGATCCTGGTGCGACACCCGCACGTTCACGGGCGCGCCGGCGGAAATCAGGCTGGAATTGAGTGAGACAGAGCGCGCTTCGGGAAATTCGCCCATCTCCTCGCGCCAGACCTGTTCGAACTCGGTGGCCGAGAAATCGCGCTCTGCCGCGGCAACGAGGCTCAACTGGATATTGGCGACGTCGGGGCGCAGCGTCGCGTTGTTGTTGATCGGGTTAGCACCGCCGCCGATCAGCCCGATCGTGGTGTAGGATGCCACGAAGACGTCGTCGTAGCCTTCCTCCTGCTCGGAGAACCGGGCGAGCGCCCTTTCCCCTGCTTCTTCGATACGTTCGGTTATCGCTGCGGTTCGCTCCACCGAGGTGCCGGCAGGCATTTCCAGCTGCGCGGAGATCACGTCGGCCTCGATCTCGGGGAAGAACTGCACCTTGATGATCCCGGCGGGCACCAGGGCAACGATCAGGATCAGGATCGCCAGCGCGCCCGACAGCACGAGGTAGGGCATGTTCACCGCGAAATTCAGCGCCCTGTCGAGCGGTCCGTCGACGAATGCCTGCAAGCGCTTGTCAAAGCCGCGCTGCACGCTCTCGAAACGGGCGAGGAACCGGTTCTTCGTATGCGTACCCGCGGCGGGCAGGTGACTGAGGTGGTAGGGCAGGATCAGCAGCGCCTCCACCAGCGACAGCGCCAGCACGGCGATGACCACCAAGGGAATGTCCGCCAGCACCTTGCCGATGGTGCCGCCCACGGCGAGCAGGGGAGAGAACGCCACGATGGTGGTCGCAACGGCGAAGATCACCGGCACTTTCACGCGCTGGGCACCTGCAATGGCCGCACCTACGCCCGATCGCCCGCGCTCTCGCTCTGCATAGATATTCTCGCCCACCACCACGGCATCGTCCACCACGAGGCCGAGGGCCACGATGAACCCGAAGAGGGAGAACATGTTGATCGAGGTGCCCATCAGCTCGATCACGTAGATCGCGCCGACGAAGGTCGCGCCGATGCCCAGCGCCGTCCAGAACGCCAGCCGCACGTCGAGGAACAGGGTCAGCGCCGCCAGCACCAGCACGAGGCCGATCCCGGCGTTCTTCACCAGCAGCGACAGGCGGTCGTCGAACAGCTCGGAGCTATCGTCCCAGATCGCGTAGTCGACGCCCTGTGGCAGGATGCGCTGCGCATCCTCTTCCATGTAGGCGAGCGCGGCATCGGCCACGTCCAGCACGCGCTCGTCCGATGTACGGTACACGTCCACGAAAGCGGCGGGCTCTCCGTTGAAGCGGGTGATCAGGTCATTGTCCTCGAACCCGTCGGTAATGGTGGCAACGTCGCCCAGCCGCAGGATCGTGCCATCGGGGCGGGTGCGCAGGACGATGTTCTCGAAATCCTGCTGGTTGTAATTCTGGCCTACGGTGCGCACGCGCACCTGTTCGCGGTCGGTCTCGATGGAGCCTGCCGGACTGTCGAGACTGCTTTGCGAGACGATGCGGGATATGTCCGTGAGCGAGAGGCCGAGTGCCTGCAACCGCTCCTGCGGCACGTCGATATAGACCTGGTACTGCCGCACCGCGCTGGTGGAAACATAGCTGATTTCCGGCAGAGCAGCGAGCTGGTCCTCCACCTGGTAGGCGGTTTCCTTCAGCGTGCGCTCGGGCACGTCGCCGTAGAGGGCGATGCGCATCACGCTCTGGCGCGTGGTCACTTCGCGCACGTCGGGTTCCTCGGCATCGACGGGGAAGGTCTGGATCTGGTCGACCTCGCTCTTCACGTCGTCCAGCGCCCGGTTCACGTCCGCGCCGTTCTCCAGCTCCACCGTGATCGTGCCGACGCCTTCGGCTGCCGTGCCGATAACTTTCTTCACATCGTCGATGGCCTGGACGGCTTCCTCCACTTTCTGGACGATGGATTCCTCCACCTCCTCCGGCGTTGCGCCGGGATAGGTGACGGAGACGGTGATCGCGTCCTGGCTGATCTCCGGGAAAACCTCCTGCACGATGGTGTTGTAGGAGGCGATCCCCGCGATCAGCATGACCACCATCAGCAGGTTTGCGGCCACGCCGTTGCGCGCCATGAAGCCGATCACGCCCTTGCGATCGCGGGCGCGGTCTCCGGCAGGCTTGCCGAAGCGATCCTTGGGGGACTCGTCCGGCCCCTCGGCTGGCGGGAAAGCGCCTTCGGTCACTGGGTGTCACCCTCGCGGCGCAGAGCCATGCCCTCCACCGGCGTGCGCAGCGGACTGGTGACTACGTGGCCTGCCTCGCCCAGTCCCTCGCCGCTGACCCAGGCAAAGTCGTCGGTGCGTTGGAGCACGTCCACCGGCACGATCGCCAGCTTGCCGCCGCGCCTCACCCAGACCTGGTTATCGGTACGCAGGGCAGTGAGAGGAATGCGGACATAGGGCTGCTCGCTGCCGCCGGTGATGGTCGCGTTGACGAAGCTGCCCAGCAGCAGCGGCGGGCCGGCGCTGGTGACCTCGGCATCAGAACCCAGCGCAACACCGCCGCGCATCGGATTGTTCACGCGCAGGAAAACGTCGATCGTGCGGGTTTCGGGATCGAGGATCGGGTCCACCCGGTCGACATAGGCATCCCAGCGCCAGGTAGTGTCGCCGTAGTCCAGCATCACCTGCGCGGGCACGCGGGTACTACCTGCACTGAACAGCGCAGGCACCAGCGCGGCCTCGGCTTCGGTCAGCGAAATGCGCACTTCATAGGCTCCGCTCGCCACCAGCGTGCCGAGCGACTGGCCGGGCTGCACCAGCGTGCCGACCGACGCGCTTTCGCTGCGCACGATGCCCGCGAAGGGCGCGCGCACCACTGTGCGGGACAGCGCCAGCCGGGCATCGGCCAGCTGCGCTTCGGCCCGTTCACGCGCAGCGCGGGCGGAGCGCAGCTGCGGCTCGCGCGTGGCTAGGATGTTGGGCTCTTCGGCCTGCGCAGAGGCTCGCGCCGGAGGCGCTGTACGCAACCCCTCGGGCGGCAGGATGCGTGCGGCGTAATCGTTGCTGTCGATGGACTGGCTCAGCGCCTCGCGGGAAGACTGGCGCTCGGCAAACCGCTCCAGCTCGGCCTCGGCAATCGCCATTTCCTCCTGCGCCTGGAGAACAGCCACCTCTTGCGCCGCGATATCGGCTCGGGCGCTTTGCACACGGTTGTTGTAGTCGGAGGGGTCGATGCGGAACAGCACGGCACCGCTCGGCACGCGGCCACCTTCCTGGAACGCCGGATTGACGTAAACGAGCTTGCCGGACACTTCCGCGCCCAGCGTCACTTCCTCGCGCGGCTGCACGGTGCCCGAACCCTGTATCTCGATGGCCCCGGTGGTGACTTCGTAGGCCGCCGTCTGCACCAGCGGCGCGCCGGTCACAACTTCCTGCTCCTCCGGCTCGGGCCGCAGCGCGATCATCAGCGCGGCGATTGCCACGGCACCCACCAGGAGCAGGATTGCCCATCGTGCCTGCTTGCTCATTCGCTCGTTTCCTCTTCGAATTCAGGCCGGAGGAACCAGTCCCCGCCCAGCGCGCGGTGAACGCCCAGCCGCGCCAGCGCGACATCGCGCCCGGCGGCCGAAAGGCTGCTTTCCACCTGGGTGTAACTGCGCAGCGCATCGAGGTAGCCGACGTAGTCGCCGACCCCTGAATTGAAGCGCCGCGCCTGCAAGTCGAGCGAGGCCTGCGCCTCCGTGGCCTGTGCTGCGATCAGGCGATAGCGCTGACGCTGTTCCTCGTAGGTCTCGATGGCGACCGTCGCCTCGCGATAGGCGCTGAGAACGGCCTGACCATAGGCGGCGGCGGCCTCGTCGTAAGTCGCGCGTGCGGCGGCGACCTGCGCGGAAATGCGTCCGCCGTCGAAGATCGGCGCGACAAGGTTTGCGCCCAGCGAAAGCAACCAGTTCTGTCCAACGTCCACCACGTCAACGGGCGATGCGCCCTGCGTGCCGGTGCTGGCGGACAAACGCAGCGCCGGAAACCGCTCCGCCCGGCGCGCGCCGATGCGCTGGCGTGCCGCTTCCAGCCGCTGCCAGCTTGCCGCAACGTCAGGACGCTGGGCCAGCAATTCGGCGGGAAGCCCGGCGGGCACGGGATCGAACACGAGTTCCGGCTTCAACGGTTGCCGCAGGGCTTCGGACAGCGTTTCGGGATATTGCGCCAGCAAGGTGGCGAGCCGCCCCTCGGCATTGGTCAGCGCCACTTCGCGCGCGGGCAGACTGGCTTCGGCGGCGCGCAGTTGTTCGCGCACCTGGTAAAGCTCGAAACTCTGGGCCAGGCCGCGCAGGTAACGCTCCTCGGTGCGGTCCGTACGCTCGGCAAGGATATCAACGCTTTGCAGCGTGTTCTCGATCTGGAATCTCGCATCGACGATGTCAAAATAGGCAGAGATCACTTCCGCCGCCGTCGCCAGCCGCACAGCGCGGAGGTCATACTCCGCCGCCACCGCGTCCGACCGCGCTGCGCCAAGATCGTTGCGAACCCTGCCGAACAGGTCGAGTTCGTAGGCGGCGGCGAGGCCGAGCGAATAGGTCTCGTTGACAATACGCGAGGGCGCACCGGGAAAATTGGCGAAAGCCCCGCCGGAAACGGGGGTGTCCGAATAGCTGGCGCCCGCGCTGCCTTCCAGCGAGGGCAGCAGCCCCGCGCGGGCCACCCGCGCCTGCGCCGCAGCCCGCTCCGCCCGCGCGGCGGCCTGGACAATGTCGAGGTTGGCATCGAGCGCATCGGCGACGAGCGTATCGAGCACCGGGTCCTCGAAGCCCGTCCACCACGCGGCGGGGCGATAGTCGCCACCTGCGTCCATGTCCGGGTAGGCAGGAGGCAGGTCTGCAACGACGGCGGGTACTTCCGGCTCCGGCGCAAGCGACACGCAACCACCCAGCGCGGCGATCAGGGCAAGGGTTGCGAGATGCCTCACGCTCCGCCTCCCGCCAGCACCGCGCGGGCCGATTGTTCCAGCTGGTCGAGCAGCATCTGGCGCGTGGGCGCGTCGAAATTCTTGCAGTTCATGAGCAGTCCCAGCGAAGCGTGAGAGTGGCGCAAGGTAACGGCCATGCCGAACAGGAACACGCTGACGGACTTGGCTTCCTTTTCGGAAAGCTCGGGCCGCAGGATCGCGACCTGCCGGGCAAGCGCCTGCATCATGGGCATGATCTTCGCTTCCATCAGGGCCAGCAATTCGGGTGAAGGCGCCTGCTGCTCTCGCCCCATGAACAGGGCGAAGGGCGCGCTCGTCTCGCTGAGCATGAAGGTGCCGACAGAACGGACCAGAGCGCAGATGGCGGCGATCCGCTCTTCCCGCCTCGCGCCCTCGCCCGGCAATTCGAGGTCCGCCATGCCCACGACGTCGTGGATATGATCGAAGATATGCTCCGCCGCTGCGAGGTAGAGCCCCTCCTTGCCGCCGAAGTGGTAAGTAATCGAGGACATGGGGGTATCGACAGCCGCCGCGATCTCCCGCGTGCCCACGGCATCGAAGCCGCGTTTGCCGAATCGTTCGATGGCCGCATGAATGAGCTTGTCGCGCATGGCGGCCCATTATTCGTTCGACTGAACAAAAACAAGCCCGGCCTTTCGGTCAGGTGGTTCTCAAGGCGGGCCTGTCCATGGTCCTGCCCTGCCCCGAACGGTCCTGTTCAGCGCAATTGTAACAAAGCGTACCAAGACCTAAGGCGCGGGTTTCTTTGGCAGGGAATGTCTTTACAAGCCCAGCCGATGAATATTCGCAAAGCCTGCCTTTTCATGGCGCTGCTGATCCTTTCCGCCTGTTCCGAAAGCGAGGAACGCGGCGGCGACGAGGCCGTGGCCGTGGTTGCCGACAATCCCGTGATGCTGTCCGAGGTGTTGCAGGTGGAAGCCGTGGGTTCGGCGCGGGCAGCGACCTCTGCCGATATCTATCCCGAGACCGCCGGCCGGGTAACGGTCGTGCGCTTTACCGCGGGCGATTTCGTGCAGCGCGGGCAACCGCTGCTGGTGCTCGACAGCCGCCAGCAACGCCTGGCGGTGGAACTGGCCGAAGTTCAGGTGCAGGAAGCTTCACAGCTTCTGGCCCGCTATCGTCGGATCGAGGATACCGGCGCCATTTCCGACAGCCAGATCGAGGCCGGCGAAACCGCCCTCGCCTCCGCCCGCGTGGAATTGCAGCAGGCGCAGGAAGCACTGGCCGATCGCACGGTGCGCGCACCTTTCAGCGGGCACATCGGCCTGACCGAGATCGACATCGGCGACCGGGTCGGCCCCGACACCCTGATCGCCCAGCTGGACCAGCGCGGCACGCTCTTCGTAGATTTCCCCGCGCCGGAGGCCGCCTTCTCGCGCCTGTCGCCGGGCACCGTGGTGGAAGTGACGCCGTTCTCCGACCCGGACCGGACCGTGGAGGCGCGCATCGTGACGGTGGACAGCTCCATCGCCACCGATCAGCGCACCTTCACCGTCCGCACGGCCATCGACAATTCGGATGACACCCTGCGCCCCGGCATGAGTTTCCGCGTGCGCTTCGCCGGCTCCGGCGTGGTGCGCCCGGCCGTGCCGGAACAGGCCATCGTCTGGGGCGGCGAGGGTTCTTACCTGTGGCAGGTGGTGGACCGGGCGGCGCAGCGCGTGCCGCTCACCATCGTCTCGCGCCGGGATGGCATGGCGCTGGTCGATGCGGCCATCGGCGAGGACGATCTCGTGATCGTGGAAGGCGTGCAGAAGGTGCGCGAGGGACAGGCGGTAAACATCGTCCAGCCGCTGGAGCAGGCCGCACAGCCGGTCGAGCTTCGCGAACAGGCCGAGACGGAAGGCCCGCCCGAATGAAGGCCGACGTCAACGATCTCCCGCTGCTGGCGGTCAAGCGCCCGCTGCTGATCGGCGTGATGAACCTGCTGATCGTGCTGGCGGGGGTCGCTGCCTATTTCGGCATCGAGGTGCGCGAACTGCCCGATGTCGACCGTCCCATCGTCACCGTCAGCGCCAACCTGCCCGGCGCCGCGCCCGAGACGATGGATGCAGAGGTCACCAGCGTCCTCGAGAACGCCGTCGCGCGCGTCAGCGGTGTGCGCGAGATCCGCTCCTCCAGCGAGGAGAACAATTCGCGCATCCGGGTGGAATTCAACCCCGGCACCGATCTCGACGCGGTAGCCTCCGACGTGCGCGAGGCGGTTTCCCGCGTGACCCGTGACCTGCCCGACCGGGTGGAGCAGGTGCGCGTGGTGAAAGCCGATTCCGATGCCCAGTCAATCCTGACGCTGGCTGTCTCCAGCAGGGCCTACGACACGGCGCAGCTTACCCAGATCGTGCAGAACGATATCATCCCCGAATTGCTGACGGCGGAGGGCGTTGCCAGCATCGAGGAATTCGGCTCCCGCCCGCTGCAACTGCGCGTCGCCATCGATCCGCAGCGGCTGAACCGCTTCGGCCTCACCATTTCCGACGTTGCCACCGCGCTCGAACGCGCGCCGTTCGACGTTCCGGTGGGCAGCTTCCGCAGCGACGCGCAGGAACTGATCGTGCGCGCCGAAGCCACGGCAGCCAACCCTGAACAGGTGAAGGACGTGGTGATCCAGGGCAGCACGCGCGTGGGCGACGTGGCCGAGGCCTACTTCGCGCCCGCCGATGCCACCAATTTCGTGCGCCTCAACGGAGAGCCTGTCATCGGGCTTGGCGTGATCCGACAGGCGGGATCGAATACCATCGAGATTTCCACGGCGGTGAACGAAGCGGTCGAGGAGGTGAACCAGCGGTTCGAGGACATCGATATCCGGGTGATCTCCGACGATGCCGAATTCATCAAGACGTCCGTCACCGAGGTGCTCATCACGCTGGGCTTCACCATCCTGGTGGTGGTCCTGACGATGCTGCTGTTCTTCGGCGCGCTCGGCCCCACGATCATACCCAGCACGTCCATCCCCGTCGCGCTGATGGGCGTGATCGCGGGCATCTGGCTGATGGGCTTCTCGGTCAACCTGCTTACCCTGCTGGCGCTGGTGCTGGCCACCGGCCTGATCGTGGACGATGCGATCGTGGTGCTGGAGAATGCCCAGCGCCTGCAGAAGAAAGGCTTCGGCAAGCGCGCCGCCGCCGTTCTGGGCACCCGGCAGGTGTTCTTCGCCGTGGTCGCCACCACTGCGGTGCTGGTGTCGGTGTTCGTGCCGATTTCTTTCCTGCCCTCGCAGGCCGGGCGCCTCTTCCGCGAATTCGGCTTCGTGCTGGCCGTCGCCGTTATCCTGTCCTCGTTCGTGGCTCTCTCGCTCGTCCCCGCCCTTGCCGCGAGGATCGACCTCACCGGCAAGGACGATGCGCCGGAAGGGCGGCTGCATGATTTTCGAGAATGGACCGCCAATATCGGAGTGGGTATTCGCGACCGCTATTCGAGCGCGCTGGGCCGGTGCCTTGGCAGGCCCTGGCTGACGGTGGGCATTTCCGTCGTGGTGGCCGGGGCCGCGGGGCTGCTCTACACCCAGCTGCAGAACGAACTGGTGCCGGACGAGGATCGCGGCTCCGTCAGCGTGTGGGCGCAAGGTCCGGACGGCGTGGGCCTCGATTTCATGGACCGCGAACTGGACGAGATCGAGGCCGTGCTCCAGCCGCTGGTGGACGAAGGCGTCATCACGTCGATGCTGTCCATCGTCGGGCGCTACGATCCCAACCGGGTGCAGGTGAACGCGCAACTGGTCGACTGGGGCGAGCGCGATGTGACGCAGACCGAAGTGGTCGAGCAGTTGCGCGAACCGCTGAACCAGCTCCCCGGCTCCCGCGTGAATGCCAGCGGGCGCGGCACCCTGAGCTTCGGCGGCGGCGGCAACGATACCGTCGAAGTCGCGCTGACCGGCGCGGAATACGAGGGCATTTACGAATCCGCCCGCGCGCTGGCCGAAGCCATCGACGCACAGTCCGACATCCTTTCCAACCCCGACATTTCCTACCAGCCGACCCAGCCGCAGATTTCCATGCAGATCGACCGTCGCAGCGCCGCCGACGTGGGCGTCGACCTCGACGATCTCTCGCTCACCCTGCGCGCTATGGTCGGCGGGGACGAAGTGGTGGACCTCAACGTGGGCGACCAGTCCATCCCGATCTTCCTCACCGCCGAAACGGTCTCCATCAGCAATCCCGAAGACCTGCGCAGCCTCTACGTGCGCGGCAACGGCGGGGCTCTCGTGCCGATTTCCAGCGTCACCACCATCGTGGAACAGGGTATCGCCGCAGAACTTGACCGCACCGAGCAGCGCCGCGCCATCGAACTGGAAGCCGCCATCGCGCCCGGCGTGGCACTGGCCGATGCCGTGGAGGAGATCGAGCGGCTGGCGGACGAGACCGTGGCCGACGATGTTGACGTGCTGCTGCAGGGCGAAGCGCAGTCGCTGGAAGAGACCGGCAACGACCTGCTGCTGACTTACCTGTTCGCGCTGGTGATCGTGCTGCTGGTGCTGGTGGCGCAGTTCGAAAGCGTGACGAGCGCGCTGGTTGCCATGCTCACCGTGCCCTTCGCCCTCGCCGCAGCCGTCTTCGCGCTGTTCGTGTCGGGCACCTCGCTCAACATCTATTCGCAGATCGGCCTCGTCATGCTGATCGGCCTGATGGCGAAGAACGGCATCCTGATCGTGGAGTTCGCAGACCAGTTGCGGCAGGAAGGGCGCGAGCTTCGCAAGGCCATCGAGGAAGCCGCCGCCATCCGCCTGCGACCGATTGCCATGACGCTGGTCTCCACTGTGATCGGCGCCGTGCCGCTGATCCTGGCGAGCGGCGCCGGGGCGGAAGCGCGCCAGTCGATCGGCTGGGTCATCTTCGGCGGGCTTGGCATCGCTGCCGTCTTCACCCTGTTCCTGACGCCTGTCATCTACATGGGTATCGCCCGCTTCGGACAGCCGCGCAGCGTGGACCTGGACCGCGTGCGCGAGGAGATCGACAGCGCGGACGAGGCAGCGGCGCTGTCGGCTACATGATGCGAGTTTTCTTGTTCCCTATAGCCAGCGCCCTGGCGCTCTCGGCCTGCGCCACGACGGTGCCGGAAGCGCCCGGCCCTGCCGATATCGCCATGCCGGCCGAATTCGCTGCCGACTACCGCCCGCCGGTGGACGAGGGCACTCGCTGGTGGGAGGGCTTCGACGATCCGCGTCTCGACGAACTGGTGGAGCGCGCGCTAGCCGCCAATCTCGACATTGCGACCACCCGCGAACGCCTCGCCGCCTCGCGCGCGCTGCTGTTGGCGGCGCGCGGGGACCGGCTGCCATGGGTGGCCGATGTCGGCATCGATGCGACAACGGGCGATGTGGGCGACACGCTTTCCGCAGGCGGGGTGGCGCTGTTCGATCCCGACATTTCGGGTCGCCTCTCGGCGCAGATCGAAGCCGCCGCCGCCCGCGCCGCCGCTGCCGAATACCTTGTCGCCGACAGGGAGCGGCTGGTCGCGGCCGAAGTCGCCCGGCAGTACATCGAATTGCGCCGCACCGGGGAGCGTCTCGTGCTGCTGAGCGAATCCACGCGGCTTCAGGAACAGACGCTACGGATCGTCACCCTGCGCTTCGAAGCGGGCCTTTCCGCCAATCTCGACGTGCGCCGCGCTGCTGCCGACCTTGCCCAGACGCGTGCGCAGAGCGGATTGCTGGAACTGCAACGCGCCCGCGCCGCCCATGCCCTTGCGGTGCTGACGGGCGACATGCCGCGCGAAGCTCCGCCGGTGGACGAGGAATCTGGTGCCGTGCCCGCCTTCGACGGTGGCCCCGCCATCGGCATGCCCGCAGACCTGCTGCGCCGCCGGCCGGACCTGCTGGTAGCCGAGGCCGACCTGCTGGAAGCCGCCGCAAACGTCGGGATCGAGCGTTCGGACCTGCTCCCATCGCTCACGATCAGCGGGCAGGTGCTGCTGGGAGACGGATCGTTCGGTGGCATCGTCTCCGATTTCCTCGGCAGCCTCGGCGCTGCGCTCGACCTGCCGCTGTTCGACGGCGGGCGGCGGCGCGCGGAAGTGGACGCGGCGCAATACGAATTGCAGGCGCGGTTCCTCGAATACCGGCAGGGTGTGCTGGGGGTGATGGCCGAAGTCGAGAACGCGCTGGTCGGGATCGAGTCCTATTCCAACCGCAATGCCGACCTGCAGCAGGCCATTGCCGAGAGCGAACGCGCTTTCGAGCAGTCCAATGCGCTTTACCGCGAGGGCCTTGCCAGCCTGTTCGACGTGCTCGATTCCCAGCGCCAGCTCATCAGCAGCCGCCAATCGCTGATCGACAGCGAGGCGGCGCTGGCCGCGTCCTACATCGACCTCTATTCAGCGGTGGGCGCGCAATAGCTCAGCGGCCGCTGAGCGGAACGCTGGCGCACGGATCGCCGTACATCGCGCCATTGTCGATGCAGAAGAACGCTTCGGAGTTCCACTCGGCGGGCCGGTCTCCCTTGGCATCGCCGACGTAGGCCAGCGCGACCGTATCCGGATAGCCTTGCACTTCAAGCATGTCCGGCACCAGCGCGAACCGCGCCTCTTTCGAACTTGGCGCTTCGGGGGAAGCCCTTGTCAGCAGCACTCGGAAATCGCGACCGCGCAGCAATCCGAGTTTTGCCAGATTGACCTCTGTCGCCAGCTGTTCGGTATCGCGCCGGTTGGTGACGAAGACGACGTGGCCTCCTGCGCTATTGACGTAATTCACGAATGCGATGGCGCCCGGCACGGCGGTCGCCGCTTCCTGCTGGGTCCAGTCGAACCACGTGTCGGATTGATAGCTGGTGCCCGTCCGGTCCAGCTGGACCTGGTAGGCAACATTATTCATCACCGTCTCGTCCAGATCGAGCACGACGTACCAGCTCCCGTCGGGCCGCTCGCCTTCCACCGCATCGGTGTGCTGCGTGGCCTCTGCGAAGACTTCCCGCGCTTCACTTGCCCAGTCGTCAGAGTTCAGCACCCACGCGGTGCCCGGCTTCAACTCGGTCACGGGCTCCATGCCGCCGGTATGTGTGCAGGCGGCAAGGCCCAGGCAGACCAGCGAAGCGGCGAGTTTGACAAGCTTGGTCATGGTGTGATTCCGTTTGATAAAAGGCTCCACGCCTCTCGCATCCGGGCTGCGCGGATACAACTGCAATCGGGAGCGATGCGAAAATGCGAGCGGTCGACGTCGCTTGCCGCAAGAGACTTCAATTCGCAACGTGTTGCTGCCAATGGCCAAGGCATAGCCAACTGACGGGATCGACCGCGTGACTCATCGGAATGAAAAGTTGATGGAAACCACCCGCCGCACCCTGCTGCGCGGCTTCGGCGCTGCTGCGGTGTCGGCCTTCGGTTTCCTGCCCGCCGCCCGCGTGCTGGCCGCGCCCGTATTCCGTGATTACCCCTTCCAGCTTGGCGTTGCCGCAGGCGATCCCGCGCCGGATGGCTTCGTGATCTGGACCCGGCTGGCGACGCAGCCGCTGGAGATCGACTACGGCTTGCCCGCCGCCGCGATCGAGGTGAACTGGGAAGTTGCCGCGGACGACCGCTTCCGCGAGGTGGTGCAGACAGGCACGGCCCTCGCGCGGCCCGAGCTCGGCCATAGCGTGCACGTGGAAGTTGGCGGGCTGCAACCCAATCGCCCCTACTGGTATCGCTTCACTAGCGGGCGCGAACGCAGTCTGTGGGGCCGCGCGATGACCCTGCCCGCGCCGGGCCAGCCGCTGGATCGCGTGCGTTTCGGCGTGGCCGGGTGCCAGCATTACGAGCAGGGCTATTACACTGCGCACCGCCATCTCGCCGCCGAAGAACCCGATTTCGTCTTCTGCTACGGCGACTACATCTACGAAGGCCGCTCCAACCGGGTGTGGAACGGCGGGGAAATGGGCCCGCTGGAAAACGTGCGCCAGTACGAGGGCGACGAGCTTTACACCCTTGGCGACTACCGTCGGCGCTACGCGCAGACGAAGATGGATACGGACCTGCAAGCGGCCCACGCGGCTGCGCCGTGGTTCATGACCTGGGACGATCACGAGATCGACAACAACTGGGTCGGCGATATCGACCAGGACGGCACGCCGCCTGCCATCTTCGCGCTGCGCAAGCAGTCTGCCATGCAGGCCTATTACGAGAACATGCCGCTGCGCGCGTCGTCGATGCCTGCGGGCACGCGGATGCAGCTTTACCGGCAGGCGCGATACGGCGACCTGCTGGATCTGAACCTGCTCGACACGCGCCAGTACCGGTCCGACCAACCCTGCGACGACCGCTGGGGCGTGCCGTGCGAGGCTATCGACAGGCGCGATGCCGTAGTGTTGGGCGGCGCGCAGGAGGAATGGCTGATGGGCCGCCTGCGCGCATCGGACGCTCGGTGGCAGGTGCTGGCGCAGCAGATCATGATGATGGACCTCGACCGCACGCCCGGCGATCCTCGCACCGAAAACCTCGACAGCTGGGCCGGCTACCGCGAACCGCGCCGCCGTTTGCTGGAGGCCGTGCGCGAACAGGGGCGTGGCAACGTCGTGGTGCTGACGGGCGACGAGCACCAGAACTACGCCGGGGAACTGCACGTGGACGGAAAGGCTCCCGGCCCGCGCCCGATTGCCACCGAATTCGTCGCGACCTCGATCACCTCGGGCGGCAACGGCGTGGACCAGCGCGGTGACACGGTGGCGATCCAGCAGGAAAACCCGCAACTCAAGTGGCACAACGCCCAGCGCGGCTACGTGATGTGCGAGGTGACGCCGGATCTCTGGACGACGAAGTTCCGGACCATCGATTCCGTGACCGACCGTGGCGGCGAAATCCGCACGCGGATGACGATGACGGTCGAGAACGGGCGACCGGAATCTTTGGCCGAAGCCTGATCAGTCCTTGTCGAAAACGAAGGCGGCGGGCAGCAGCGCACCGATCGTGGTGGTGACCGCGTTGCCGCCTGAATGATCGCAGCACACGACTTCGATATCGCGGCCTGAAAGACCCGCCGCTTCCTGGATCGCCTGACGGCACCCGCCGCAGGGCATCACCGCTTCGCCCGTCTCCCCGTCCCGCGCGCTGCGAGGGCCGCCGACAACGACGATACGCGAAACCTTGCCGAGGCCGAAAGCGACTTGCGCCGCGGCCAGCGCGGATTGTTCCGCGCAGACGCCCAGCCGGTAACAGCCGTTTTCCATGTTGGCGCCCCGCGCGATTTCGCCGTCCTCGCTTTCGACCGCGCAGCCGACGAGAAAATCCGAATAGGGCGCATGCGCCTTGGCGCGCGCTTCGATGGCAGCTTCGATCAGTTTCCCGTTCATGCCGCGAGGCCCTTTCGCGGCGCATCCAGCCGCCGCGCCACGGCGACCGCTCCCAAGATCAGGAACGGCACCAGCACGAAGGACAGAACGATCTTGGCAATGGCCTGCCCCACCAGCAGGCTGCCGATGGGAAACTCGCCGTAGAAAGCCAGGGTGATGAAAATCAGCGTGTCGACCGCCTGGCTGATGGCGGAAGCCACCGCCCCGCGAACCATCAGGCCAAAGCCTCCCCCTTGCCTGCCCTTCCCGCGCAGCTTGTCGAAAATCCACACATTCAGCAGCAGCGACACACCGTAAGCCACCGGCCCCGCCGCCATGATGCGCGGCGTCTGTCCATGCACGCGCTCGAACGCGGCGAGGTTTTCGGCCGGCATGTCCGGCGATGCGGGCAGCAGCAGGACGAGGCCGATCAGTGCGACCGAGAACGCCAGCGGCAGGAAACCCCATAACACCAGCCGATCCGCCGCTGCCTTGCCGTGGAGCTGAGAGACCGCGCTGGAAATCACCACCAGGAGCAGGAAAGCAAGGATGCCGCTCTCCACCACCAGCGGGCCAATGGCGAACTGCTTGTAGGCGAGAACGCCCGCGATAACGGTCATGCCGCCATACAGCAGCGAGAGCACGAAGAATGATCGCGGCTGCGAATCGGTGGGCGATACCGGGGGCGAGTCAGGCGATGAATGACGATCCATGGAAGGTGGCTATTCAACCGACCGCGCAAATGGAAGGGGGTGGGAAGATATTCACAGGCAGGAAATTTCAATTGAAAGGATCGTGACAGGCGGGCAATGTGTGCACCTGCACCAAATTTCAGGAGAAGCCGTGCCTCCCCAACTGATCTCGCTTGCGGGGATCGCAGTGATCCTCCTGCTCGCCTTCCTGCTTTCGAACGCCAAGCGCCAGATCAGCCTTCGCATCGTCGGCTCCGCCTTTGCGTTGCAGGCTGCGATTGCTGCACTGGTGCTGCGGACCGACTGGGGCGCGGCGGTGATCCGCACCATGGCTGATGGCGTCGCCGCGCTGCTGTCATACGCAGATGCGGGCACGCAGTTCCTGTTCGGCAGCAACGAGGCGAACCCCCTGTCCAACACTTTCGCACTCGGCGCGCTGCCGGTGATCGTGTTCTTCGCCTCGCTGGTATCGATCCTCTATCACGTTGGCGTGATGCAGCGGCTGGTGCGCTGGCTGGGCGGCGCGATCGGCTGGATCACCGGCATCTCCAAGGTCGAATCGCTGGGATCGGCGGCGAACATCTTTGTCGGCCAGTCGGAAAGCCCGCTGGTGGTGCGCCCCTACTTGGCCGCACTGTCACCCTCGCGCCTGTTCACCCTGATGACCGTGGGCATGGCCGGTGTCGCGGGCACGATCCTTGCCGCCTATGCCGGGTTGCTGGGGCCTGCCTACCTCCCCGTCCTGCTGGCCGCTGCCTTCATGTCGGCACCCGGCGGCATCCTGATGGCGAAGATCATCATGCCCGACACCGGTGAGCCTTCCCCCGAAGCCGAGGGCGAACTGGCCCTGCCGCAAGGCCGGATAAGCTCCGAAGGCCCAGCAGCCCTGACCGAAGGCGAAGTGCCGCACGAAGTGGAAGCCGCAGCGCATTTCGATGAGCACGGCCGCGCGGCCAACATCATCGAGGCCGCAGCGCAAGGTGCGCAGACCGGTCTCAGGCTCGCTGTCGCCGTGGGCGCGATGGTCCTGACCTTCGTGGCCCTCATCGCTCTCGCCAACGGTATCCTTGGCGGTATCGGCGGCTGGTTTGGCATGCCGGACCTTTCGTTCCAGCAGATCCTCGGCTGGGTTTTCGCCCCGATCATGTTCCTGATCGGTGTGCCATGGGCAGAGGCCGGAACGGCGGGCGGCCTGTTCGGCACAAAGATCGTGCTCAACGAATTCGTCGCCTTCATCGACCTGGGGGCGCTGGAAGACGGCACCCTCGCCCCGCGCACCGCGGCCATCGTCACTTTCGCCCTGTGCGGCTTCGCCAATTTCAGCTCCATCGCCATCCAGATGGCCGTCACCGGCGGGCTGGCCCCGAACCAGCGCCCGGTCATCGCCAAGCTGGGCATCAAGGCGCTGGCCGCCGGTTCGCTCGCCAACCTGATGAGCGCGGCGCTGGCCGGCCTGTTTCTCCCTCTCTAGGTTCCCGTCATGGATAATATCGCCACCATTTCCCTGTCCCGCCCCGTCGCCCAGATTGCCGACGACCTTGGCCGCAGCTTCGCCGAATATGGATTCGCCATCGTGCGCGATCACGGCATCGATCAGGACCTGATCGACCGCGCCGAGAAAATGGCCCGCCGCTTCTTCGACCTGCCGCTGGAAACCAAGCGCGCCTACCACCTGGAAGGCGGCGGCGGCGCGCGTGGCTACACGCCGTTCGGCACCGAGATCGCCAAGGATGCCACGGTCCACGACCTGAAGGAATTCTGGCACGTGGGCCGCAGCCTGCCAGACGGCCACCCCCTGTCGGACGTGATGCCGCCCAATCTGTGGCCCGCCGAACTGCCCGAATTCCGCGAGACTTTCGAGGAACTGTTCAGCGCCTTCGAGGCCACCGGCGCGCGCATCCTCAGCGCCATCGCGCTACACCTCGGACTGGAAGAGGACTGGTTCGAGCCGACCGTGAAGGACGGCAATTCGGTGATGCGCCTGCTGCATTACCCGCCCCTCCCCACTGACGCGCCCGAAGGCGCCATCCGGGCCGCCGCGCATGGCGACATCAACACCATCACCCTGCTGCTGGGGGCCGAGGAAGCCGGTCTCGAACTGCTCAACAAGCAGGGCGAATGGATGCCCGTGTCGCCGCCGCCCGGCGCGCTGGCCGTGAACGTTGGCGACATGCTGGACCGGCTGACGAACGGCAAGCTGCGCTCGACGACTCACCGCGTCGTCAATCCTTCGGGCGAGGCCGCCCGGCGTTCGCGCTATTCGATGCCGTTCTTCCTGCATTTCCGGCCCGACTTCCTGATCGAGCCGCTGCCGCAATGCGTGGATTCCGGCGAGACTCCGGAGCCGCCGATCCTGGCGCATGATTACCTGATGCAAAGGCTACGCGAAATCGGTTTGGCCTGATTTCCAAGGGGTTGGCTCGGCCGGCGATGTATCAAATCCATAGTGGTTTCAGACGCGACGGTGTTGCGCTGCCGCAACAATCCGACACGAATATGCTGCGTTGCAATAAACTGACTCCATTGTAACTGCACTGTCATGCCACTGGGGTTGTGGACGCCTGTCTGGAACTCCGCCTGCTTCTTGCGGTGAGTATGCCCAGCATCGCGCTCGGCATTGCCGCGCCTGCCCACGCGCAATCGACCGGTTCGACCGATTTCGAAGAGAACACCATTATCGTCACCGGTGCGCGCGACATCGACGTGGGCGGGATCCAGATCCCCGAGACGCCCCGCGCGAAGCAGGTGATCGACGAGGAACTGATTCGTCGCCAGCGTCCCGGCCAGTCGCTCAACGACATCGTGAACCTGGTTCCCGGCGTCAGCTTCCAGAACAACGACCCCTGGGGATCCTCGGGTGGTGGCTTCACCATCCGCGGCTTCGGCGCCGACCGCGTGTCGCAGACGCTGGACGGCATTCCGCTGAACGACAGCGGCAACTACGCCCTCTACACCAACCAGCAGGTCGATACCGAGGTGCTGTCCTCGATCAACGTGAACCTAGGCACCACCGACGTCGACAGCCCGACCGCTTCGGCTGCCGGCGGCACGATCAACATTCGCACGCGCGAGCCTTCGGATTTTGCAGCCGTCACCGCCACGGCCACCTATGGCCAGGTGCTGGCCAGCAACTCCACGAACACCGATTACTATCGCGGCTTCGCGATGTTCGACACCGGCGACATCACCGGCAACGGCCTGAAGGCCTTCGCGTCGCTGAGCTACACGAACTACGGCGTGCCCTACAATCCGTACGGCGAAATCGACAAGACCCAGTTCAACGCCCGTATCTGGCAGGACATCGGTGACAACGGCGACTTCATCTCGCTGACCGCCCACTACAACGAGAACGTCAACAACTTCGCGGGTTCGGAAAGCCTCGGCGCACTCGTCGCGCTTTCGGACGGCGACGTCCAGGAAGCTCTCGAGGAAGAAACCGGCCTGTCGGTCGGCGAAGCACGCTTCGAACTCTATCGCTTCAGCGGCGAATACCCCTGCACCGTGCCCAGCAACGTGCTGATCGGCGGTGGCGGCGAGAACGGCGAATCCGAGCGTTACGACGATCGTAATGGCTGCGGCGCCGCCTTCTACCGTCGCTACAACCCGTCACGCACCGGCAACCTGCGCGCGAACTCGCTGTTCACGCTGACCGACGACCTGACCTTCGCGATGGACGCAAGCTACCAGTACGTGAAGGCCAACGGTGGCGGACCCGACGATCTGCGTGAAGCGTTCTTCACGCCGTTCGGCACGGATTCCAACCTCGTCGGCGCGTTCAATGGCGGTTATTACTTCGGCCGTGACCTCAATGGCGACGGCGACATGCTGGACCGTATCGCCGGTAACGACCCGAGCCAGACCCGCACCGACCGTTTTGGCCTGGTTGCCAACCTCATCTACGATATCACTCCTGACCACACCGTTCGTGCAGCCTACACGCTGGATCACGCACGTCACCGTCAGACCGGTGAAATCACCACGATGCTGGCCAACGGCGAAATCCGCGACGTCTATGCCATCGACAGCCCGCTGCTGGCTGTTGACGGATACGAAGTGAACAAGCGTGACCGTCTGTCCTACGCAATCCTGAACCAGCTTTCGGCTGAGTACGCCGGTAACTTCGGCGATCTTTACGTGAACGCCGGCCTGCGTGTGCCGTTCTTCACCCGCGAGCTGAACCAGAACTGCTACACGACTTCGGAGAACGGCTTCGTCGACTGCCCGAACCCCGGTCAGGACCTGACGGCTTACGAAGCCGCCAACCCGGACTACGTGGCCCCGCTGTCGCGTGAGTACAACTACGACAAGGTCCTGCCTTCGTTCGGTGTGGTCTACAACTTCACCGGTGAAGTCTCGGCCTTCGCCAACTACAACATGGGCATCTCGGTACCCGGCACCGACCCGCTGTACGACTCGCTCTACATCCCCGAAGACGAGCGTGCCCGCCCGGTTCCGGAAACCACCGACAGCTTCGACCTGGGCCTCCGCTTCACCAGCGGACGCGTGCAGGCGCAGATTGCCGGCTGGTTCACCCGCTACGAAAACCGTCTGGCTTCGGCTTTCGACCCGACGGCGCGTAACGGCGAAGGTGCCACGGTGTTCCGTAACCTTGGCCAGGTCGACAAGTACGGTGTGGACGCTTCCGTGTCCTTTGCGCCGACCGACAACACGCTGCTCTATGTCTTCGGTTCGATCAACGAATCGGAAATCAAGGATGACGTGCAGACCGGTTTCGATGACGATGGCAACCCGGTGTTCGAACCGACTGCCGGAAACGCTGAATCGGGCACGCCGACCTACAGCTTCGGTGGCCGCGCCCAGGCGAACCTCGGCCCGGCCGAGCTCGGCATCCAGGCCAAGCTGACCGGTCCGCGCTGGATCAACGATCTGAACGAACTGAAGGCTCCGTCCTATACGCTGGTCGACCTTGACCTGCGTATCAACCTGGCGGAATTCGACAACGGCCAGACCGCTGCCCTGCAGCTGAACGTGACGAACATCTTCGATGAATACTACATCGGGTTCTTCGGCGGTTCGCTGGATGGCTTCGGCTTCGCCCAGATCGGCGCCCCGCGCGCTGCCAGCGTCTCGCTGCTGGTCGGCTTCTAAGGTTCAGCTAGCCTGAAACAAAAAGGGCGGCGGCATTCGAAAGAGTGCCGCCGCCTTTTCTTTGGCCGGAAGAGAAGTGAACCGCGTGGCTAGCGCAGCGGCGGTTCATCGAAACTGCGCAGCTTGCGGCTGTGGAAGCTGCCCGCTTCCTTGCTCAGCAAGGCCAGCGTCTCGATACCTATGCGCAAATGCTGGCTGATCGATTTCTCGTAGAAGGCGTTGGCCTGTCCCGGCAGCTTGATCTCGCCGTGCAGCGGCTTGTCCGACACGCACAGCAGCGTGCCGTAGGGTACGCGGAACCTGTAGCCCTGCGTCGCCACGGTGGCGGATTCCATGTCGATGGCCACCGCCCTGCTCTGGTTGAACCGGAGTGCGGAGCGGGTGAAATGCAGTTCCCAGTTGCGGTCGTCCGTCGTCACCACCGTGCCTGTGCGAAGGCGGCGCTTCAACTGCTCGTCGCTGTCCCCGGTGATGCGCCGGGCCGCTTCGAACATGGCGGTCTGAACCTCGGCAATCGGCGGCACGGGGATCTCGGGCGGCAGCGCGCTGTCGAGCACGTTGTCGTCGCGCAGGTAGGCGTGGGCCAGCACGTAGTCGCCGATGGTCTGGCTGGGCCGCAACCCGCCGCAGTGGCCGATCATCAGCCAAACCTCGGGTCGCAGCACGGCGATGTGGTCGCAGATCGTCTTGGCGTTTGACGGGCCGACGCCGATGTTCACCAGCGTGATGCCCGAATTGTCCTTCCCGATCAGGTGGTAGGCGGGCATCTGGTGCCTGCGCCACGTGCCGCCCGTCACCCTGTCGCGCGCGCCCTCCAGATCGTCTCGCTCGATCACCACGCCGGGGGCGGAGAAGCGTTCGAAACGACTGTCGGGATCGGCCAGCTCCGCCAATGCAAGATCGATGAATTCCTCGACGTAGCGGATATAGTTCGTGAACAAGACATAGCGCTGCACGTGCCCGGCGGGCGTGCCGGTGTAGTGCCGCAGGCGTGCAAGGCTGAAATCGGTGCGCAGGGCATCGAACAGCGAGAGCGGGCGGTGGCCGCCTTCGGGCTGCATCCACGTGCCGTCGATCACCTCGTCCCCGATGCTGACGAGGTCCGACGCGGGGAAATGCCGCGTCAGTTCGGTGCTGCTGGCCTGGTTCAGGTCCGGCGCGAGGCCATCCAGTACGTACTGGTAGGGTATCTCCTGCGCCGACCGGCCGACCTGCAGTTCGACATCGTAATCGCTGACGAGGTGCTGCAACTGGTCTTTCAGGTAGGGCCTGAAAATGCGCGGCTCGGCAATCGAGCTGGAGTAGGTGCCGGCCTGGTTCAGCCGTGCATAGGACCGCGCGGGATAGGCAATGCCCTCATCGCTTGCGAAGTTGAGCGTGAGCTGCGGATAGGCGAAGATGCCCGCTTCCCGGTCTGCAGGGTCGGGCGCTTCGCGCGTCTTCCCGTAAGCGCGCAGGGCAGACACGAGGTTCTGCCGCGACCTGTCGTAGATGGCTTCGAGTTCGTCGAGGATGCCGTCGATCTGTTCAAGGGTAGTTGCCACGCGTCTTCCCTTCACGAACCGGCTTGCGCGGAAGTGTCGGCCGCATCGTCGGCAAACACCTGATCGAGGAAGGCTGCAAGGCGCACGCCCGATTGCGCCAGGCGCTGTTCGACAGGCCCGACCCACTCCCAGTGATAACGATAGCGCAGTATCGCGGGTGCCTCGAAGGTGCCCATGCCTGCTTCACCCCCCGTCGAAGGGTAGATCTCGTCCCGAAGTGCAGTGCTTTCGGCAATCCAGGTTGCGGGGTCGGCATCCCACCAGTCGAGGACTTCCTGAGGGCCGACGCGGCGTTCGAGACGCTCGGCATATTCGCTGTAGGAAAGCTGCTGGCGAAGGATCATGCCTTCGTCCCAGACCCAGTGCAAATTCGTCTGCATATCGAACCAGTCGACGATGAAATCGTTGCCGCCGCGATCGCTGCCGTTCCCGGCATGCAAGGGCTGGTGCAGATCGGACACGATATGGACGATAAACCGAAGCGCCAGCGCCCGGTCTTCCTGCGAGGCGGTCTCGTCACGCAGGGTCGCCGCGAACCCTTCGAGCGCGGTCAGCGCATCGCCCTCTGGCGGGTGGACCATCGTCTCGACATCGGTCCCCGGCGGCAGCGTGACATAGTGGAACGGCGAGGCGGTTTCCTGCCAGAATGGCGAGGGGTTCGAACGTTCCTCGTCAGGCCAGGTGCTCGCCTCGGGCAGGCCCTCGTGCGCGAGGATCTTCTCGATCTCGGCGCGGGTCTTCCCGCTGATGTTGTCTTCGGCAATCTCGGCGCTGATCCGGTGGCCTATCGGCCCCCACGCCTGTGCGGGGGAGGACAGGCCGAGGAGTGAAAGTAGCAATAATGCTGGGAGTTTCGTGTTCATTCCTGCCCGCTATAGCGGACATGTGGCAGGAAAGTGAAGCGCCTGTTGGCAGCGTGTTCAGGAGGCTTTGCCGGCACGCTGAAGCAGTCGCTTCGCCTGCACCAGATGCGGCCTGTCGATCATCTTGCCGTCAAGCTGGAGAGCGCCCGCGTCCGGCTGCTTGGCGAAAGCGTCGACGATGGCCCGCGCGTGGGCGATTTCCGCTTCGCTCGGCTCGAAGGCATCGTTGATGATGGGCACCTGTGCCGGATGGATTGCCATCATGCCGGTGAAGCCATCGCGCCGCCCTCGCGCGGCATAGGCGGCTAGGCCATCGGTATCCCTGATGTCCGGATAGACCGTTTCGATCGCGGGAATACCGGCCGCATGCGCGCCCAGCAGCGTGAGGCTGCGCGCCATCTCGTATGGCGCAGTGTAGCTCCCGTCGTCTTCGCGCGAAGTGGCCGCGCCCATGGCCGCTGGCAAGTCTTCCGCGCCCCAGGTGAGACCCATCAGCGGGGTGGTGACTTCCCGGTAGGACCCGAGTTCGAAAATGGCGGCGGGCGTTTCGGTCGCAATCGGCAGGATCGGAATCGCGGCGCCATCCATCATCCGCGCCAATCGCTCGACACTCGCTGCCCCCTCGGCCTTGGGCAGCATTATGCCAGCGGGAGGATGCGGCAGGGCGGCGGCCAGATCGCTTTCCGTATCTCCGCTGCCGAGCGGATTGACCCGCACGATCACCGGCACGTCGCCCGGCGATTGCAGGAATTCGGCCACGGCCTCCCTGCCCTTCGGCTTGCTGACCGGAGCGACGGAGTCCTCCAGATCGATAATGATCGCATCGGCCCCGCTCGCCGCCGCCTTGGCAAAGCGTTCGGGCCGGTCGGCGGGAACGAAGAGCAGGCTGCGCATTCTCACGCCTGGCTGCCCTTGATAAGCGCCATGCGCAGGCATTCGCACACCACTTCGTCCCGCTGGTTGAGCAGGCGGTGCCTGAACGTGACGATGCCGGAGCCGGGGCGCGATTTGCTGTCGCGCTTGTCCACCACTTCGGTTTCGGCGCGCAGGGTATCGCCCAGGAATGTCGGCTTGGGATGCACCAGCTTGTCATAGCCAAGGTTGGCCACCAGCGTGCCCAGCGTGGTGTCGCCCACGCTCAGCCCCACCATCAGCGCGAAGGTAAACGTGCCGTTGACGAGGATCTGACCGAATTCGCTTTCGCTCGCCGCCTGCGCATCGAGGTGGAGCGGCTGCGGATTGTGCGTCATGGTGGAGAACAGCAGGTTGTCCGTCTCTGTCACCGTGCGACGAATTTCGTGGGCGATGGTTTCTCCCACCCGCCACTCGTCGAAAAACTTGCCTGCCATCTATGCTCGACCCTTTTTCGTTGAAGTCAGAGCGCCTCTACTACCGTGACGTTGGCGATCCCGCCACCTTCGCACATGGTTTGCAGGCCATAGCGCCCGCCCCGCGCCTTCAGCGCATGGATCAGAGTAGCCATCAACTTCGTGCCCGTCGCGCCCAGCGGGTGGCCAAGAGCTATCGCGCCTCCGTTGACGTTAAGCTTCGCCGGATCGGCATCCATCACCTGCAACCATGCCATCGGCACCGAGGCAAACGCTTCGTTCACTTCGAACAGGTCGATATCGTCCAGGGTCATCCCGGACTTGGCCAGTGCCTTGCGCGTTGCCGGAATCGGTTCTTCCAGCATGATGACCGGGTCGCCCGCGCTTACCGAGAAGTGATGCAGCCGAGCCAGCGGCGTGAGACCGTAGTCCTTGAGCGCCTGCTCGCTCACCACCAGCACGCCCGATGCGCCGTCCGTCATCTGGCTGGCATTTGCTGCCGTAATTGATCCGCCTTCGCTGATGGGCGGGATCTCGCCCATCTTCTCCATCGTGCCACCGCGGCGCACGCCCTCGTCGGTTTCAACCATGCCGTTCCCCGTGTCGACCGGGACGATCTCTGCCTCGAAAGCGCCGCTGTCGATTGCGGCGGCCGCCTTGCGGTGGCTTTCCAGGGCGAAGGCATCCATCGCTTCGCGCGTGAAGCCGTACTTGTCGGCGATGGCCTGCGCGCCGTGGAACTGGCTGAACTGCTTCACCCCGAATCGACGCTGGATCGACGGCGGCCAAGGGCCGATGCCTATCCCGTTCTGCTGGTGCAACTGCCAGTTCGACCCCATCGGGACGCGCGTCATGCTTTCCGCACCGGCCGCAATGACCACGTCCTGCGTGCCCGACATCACCGCCTGCGCAGCGAATTGCAGGGCCTGCTGCGACGAGCCGCATTGGCGGTCGATCGTCACGGCCGGCGTCGTCTCGGGCAGCGTTGAGGCTAGCACACAGTTGCGCCCGAACGCGAAGGCCTGCTCGCCCGCTTGCGTGACGCAGCCAAGGATCACGTCCTCGATAGCCTGCGGATCGATGCCGGTGCGACCGACCAGCGCATCGAGCACCGTCGCGCCAAGGTCGGCAGGATGGACGTCCACCAGGCCACCCTTGCGCGCGCGGCCTCCGGGAGTGCGGACCGCGTCTACGATGTACGCCTCGGCCATAACGTTTCCCTTCTCATAAACCGGGAGTGTGCAGCCGTGTAACGGCAACCACGGCAGCATGGACTACCGCACAACTGCCCGGATTGGGAAGTCACGGTGCTCGATTCCTCCGCCTCTCGCCTCGATCCGATGGGATCGATCCGCCCGGAACGGAATGCAAAACCGAGCATGGCGGGCGCGTCCGGACTCTCCGCTTACCGGAATGCCCTTCGCGCCCGCCCCATTCTCGCCTGTCTGCTGGCGAGGAGTCTTATGAAAGCAGCATCAGAACTCCGCCGAGACCTGCAGATACCAGCTCTGCGGGCGAGCGTAGATTTTCTCCGCGTAGCCCAGCGTACCCAGCGAGGCGTTGCCCTGTATCAGGTATTCCTTGTCGAACAGGTTGATGATGCCGGCCTGCACCGAGAAGCGTTCGTCGATCTCCAACTGAATGGATGCGTTCGCCACGAAGTAACCTTCCTGCTCGATCTCCGGGACGCTGCCGGTGATGAAAACGACGTCCGAAGTGTAGGAGCCGTCGAACTGCGGAGTGAGGACGTAGCGATTACCGATCTCGATGTCGTAGCCGATCGCCAGGTTGCCCTGGAAGGAAGGCGTGAGCGGCAATTCGTCTCCGGGCTGGACCGTGGCCGTTGCCCCGGGGACTTCGGTGATCGAGAGGATCTCGTCGTCGAGAATGCTCATGCCTGCATCGATGAACAGGCCGGTGTCGAACGGCCGATAGCTGGCCTCGGCCTCGAAACCACGAATGCGTGCTTCACCGGCGTTGAACAGCAGCGGCACCACGCCCTGACGGAAGACGAGCTGGATATTGCCGTAGTCCGCCTGGAAAGCAGCCAGGTTCAGGCGGAAGTCACCCGCCTCGATCTTTGCGCCGACTTCATAGCTGTCGACCGTTTCTTCGTCGAACGGAACCGGCTCGAACCCAGGAGGCGGCGCATTGTAGCGCGTGTTGAAACCGCCGGATTTGAAACTGCGGGAGTAGGACAGATAGGTGTTGAGCCACGGCGCGACTTCGTAGGAAACACTGGCAGAGCCGGTCAGCGCGCTGAAAGTTTCCCGGTTGGGTGTGGGGTAGATGAACAACGGCCCGCCGTCGGGTATTGCTGTATCGGGCAGCGGATCGGGATCGGGCAGCGTGGCGGGGAACAGGTTCAGCACCGTCCCCTGGAAGGTCTTGCGATCTTCGGTGTAACGCAGGCCGCCGCTCACCTCGAGGGCGTCCGTGATCTCGTAGGATGCCTCGCCGAATATCGCCCAGGAGCGGGTTTCCAGCTGGGACACCTGCAGGTCGCGCGAACCCGGTCCGCCAGCGAGGATGGAGCCGATTACCGGCGGTGACGGGGGGAAGGACAGTGGAACCGTGGCGCGTTCGTTCGTGTCCTCGTCGAAGTAGTAGACCCCGAGGATGCCATTGAGCGGCCCGCCATCGTACTGCACCTGCAGTTCCTGGCTGAACTGTTCGGATTTGCTTCCCACGTCTGTCGTGATCAGCAGGAACGGCGTGTTGTCCGCATCGCGAATGCCGCGGGATTCGGTGGAGCGGTAGGCCGTGATGCTCTTGAGCAGCACGTTGTCCGAGACATCCAGCGTAGCCGTGCCCGAAATGCCCCAGACCTCGGACGTGCTCAGAACGTCGGCAGTACCTCCGTTGACGAAGTTACCGCGGTCCTGGAAATCGTTGGCGCAGCGCGCGTCGTCGATCAGCGGGACATTCGGCGCACCGAAGCGCGGGTCGCCCGGTTGCAGCGGCGCAAAGGGTATCGTCGCTCCCGGACAGCCCGCCGCCACGCTGACGATGGCCGCCACCGGCGCGTTTTCGTTGATACCGGCGAAGACGAACGGAGCGCCGTTCTCGTCGCGCTTGGTATAGTCAGCGCGCAACTGGAGTTCGAAGTCGGCCGTGGGTTCGAAACGCAGCGCGCCGTTGACCGTCACGCTGTCGTCATTGCCGAGGTCGAGACCGTCGAATTCCCTGATCACATAACCATCACGCTTGCGGAAACCGCCGGAAACGCGCGCAGCGACCGTCTCGGAAATCGGCAGGTTGAACGCGGCAAATCCCTCGAAAAGGTCGTATTCGCCCACGCGGAAACGGCCGCGAGCCGACAGTTCGTCGAACTCGGGCTCGCGGGTCTGGACCAGGATCGCGCCACCGATGGTGTTGCGCCCGAACAGCGTCCCCTGCGGACCGCGTAGCACTTCCACGCTCTGGATATCGCCGAAGTCGATCGTGCCGCCCACCGCGCGGCCGACATAGACCTCATCGATGTAAATGCCGACTCCCGGATCGACCGCAGCTGTCGGGTCAAGCTGTCCGACACCGCGGATGAAAACCACCGAGGAAGCGCTGTTGCCCGACAATTGCCCGGCCGGCTTGAACTGCAGGCTGGGCGTAATGCGCTCGAGATCGGATGTCTGCTGGATCTGGCGATCCTGCAATGTCTCGGCGGAGAAAGCGGAAATCGCGACCGGCGTCTCCTGGAGCGATTCCTCGCGACGGCGAGCGGTCACGACGATGACCGAATCCGGTGCCGGGGCCGCGCCAGCCTGCTCTTCATCGCCAATCGCGTCACCGTTCTGCGTGCCCTGCGCCATCGCCGGTACAGCAAGACCTGTCGCCGCAGCAGATAGAGCCAGCAAGGCTGCGCCCGACAGGAAATTCACCTTCGACCAAGTAACCATCATATCGTCCTCTCGCAGCGATTGAATCTGTTGCTCAATTCTTGATGCCGTGAATTGCAAGCAAGTATGATTATCGTCAATAACTACTTTTGCCTGTAGGCAGGCCAAGGTGCTTGCAAAGCCAGTAGCCGGCGGTGAAAACGCTATCAGTGAAGAGGGGAGAGTGACCTTGGCGACACAGTCCGACGCGAAAATCGCGCTTTTCGATCGAACCTTCGATTACGGCCAGCTTCCCAGCCTGATCGGCTTTCACCTGCGCCGCGCCAGCCTTCTCGACTTCAGCACCTTTCCCGAGGAAATCGGCGATCGTTCGATCACGCCCCTGCGCTATTCCGTGCTCGAAGTAGTCGGAGCCAACCCCGGTTTGCGCCAAATGCAACTCGCCGCCGTCCTTGGCCTCAGCAAGCCCGCCGCCACCCTGGCGATCGATTTCTGGGAAGCGCGAAATTGCCTGAGCAGGCGCAGGCTGCCGGAAGACGGGCGGGCACGCGGCGTCCACCTGACCGAGGAGGGGGAAGGCACGCTGATCGAACTGCGAAAGCAGGTTGCAAGGCATGACCGGGCGCTGACAGCGTCGCTTTCCGACGACGAGCGCCGAACGCTCCAGATCGTTCTTCGCAAGATCATCGAAGGTGGTGACGCCAACTGAATGATAGAAATTCGGACGGGAGCGTACGAGCCGGACCGAAGAACCGCTTGCCGCCTTTCCCGCGCATCTCAGCAAAGACACGCCCCATTCTGCGGTCGCCTGAAGCGCGATCACTCGCCAGATTGTCGACAATATTGTTGAATAGTTTTCACTTGTTTTCCGCGAGCCAATCGAGCGATGCGGACCGCAAATTGGCCCGCCTGCATGACGAGGCCTTTCGGGAGGAGGAAACTATGCGTAGCAATATCAAGACGAAATGCGGGACCTTGCTCGGCAGCGGCTCCCTGGTCGCCCTGTGCCTACCAGTGGCCGCGATGGCGCAGGATGCCGGGGCCGGGATCGAGGAAGACGCGCCGCCAGCCATTATCGTCACCGGCAGCCGCATTCGCGGTATCGAGCCGACCGGCTCGCCCGTGATCGGACTGGGGCGCGAGGACATCGAGGCAAGCTCGGCCTCGACCACGACCGAACTGCTTTCGGAACTGCCGCAGGTGTTCAACTTCGGCGCGACCGATGCGTCGTTCACTTCGGCAAACAACCAGAACGCCAACCGCACCTTCGGCACCGGTATCAACCTGCGCGGCCTGGGGACCGAATCCACGCTGACTCTGCTCGATGGACGCCGCCTTCCCGCGGCGGGCACGCAGAGCCAGTTCTTCGACCCTTCCGTCATCCCGACCATGGCTATCGCGCGGCTGGAAGTTCTGGCCGATGGCAGTTCCGGCATCTACGGTTCCGACGCCGTGGGCGGCGTGGTGAACATCCTGCTGCGCAAGAACTTCGACGGGGCCGAAGCAATGGGCCGCGTCAAGTTCGCCGACGGTTTCGAGGAATATCAGGCGGGCCTCGTGCTCGGCAAGACCTGGGGCACAGGCTCCATCATGGTGGCAGGTGAATACAACGACCGCGGCATCCTGTTTGCGGCGGACCGGGATTTCTACACCGACGATCTGCGCCCCTTCGGCGGGCCGGACCTTCGCTCCGCCAACGCAGCGCCGGGCAACATCACGGTAGGCGGCGTGACCTATGCCATTCCCACGGGGGATGGCGAAAACCTGACGGCGGGCGATTTCACCGCAGGCACTCGCAACCTGCAAAGCGCCTATCTCGGCGCGGGCGCCCTGCCGGCGCAGGAACGCTACAGCGCGGCCGCCACGTTCGAACAGGAAATCACGCAGAGCATCGAGTTCTACGCGCAGGGTTTCTATGCAGAACGTGACGGTACGCTGGCCGCCAGTGCCCTTGCTGCGCAATTCGACGTGCCGACCAGCAACCCGTTCTATGTCAATCCGGGTGCGCCGGGCGAACGCGTGACGGTATCGTACTCCTTCGTCAACGAACTGGGCTTCGAACGAAACCCTTCGTCGCAGCAGGCCTATCACATCACGGGCGGATTGAATGCGCAGCTCGGCGCCGACTGGTCGGGCAATGTCTTCTACGCCTACGGCCACGACAAGGAGCGGTCGTTCGACCGTCGGATCGACAATGCCGCGCTGACTGCAGCCCTGGCCGATCCCGACCCGGCGACGGCCTTCAACCCGTTCAGCTCCACCGGCAACAACAACCCCGCCACCATCGCAGCCATCGCCGGTGGCAGCTTCCGGGTGGATACCAACTACGGCATCCACGAGTACGGCGTGTCGGTTGACGGGCCGGTAACCAGCCTTCCCGCGGGCGAAATCCGCCTTGCCCTGGGCGCCTCGCGGCAGGAGATCAATTTCCAGGATCTCGCCCCGTTCCAGAGCGATTTCGACCGCAAGATCAATTCGGTCTTCGGCGAAGTGTTCGTGCCGATCATCGGCGGTGAAGGCCCCGAACTGAACCTGTCGGCAGCCGTGCGCTATGACGATTACAACGACGTGGGCGACACGCTGAATCCGAAATTCGGCGTTACCTTCCGCCCGGTGGAATCGCTGACCCTGCGCGGCAGTTACGGCACCTCGTTCCGTGCGCCGACGCTGTCGGATACGGGCCTGCCGTTCAACCAGTACACGCAGTTCGTGGATGGCAGCAATGTGCTGCGCAACGTCCTGTTCCTGCGCGGTGGCAACCCCGACCTGCAGCCGGAAGAAGCAACGACGTGGTCGCTGGGTGCCGACTGGCAGCCCGATACCGTGCCCGGTCTCAGCCTGTCGGTCACATACTACAACGTCGATTACACCAACCGCATCGCCACGCCGGGCAACGATCGCCTGGCGCTGCAGAAGCCCGAACTGGCGACCATCGTCACGCTGGACCCGCCCATCGATCTGGTGAACGAGATCGTTGCGGGAGGCTTGTTCAGTGCCCCGCCCGCCGCACCTGAGGACGTTTACGCCATCGTCGACGGGCGCAAGGTGAACCTGGGTGCTAACAAGACCGACGGGCTCGAATTCATCGGCAGCTACGAAGGCTTCACCGACTGGGGTTCATGGCGCGTGGGCGTGAACGCCACCAAGATCCTGTCGTTCGATCGCACGATCATTTCCGGCACGCCGCTGCGCGATGTGCTGGATACGATCAACAACCCCGCGTCCTTCGTTGCGCGTGCCTACGCCGGGGCGGAAGTTGGGGGCCTGTCGGGTACCGTGTTCGTCAATCACTACGGCAGCTACGACAACGATTCCGTGACGCCGATCCAGGACGTGCCCGCGCACACCGAGTTCGACCTGGCGCTGCGTTACACGCTGGAGCAGCCGTTCGCCTTTGCCGAAAACATAACCCTCTCGCTCGACGTGCAGGACATCTTCGATAACGATCCGCCTTACGTGCAGAATGGCAATCTCGCCTTCGATCCCAATGCGCACAGCCCGATCGGACGCACGATCGCGGTGGGCCTGCGCGCCGGGTTCTGAACCAGGTAACGGCCGGCAAGCCTCCCTTGCCGGCCGTTATCTTTCGTACTGGAGAGAGTTATGAGAAACGCCTCATTGCAAAGCGCGGCAGTTGCTTTCGCCATCCTGCTTGCAAGCTGCGCGCCTGTCGGCGAGACGCAAGTTGCGACCGATCAGGCGTCAGCGCGCGGGGCATCTGCGGTCGCCTTCGACGCCGCGCCGGACACATCGGGCAGCGGCCCCTTCCCCGCGATACGTGACGTTCGGGCCAACCTTCCCGATCACCTTGTTTACCGGCCGGATGACCTTGGTGCGGTGGCCGACGGCCAACTGGGCGTGGTACTGTGGGGCAATGGCGGATGCTCTGCCGATGCGGCCTCCGCCCGGTTTCACCTGCTGGAAATCGCCTCGCACGGCTACGTCGCCATTGCGCCCGGCAAGGCCTACAGCGGTCCTGGCGCTTTGCCCGAGCCACCGCGCGAGGCTCCGCCCACCGAGGGCGCTTTCCCGCCGGTACAGACCATGCCCGCCGACCTGCTGGCGGGCCTCGACTGGATCTTGGCCGAGAATGAGCGTGCCGGAGGTCCTTTCTACGGCCGCGTCGATCCCGCCAAGGTGGCAGTCGCCGGGCACAGCTGCGGCGGCCTCCAGGCGATCAGCGTCGCCGCCGATCCGCGCATCGCCACGAGCATCGTGCACAACAGCGGCGTGCTCGACCCCGAGGCTTTCAATCCCATCACCGGGTTCTCCGTAGCCAAGGAAGAGCTACGCAACATGCATTCCCCGGTCCTCTATATCCTGGGCGGCAAGAGCGACGTCGCCTATCCCAACGGCATGGACGATTTCGCGCGCATCGACCACGTGCCGGTCGCCGTCGCGAACCTCGACGTTGGCCACGGCGGCACATTCCGGGAGCCGAACGGTGGCCGGGTCGGCACGGTCGCGGCGCAGTGGCTCGAATGGCAACTTCGCGGTGACGAGGCCGCTGCGCGCTGGTTCACTGGCGAGGACTGCCGCCTGTGCGACGATGCGGAGTGGACTTACGAAGCGAAGGGCTTCTGACGTGAACTTGCGCAAAGCCATCCTGCACTCACTCTGCGCGGCTTGTCTCGCCTTCCTGCCGTCCTGCGCGGCATTGGCGCAGCAGCACACGTTGAACTTGTACGATGGCCCCGCTCCCGGTTCGCAGGACTGGACGCAGCCGCTAGTGGTGCATCCAACCGATGGCGGGGAAGATCGATACAACACCACCCAGCCGCGCTTGCAGGTCTTTCTGCCGGAGCCTGATGAGGCGGGTGGTGCGGCCATTATCATGCTACCCGGAGGCGGGCTGCGCGTGCTGGGCATGGGCGGCGACATGCATGAGACGATTGCGCTGCTGAACGAGCAAGGCGTGGCCGTGATCGTGCTGGAATACCGCACGCTGCAACGCACGCCGGAGGAGATCGTCCGCGCGACCGCGCCGCGTCCCCCGGCATCCGGTCCCATCGAATTCCCATCAATGGAAATCCGCAATGCCAACGCCAATCCCTCGCCTGACGACCCGGTGTTGAGTGAAGTCCTTCGCCTCGCCACGGCTGACGGGCAGGCAGCGCTTCGCCTCGTGCGCAGCCGCGCGGCCGAATGGGGCATCGACCCCGACCGTGTGGGCATGTTCGGCACGTCCGCAGGCGGCGGTGTCGCCTTCGGGACGATGATGGCGGGCGAGGACGGGGCAACGCCCGATTTCATCGTCTCCAATTTCGGACCTGCGCTTCAGGATATTGCCGTGCCCGAGGACGCGCCCCCGCTGTTCCTGATAACCGAATCCTGGCACGGCCCCGTGACCGACGGGCTCGTCGCGCTGTTCCAGATGTGGATTGCCGAGCGCGAGAATGCCGAACTGCACGTCTACGACGTTCCCAATTTCACGATGACGCCGGACTTGTGGGGAGACCGCCTGCTGGAGTGGATGCGGGAGCGCGAGTTGCTGGAAACCGCGCCCGAATGACTGCTAAGCTTCGTAAGAGTACAGGATCATGAGCCGGCATTCCCTTCATCGTATCTCGGCCGCCCTGCTGGTCGGCGCATCGCTGACCTTCGGCGTCGCTGCCTTCAGCCAGGGTGCCGAAGAGTCCGGCAGCCAGTGGTGGGGGCCGGGAGAGGAGTTCGTTATCGGCGAAACTCTGGAATTCCCCAACGATTACGGCCGCCTTCGCCTGGTCAATACGGGCGAGCCCATCAACACGACAGGGCATCCCTTCTTCGAACCGCTGGGTGAGAACGGACGCGCCTGCGTCACCTGTCACCAGCCGTCCGATGCGATGAGCCTTTCGGTAAAGACGATCCGCGCGCAGTGGGTGGCGACCGACGGCACCGACCCGCTGTTCGCAGCGATCGACGGCTCCAACTGCCCCAGCCTGCCGCAGGGTGAGGAAGCCTCCCACTCGCTGCTGCTGGAGAAGGGCCTTTTCCGCATCCCGCGCCCCTGGCCGCCGCGCGCTGCGGACGGCTCAGTGATCGAACCCGAATTCGAACTTGAGGTTATCAGCGACCCCACGGGCTGCAACCTCGATCCCCAATGGGGCATGTTCAGCGACGAGCCCGCTATTTCGGTCTTCCGCCGACCGCGTCCGGTGGCGAACATGAAATACCTGCTCACGCTGCCCAACGGCGTGACCCCGCACGAATATTTCATGTACAACGACAAGAGCCTGCTGCCGACCGACCCGGAAACCGGCGAGTTCGTGTCGGTGCAATTGATGTCGGACGGCAGGTTGCCAACCCTGCGCGGACAGGCGGGCGATGCCAGTTCCACCCATCTGGAAATGATCGCCGAACTGACCGAGGAAGATCTGCGCCAGATCGAGGAGTTCGAGCGGTCGATTTACGTTGCGCAAGGGTTCAGCAACCAGGCAGGCGAACTCGGCGGTCCCGGCGCGCCGCCGGGCCTTGGCCCCGAAGCCATGCGCGACGGCCCGCCCGGCGAACTCGGTAACAATCCGGTGAACCGCGTGTTCGGCACCTTCGCCATGTGGTTGCACCAGCGCGGCGAAGACGAGGAGCTGACCCCGCAGGAAGAATTCCAGGCCTCCGTCGCGCGGGGCGCGAATGTCTTCTTCGACAAGCGCTTCTTCATTCGGGACGTCGGCGTTTACAACGACAAGGGACTGGGCAATCCGTTCAAGCGCAGCTGCGCGTCGGGCTGTCACAATACCGTGCTGGCCGGCATGGACCTGGCACCCGGTTTCATGGACCTGGGGCTGAACAACTGGCCGTGGAACCGGCGCGAGGACCTTCCGCTGTTCAAGGCAACCTGCCACGACGATGCAGTGCCACAGTCGTATCTGGGCAGGGTCATCTACACCCACGATCCGGGCCGCGCCCTGGTCACGGGCAGGTGTAGCGACATAGGTGCCAGCATGACTCAGCAGATGCGCGGTCTTGCCGCCCGTGCGCCCTATTTCATGGGCGGGGAAGCCGATACCCTGCGCGAGATGGTCGACTTCTACGATCGTCGCTTCAACATCCGCTATACCGAGCAGGAAAAGCAGGATCTGGTCAACTTCATGAGTGTGCTGTGAAAATGCGTTTCACAAATCTCGCGCCCGTCCTTGCGTTCGGTGCGATCGCCAGCGGTGTGCCGGCTTCGGCGCAGGAGCACCTCAACTTCATCGCCTGCCCCGTGGCGCAGGACACGGGGGAGCGCAGCGACGTGTGCTTTTTCGTGCGGCACGAGGGTATCCGCTATGGCGTGTCGAGCCCACCGGACTGGGGCAACCCGCAGCTTGGCCACAAGCTGCTGGTGGAAGGTGTAGTGAGCGACGACGAGCAGGAATGCGGCGGGGTGAAAATCGAGGGGAGAGCCTCGGTCATGCCGGAACTATCCCCCGAGTGCGACGAGATCGCGCCCGCCACGCCCGAAATCCTGGCACTGGAACTGGGGCGGCGGCCTGACATCACAGAGGCGCAGCGGGCGATGATCCTCGCCAATCCATCCGCTTCCCTCCAGATCGTGCGTCTTCCGGCCTTGCCCGTGCCCGAAGTGGCGTTGGGCCGAACGGAAACGATATATTTCCCGTTCGAACGCGACCGCGCCTCCAGCCCCGACGCCATGGTGATGCTGGAACTCGCCCGCCTTGCCGGAGCCACGCCGGGCGCTGCTGTTTCGATCCGTGCCTATCGGGGCGCGACCCTGCTCGATACCGGCGAGATTCTCGCGGAGCGCGAGGACATGGCGCGCCAGAGGGGAGAGAAGATCGCTGACATCCTGGCCGGGCTGGGCGCACCGGCGAATGCAATCACACTGGAAATTTTCGATGCGGCATCGGAACCGGACGGCCATGCCGACTGGCAGGGTCGGCGAGTTGAACTGCGCGTATCACAGCCTAGCGCGGGGCAGGCAAAAGCCCCTCGACGCGGCGGCTCCTGAACTTCCATCTTTCGCTCACCCGTATCAGTTCATCGTCATAACGCGCCATCAACGCGATTTCGGGCAGGCCGTCTTCCCCCGGCACGATGTAGAAAGACATGCTGCTGGCGCGTGCACTGTCACCGTCGATCGCGATGACCTCGTTGAAGAATACGTGGAAATTGGGCTCTGCAAATCCCAGCGCATTGGCTTCGAACACGGATCGCATTGACTCCGCGATCGCTTCCGGCCCCACGCTCGTGACCGGTCCGCTGCCGTACTCGCCGTCCTCGGCGAAAAGTGCGCCGAAAGCTTCGAAATCGCGTTCGTCGATGGTCCTGCCATAGGCGCGCAGCAATTCCTCTATCGCGGCCCTGTCGCGCAATTCCTGTAACTCGCTCGGTGCCTGCTGCGCCTGGGCGGGAGCGGCAGCAGGCATGGCAACCATCAGGCACGCCAGCAAGCCGGCTCGCCAATTCATCCCAGTCATAACGTCTTCCCTCTTACCCTGCCTCGCTAGTGCGGCCCGCCAGACGGTGCGCTCGATGTTACATCGCCGGCGCCTCCGCCCACGCCGTCTTCTCCCCAGTCCTCGTTGGCGCGGGCAATGAGATAGGCGTAGATGTCCTCGACCTCTTCTTCGCTCAGGATGTCGGCAAAGCTGGCCATGCCCTTCTCGAGGAAGATGCCGCCGAGCACGATATCCTTGAACTGGGCGTGGGTCTCGGCATCCATGTGCCGAAGGTCGGCTACCCCGCCTACGGCGTTCCGACCGTGGCAGGTGGCGCAGGTCTGGGCGTAGAGCTGCGCACCCCGACCGACCTCGGCTTCCGTCGCCGTGAGCCTTGGCGGGGACGGTATCGGCTCCTGCACGGCGAGGGGCGGAAGTTCGACATCGCCGCCGAGTTTGAAGACGACCAGCCGCGCGGTCGCACGCGCACGGTCTATACCCATGGACCGTTCGACGCCTGCCGCCCCGCCTCCCCAGCCGGCATTGACGGCGACGTACTGCTCACCGTCCAGCTCATAGGTGATCGGGCCGGCAACGGGTGAGCTCTGGATGGGAAAGGACCATAGCTGACCGCCCGTGCGGGCATCGAAAGCTGCGAAGGTCTGGTGGGTAGTGCCTTCGAACACCAGGTCCGACGCGGTGATCATCACGCCGCCGTTCCCATGACGCGGCAATTCGTTGCGCCAGGCGATGCGCTGCCGCACCGGGTCGTAGGCTACCAGCCAGGCCTTCTCGTCCGCGTTGGCCTGCTCCATCAGCTGCTGGCGTGTCTCCAGCGCCTCGCCCGAATAGCCACCCCAGCCCGCGTTCGAGCGAAACGGCGCTGGTTCGAAATCGGGATCGAGCGCATAGACCATGCCCGACTGATAGGCCGGGAAATAGGCCAGTTTCGTGCGTGGACTGTAGCCCATGGGGAACCAGTTGTGCGCTCCGCCCGGCCCCGGATAGACCAGCACCGGATCGGTGCCGTAATGCGTTTCGGGGTTGATGACGGGGCGGCCCGTTGCAGGGTCGATGCCGCTCGCCCAGTTAACCTTCACATATGTCTCGGCACTGATAACTTCGCCCGTCGCGCGGTCCAGCACGTAGAAGAATCCGTTCTTGGGCGCCTGCATGATGACCTTGCGCATCTCGCCCTCGATCTCGAGATCGGCGCTGACGATCGAACTGGTGCAGGTGTAGTCCCAGTCCTCCTCCGGCACCATCTGGTAGTGCCAGGCATAACTGCCGTCCGACGCGTTGAGCGCGACGATCGAGCAGATGAAGAGGTTGTCCCCTTCGCTGTTGCTGCGATGCTGCCAGGCCAGCGGCGAACCGTTGCCGGTGCCGATATAGACGAGGTCGAGATCAGGATCGTATGCGATCGAATCCCAGGCATTCGCCCCGCCGCCAAGCTCGGTCCACATGCCATCGTCCGACCATGTTTCGCGGACCATCGGCATGACGGGATCGGAGGCGGCACCATCCGGTTCGCCCGTGGGGTTCGGCGTGAGGTAGAACTTCCACAGCTCCTCGCCGGTATCGACGTCCAGAGCGATGGCGAAGCCGCGCACGCCCAGGTCGCCGCCGGACTGGCCGACGACCACTTTCCCGTCGAACACGCGTGGTGCTCCTGTGATGGTATAGGGCATCTCGTGATCGAAGGTCTGCGTGGACCAGATCGGCGCGCCCGTAGCGCGGTCGAGGGCCATCACCCGCCCGTCCAGCGTGGCGATGATAACTTTGTCTTCCCAGAGAGCGAGGCCGCGCGAAACGGGTTCGCAGCAGGCGTAGCGGCCCATTTCCCGGGGAACCTCCGGGTCGAAGGTCCACAATCTTTCGCCCGTACGCGCATCGTAGGCGATGGTGATGTTCCAGGCGAGGATGTTGTAGAGCACGCCGTCGGCGTAGAGGGGCGTCGCCTCGATGCCGCGATAGGTGTCGTAATCGTCGTACCATGCGATGCCGAGTAGATCGACGTTGCCGGCGTTGATCTGCGTCAGCGGGCTATAGCGCTGCGCCGCATAGGTGCGCCCGTCGCTGAGCCAGACACCGGCATCGTCGCTGTGGCTGGCGAGCCAGTCGCCCTCGCTTTCCACGACTGCGGTTGCGCAGGCAGCGAGGGCAAGCAGACCGAACAGCGCCGCCAGGAGCCGGGTCGGGGATTTCAGGTTCGATTTCGCAAGCAAGCGGTCAGTCCTCCGGGGGCTGGGCAATCGGCTGATCCCCGTGAACGGTGCGGCCGGTCCGCAGCGCGGCTTCCTGCTCCGCCGTGCCTGGCGGGCGGAAGTAGGCGCCTACCTCGCCCCGGTCCGGCCGGAAAACGGAACCCGTCACTGGATGGGGATAGTGAAAGGGGATGATGTAGTATGCAGGATAGGTCAGGTAGACGACCGACGGCGGCAGGTCCGGCGGGGGGCCGAACTTGTCCGGCCAGGTGTTGTTGAGCGCGAATTCGCCCCAGCCATCCCAGTTGGTGTACATCGTGAAAGGCCCGGTCAGGCGGGCGATCTTCCAGACGCCGTCTTCCTTCACGAACTCGTTTTCGTAAAGCGGCAGCCCCCAACTCTCGTTCGCCATTACGTAGGCACGGCTTCGGATCCAGCCGCGCGTGCCGTCTTGCGAGATGTCGACGATGGGCTGGAACTGCATGTGGTTGATGAGCACGCCCGGCGCGATACCGTCGGGACGGAAGGACTGCTGCATGTACTCCAGCACGCGGTCCTGGCCGACGAAGATACCCTTCCCGCCGATCTCCAGCGTGGCATCTTCGGCAAACAGCTCCGCCAGCGGCGTCCACTGCGCCTTGTCGACGAAGTAGCCATAGGCGTTCTGCAGCCGCTCGATATCGTTCATCCCCTCGAGCCGGTCGATCCGCTCCCCCAGATCGTCCAGCCGCTCCTGCGCTGTCTGGGCGGCAGCAGCGGTGGTGAACATCAGCGCTGCAGCCCCCAGCGCGGCGTGGACGAGGCATGTCGCTAGGCGCACGCGCTCAATCCCTCGGCGGTTCTGCAATGGGTTGCGTGCCGTTCACCGTTCGCCCGACCCGCATGGATTCTTCCTGAGCTGCGGTACCCGGCGGGCGGTGGTAGGCGCCGACTTCGCCCGTGGCCGGTATGAACGCTTCCCCCGTCACGGGATTGGGGTAGTGGAAGGGGATGATGTAATAGGCCGGGTAGGTCAGGTAGACGACCGAAGGCGGCAGGTCCGGCGGCGGGTCGAACTTGTCTGGCCAGGTGTTGTTGAGCGCGTATTCGCCCCAGCCATCCCAGTTCGTGTACATCGTGAAAGGCCCGGTCAGCCGGCTGATGCGCCACTTGCCGTCCTCGCCCTTCTCGTATTCGTTTTCGTAAAGCGGCAGGCCCCAGCCCACGCTCATCACGTAGGCGCGCGCGCGCATCCAGCCGGTCTGCCCGTCCTCCGAAATGTCGGGGATGGGCTGGAACTGCATATGATTGGCCAGCAGCCCTTCCCTCGTCCCGTCCGGGCCGAATGCGGTCTGCATGTATTCCAGCACGCGGTCGCGCCCGACGAAGATGCCCTTGCCGCCGATTTCCAGCGTCGCATCCTCGGTGAACAGGTCGGCCAGCGGGGTCCACTGGCTCTTGTCGACGAAATAGCCATAGGCGCGCTGCACCCGCTCGATCTCGTTGAGATCCTCCAGCCGCGTGATCCGCTGGTCGAGCGCGTCGAGCCTTTCGGCAGCGGACTGGGCCGTGGCCGGAGCCGAGCAGACTGCCAGTGTCGCGGCCGAGGCAGCGAGAAGCAGGGCGCGCATCACTCGCCTCCCTCAATGTGGCCGGTGAAGGGAATCTCCTCGCGTCCGGTCACGTCATCACCTGCCATGGGCAGGTCGGTCAGCGGTTCGCCCGTTACCGGGTGATCGAAGCTGAACGGCGGAATGTAGGCACCGGGGAAAGAACGATAGACTTCCGTCGGCTGCTCGTCCGGCGGGTACAGGGCGCTGACCCCGCGCATCGGGATGGAACCCTGCGGCCAGGGACGGTCATAGTCGGTCTTCGCCGTCAGGTAGAAATGCAACTTGTCGAACTTCCAGACCCCGTCTTCCTTGACGTAGTCGTTCTCGTAGATCCCGACAGCCCACTGCCCGTTGGCATTCGGTTCCGCCAGCATGACGGGGCCCTGCCAGCGCCCCGTGGCCGTGCGGCCGTCCTCCGCCACGTAGATGATGTTCTGCAGCATCATGTGGTTGTTGAGATAACCGGGGGCCAGGCCCTGGGGGCCGAGCATGTGCATCGCCCGCTCGATACGGTCCGGGCCGACATAGACGCCGGTCTGCTCGTATTCGAACTCGCCGTCGTCGGCAAAAAGCGAAGCGGCCTCGTCCCACAGGCCCTTGTCGAAATAGTAGCCGAAAGTGGCCGTGAGGTTCTCGATCTCCGCCTGGTCCTCCAGTCGTTCGACGCGCTCGCGGTATTCGGCAACGCGTTGCTCGAGCGACTGCGAAGCGGCGGGAAGTGGCAGGGCCAGCGGCGACAGCACGGCAGCGAAAAGCAGGCCCTTGCGCAAGAGTGCAGGCGTTCTCATCGCATGTCTCCTTCCACCGCACGGCCGGTCACGGGGTTGGGTGCCTGGAAGGTCGGTATCTGCACGGCCGGGAACGGCTCGTAGTTCACTGTGGAACCTCGATCGGGCGGGAAATCGATCGATGTCTGGCTGCGCGCCAGTCCCTCGCCGGGCTGGAGGCGCGCCCATCCGTCTTCGAACGGAGCAACGAAATTGACGAACAGGTGGAGCGACCGGATCTTCCAGACCCCGTCCTCTTTCACGTAGGTGTTCTCATACACGCCGTCGCGCCATTCGGCGTGTTCGTTGTACTGGCCCAGCATGCCCTGATCGCGCCAGCGGGCCGTGGCGCTCTCGCCGTCTTCCGCCACCAAGATCGCGGGTTGCAGGGTAATCCACTCGTTGAGCTGTCCGTAGATGAGACCTTCCTGGCCGCCATGCAGCCGGCGCAAGTACTCCTCGATCCTGTCCGGGCCGACATAGACCCCGTCGAGACCGATCTCGATCGAGCCATCCTCGGCGAACAGGTCTGCCGCCTGACGCCAGAGGCCCCGGTCGACATAGAAGCCGAATGCGCGCTGGAGCTTTTTCACGGCCCGGCCACCCTCCAGCCGTTCGACGCGCTGGGTCAATTCCGCGATCTCCCGATCGAGCGCGCCTTGCGCGAATGCCGGCTGCGGCATCAGCGCCAGGCATGCGGCGAGCATCACAAGTCTTTTCATAGTCCCTCCGGAAGAGTGAAGGCGCGGATGTAGAAATCCCCCGGATCCTGCCCCTGTAACGCAGGATCGATCAGGTATCCGATCTTGCCTTCGGTAACGTAGCCGATGGACCCGACACGCGTTACGCCGGGCGAGGAATCGAGGCCGGTTGCAACGGGAGTGACCGTGGCACGATCCCCCTCCACGGGGAGCTGTCAGTCTAACGCGAACCGCTCTCCGGTTGGCAAAGCACGCCCTACCCGCGGCTCTCCTCACGCCATGAGGGTTTGCCACTCGGCCAGTGCGGCCGAGCGGCGGGTCTTGTAGGTCTGGCGGTCGATGAGGTGACGTTCGAGATTGAAGTGGTTGTGGACGTTGGCGTGAACCGAGGCGAACTTCTGTAAGCTCTTCATCTGCCGGAACCGCAGCATTGCCCGCTCTCGTCGTCGAAACGGCAGGTGACTGTTCTCGGCCCGGTTGTTGGCCCAGCGGCCGATCTCCTGCCTGTGGGCATTGCCCAGCTCGTCCATCGCAGCCTTGTATGAGCGCAAACCGTCAGTGGTGATCTCCGCAGGAGATCCGTGGCGCCTCAGCGCCTTCTTCATAAAGCTCAGTGCTGCCTTCTTGTCACGGGTCTTGGTGACGTAGCTTTCAAGAACTTCGCCCTCCTGGTCGACCGCGCGCCAGAGGTAATGCATCTCGCCGTTGATCTTCACGTAGACCTCGTCGAGGTGCCACTTCCATTGGCGGAAGCCTCTCATCCGGCTCACCCGCTGCCTCCTGATGTCGGCTGCAAACAGCGGTCCGAACCTGTTCCACCAATGCCGCACGGTCTCGTGGCAGATGTCGATGCCGCGCTCGGCCAGCAGATCTTCGACATTGCGCAGGCTCAGCGGAAATCGGACATACATCATCACCACAAGCCGAATGACCTCTGGCGATGAGTTGAAGTAGCGAAACGGGCTGGCTGGTTTCCTGGGTCTGGGCATCGCACTGCCGTACCCTCGCCGCCTCAGCCGTCAATCAGGTGCATTTGCTCTGACAGTGCCGTGCCGACGCTTGCCCAGCGGGTCGTGAAGAGCCTAGCCGATCAGATTGGTGCACTGCAGGTCCAGTTGGCGGCTCTTGAGAAGGAACTGCTCGCTTGGCACCGATCGAACGAGCTGTCCCAGCGCCTGGCAACCATTCCGGGTGTCGGTGTAATCTCGGCGAGCGCGCTTGCCGCTTCAGTCGTCGAGCCCGAACGCTTCCGCTCGGGTCGGCAGTTCGCAGCATCGCTCGGGCTCACGCCACTTCAGAACTGTTCGGGCGGCAAGGAGCGGATGGGTCGGATCTCGCGCATGGGAGACCGTTATCTGCGCAGGCTGCTGGTAATCGGTATGACCTCGCTGATCCGCCGGGCAAGAGCGAGACCGGACTCGGTCGATCCGCGCATCGCCGCTATGCTCGAACGCAAGCCGGCGCGCGTTGTCACGGTCGCCGCTGCAAACCGCACTGCGCGCGTGGCCTGGGCTATCATGACGCGTGGCGGAACCTATCAAGCACCCGCGCGAGCGGCTGCCGCATGAACAGATAGAACGAAGGAAACAGACTTCACGAGGTTGTGAGGACGATGAGAGATGATGGCGCACCGGTCAGACCGGGAGCCGGGACACCCCGCTGAATGTCCAAGGCATCGAAGCCTGCAAAGCAGAGTGGGACCCAGCTCGCGGATACCATCATGGCCAGCGGTCAAATGTTCGACCGCACAAACAGGCCGGACAGAAGACTGCACCCGACCAAAACGCCAGACCCTCAAATCACCACTTGCAACGCGGGAGCCATCCACAGAGGACATACATCATGACTACAAGCCGGATCACCTCCGGCGACGAGTTGAAATAGCGAAACGGGCTGGCCGGCTTCCTGAGTCTGGGCATCGCACTGCCCTACCCTCACAGCCTCAGCCGTCAATCAGGTGCATTTGCTCTGACAGGGCCGGTTCAGGCCATCTCAGAGTCCGTTCAACCATGCGTTTATTGCGAGCATTTGCTCGACGCTCATTCCTAAGTCCGTCGATTCCTGAACTGCTTGATAGAACTCTTCCATCTCTTCTTCACTTAGTTTCTTGTCGAAGCGTAGTACGCAAGCGCCTCCATCCTGCCAAACGATTTCGCCGAAGGCTGTCACACTCCCGACCTTCAGCTTGGCAAATCGCCCCACCTTAGGCAGTTCGGCGCCTTTTACGCATACTCCTCCCGCTGAGGCGTTTACTAGAGCCACGGAGAGCTTTGCCGCTGGAGTCTCCAAGACCGCTGAAAGCCTAGCTGGAGACCTATTTCCAGACCGCTTCTCGCCAGATTGAACAGGAGGACGTGCTAATCCTTTACGACCGAAGCCGGCCATTCAATGCTGCTCCTTCAGTTAGAGATATGCCTGCAGCGTTTGAGGTACCGCTCGATGGTAGCAACGTAAATAGGGAGCTATGGTTTCTTTACCTATGCGGCGACTGAGGTGGTCCCGGAATTTCGGACAGGGTGCTAAGCTAATCCCGACCTGAGGAATGGACGGGAAATGAAGAAGACGAGGAAGCGCTACAGCGCGGAGTTCAAGGCAAAGGTGGCGCTGGAAGCGATCCGGGGTGACCTGACGCTGGCGGAGCTGGCAGCGAAGCATGGCATCCACCACACGATGATCGCGGCCTGGAAGCGGCAGGCAGTTGAGGGAATGGCGGGGACATTCTCCGGGGCAGGCGATGCAGCCAAGGTGGCCAGCGAGGCCGAGGTGGAGAAACTGCACGCGAAGATCGGCCAGCTGGTCGTGGAGCGGGATTTTTTAGCCAAAGCCTCCGGTCGATGAGCGTGGCACGGAGGCGATCGATGATCGAACCTGCTCACCACCGCCTGTCGATCGCGGCACAATGCCGCCTGCTCTCGATCAGTCGTTCGTCCTATTACTACGCGCCGGTCCCGGAGACCGAGGAGACGCTGGCGCTGATGCGGGTGATCGACGCGGCGTTCCTCGACATGCCGTGGTATGGCAGTCGCCAGATGGTTCGGCACCTGCGCCGGGAGGGCCACGAGGTCGGTCGCCGCCGTGTGCGGCGGCTGATGGCGAAGATGGGCTTGTCGCCGATTTACCAGCGGCCGCGCACGAGCGATCCGCACCCTCAGCACCGTGTCTATCCCTATCTGCTGCGCAAGCTGGCGATCGACCGGCCCAACCATGTCTGGTGCGCAGATGTGACCTACATCCCGATGCGGCGGGGCTTCTTGTATCTGGTTGCGGTGATGGACTGGGCAACCCGCAAGGTGCTGGCCTGGCGGCTGTCGAACACGATGGATGCCGGCTTCTGCGTGGCGGCTCTGGAGGAAGCGCTGGCGCGCTTCGGTCGTCCTGAAATCTTTAATACCGATCAGGGCAGCCAGTTTACCAGCTTCGCGTTCACCAGCGTGCTGCGCGATGCTGAGGTCCGGATCAGCATGGATGGTCGGGGCCGGTGGATGGACAACGTCTTCATCGAGCGCCTCTGACGCTCCCTGAAATACGAATGCGTCTATCTCCACGCCTTCGAGACCGGCTCGGAGCTGCGCGCTGGCCTTCGGCGCTGGATCACCTATTACAACACGCAGCGACCGCACTCGGGTCTGGCCGGGCGAACCCCGGCAGAGGTCTACGGGCGGATCAGCGAACCAGATCATGGGGGGCATGCCCCCCATGATCTGATGACCAAACTGGCGGCATAATCACATCCGGGATTAGCTTAACTTCGCCGCCAACCTGTCCAAGAAGGCGGGACCACCTCAGACCTCTTCCCAAAGTGCTGATCTCTCGGAACGGTGCTGTCATCTGTGGATGGCCCCTGCGCTGCAAGGGTAAAATTGATTTGATGTTGTGATCTGTCAGGGTGCGGTCATCTGTCCGGCCTGTTTATGCGGTGCGTGATGACCGCTGGCCCTGATGGTGTCCGCAGGCCGGGTCCCACTCAGTCTAGCGAGCACGAAGCTCCGACAGCACCTCGGGTTGTCCCGGCCATTGCGGCCGCTTTTCAGATCGTCATCATCAACTCAATGCAGCACCCCTACAGTTCGACGCGGGCTACGCTTTGCGCGCCGCGATTATTCTCAAATGGTGGCCGGGGAACGATAATTCTCTCCGCGCGCCAGCACAGCCCAGATAATCCGGGCGGTCTTGTTGGCCATGGCTACGGTGACGAGCCGGGCAGGTTTACGTTCAAGAAGGCTGCGGATCCAACTGGCGGTCGGAGCGTCGCTGGTCCTTGCCCGCCGCACCACGGATGTCGCTCCGACCACAAGCAACTTCCTGAGGTAACGATCTCCCATCTTCGAGATGCGCCCAAGCTTGTCCTTGCCGCCCGACGAGTTCTGTCGTGGCACCAGCCCCAGCGATGCGGCGAACTCGCGGCCCGAGCGGAATTGGGCAGGATTAACCACCGAAGCCGCTAGTGCGGTGGCGCTTATGACACCAACACCAGGAATGGTCGCCAGCCTCTGACTGGTCTCGTCCTGCCGGTGCCAGACCAGCAGCTGTCGGCTCAGAGCCTGGATCTGATAGGCCAAGGTCTTGAACTGCTCGGTCAGAGCCATCACTACAGATCGAGCGATGTCTGGCAGCACTGAACTGTCGGCCTGTTCAACCCGCTCCATGAGCTCGCGCGCAGCGCGAACGCCTTGTGCTGTGACCAGACCGAACTCGGCGCAATGACCGCGGATGGCATTGATAAGCATGGTGCGCTGACGGACCAGCAATTCGCGCGAGCGGTGCAAGGCAAGGACTGCCTGTCGCTCCGCGCTCTTGACCGGCACGAAGCGCATGGTCGGACGGCGTACCGCCTCGCAGATCGCTTCGGCATCGGCAGCATCGTTCTTTTGGCGCCGGAGATAGGCCTTCACGTAAGCTGGTGGCATGAGCCGGACCAAGTGCCCCAGCGCCGCAATCTCACGCGCCCAGTAATGCGCTGTTGCGCAAGCCTCCATACCGATGAGGCAGGCAGGAACCTTCGCCAGCGTATCGAGAAGTGCCGAACGCCGCAGCTTCTTGCGCCAGACAACATTGCCATTGGCATCAACAGCGTGAAGCTGGAAAACAGGCTTGGCCAGATCAAGGCCGATCGTGGTAATCTCCATGGTGGATGGTCCTTTGCTTGGGTTGCGTCGACAACAGCCCACAGTACGACTCACCAGTCGTCAGTCACAGGGGCCATCCACCCCATCACTCTAATCGCAACTCGTCTCCACTCGGCAGTACTCGCCCTACCCTCATCCGCAATTCAGGCCGCGAGGTTTTGCCACTCAGCCAGCGCGGCTGAGCGGGCGGCTTTGTAAGTCTGGCGATCTACGAGATGGCGATCCTGGTTGAAGTGGTTGTGGACGTTGGCGTGGACGGAGGCGAATTTCTGTAGGCTCTTCATCTGGCGAAATCTGAGCATCACACGCTCTTTTCGTCGAAATGGAAGGTGACTGTTCTCGGCTCGGTTGTTGAGCCATCTCCCCATCTCGCGGCGCTCTTCAACGCCAAGATCCTTCATCGCTGCAGGGTAGGATTTCAGTCCGTCCGTTACGATTTTCTCGGCTTTGCCGTTCCGCCTCAGCGTCTTCTTGAAGAACCGCAAAGCTGCAGATTTGTCCCGCTTCTTGGTGACGTAGCTCTCGAGGATCTCACCCTCATGATCGACAGCGCGCCACAGATAATGCGTCTCGCCATTGATCTTCACAAATACCTCATCGAGGTGCCAGCGCCAGTGGCGAAAGCCCTTCATCCGGCTGACCCGTTGGTGACGAATGTCAGCAGCAAACAGGGGGCCGAACCGATTCCACCAGAACCGCACAGTCTCATGACAGACATCGATCCCGCGTTCGAACAGCAGGTCCTCCACGTTCCGCAAGCTAAGCGGAAAGCGCACATACATCATCACGACCAGGCGGATGACTTCAGGCGAAGAGTTGAAACGGCGAAATGGGCTTGGTGGTTTGGCACGTGATTTTCGGCTCATCGGACTCGGCTAGCAGCCCTCGCCCGCCGCTGCCACGTTAGTCTGACAACGCCAGGTGCAGCCTGCGTGCCGTTACCCGGCTCGATGTCGGGGGCAGTCTGCGCCAGTGCAAAAGACGGGCAGCAAAGCGTGGCTGCGGCGAGGAGACTCGCCTTGTAAGTTCTCATGATGGTTTTCCCTGAAGCCTAGTTGTGGTGGCCTAACACGGCGCGCTTGACGGTCCGCTAATGCGAATCGTTTGCAATTGCAAGCTTTGCGTGGATGGCCTCGTTCAAGCCCAAATTTCACGGGGAGCCGGGAAACGACAGTCCGGCATTTACCTGTTACTATGGTCATGCCTGCCCGATCTCGTCGAATGACCCAAATTTGGGTGGTCTGCGGAGAGGTGGCGTTATGCGCCCGCGCATCCAGAACCGGACAGTCTGCTGAAGGCCCAATCCCTGTCACGGGACCGATAACTTCAGAGTTTTGCGGGCTCATGTGCGGGCCTCGACACACGATGCAATCTCACGTTCGGATTCATTCCAGAGATCTAAATTGTCGATGATGTAGCTTTTTCGGGACCCGAAATTGATTTTGCGGCTCCGAATGAAGCGGTCGATCTTTATCTGCTTTGCGCCCCAATACCGGCCACTAACGTCTGACCGTAGATCGCCTTAAAATAGACACCACTGATACAGCGACCGAATGGCCGCCCCTGAGTAATTCCGGTGAAATATCCTTCTAGATGGGTTTCAGGGCGTGCCAGCCCCGGACCATGAACGCCTGAAAGAACGGGACCGGCAGGGGGAAACCGGCGTCGCGCCACAGGGCCTCTGTGTCGGCGGGGGATACGACGCCCAGTGTGGTTCGAAGCATCCCCTCAAGCTTAGCGAGCGATTCGTTGGATGCGCCCATCAGTCGTTGCACCTGTTTCCAGTTGTCGAGCATTAACGGAAATTCAGGGGCATCAAGCGCGGCACTGATCTCGGCGCTAATGAAACAACCGCCGGGCTTCAGCCGGTCGTATATGGCGCGGTAGAAGGCGGGGCGTTCGTCCGCCTTGATGAAATGGGCGTCAAGAAGGCTGACGGCCGCATCGAAATCAGTATCGGTCACATCGCCGACATACCCCTGAACAAGGCGGCAGCGGTCAAGAACGCCTGCATCCTTCAGCCTTCTGCGGCCAACCTCAAGCATCTCTGCCGAAGGGTCGACGCCAGTGAATGTCCATCCCGGGTGATCGTTGGCCAGGGCAAGTATCTCTGCCCCTGTTCCGACGCCGACGCACAGGATACGGGCCTGTTCCGGCAGCCGATCCAGCACCAATCCCATCAGAAAGTGCAGCGAGTCTGCTATGGGCTGCAAGCCGCTGTTCCGCTGGTCATAGGCCTCGGCCATCTCCCGGTTAAAGAAACCGGACGTGCTGAAAGATGCATGTTTTGTCATGTTCTGTCGCGTCACCCCAAAGCATCACACAAGTCTCACGCTGCTAGAACGGCCGCAGCCGCCTTGACGTAATGTGATATCATCTCCATAGCAACGCCGCGTTTCATGGATGGGAAATTTTGTGGTGTCTGCTACCTTAGAACAACGGGTGAAAACCTGCCTAATGTCATTCGTATCTGCGCTGGCCGTCGTCCCTACGCCGGGCTGGGCGCAGGCTGGCGCGTCCACGCGATCGATCGCGGACGATACGGGTAAGGGCGTAGAAGGGGACGCCATCGTCGTCACCGGTCAGTCGCTCAGCCTTCCCAATGTCGAGCCGCAGCTTCCCGTCATGATATTGTTGGGTGATGCGCTTGCCCATCGGCGACGCGGCACATTGGGCGAAACACTGGACGGTCTGCCGGGTGTTCATATGGATAATTTCGGTGCAGGCGCATCGAGGCCGGTGATCCGTGGGCAGACCTTTCCGCGTATCGCGGTTCTCAGTGACGGTGCCGAATTGTTCGACGCTTCGTCCGTATCCCCTGATCATGCGATCGTCACCAATCCTCTCCTCCTAGACGCGATAGAGGTACAGCGCGGGCCCGCCGCGGTCCGCTATGGCGGGGATGCGGTAAACGGGGCGATCAATCTGATCGACGGCAAGGTGCCCCGCGCCTTGCCAGAAAGCGGCTTCGATGGTGCCTACGAACTTCGCTATGGGACCGCCGATCAAGAAATGACCGCCGCCGGACGGGTCACGGCGGCGCTGGGCCCGATCGCGCTGCACGCCGAAGGGTCCCGGTCCTACCGCGAGGACTACGACGTGCCGGACAGTTACGGCACGGACCGGCTTCGCGATTCGTTCGGAGATAGCTCAAGCTATGCCTTTGGCACCTCGTGGGTGATGGACAAGGGCTATATTGGCGTTGCCTATACGCGGCAGAATGCGGAATATGGCCTACCGGGCCATAGCCACATTAACGGGGTGTGCCATACCCACGGGCTCGACCTGCATTGCGAAAGCCATGGATCGTTCAACGACCCCTTTTTCAATATAGATGACAGCCATACGGCCTTCATCAAGCTGCGCAGCGAGCGGGTCGATGTGCGCGGCGATTTTACCGATCTGCTGCCGGGTTTCTCCAACCTTCGTGTGCGCGGTTCGTATACCGATTATCGGCATGACGAGGTCGACGGTCCCGCCCTTTTCGCGCTCTATAGCAATGAAGCGTATGACGGCCGCATCGAACTGACGCACAAGCCGCTGTTTGGCTTCGTCGGCACGCTGGGCGTTCAATATACCGATGCGAAGTTCGACGGCCTCAACCAAAGTGATCGGCACCGGCTTCCGATTGATTTCGATTTCAGCAATGCGCCAGAGGGCTTTCGTGGATACACATCGTTCCTGCCGCCCTTTTATAAAGTGACCGAAAACTGGGGCGTATTCCTGAACGAACGCCGCTCCTTTGGACCTATCGATATCGAGATTGCAGCACGCAAGGACTGGCGCACGATTACCCATCCCCTTCCCGAAGTCTTCGCCGCGGTCGTGCCGCCTGCAACCGAAGCTATCTTTGAAAGTTTGCCCGGTGGCTTCGCCGGCTTTGTGGAAGGCATGAAGGAGCTTTACACCGAACTATATCTGGAAGAGAATCCGGCGGCTGAGCACGATCCTTTTTCGGCCTCGATCGGCGCCACCTGGAACATTGATGGCAGCTATTCCGCCGCGTTGTCCCTTGCCCGGACAGAGCGTGCACCGAACGTCCGCGAGCTTTACGCACAGGGCAACAACCTCGCCACCAACAGCTTTGAGCTTGGCCTTGCTCGGACGCATTATGGATCGCGCACTCTCCTGCCTGAGCCAACCACCGATGTCATGGAAACCGCCAAAACGGTCAACCTGACCCTGCGCAAGACCGACGGGCCGTTCGAATTCGAAGTCGGATTATATCATCAGGACGTGGACGACTACATCTTTGCCCGCCTGATCGAGACGGAGATCGCGACGGGCATCCCCCACAATTATTTGGTATATGTCGCCGCAAATGCCAGCTTTACCGGTATCGACGGACAGGTCAGTTACACCGTGTCGCCAGAATCGCTGGTGACCTTGTTCGGCGATTATGTCGCCACCGACCTGAAGGGCGAGGGCGACAATCTGCCCCGCATACCGCCCGGACGGCTTGGCGCACGTTATCAGGGGCGCTTTGGGCCGCTGTCGGCCGATGTGGAGTATTACCGTACGTTCGCACAGGAGGGGGTCGCGCTCTACGAAACGCCGACCGATGGGTATAATATGGTGAACGCGACCATTGCCTATCGCTTTGCCATTCCGGGCGCGAGTGATGTTGAGCTGTATGCACGGGGCACGAACCTGACGAACGAGCTGGCCTTCGTGCACACCTCCTTCGTCAAGGACCAGTCGCCCCTGCGCGGGCGCAGCGTTGTCGTCGGATTGCGGCACCAGTTCTGATTATGGCACGGCGGCCGGCACCCACCGGGCGCCATCGTGATCAAAAGAGGGCATGCTTGAAAGATGACAACCAAACGGTGGCTATAGCGCACACCAACCATCGCCTACAGACGGAATGGCGCGAGACAGTTTCTCGAACAATCAGAAACCTTAGGTTAGAGTGCGTAGCTGGCAGATGGATCGCCGCCGACCGATTAGTCAGCGCTTGGTGAAGGTTGTTAATCATAGCCCACCTGGCAAACGATGCGAGAGGGTCGGTAGCTGCCACCCGGCCCGCCGAAAGTGAACGGCGGTCTTTCGCACTCTGAGAGCCACAAGCAGACAGTCAGCAAACGGCCCAACTATAAACCTAGAATCTCGATTCCCGCGAACGGCAAGAATTGAGCCGTTTGCCGACTGACCGGTCTCGCCGAGCCTTCTTCATCCGACCTATTTCACTAGGCCGATAGATCAACATTAGCGTGACTTTTTTACTTATAGCAGCCTGTCCTCGTCCTCGCAGCCTCTGTGCGAGGTCCATCCTTAGCCCTGCCACGATGACCAGCAACGCGATCACGAATTACGCGACCATCGCGTCGAGGCCGAGCCGATCTGTCGGCGACAGAAAGTTCCATCTGTGGAATCATGCTGAAAACGTAGCGTTCGGGCGTCTCCCAGCCAGCCACGCGGTCAATTAGCACGCCTTATTCCGTATAGACGAACAGGCGCGCCTTCACCGGCTCGTGCGCTATCGCTTAAAGCTGCGGAAAGCAGCTATCGGCCTCCAGATCGGCCGCCATACTCGGCATGAAGCCACCCATCACCGAATTGAAATCGTGTGTGATTGTGATGCGGCTCGAATCAGGAAATCCGTTGCAGTCCGCATCGGCTGTGGCGGTCACGTCTGCCGCCACGATTGCGATACCGTAGGAGGCCGCGCGGTCGACAGCGAAATCCTGTTGCTGCGTTTCGGTTTCGCATCCGAGACTGACGGACATGCACCGCGCTGTTGCGAAAGCCACCTCATCCAGCGTGTTTTTGGTCCACACTATCCGGCTACCCTCGATCGTGCCGAAAATCAGCGTCAGGAAGGCCGGGGCCAACAGGGCGAACTCGATGGTCGAGGCACCCTGTTGATCCCGGCGAAGCTTTTGGATGAAGTTCATTGCAGGCGAACCGTGGCTTGCTGCGTAACCGACGTATCCGCCAGCATACCGGCTGGCAAGACGACAGGGTTAAAGCCCTGGGTCGCTTCGATCGTCAGATAATATCCCGCTGTCGACCCCCCGGTAACCTCCGGCCCGGTGCAGATGTTGCCGCAAGCGGCGGCGACATAGGACCCATCGGTTTTCAGGCAGGCGCACGTGCGGTTCAGGTTCGTGCAGCTTCCGGCCACGCCATTGCAGGATGTTGCTACCGCAATAGACTGGTTGTCGGCGATGCTGCGGACGTAGGCAGGAAGGACACCGAAGTTGACGTTGTCTGCTTCTTCGAAGGACGCGACGGCAGATGCTGCGACGGCCTCGTTGACCTTGCCACGTTCAATGAAGAACATTCCGAAATCCAGAGCTACCATGACGATCATGAAAAAGCCGGTGACCCAAAGGGCGAACTCCACGGTGGCCACGCCATCTTCGTCACGCCGCAAGGTCGAAAAGGAGAAAATATGCATCGATCTATCCAATCAGCCTGACTCTCGTGTTGTTGCCGCCTGAGCCCAGGTCTTCCATCATCGTGCAGGCCGAGCCCGTTGCGGCGCCGCCGTTGACGCGAATCGTGTTGGCAATGAGCGTCATGCACTTTGTGGTGCTGGTGCTGTTGCCGCCTGCCATTTTTACCTGCGCATTTGGCAGATGCAGGGTTCCGGCAAACGAGCTCAGGCTTCCGCCGGTCCAGTTTGCATCGTCATCATTCTCGGTCGTCAGCAACAGTTCCGAAATGAAACCGCCGGCCTGGGTGTAGGTCGCCGCTTCGAGCTTGGTCTTTGCCCCGCCAGCGAGCTTGATCGTGCCTTCCAGAACGAAGGTGACATTGATGCCCGCCATATCAAAACCCGAGACGCTCTCGCCTTCGAGAACGCTACCATAAGTTTCGCCCGTCAATCCTGAGGTGTAGGGCCACGTGGTGCCCCCAGTGCCGTTCTCGAAATCACCGTTGATGGTATAGCGGCCTGCACCGAAGAGCACGGAACCCGCGATTTTCATGTTGCCGTTGATGTAATGATTCGGCGTTCGGCCAAAAGCAAGGCGGCTGCCGCCCGCTGTATCGATATCGCCATTGGCGCTGAATTGCCCATCGCCCATGAAGAACCGCGCGCTGCCGCTGAGAAAGATGGCGCGATTGCCGTTCCCGGGGCCCACGGTGATGTCACCATCGCCAATGGCCAATTCGCTGTTGCCACTGATGCGTATACCATTGGCAACGACGAAATCACCTGCACCAAGGCGTGCAGTGCCGCCGCCCCCGATGTCGAGCCCGCCGAAATAGTGATTGCCGTCACCGACGACGAGGTGCTGGCCGCCGCCCAGGCTGACGTCGGCATTGATCAGCACATCGCCATCACCCTTGCGATTGGTACCCTGGAAGCGGACCTGACCACTTCCGATCCAGAGCGCACCGTTGCCAAATGTGACGCCGTTCGATCCGCTGTCGAAGCCGCCGTTCACATAGACATCGCTGTCGCCGAAATTGACATTCGAACCACCCCCGATGGAAACGCCCTGGCGCACCCGGATGATGGAGCCGTTTTCGAAGGTCACGTTGATCCCGCCTGCGACTTCGAACTTCTTGATGTCGTAGACCCCGGCAGGGACGATGAAGTTGCCGCTGCTCCCTTGTCGAAAGCTCGCAACCGCGCTGCTCGGGTTCCAGGTGAACTTCCAGTCATTACCCCCGGGCGTCGACGGATTGCTGAGCGCCGGCGGACTTCTGAAATTGCCAAGCTGCGCCATCGCGGCAACGCGATCGGGATTGTTCGCCCAAGGGTCTGCGAGAGGGGTAGCCTCGTTAATGCGGTCTTCTGGCGGAGGAACGGCGTTGTTCCAGTGCGGCTTGCTGAAACTGCCCGCAAAACGCAGGGTTGCTGCGTCGAGTTCGCCATGGTTCACGTAGATGTCACTGCTGCCAGAGATGATATCGGCGCCGCGGATCAGCATGCCTTTGTTCTCGATCTCGCCGATCGCTGCGATCGAGCAGTTGGGTGCGTCGATTGAGGCGCCGCCGGTTACCGAAATGGCCGCCTTTCCGCCGTCGAGCGCGAGATAGCACGGTGCCGCAAAGCTGGTGCCACCAGAAAGGCTTGCCATAGATTCTGCAGCGACATCGAAGGAACCCGATAATCCGAGGACGCTCGCCAGGGTATATGGCACCAGTTCGTTCACGGTGACGCGCACGGATTGATCGCCGGCGTTAGGCAGATCGTTGACGAGCGTTGCGACGACAGTTGCACCAACCAGCCCGTTCGCAACCGCTACATCGCGGGCGGTCGGGGTAAGAATCGCGGCATCGCTGGTGTTCTGGAACGCAATCGCCGCGGCCAAGGCGCCCATGTCAGCAGCACGCTGGTTGATGATGCGTTGCTGATATCCGCGGTTCAGATCGACGGCCAGTCCAGCGGAGCCGATGACGACGGGAAGAGCCAGAGTGGCAAGGGTAGTGACGCCGCCTCGGGTGCAAGCGACTAGCTTGTCAAGGAACTGACTGACCTTGTTACTCGCGCGCATTTTGACGCCTCTTCTTAACACATAGCCAATGCCATTTCGCTGATCGGCCTTAAAAAATCGTTATCACTCGGTTACACTCGCCGGGGCAGGAAGGATCTCCCCGAGGAAACGTGTTAAGAACTTTTTCGAGTTTTCTAGCTAGGCCCCTGTCGCCACCAATCGGGGCAATCGCGGCAGGAGACAAATCGTGAAAAGCAAGCCAACGTTCTTGATTGCCTGCCTTTTCCTCGCAGGCGTCGCCTTCATTTTCGAAGACACCGAGGAAACCAGTCGACTGGAAGCTGCAACGCAGCAGGTCATTGCAGGTAAATCCGGAGCCGATGAAAATCTTGGGGTTTCCGGGAGCATCGAACCAACATCTCGGGCCGCGCTGGCTCACTCCAGCGAGGGTCACGACGCTAGCGTAGCTGACGCCTCGTGGTATGAAGTCCCTGATACAATTGTCGAGCCGGATGATACCGAAGACCAAAATGCCGACGACGCCGATGCCGGCATCGAACCGCTGATCGAGGACTATAACCCCGAGGCCCAGGCGCCGATTGGATCTAATTCACCGACGACATTTGTTCCGGCACCCACTGTGCGTGGACACTCGGAGTTCTAGGACCAGATCAACACGCAGGCGTCGCGCGAACGCGGCTTCTGCGGAGTATCGATCCTATCTTCCCGCCTTAAAGCGTGTTCAAGCGCGCCGTTCTCGTTGGAAACAAACAAGTGTGAAGCGGGTTTGGCAGGCATGGTGTGTCCGTCGTCAGAACATTTGGCACAATTCTCGGCGTAGATTTACGGAGCGTGGGCCTCGTCCTGGATTGATATTTAGGCGGCGAGCCTGCGGTGTTGCAAGCGCCGATATTCGAGTGTCTTTCGCTTGATCCTTTCTCGTTGCTTGATGATGGCCGGTGCCCTGCCGAAGTAGGCATCGGCAGGTGTCACGTTGTCGAGGCTCTCGTGATAACGTTGGTGGTTGTAGTGCTCGACGAACGCCTCGATCTGCTGTTCGAGATCGCCGGGCAGGAAGTAGTTCTCCAGCAGGACGCGGTTTTTGAGCGTCTGGTGCCAGCGCTCGATCTTGCCCTGCGTTTGCGGATGGAAGGGCGCGCCGCGCACGTGGTCCATTTGCTTGCCATCGAGATAGTCGGCCAGTTCGCCCGCGATGTAACTGGGTCCATTGTCCGACAGCAGGCGCGGCCTGTGCAGCACATTGGCATGATCGCAGCCTGAGGCGGCCAGGGCCATATCGAGCGTATCGGTGACGTCGCTGGCACACATGGTGGAGCACAGCCGCCAGGCGATGATGTAGCGCGAGTAATCGTCCAGCACGGTCGAGAGATAGACCCAGCCCCACCCGATGATCTTGAAGTAGGTGAAGTCCGTCTGCCACATCTCGTTGGACCGCGTGGTTTTGGTGTGGAACGCCTCTGCTGCCTTGATCACGGTATAGGCCGGGCTGGTGATCAGGTCGTGGGCCTTGAGCAGCCGGTAAACCGTGGCTTCGGAGACAAAATAGCGCTTCTCGTCGGTGAAGCGCACCGCTAGCTCGCGGGGGCTGAGATCGGTCTTCTCCAACGCCATCTCGACGATCTGCTGCTGGATATCGTCTCCGATGCGGTTCCATACCCGGCTCGGCGTGGATGGCTGGTCTGCCAGTGCTTCCGGCCCGCCTTCGAGGTAACGGTCATACCAACGGTAGAAGGTTCGCCGTGCCACGCCGAGCTGGTCCAGCGTGCGCTTGGCGGGCAGGTGCGACTGCTCGACGATCCGGATGATCTCCAGCTTCTCGGATGCGGGATACCTCATGCGTCGTCGTCCCCAAGCCCGGTCATGCTTAATGGGATGACCCGCCCTGTCCTTCCATGCACATTCGGCGGACTGAGAAGGAGGTAATTATGAGCATACGCAACCAACCAAGAGATGCAGCCGTCTTCGGCATCGACATTGGCAAAACAGTCTTTCACGTTGTCGGCCTCGATGCGGCCCATGCACCGATTCAGAAGGCGACATTCAGGCGGGAGACGTTGCTGCAGTTTTTCGAACGCGCGTCGCCGGTTCTGGTCGGGATGGAAGCATGCCCCGGTTCGCAGTGGCTGGCGCGCAAGCTGCTAGGGATGGGGCACACAGTTAGGATCGTGCCGGCACAATTCGTGAAGCCCTTCGTAAAGTCGAACAAGAACGACATCATCGACGCGGAAGCCATTGCGGAAGCCGTCACTAGGCCGACGATGCGCTTCGTAGAGATAAGGACACCGGAGCAGATCGACCTGCAAGCACTCCACCGGGTGCGAGACCGGATGATCGCCCATCGAACGAGGCTGATCAGCCAGATGCGCGCCTTCTGTCTCGAGTATGGTATCGCGATCCATCAGGGCGCAGGCAAGTTCAAGGCCGAGATACCGCGCGTGCTTGCGGATGAGACCAACGAGCTCACCCCTTCGATGCGCCGGATCCTGACGGAGGTTTACGGCGAGATGATGGAACTCGAACAGCGCATCACAGCCATGAACCACGAGATCGAAGCCATCGCCGCGCGCAGCGATACCGCACGGCGCCTGATGACTGTGCCGGGCATCGGACCGCTGGCCTCGACCGCTCTGCTGGCGGCGGCAGGGTCGGGACGTCAGTTCCGCAGGGCACGTGATCTCGCTGCCTGGCTCGGTCTAGTGCCGCGCGAACACTCGACCGGCGGGAAGACTAAGCTGCTTGGCATCAGCAAGCGCGGCAATAAATACCTGCGAAGGATGATCGTCCATGGTGCTCGATCCTGTGTTACACATCTCGATAGAAGCAGGGACCGCTTGGGCCCATGGCTCGACGGGCTTGAGAGCAGGATGCACAAGAACAAGGTCACGGTCGCCCTGGCTGCCAAGATCGCTCGCGTTGTCTGGGTGATTCTGACCAAGCCGGGCGCCACCTACGAGCGGCGCGTTCCAGCGTTCGGCTGAACGGCGCCGCCACCAACTGCGAGGTTCGTAAGAGTGATGACGAGACAGTAGACCAGCGCATCGTAAGCCCCGTCAAAAAAGCGGGCAGAAAGCCCGAAGCATTTATCTGGGAACGAGGCGCGCGGATCTCATCAAGGCCTGGCCGCAACAGCGGCCCACTCGCGAGAGGCCGGATACATTTGTGCAGACTGGCACCGTCAACACCAATCGACCCTTGCATGGACAGGGCGGGTCATACATTTTTTGAGCAGACGGTTCTCGAGGGTGAGATCGGCCACACATTCCTTCAGATCACGGGCCTCACGGCGCAGGTCCTTCACCTCGTCCGTGGTCGCAGCACGCGCAGTGTCACCAGCCAGACGGCGCTTGGGCCAATGTCCACACCAGAGATTGCGGTCATTCGGGCCGGCCGAAATGGGGCCGAGAGGAGACTGTCAGCTTCCGGTGTTCAAACGGTCCAAAGCCGCCATTCGGCTGCCTCCCCCAATTCGAAGACTTGCAGCCGCGAACGATCTTGGGAAGACGCCCTTCTTGGCCTCTCATCCGATAGGCACGGTAAGATCGATGGCGACCAGACGCCAGCTGAGGCCATCCCGCTCGAAGCGATATTTGTTGCCACTTACTTCGTTGCGGCCCGACGGTGTCGCAACGATCTTATTGAGTCCAGACCAGTCGAATGACCAACTATCGGTAATTTCCATTAGGCGGGGCATTGGGCCTGCAGATTCCCCCTCGGGAAAATCTGCGGGCAAACCGGCGGCGGCTGCGAACTGCCATTCGCCGTAAGGTTCGTTGACGAACATCCGCACTGCACGCGGGTCCGACATCGCATCCAGGACGACATCCTTCGAATAGGACGGCTCATAGGTGTCGACCTGAGGCAACATTTGCCGCTCGAATGCTGCTCGCACGCTCGGCCGATCGTACAGGGCTAGCAACTCCTCGGGAGCAGCGTCCCAATCGCTGAGTGCCGCAATCGCCAGCCTCGGCGCAAAAGCATACCAGCTTCCCCCGGCCGCTATCACGACTGCGGCAATAGCTGAAACCAGCCAGATGGAGCGGGATATCTTCATACCGGAATGCATATCAGTCCAGGGCGACTAAGCTCAACGGATTATCTCGGATCGGGAAAAAGCCTACAAAAGCGGAAGCTTTTGATTTCAAGAAAACATTTCGTTTCAATGCCGTTCAGCGAGAATGAATCATGATACAGCATCACATTGGGAGATGGTGTATTGATTCGGCTCTCTGCTGCTTTGTGCGCAACACTGGCGGCTTGCTCCGCACAAAATTCTGGCGCGGATAACGACGGTTACGCCACGATCGTCGAGGCACCGCCCTACACGCCGATCACGCGGCTTGGTCCCGACACCTATGTGCCGACTGTCGAAGACCGGCGGATGCGCTTTGCCGAAGCGCTGGAGAACCAGCACCTGCCGATGCTGCGCCGCCTGAAGCGCGGCGAGATCGGCAATTTCGGCGGCATCGAGTGGCGGTGGACCGACGGGCCGGAAAACGATGGGCTGGGAACTGTGCAGGGTATCGCCTTCTTCCTGCGCGATCCGGCGGCCTCGCTGGCGCGTTACACATCGGACCCGCTGTTCCGCGCCGGGCAGGCGGATTTTTCGCGGTCGGATCAGGACCGGATCGTTCGTGATTGGGCGGAACGCATCGGTCCCGAACGGGCCTATCCCGGTTTCGGGAATATGAGTGTGCCGTGGCTGTCCATTGTCATGCCGCGCGCCGGGTTCGACACGCTGCGAAAAGAGCAAGGCTGGGACATTCCCGCCAACCTGCTGCTGCGCTTCGAACCGCGCGCCAATCCCGATTTGCCACCGCTCGCGCCCGATGTGGCAGGCCAGATACGCTATTTTGCGCAGGCAGAGTTATCGTCTGTCCCGCCGCCTGCTTTGGCGAGTTTCGATGCCATCGTCCTGCGTGACGGTTGCTTCTTCATCGACGAACAGGGGGAGGATGATCCGCTTGTCCTGTTTCCGTTCGAGGCTGGTGTCTGGCGTGATGCGCAGGGGCACCTCGCCTTTCGTCCCCGCGTTTCAACCGACACTCGCGGGTTCGGACGGGTCGGGACACGCTTGCAGCTTGGCTATCGTGGTCAGGTGAATGATCCCCCGGCGGAACTTACCGCTGCCTGTGGCGAACACCCGGTGGTGGCTGTGACCTCGCTCGATCAGGCGGCAGGCTATGGCAGTGACTGGTTCGCGGTGCGTGAATATCGCGACCGCGAAGGGATCAGCAGCGTCGAAGCGATGCGCCGCGCCAATGCCTGCCTGCTGGAACAGGAACAGACGATGGCGGACAACCGCCTGCGTGGCACGCGCGCGCACCCCACGCAATGCGCGAAGCAATATGGCATCTGGGGCAATCCGCCTGTGCCGCCTCCGCCGGCACCTCTGCCGCCCGAGATGCAGAGCGTATCAGCAACCGAACCGTTCCGCCTGCCGTCACCGCCCAAGAAGCTGCAGCCGGCACAAAATGGCGTATGCCGGTTCGAGGAACGCGATCCGTCCGAGCGACCCAAGGTTCTCATCGCAACCAATCGCAATTCCAATATGATTTTCTGGGCCGATGAAGGCGCGGCGCTGTGGGATCACCCCAACGGCTTTATCGACGAAGGCATGGTGCTGCCCGGCTTCCGCATCGTCGCCGAGCGCGAGGGGCTGCCCGATTTGTGGATTTATCCCGACCGCGACGGGCCGATCTATCTCTATTCGGGGCCGGAGATTTTCGAATGCCGACAACCTGGAGACTGGTAGCCCTGGCGGGCGCGCTGCTCCTCGGCGCATGCCAGAGCGCGCCAATACAGCCGCGGCCGATCACTATCGCGCGCGACGCTTTTGCGGGCGAAGCGCTCTATCGCGGCACACTCGAAATTCGCGACGGATGCATCGTATCGTCTAGGCGCAATTTCCCGGTGCTGTTCGATCCCGGCGTGGTGCTGACTGCGAACAGCGACGGGCTTTACGAACCGCGCACCGGCAACACCATCCGCTTCGGCCAGGAAATGCAGGGCGGCGGCGGTATTCTGCGCGAGAACGGCAAGGGATGGCCGATTTTGGATATCGAGCGTTTCTATGAGGTTAGCATCCCTTCCGGGTGCCCGATGGATAACGTGATGCGGCTGCATGCAATGAAGGAGGTTGCCGAATGAGGATGCGAGGAGCCGCTGCCAATCTGGCAATATTGAGTGCGTCTGCGGGGTTGGCAGCATGCACCGCAAACAGCCCGGATGGGAACGTCTCAGAAGCATCGCAGCCGTTCCGGGCTGAATTCAACGCAGACGGCCTTGCCACGATCCTGTCAGCACCGCCTGCTGCGTTTGACCCGGTGGAGGCCCCGCCGCCCGTACCGCGCACTGCAGAGCAGGATGCTGCGGATGCGGAATTCATGCGCGTTGCCGAGTTTCAGAATAGCGTGACGGACGAGGTTCAGGCGCTGGCCGACCGCCTGCGACGGGAAGAACGCGGAAATTTCCAGACTTTGCATTACGACAATGAAGGCGAACTCGGTGTCGTCTTCGAATTCCTGCGCGATGGCCCTTCCACGCTGCGCAAATATAGCCGCAATCCCACCTTCCGCGGCGAAACCGTACGCTGGTCGCAGGAAGAGCTGATGGCCGCCGCTGATTTCATGTGGGACACTTTCCGCGATGATCGCGTGATCCAGTCGACAGGTGTTGCCACACAGGTCGTCACCGCTCAGATCAGTGTCTCGGAGGACGAATTCCGGGCGCTGGTCAAACGCAAGGGCGTGACCCTGCCCGAGCCAGTCAAACTGGTGTTCCATGCCGCCCCTGTCGTTCCGATCAGCAATCCTCCGCGTGCAGCATTGCAAGACGAGGCCGTGCCCGCCGCCGTGGCCCCGCATATCCGCATCTTCCCGCGCCATGACCGGCCGGCGGGCGCGCTCAATGCGATCAACAGCCGAGTGAAGGTGGTGCTCAAGGACGGTTGTTTTCGCGCTGCCGACCGCGAAGATGCGCTGGTGCTGTTTCCGTTCGGCGCGCAGCTGTTCGTCGACAGCGCGAATTATCTCGCCTTCGGATCGGCGGAAACGCCTCGCTATGCGCGGGTGGGCGAAGTGGTGACCTTCATGGGCTCGGTTCACGAAGTCGACGTGCCCGAACTGGTAAACCCGATCCACGCGGCTTGCGGGCCGGGCAAGGTCATCAAGGTCGAAGGACTGCAAAGCGCCTCTGCGCAGGATCGGCAGGATGCCGTGGATGACAACGCCAATGCGCTGCGACGCCTGCAAAACAGCTATGGCCTCGACGAAGCGCAGGCGCGCCGCGCGATGGCATGGCTCGACCGGCGGCAGGAGGCGAACCGGCAGGTGACGGAAGACGGCATCGCCCTGCTTCCGATCACCGCCGCCATGACGATCGACACCCCGCCGCGCCCGGTGATGAACGCATCCGAATGTCCGGCAGGGACCAGCCTCGTATCCGGCCTTTGCCGCACGCCCGAAGGCTATCTCCGCCCACTTCCCGAATGGCTCACCGAATTTCTGGAGCAGGACAGATGAGAACACTTCTGACGATAATCGGTTGCGCCTTGCTGGCCACCGGATGCACGACCACGCCCGAGCAGTCCGTTGCGGACGGCGTCGAACAGACCATCCCCTACGACATCACTGCCGGACAGGCGCGGCTTGCGGCGCAGCTCTATCCGAAACTTGCCGAAGCTGCTGAGCCGAACGACAATCTGTTTATCTCGCCGCTGTCGCTCAGCGAAGGCATCGGCCTCGCCCTGCCCGGTGCACGCGGGCAGGCCGAGGCGGAAATGCGCACGCTGCTGGGTTGGGATGCTGCCACCCGCCCGGAGCTGGGCATATGGGATTACGACCGGTTCCTGACCCGCACGGGGGACGACAAGGTTGCGCTGTCGGTCGCCAATGCCTTGTGGCTGTCGGATCGTCTGACCTTCACGCCGGATTATCTGCGCGCGGCCAGTGACGGTTTTGGTGCCACCGCGCGAGCGGTAGATTTTGGCGGCGATCCGCAAGGCTCTGCCGACACGATCAATGGCTGGGTCAGCGAGCAGACGGGCGAGCGGATCACGAAGATCGTCGATGCCAGCTGGTTCAGCGATCTTACTGCGGCCGTGCTGACCAATGCGGTGTGGTTCAAAGCCGACTGGTCGGTGCCGTTCGAAGACGGCTCTACCGGCGAATTTACCCGCGGCGACGGGACCAAGAAAGACATCTACATGATGGAGCGCATCGCGCCGATGGCTTACCGCGAAACGCGCGACGGGCAGGCGGTGCAATTGCCCTATGGCCAGGATGGGCGCTTCACGATGGAAGTGTTCCTGCCCAAAGACATGGCGACGCTGCGCCGCTGGGAACGCGATCTCGACAGTCTTTCATTCAATCTCGCCACGCAGGGCAGCGACGGCAAGTTCGATCTCGGAGCGGCAGAAGAACGCGAAATCCTGCTGCGTTTGCCTCGCTTCGAGGCGCGCTTCGACGATAGTGTGAAGGCTGCGCTGATTGCCGCCGGAATGCCATGCGCCTTCAGCGCAGGTTGCGCGGACTTTTCCGGCATGGCCGCCGAACCGCTGAAGATCGACGATGTCGCCCACGCCACCTTCCTGCGCGTGGACGAGAAAGGCACCGAAGCGGCGGCGGTGACGGCGGTCAAAATCGTGGTTACGGCCTCTCGCCGCCTGCCTGACGATCTGCCGCAAATGATCGTCGACCGCCCGTTTCTACTGACCATTCGCGACCGCGCCAGCGGCGCGCTTATCTTCTTCGGGCGCATCGCCGACCCGACCCAAGTGGAGAAAGCCGAATGAAACGCCTGCTTGTCGCCGCCAGCCTGGTCGCGCTGGCGCACACCGCGCCTGCCATGGCCCAGGACGAAAAACCGCTCTCGGAAACCTGCCCCAACCTGACGGCGGAAGAGATCGATGGCATCGAGAATTACAAAGGGCAGTTCTCCGAAAATGCCTGGTACGCGCGCGCCTATTGCGTCAGCGTGGAAGAGGCCGAGCGGCGGATGGAGATCCAGAACCGCGGCGCGATCGGCCCGCGTACCGAGCCGGGGCCACCGCTCCCGCCGCAAGCGCCCGACGATTCCATCGGCTTGCTGGCGCAGACGCTGCACGAAAAGGAAGGCGATACCTTTGCAGGGCTCTGGATTCAGCATCGCCCGACCTATGGTGTGATGGTTGCCTTCACCCGCGATGCGGCGGTGACACTGGCGAAGTATACCAGCGACCCGCTCTATGTGCCGGTCGACCGACCCGGCCCCACACTGATCGAATTGCGCGCGGCGCAGGAGCGGCTCATCGCAGATTTCGAGCGGCTCGGTTTTCGCTGGGCTTCGATAGGCTCGCGCGAGAACTTCGGGATCGTTCAGGTCGAACTGGCGCAGGAGGCCGCGCCGATCCGGGCGGCGGCGGCGCGCGGTGAACTGGAACTGCCCGATTACATCAATCTGGTGGAAGCGCGCCCGCTGCCGATTGCTGCGCCGCCTGCGCCCGCCGCTGGCGACGCGCGGGTGAAAAGCTTCCCGCAATTCGCCTTCCGCACCGATATGTACCCCAGCACGCTGGTGGGCGTGCCCGACGTGCCCGCGCGCCTCGCGCTCGAGGATGGCTGTCTGATGCTTTACCCCGAAGGCGAGGAGCCACGCATGGCCCTGTGGCAGGCGAGCGACGCGCTCGACCTGTCCGATCCGGCGCGGGTCTCCGTGCTCAATCGTCTGGGCGGCGCGCGCGTGTTCGCAAACACCGACATTGTCCTGATGGGTCTGCAACCGGGCGAGGTAAATCCACCGGCAGAGTTGGTCGGCACCGATGCCTGTCCCGGACCCTATCGCGTGGTGCGTGGATTTCTTCCGCGCGAGGTGTGGGATGCACAGCGGCGCGAGGCGGGGATCGCAGATCGCGAACGGCAACTGAGCAGTCGCGCCGCCGCCGAAGCGGACTATGCCGCCGACATGGCGCGGGTCGCGGAACTGCGCGCTTGGCGAGACGGCATGATGCTGGAGCGTGGCGACATCGTGGCGCAAATCTGGGTCGATGAAAATCAGGGCACCGCGCATATGTTCCACACCGATGGGGCGACGCGCGAAGCGCTTGTGCCCGCAGCGCTGCAACCGCACGTGACCGCGCAGATCGTGCCGCAGGGCGGGAATGCGCTGTCGGAGGCGCGCGACGCTATCGCCACGCAGATGGGACAGGCGGCGCTGGAAGGTGACATCTATATCGAGCCGATTGGTGGCTATGTCGGCGTGCGGGTGCGTGAACTGGAACCATTCTCGCAGGCCGCTGTGGCGGGCAATTTCACAGTGCCTCCGCTGGTTCGCCTGGAAATGGACAACCAGAGTGCGATCTACCGGCAGGATCTGCCGATCCGCAGCGATCCCGACGCGATCTGGTATCCGCTGGAAGCACATCCCGACTTCTCGGCAATTCGAGAACTCGTGGCCGGGACGCCAATCATGCGGCCAGAGCCGCCCCGTCCCGGTGAGACCGAAGATCGCTGGGTCGCGCAAAAGCCGTCGAAAGCCGGATCGCTGCAGCAGACGCACTTCCTGATCGCCTTCGGTCGGACCTTGCGCGAAATACAGACCCTGCGCGCTGCCGGTTTCGATCCGATTGGTGCGCAGGAGGACATGAACGGCCGACAGACGGTGGAAACACGCGCGCTCGTGGCTAGCGATGTGGTGGTGGCCGAGCCGGTCGGTATCGACATCGCCGACACCGGGCCTGATGGCTATTCATCGTCGGTCCGCTGGCGGGTAATCGAGGTGCTGAAGGGCTCCGCTGATGTTGGCAATGAGCTGCGCCAGCGCCTCGCTTCGGGCGTGCGTACCGACGAGGCGGGCGTGACCCGCTACGGGCAAGCGATGGAAGAGCCAGTGCTGCTGCCGGGCCTGCCGGATTCGCTCGAGCCGGGTTCGCGCTGGTTACTGCACCTCAGCGACCGGCTCTATCGCCATGCCGCCTATGTGCAAGGCGGCGAAGGCGCGGCGCGCACCGAAGGCAAATGGTTCGTGACCGCCGCAATGCCCCCTGCCCGGATCGAAGCCGATGGCATGGTGCGCCCGCTCGCGCTTTACCCGGAACCAATGCCGCTGGACGAACTGCGCGCAGCCATTGCACCAATCCAGGCGGCACTGGTTGAGGCAGGACTTGTCGGAGAACAGCCATGATGCGTTTTTTCCTCCCTGCGCTCACGGCGGCGACACTGCTGGCCAGCAGTCCGGCTGCCGCATGTCTCTATACGCAGGTCCCCGAACCGGTCGGCGAGGCTTCCGCAGCGTTCTTCACCGGCAAGATGATGCAGGCCGGCGCCACGGTCGATATCGCAGTCGCAGGCGAGACGCGCAGTGCCTTTGACAGCGATCCGCGCTGGGGCATCTCGTCCACGACGTTCCATGTCATCGACCGGATCAAGGGCCGCTCGCCCGATCGCTTCACGCTCCTGGTGGCGCAAGCAACGCCGGACAGTCGCGATCCGCAGCCAATGCACTGGGTGGACGAAAATGGCCGGGTCACGCCCTTCCCCTATCCGGTCGAGGCCGAATATGCGATCGCCGGTGTGCGAAATCTCAACAGCTGCCATCCCGGCACGCTGGCCGTGCGCAGCGGCGAAACCTATCTGGTTTTCCGCGACGGCGAAGGTCGCCTGCTTGGCCGCTTCGCGCTGTATGACGATCTGCAAACGACTGCTTTCCCGCTGGTCCGCGCCGGGCTAGGCACGCGCGAGGGCTGGTTGTCCATGATCCCGCCGCTTGGCGCTGCCGAATCTGCTGCATCCGACGGCCTGGACACCATCCGGCCAGACCGCATCCGCGTGCGCTTCGCGCAGCCGCTGCCTGCGCGCGAAGCCCGCCGGTGGCTGCAACAGCGCGGCCTGCTTCCCTATGCGGTGCAGGTAACAGATGCTGCGCTGCTGGACGAAACGCGCGTTCCGCCCGAACAGGCTTCGGTGGACTTGGTCGATCGTGCGCTTGGCGATGCGAAAAAAAACGCAGGCGCAGGGCCGCTGAGCAATCTCGCCCACACTATGGTGTTGTCGCTTGATCCCCAAACGCTCGAGAATGACGCGCTGCTCCGCCGCCACGCATGGATGGTCGCCGAAGCGGGAAACCGGTTTCGATCCGGCGGGGAGCCGCGCGTCGCGGGGTTCGACCTGACCGGATCGCCCGAAGCCATTGCCCGGCTGCGCGCCAACCCGGGCGATGTCACGCTAATCGACGGACCACTTGTAGACGGCGCGCTGTGGATGGGGCTTTCGGGCGGCACGCCGGCTGACGATGATTCTTATTGGCGTGAAACGACCGACAGCCTCTTGGCCCGCCTCGCCGCCGTGGCCGAAGACCGTCCGATCCCCGACGCGATAGACAAGCCGCCGGAACCCGAACCCGATCCCTTCTCCTACATGGATTGCATCCGTTTCGGGCGCGAGGAAGCGGCCCTCCTGTCTCACCTGCCCGAAGTGGGGCGGTTGGACGATCTGCAGGTGTTCGCAGACCTTGAGGCGGCCCAATGCACCACTTCGAACGGCACGCTCAGCTGCAGATTGGCACCGAGCACAACGGTGCGCGTCCTGTGGGCAGGTTGGGAAGGCGGCTTCCGCGTCAACCCGCGCGGCGTGACGCTGACCGCAAATGCGGATGGCCTGCAATGTGGCGGCGGCTGATCGTCGCGCTCATAGCGGGGCTCGCGGCTTGCGGTGAGCCGACCGATATCGTCGTGCCCGAACCGGCGGTGCGACCGTCTGCGGGCATATCGCTCGGCACCATGAGTTTCTTCTTTCCGGTCGGCCTCACCCTCGATGGCGCGACAGAAACCTGCTTGAACGGTGCGAGCGAATGCCCGCTGGGGGACGACAGTGTTCACCTGGTCTGGCGTTCGGGCGACCTGCGGTTCGATTATGTCCTCGATCAGTTCGGAAAGGCGATGAAAGACGATCAGTGGGGCGATCCCATTACCATCAATAGCAGGCCCGCCTTTCGCAAGCATCTGGCCGACGGCGGAACGCGCTATCTGATCACCAACCATTACGACGGCGCGACAAGTGCAGCGGTGGCGATATGGCAAGAGCAGGAAGAGCCGATTTTCTGGGGGACCTGCTATGGCGATGCCGATTGCGACGCGGTGCTGCAAACGCTGGCCAGCGTCGGCATGCGGAGCGCGGAGCAGGAATGCGGACTGATGTTCCCGCAACCACCGCCCGAATTTGTGCCGCCGCCCGGCTATCGCGAAGGCCCGTCCGTTATCCCGCCACCGGTCGCTCCGTTACCGGAGCCGGAACCACCCGCTCCGCCCCCGCCACCCGCTTCGCGACCGCGCGACGCGGAAAATCTTTGCATGGATTACGTCGATGTCTCTTAGATTGCTTGTTGCTTTCGTCGGTCCAATCGCGCTTTCAGGCTGTGCGGCTTCCGGCCCTGCGCGCGAGCCGCCAGCCATGCCGCTGCCCCCTGCGCCGCAGTCGTCAGAGCAAGGAACACTCGCGCCCATGACCGATGCGGTGAAGGCGCTCTATGGTGAATGGCGGCCCGTGTCCGGGCCAGGTGTCTCGCCGGAAGACAGGCTTAATATCTGGAGCCCGATGTTTTCCTTCGGCAGCGGCTGTGAGCTGACGCAGGGCCAACTGCGCGATAGGGGCGATGGCCGATACGCGCTTGACGATTACACGCGCCTTGCCTCGCATTGCCAACCGCAGGCCCCGCTTGCCCCGTTCGATGCAGGCGAAGTGCACATCGTTCCGGTCGATAGCGACACCATCCGGATCGAGCGCGGCGGCGAAACATGGGTGTTCGCCAAGATCGATGTGGGAGCGACCGTCCCGCGGGAAGATTTCGTGCGCGGTGAATGGCTGCTCGCCGACCGGCGCGGCAGACCCTATCGCGGCGAGGAACTGACCCGCGTTACCTTCGGGCCGGAATACAGCGTTGACGCGGAAAACTGCGATTTCGCTTCTAATGGATGGCACACCGACCGCGATGGAGAAGTGCGTACTGGCGGCTCATATCACCGAATGACCGAACGCTGCCGTGTCCAGACTCTGGGCGATAAGTTGGCGAAACTTGGAAGCGAAGTCAGCTACCGCGCCGAACCTATCGAGACCCGGATGACGGTGGAGATCAGGGGAGAGCGGGCGACGCTCGTGCCCGCAGCGCGCTATCCAGAATTGGCCACCGATGCCGAAAGCGTCCCGCCCCACCCTTGGGCGGTCGAACTCGCCGAAAAGGCCGCAGCGATGCCTCCCGAACAGCGCGTCGAGCTGGCGTTGAGGGCCATCGGATTTGGCGGAGAGGGGATGCCCGGGGGCGAACAGCCCGTCGATCCACGCGGTCTAGCCTTTGCGGGTATGACATCATGGCATTACGCGCAGGCTCGACAGGCGGGGCTGGTGCCCAAGGCGGGCTCAGAGTCGCGCACCCTCGGCGAGCACCTTGCTATTGCGCCCATCGTCGTGCGCGCCGTGCTGGAAGGCATCCGCCCGGTTGATCGCGCAGACGGTCTGTCGCTCGATTACCTTTACCGCGTACGCGAGGGCTGGCGCGGCGGGAAACACGCAGGCGACCTGCTGATCGTGCGGATGCCGCCGCTGGAGGGCAAAAGCCGCTCTCCGGTCATCACGCCCGAACCCGGCGAGGAGGTGCTGCTATTGGCGAGTCGCACCGGCTATCTTGCCGGTCGTCTGGCAGACGGCGCGGCGCCATCGTTCGACACGCGCGTGGTGCAGATGACGCTACCACTGATGCGGATCGTCGATGGCACTCTGGCCGAAGCGGTGGCAGGCGCGAATGTGGTGGGCTCGGCAAGCTTTACCGGGACGTCAGTGGAAGATGCGCGCGCGCTGGCGATTTCGGTCGGCAACAGGATGGCCGAGCTCGCCCCCCGCGCCAGCGACAATTTCGGCAACGCGACAGTGCGCCGCTATTTCATTACCCGTATCGGGGAGCGCGAACTGGCCGATCCGACCCGTCTCTGGATCGAATACGACGGCAGCACGAATTTCGGCAATCCCCACGGTTATGGCGGGGTTACAGCCTATTTCGATGGCTGCACGCCAGTCGGGAGGGCGCGCTCGGAAGCGGGCTGGACGGTTTATGCAATTGCGGTCGCCTGTCCGGGGAACCAGCCAGACGGCACACCGATCACCGAGCCGGGGGTGGCCGAGGTGGTGCGCTGGATCGATGAGCACAGCTTCCCATACGTCATCTGCACAAGCAGCTGCCCGATCAATCCCGATTACACCGTCCCGCTGCCCGGCGGCGACGTCACCCTGAAGCCGATGCTGCGATGAGACGTTTCGCGGTCCTCCTGGCCGCAGCCCTGTCTGCCTGCAATCCGGCATGCAATGAGCGAGCCGCCGACCAGACGGATACCCGATCGGACCTCACCATCCCCGAATTGGCGGAGATCGAGGGGCGCTGGCGGATCGTGCGGATCGACGGTGAAGCGCTACCGGTGTCGAAGCCGGTGCCATATCTGGCCTTTTCGGCGGATGCGGCGGGCGGCTCTGTCGGCTGCAATGCCTTTGGTGGCACCGCGCTCTACGCCGAAGGGCGCATCGCCGTGTACAGCTGGGGCGGCGATTCAATGGCCTGCCCGGGCCGCGTGGGCGAATGGGAAGAATCGATTGCAACGCTATTCCGCGCCTATCCTCAGGTCCGCCTGTCCGGGGATGCACTGCGCCTGCGCTCGCGCGATCATGTTGTCGAACTCACTCGCATGGACAGTGAAAACGGCCAAAACCGCTCGCCAGACCCGATGCATATTCCCGTCGCGAATCCGCCGGGCCAGGCGCTGGCCGACACGGATTGGGTGATCCGCGCGATCGACCGCGAAACCGCCAGTTCCAGTCCTGACGAACGGCATCTGCGTTTTGCATCGGACACATGGCAGGGGCTTGCATCATGCGCCACGCTGTTTGGCACATACGCAACTGGCGATGGACGCCTGATCGTCGATGATGAAATCACCAGCACCGAACAGAAGTGCCGGGATGACTATGTTGCCCTAGATGATGCGTTCGCCGAGCTGATGCGCGACGATCCGCACTATATGATCGGCCCCAATGGCGAATTGATTGTCGCTGGCCGAGACCATGTTCTGACGGGAGACAGGGCGCCATGATGCGGGTTTCCCTCTTACTGCCTCTGGTCGCACTGGCTACCGCCTGCTCGCGGACCGACGATGCAGCTCTGCTGTGCACCCTTGACGAAAACGGCAGGATCATCACGGAATCCGGCAGGTACACTGCAGCGTGCGTCGAGCCTACGGCAATCCCGCGTGGCGCCACGCAAGAGCCGACCGGCCGCCTCACGATCCTCGAAGCGCCGCTTCCGGCACCGTTTACTGATCTCGACAAGAAATGGCCGCCCGATCCGGTTGAAGCAGAGCCGCAAATCGCGCGCCCGGCGATGCCGACAGAGCTATCCTACTATATCAGGGCGTTCCCGCAGGAAGAGAGACCTGCAGGTGACGTGCTATCGATCAGTACCGAGCACGTCATCGTACTGCGCGACGGGTGCTTCTTTCTCGATCGTGAGGGTGAAGATGATCCGCTGGTCTTTTTTCCCTTCGCCGCAGCTCTCGTGATCGACGATGAAGGCTATCTCGCCTTCGGATCGCGCTACAAGCCCAACACAATGGGTAGCATGCGTGTGGGGCTAACCGCCGAAACAGGTTGGTACAGCGAACCGTCCGAACCCGATCCGGCATTGGCTGAAGCCTGCGGAAACCACAAGGTCGTGAGCGTGACGACCGTCAGCAATCCATTCGCCTCGCCCGAACGCTTCAATCCTGCCTTGCGTCGTTATGGCGAACGCAGCGGCGCGACCGAGAAACAGATCGTGGAACGCGCCAACAAATGCGCAGTCGAGCAGGCGCAGCGCGAAGCGGACCGCCGGCTGCGCGATCCAGGCCTCGACCCAATCGACTGCAACCGGTTCTGGGGATTCTGAGGCAGCAGGGGCGGCTTGGCATCAAAGAGGTCAGCACTGCGCCTCCCGCCTGCCACCATTCCCATTGGTCTGCATGAACCAAATTTGATGACCGCTTTTGAGCGATAGCGAAAAGGCTTCGAATGACCGACGTGGGGCGCAAAGCTGCCACTCCCATGTCAGCCTCAGCTGAAGCTGTCGAGCTGCTCAATCATCACGCGCATTGCCTTTTCAAACGCCTGGCGCGCTGCTCTGAGGTTGCGCACTCTCTTGCTGTAGGCGCCATGCTTTTGTGCGTTGCGATTGCCATTGGGCGCGCCAGAACCCTTTCCGCCGTGCATGCGGCAACGAAGCGCGCCGGCTATGGCAGGAGCCCGGCACGGCTCGCCACTACGGGTCTTCACTCCGCAGCGGAGGGCTGCCTGAAGTCCAGCAAGATTGCGCGGATGTTTTCCTGCCATCAGCGAACCTCCTTCCTGGCGGTCTCCTGCAGCCGATCAATTGTCATGAGCAGGCTCGCATACGCCTTGCCGATCGAGGCGGCCTCTCGCTTCATCGCGACAGCCTCTCGCGGCGTGTCTGCGTACACGTCAGCAGTTCGGAACGTATCGAGAGAACATTCGAACATGCACAGAGCGAGCACTTCGAGCTTGGTAAAGTGATCTCGAAAGTCAGGCTTCGTGATGAGAGCCTGGTCTTCTTTCAGAGACGCGGTTGGGGCAACATCCCTGTCATCCTCGCAGTTCGCTTGTGCAGCCTGCTCGCTCGGCGTGATCTTTGTTGGCTTGATGCCTGATTGTTTCGCCATGGTCTTCCAGTCCTATCTGTTGCGGATAGGAAAAACCGTGTTGTCACGACCTATGCAGCGCAAAGCGTTCCATGCCGGCCTCCAGCGCAGGCTACGGTGCATGGGGTTGTTTGACGAAAAAGTTTGCCAAAGCCAGCGGAAGCCGATTGCCGGTCAGCTACCACCTTGTAGGCACTGATCGAACAGCTGGCCTGCCTGCTGTTCGATCCGCTCGCGCCAAGCCAGCTTGTCCAGCCAGCTTGCGGGTATCGCGCTCAATCCATAGATCGCGCCGGCAAGCTGCCCGGTGATCGCTGCTGTGGTATCGGCATCTTCGCCAAGGTTCGCTGCAAGAATGACCGCGTCAGCAAACGTTCCTGTCCGGCCAATGCACCAAAGCGAAGCCTCGAGAGAATGGGCGACATAGCCTGACCCCCTGATCGCATCGCGTGGCTTGCCGCGCCACGAGCCCGCCATGATACTCGCGACCTTGCCCGCATGATCGTGATCGCGAGGGTGCAGAACTTCGTCTCTCGGTTCCCCGGAGATGGCCTCGGCAACGAGATCGGCATAAGCGACACAGGCAGCGATGGCCTCGGGCGCCCCATGCGTGGTCAGGCTCTGGCGGGCAGCAACATCTGCACGCCGTTCGGGGTCACGCCAATAGCGGATGGCAACGGGCGCGAGCCGCATCAAGCTACCATTGCCTGCACTCATCGGGTCGGTCGAACCCGCGACAGGGTCACCTGTTGCCTTGAAACGCCGTAGCGCGCCGGCGACTGTATTGCCGATGTCAAAGCAAGTGCCGGTCACCGAATATTCTCCGGTGTCGCGCCAGCTGGCGAAGCGCTCCATCAGGTCCTGCTCGTCGAGACCGCCACAGGCATCGAGACTGGCCGCAAGTGCAAGGGCCATGGCAGTATCATCGGTCCATTGACCGGCCTTGAGGCGAAAAGGTCCACCGCCCACGATGTCGGTGACCTGCGGCCTGGTGTCACGCGCGCTGAACTCAAGCGTCGTGCCGAGCGCGTCGCCAACAGCCAGGCCGACAAGTGCGCCGACTGCACGATCACGACACGCATTCGTAGTCTGTTGGGGCAGATCCGGCATGACAGCAGATACTTCGCGGACATGCGCTGCCTGGGCCGAGGTCTCGATCGCTCCCGGCCGCGCCGCGCGCACGGCTTCTATCGCCTGATCGGGATCCCACCCCAGCTCCACCAGCAGGCGGCTGGCGATGGTGCCCGCTCGGCCAAGCCCCCCCTTGCAGTGGACGAGCACGTTGAACCCTGCCCCAAGGATGCGGCGCAGTTCTGCGCCCGCGCTGGACCATTCAGCCTCGAAGCTCGCTCCCGGAGGGCTCACGTCGGGGATCGGCAGATGGTACCAGGACATGTGCGCGCTGCGTACCGCCTCGCCCAGGTTCTCGACAGCGAGACTGCGCAGCTCGTGGTCCTCGATCAAGGTCACCACCGCCGCAGCGTTCCAGTCGGCGATGGCAGCGATGTCGAGCCCCAGGTCGCGGTCCCAGGCGCCGGTTGCTGCGGCCGGCTGTTTCTTGCCAGGGCAAAACGTAATCCCGATGCTCCCCATGCCTTCCTTGACCGGTATCTCGGCAATCTGCAGCGGATGGGACTGGCTGGTACGCATGCGGCTGTTCTCCTCATCAGGGCGAACGGTTGCGCCATAGCTGGCGCTGATAGGCAACAACTATCTGGCTTCGCTCGAATTTTAGAAGCGACTGTTTAGTCACGCGGTCCACTGAGTGGACTCCTAATAGAAGGGCGACAATCCAACGGGGATGGCCGCAACCCTTCTAGGACGGTCGTCGAAACTTATCGGGCGGCGGCGGAGAGAAGCCTAAACGAGGTAATTCAAGCTAGCTTGGAGGCCGCAAGGCCAGAGCTTCAAATATCATCCGCCCTTGATGCGGTTGCGGGACCGGATACCCCGCAACTCACACCGGTCGAGACGTAAAACCCCTTCCCTACAGCGTGACACTGGACGTACCTATTCAGTCATGATGGGGAGAGAAGGCGCGATCTAGCCGTTGGGAGGATGCCGCGCCTTCCCCTTGTTAATAGGCGTTTTTTCCGAAGCCTGCAAGCGTGGGTTCGTTAAATACACGATCGCCTTCGGTTTCTTCTGGACTAACCGCGTTGCCTCGCCATTGTGATCAGCGATTCACAGGGACGGTCCCTGGCCATATCTCGCCCCGGTGCTCACATGCACCTTGGGGCCTTGTTCGGTGCGAGCAGCACTTGCTGTTCGCCTAGCAAACCGGACAAGGATCAATGGAACCTGCAAACCTCGACAACGAACTCGCCGCTCTCCCCACACTTGGCCGCGCGCAGCTGCGCCAGCGTCTCGCCAGCCTCACCGGCACCGCCGCGCCCAAGGCAAGCGCGGCATTGCTGCGCCTCGCGCTCGCCTACGAGCTCCAGGCCCGCGCCCACGGCCATCTCTCGAACCGCAGCAGCGAGCGGCTGGCCCGCGCAAGCGCCCGGGCCAGCGCCGAGGCCCCGCCCCCACGCCAGCGGCTCGTGCGCGAGTGGAAAGGCACGCTCCATGTCGTCCTCATCGAGAGCGATGAGACCATTCGCTGGGACGGCAAGACCTGGAACTCGCTGAGCGAAGTTGCCCGCGCGATTACCGGCACGCGCTGGTCGGGCCCTGCTTTCTTCGGCCTTTCGCAGAAGCGGCGGAGGTCGGCATGAAACCTGTTCGCTGCGCCATCTATACCCGCAAGTCGAGCGAGGAAGGTCTCGAGCAGGGGTTCAACTCGCTCGATGCCCAGCGCGAGGCCTGTGCCGCCTATATCAAGAGCCAGGCAAGCGAAGGATGGGAGCTGCTGGAGACGCCATACGATGACGGCGGCATTTCTGGGGGGACGCTCGAGCGGCCTGGCCTCAAGGCGCTGCTGGCAGACGTCGCTGCAGGTAAGGTCGACATCATCGTCGTCTACAAGGTCGACCGACTGACCCGTTCGCTGCTCGACTTTGCCAAGCTGGTGGAAGCGCTCGACAAGGCTGGCACCAGCTTTGTCTCGATCACCCAGGCCTTCAACACGACCACCAGCATGGGGCGCCTGACGCTGAACATGCTGCTCTCGTTCGCCCAGTTCGAACGCGAGGTCACCGCCGAACGTATCCGCGACAAGATCGCAGCCTCGAAAGCCAAGGGCATGTGGATGGGCGGGATACCGCCGCTGGGCTATCGACCGGATGAGCGCAGTCTCGCCATCGTCGAGAACCACGCGAACCTGGTGCGCAATATTTACGCGCGCTACCTCGAGCTCGGCAATGTGCGCGCGCTTGCCAAAGGGCTTGCGGCAGAGGGCACCATCGTGCCGCGTCGCAAGACCCGGAAGGGCAAACCGCTTGGCGGCGGCGCGTTCACGCGCGGCCAGCTCTATGCGATCCTTGGCAACCCGATCTATGCTGGCGACATCCAGCACAATGGCACGCTTTATCCCGGCCTCCATCCGCCGATCATCGAGCGTGCACTATGGGACAAGGTCCAGCAGCACCTTGCTGCCAACCGGCAGGGTGTACGCGGCAAGCCGCGCGGCCGAAAAAGCTTCCTCAAAGGTCTCATCTGCGACGAGGCTGGTGAACCGCTGGTCGCGGCGCACACGACCAAGGGCAAGACGCGCTACCGCTACTACGTGAGCAGGCGGCGACACTTCGGAGAGGACAGCGAGGGCGATAAGGGCCTGCGTATCCCGGCACCCGAAGCCGAGCAGGCCGTATCCGATGCCCTGGGCGATCTGTTTGCAGACCCGGTGGCGCTGGCGGACAAGGCCGGCATCACCCTTTCACCCACGGACCTCGAGCCGCTCGCTGCTCGCTGCACCGCTGCAGCAAAAGAGTTGCAAACCGATGGAGGCAAGCTCATCGCCCTGATGGTCAGCGAGGTCACGGTCCTGCCTTCGGGACTGGCGATAACGATCCGCGTCCCTGCGCTCACCTGCTACCTGCAGCTGCCCGGCAATCCCGATCCGGCCGCCGTGCTTTGCCTGAAAACCAGCGCGCGCGTAACCCGGACCGGCCGTGCGGTTCGCCTTGTGCAGGACAACGGCGCTCACCTGAAGCCCGACGGTCCCGACAAGGCGCTCATCCGGCTCGTCGCCAAGGCGCGCAGCTGGTGGGCGATCATCGCGCAAGGCGTACTCGATCCGACCGCTCTCGCCCGCAAGGAGGGGGTGACCGTCTCATACGTGACCCGCGTGGTTCGCCTCGCCTTTCTCTCGCCCGAGATCGTCGAGGCAATCATGGCAGGCGGCCTGAAAGCCGGGATCGATGGGTCCGAGCTCATGCGCGCGGGGACCATCGACCCAGACTGGGAGCAGCAGGCGGAGCAATTGCTGGCGCGCTAGAGCCAGGGTCGCAGGCCTCAATAAATCCTCTCGCCAGGCTTCACCTCTACGAGGTCTCCGTACTCGTCGCGCGGTGCAGTCGACACGATCCGCCCGAGCACGGAGCGCGCGAGGCGCTTGGCTTCCCTGTAATCCTGCCGGTCGTTGGCCTTTTTCGCCTGGGCAAGAGTTAGCCACGCGTGCTGGACGTGCTGCCTGGCAAATGCGCGCCGCTTGGGTGACATGTAGCTTGTCAGCGCAGGAGCAAGGCCAGCGGGGTCAGGCCACTCTTCGTCGAACCTTTCGTACATCGTCTGGAACATGACGCTGAGCTGCAGGCCAAGATCGAGGCCGCCAAGACTGGGCGCGATCTCCATCGCCATCGCCTCGATCAGCAAGCCTGGCTTGATGAAAGGCTCAAACTTCTCGTCCCGGTTGTTCCAGGTCTTCAGGACCTGCACGAGATTGCGCCAGCCCGGGTATTGCCGGTCGGCATTCTCACACAAGGCATCGAAGCCGCCAGGATCGATGCAGATCCAGCGCTCGTTCCACTGGTCCGGAATGAAGATTCCCCGGGGGGCCTCAAAAGCTGGCACTGCGATAATGCGCGGCGGACAGGAGAACGCGTACGATTCCGGGCCACCGATGCCAACAGCAGCATGGCGCATACCTTTACGGCGGTTGGTATAGTGCGTTTCCCGCAAGATGGCGGCGAACTGCTCGATCAGTATCGCCGGCGGCGACCCAAGATGCCCGCGGTGCACATCATCGAGAACGATAATGAGATCCATCTCGCGCCGCGTGTCGGCCCAGGTCTGCCGCATCACCGAACCAGCTGTGAAGGAGCGCCTGATCCGGAAGTGTCCTGCAAGCGTGTCGCTGATCGTGGGTCCGATGAGTGCGGCGCTCCGCATGATGGCGGCGTGATCCGCGTGCAGCCTGTGTGCTGCCAGGCGGAGCGCATCCTCGAGACTGAAACGGTCAACGGCCACGGCGAGGCGACCTCCTGCGGACTTTTCCATAGGGACCGATGCGGGCGATGATCTCCGCCTCCAGCCTGCGGCGCTCCTCTCGCTCGAGCTTCGCGGTCCTGGCTTTATTCTTCGCCCTGATCCTTTCTCGCTCTCGCTCCTGAGGCGACACGTATCGCAGGCAGAGCAGCTCGGCGGGCTTGCCCGGTCCCTCGCTGTAGGTCCTGCCGGTCCCGGCGATCATTTTGTCGCCGGGATAAATGCGCTTGATCACCTTGCGGCGAACCCATTCTGGAACCAGCTCCCTGCCAAGGATCGCCTCGTGGACCTTGACCAGCTCAGGCATGGTGAAAAACTCGGAGAGGAAGGAAAAGGGCTTCAGGGAGTAGTCGATGGACTGGCGCAGCTTCTCGACCGCAGCACCTATCACCACTTCGTGCATATGGCCCGCGCTTACCGGCACACCGCCAATGGAGAGAACGGCGACGCTGCCTTCCATGGTAATGTCGACCAGAGCAAGCTCAT